>CAMAUC010000011.1 GCA_945861265.1 Rhizobium sp. Q54 | reverse complement strand
AAATCATTGAGCGTGTCGTAGGGCAGTTTCGTATAGAGCGCGTTCGCAGCTGCAATCGCGCCCCAGACCAGGATGGTATGACCATCGGGCGTTGCCTTGGCGACCGAATTGCCGCCGATGGTTCCGCCGGCTCCCACCCGGTTTTCGATCACGAATGTCTGTCCAAGCTGTTTTCCGACCTGTTCGAAGACCACGCGCGCAACGAGATCGCTTGTGACACCGGGCGGGACCGGCACGACAACGGTGACGTTGCGCGAAGGCCAATCCTGCGCGGCGGCGGATGTGAGCGTGGCGAGCAGGACAGATGCGCCCAAGACTGCACCCATGGCGGCGCCGCGAAGTACGGTGTTCATTGTTTCCTCCAGCTTGACGTTTTTTTGAAGCAATATGCGAAGTATAGAAAACAGAACTTTGTACTCAGGCTATCTTGAGGGGGCGCGTCAGCCAAGGTGGAAGATTTCGACTGAAAGTGCCAGTGCGCGATTTCTTCTGACCTGGTGAAAGTCAGGACGCTTTGCCGCGCGAACGCTTTTGCGTCCTGCCAGCGTTACAAAGGCAGATCGTGGAATTAAAAAAGTCCGCGAATGCGGGCCAAAAGCTGGAAAAAAATGGTGGGCGGTATAGGGATTGAACCTATGACCCCACCCGTGTGAAGGGTGTGCTCTCCCGCTGAGCTAACCGCCCGGCCATTTCGGCGCGATATAAGGAGGGCCTCGCTTGGGTGTCAAGCGAAGCCCCTGATTTGTTCAAAACAGGCGTTTTTTCTGCACTCCGAAGCGGTCAATTCGTCGCTTTGGGCTCGTCCTCGTTCGGCAGGCGCGAGGCATGGGTTTGCAGCGCGCGGATGCGGTCGGCGAGATTGCCGCCGGGAGCGCCGACATCGGGGTTGCCGCCGACCACGGTAAGGCCGGTGCGATCGCGCGCCGTCTCCGCCGCCAGAATGGCGTCGATCGGCGAATTGGGGCCTTCGAGCGCGGAGGCGAGGCGGGCGACTTCGGCGGCGACGTCATTGATGCGTTCGCGCAGCAAGGCGTTCTCGACGCGCTCGGACGCCCAGCTTTCTTCCGCTTCGCGCTTCATCGTGCCGAGGTCGCGGGACGAGCGGTCACGCTCGTCGCGGGCCTGGTCGAGTTCGGCCTTGAGCTGGGCATTCTCGGTGCGCAACTGCTTGGTCGCGGAATTGGCGCGATCGTCCAGCTCGGTAATCGCCGCGCGCAGATCGGCTTCGGTCTTGCGCGCCGCTTCCAGTTCGACGCGGATATGCTTGAGGTCGGTTTCGCTTTCGCCAAGCGCGCGCGACTGTTCGCCGAGGCGATTTTCCAGATCCTGCGCGCGGCGGCCGAGAAGCTCGGCTTCGGTGGTCTGCGCCACCAGCGCCTGTTCGAGTTCGGACACGCGGCGGCCGAGATTCTCGACCTTGCCGCGCTCTTCCTGCAATTCATGGGTCGCGGCCTTGAGTTCGACGCGCTCGGCGTCGCGGCGGTCTTCCACCGTCTTGAGGTCGCTGTTGGCGACGGTCAGCCGGTCCTTCAGCGCATCGACCTGGGTCTTGAGCGCGACGATTTCGACCTTCTGCGATTCGGCGATGCCGGAGCGCTCGTCGAGCGCGCCCATCATGCGGCCGAGTTCGGATTCCTTGTCATACAACGCGCGCTGGGCGTCGAGCATGGCGCTGGTCTTGACCGAGAATTCTTCTTCCGTCGTGCGTAACTGGTCGCGCAACGCCTTGTCGCGCGCTTCCAGCGCGTAAATGGTGGCGGTCTTTTCGCCGAGTTCGAGCTTGAGCCGGTTGATGGCGTCGCCCTTCTTGCCGAGTTCGGCGAGCTGGCTGGTGCTCTTGGTGCGCAGGTTCTCGACGCTGACTTCGAGCCGTCGCGTCGACATCGCGAATTTGGCGCGCAGCTGATCTTTGTCGGCCTGAATTTCGGCCATCGACAAAGGTGTCGCCGCTTCCAGGCGGCGCATGGTCAGGCGCACGGCGCGGCCATGAACGAGGGGGACGACGACGAGCCCGACAAGGGCTGCGACGAGAAATCCGATCCCGAAATACATGATCGGTTCAATCATGGAACGCGCCTCCTGTAACCCTCACCGCGAAAAGCCCCGCGGAAACCATGACACGACCGGCCAGGCGCTGCCAGCACGTCCCAAGATTAACCTAAACCCGCCTGCGCGTCGCCGGGCGTGGAAGCCGCGAGCGACGCGCAAGCGTGTAAGTCACAAAAGTTAAGAGCTAGCGCAAGATCCCGAAAAGTGGGAACCGGTTTTCGGACAAGATCATGCGCAAAAAGCAGGCTATCAGAACGGGTTCCAGGTCGCCTTCGGCGTGAACTTGAGATAGCCGATATTGGCGCCAAGCCTTAAGCCGACGCCGGAGCGGATCGGCACCAACAAGACATTGTCGGCGGTCAGCGCCGTCATGCCGAAGCCGCCGATGAAATAAGCCGAACCGTCGATACCGGCGAAGCGCTGGTAGATCGCGTCGGTGGACGGCAGGTTATAGACCAGCATCATGGTGCGGGCGCCTTCGCCGCCGGTGTCGAAACCGATCGACGGACCTTCCCAGAATACGCGGCGGTCGCCGGCGTTCTTGGTGTAGAGCGTGCCGTCGCCGTAGCGCAGGCCGACGATGAACGCGCCTGAGCCTTCCTGGCCGAGGACGTAGCCGTTCGGCTGTCCCCACTGGCTGAAAGCCTTTTCGATAACCTGGGCGAGGCCGCGCGAGACCGAGCCGAAGAATTTGTGGCCCTGGCCGACGATCTCATCGGCGCTGAAGGTCCCGGGCCGCGACGGCTGGATTTGCTGTGGTGCCTGCGGGCTCGGCGTCGAGCCGGGCGGCGGGCTTTGCGCCGCCGCGATGTCCGCGCCGAAGGCAAGCAGGCAAAGGCTCAAGGTCGCCAGAATATTGGCCGCAAAGCGCAAGGGTGCGCGCATCGAATGCTCCATTGAAAGTCGAAACCCCGTCCCCGCTTAACTCTATGCTCACCGCGACGACCGTAATGTGGCGACGGCCCCTCAATCGGTGCGAATCGAACCATATGCCACCCCGAACTATGACCAGACCGCGCCAGCAACGGAAGCCGCCTCCGCCCCGGCCCCGGCTGCCAATATCGACTTTGGCCCTGATCGCCGCCATTCTGCTCGCGCTCTGGGCCGGCACCCAGGCGCCGAAGGCGTCGCCGGCCGACCGCCTGGTGGTCAATCCGGCCAGCGGGCTGGCCATCAGTGGTTTCGATCCGGTGGCCTATTTCAGCGAAACCAAGGCAATCCAAGGCCGTCCGGACCTCGAATTGACCCAGAACGGCGCGGTTTGGCGCTTTCTCAACGAGGGCAACCGGGCGGCCTTTATCGACCGTCCGGAGGTCTATACGCCGCAATTCGGCGGCTATGACCCGGTCGCGATCGAACGGGAGACTTCGGTGCCGGGTCACCCCGAAATCTGGGCGATCGCCGGCGAGCGTCTTTATCTCTTCTATAATGCCAAGGCGCGGGAGGCTTTTCTCCACGATACGTCCCGCATCATCGAGAGCGCGACGCGCAAATGGCCCGACGTCGCCCGCACCATCGGGCAGTGACGTCAGGCGGGTCTGGCCGCTTTCGCGATGGCCGGATCGCCCCAGGCGATAAAGCCCGGCACCAGAAATTTCTCCGCCGCATGGCCGAAAGTCAGCGGCTCGCCATTGGGCATTGTGACGACCCCACCGGCCGCGGCGAGAATGGCGCAGCCGGCCGCGACGTCCCATTCGCGGGTCGGCGACAGCCGCGGGTAGATGTCGGCCGTTCCTTCGGCGATATGGCAGAATTTCACCGCCGAGCCGCACAGATAGCGTTTGGCGACCGGCAGCCGCGATAGAAAGTCTTCGGTCATCTCATCGAGATGCGTGCGCGAGGTCGCTACCGTCAGGCGCGGCGGCGCTGGCCGCGCGCGGATGAAGCTGCGGTCGTAAGCCTCGCTCGGCGGAGCGCCGAATTTGAGCCGTAGCCGTTCGGCTTTGGCTCCAACGACGCCGCGCCAGAGCAGGCCCTGCGCCGGCGCGGCAATGATGCCGGCGATCGGGGTGCCGTTGGTAACCAGCGCGACGTTGACGGTGAATTCGTCGCGGCCGGCGAGAAACTCCTTGGTGCCGTCGAGCGGGTCGACCACCAGAAAGCTCGGCCCCAGCGCACCCGAAGGCCGCAAGCCGACACTTTCCTCGGCGATCACAGCGACGCCGGGCAAGAGCCGGGCGAGGCCTTCCAGGATCAAGGCCTCGGAGGCCTCGTCGGCCGCGGTCACCGGCGACAGGTCCTTCTTGACCCGGTGGGCCACCGACGAAAACGGCGTGGCCAAAGTCGCCAGCGCGGCGCGCGACACGATCTCGCTCAAATCGTCGAGAACCTGTTCAGCCTGGCGGGGGGTGATTTCCGGTCCGTCGGTCGCTGCTCGCACGTGCCCTGTCGCCCTTCCCGGAGGTTTCAATCCAAATATCCAACCTTGGCGGTCGCGGACGCGCGGTGTATCACGCGCGACAGGCCGATACGACAAGCGATTCGCCCATTCCTTGATAGCCTTTTTTTGGCAGCCTTTTGATTCCTCGCCCGTCAGCGGAGACAGTCCATGTCCGGAGCCCCCCTTGAAGCGCTCGATCTTGCGGCCCTCTTGTGCTCGCGGGTCTGTCACGACCTGATCAGCCCGGTCGGCGCCATCGTCAACGGGCTGGAAGTGCTGGCCGAGGACAAGGACGCGGAAACCCAGGCCTTCGCGCTCGAACTGATCAAGAAGAGCGCCAACACCGCTTCCGCCAAGTTGCAGTTCTGCCGCATCGCCTTTGGCGCGGCGGGCTCCGCCGGTTCGCAGATCGACACCGGCGACGCCGAGAAGATTTCGCGCGGCTTTCTCGAGGACGAGAAGACCAAGGTCGCTTGGAACCTGCCGCGCATCCTGCTGGCCAAGAACCGGGTCAAGCTGCTGCTCAATATGCTGCTGATCGCCGGCCAGACGATCCCGCGCGGCGGCCAGCTCACCGTCGATCCGATCGGCGAGGGCGACACGATGGGCCTCAAGGTCACGGCCGCGGGCGCCAATGCCAAGATTCTGGCAACCGTGCCGCCGCTCTTGGCCGGCGAGGGCGGCCCGGACGGCCTCGACGCCCACCGGATTCAGCCGTTCTACACCTATTTGTTGGCGCAGGCCTGCGGGCTCAAAGCGTCGATCGCGATGGAAGGCGACGCCGTCGTGGTGATCGCCCAATAAACCTGTTTTATGCGGGGCATGGGTGGTTAACGAATCCTGAATGCCCCGGAAACATTTAGATTTCCGCAACCAAAATTAAACGCTTCATCGACACACTGGCGGCGCTCTCGACGGAGAGCGGCGGACGGGCGCTGTCGCCCGTCGATGAAGGCGTTTGATCCATGGACGACCTGCTGCGGGAATTCGTGACAGAGACCAACGAGAGTCTCGACGTCGTCGACGTCGAACTCGTTCGCTTCGAGCAGGATCCCAACAACGCCAAGATCCTCGATAATATCTTCCGCCTCGTGCACACCATCAAAGGCACCTGCGGCTTTCTCGGTCTGCCTCGCCTGGAAGCCCTGGCGCACGCCGCCGAAACGGTGATGGGAAAATTCCGCGACGGACTGCCCGCCACCAACGACGCCGTGACGGTCATTCTCGCCACCATCGACCGCATCAAGGAAATTCTCGAATCGCTCGAGCGCGACCAGCGCGAGCCGGAAGGCGCCGATGCCGACCTGATCGCCGACCTGGAACGCATCGCCGAACGCACATTGGCCGCCGCCCGCAAGCAGGCAGCCGAGCCGGCGCGCGTGTTGCGGCCCGGCGAAGTCTCGCTCGACGAACTCGAGCGCGCGTTTCGCGACACGCCGGTCGATCCGCCGGCGATCAAGGGCGCCAAAGCAGACAAGACCGGCAAGGCAAAGCCCGTCGAGGAAGCCGCGAAGGAAGACGACGCCGTCAAGTCCGGCAGCCAGTCGATCCGGGTCACTGTCGACACGCTCGAACAGTTGATGACCATGGTGTCGGAGCTGGTGCTGACCCGCAACCAGCTGCTCGAAATCGTACGCCGCCACGACGATTCGGAATTCAAGACGCCGTTGCAAAGGCTGTCGAATGTCACCGCCGAGCTGCAGGAAGGCGTGATGAAGACGCGCATGCAGCCGATCGGCAACGCCTGGCAGAAATTCCCGCGCATCGTGCGCGACCTCTGCAACGAACTCGGCAAGAAGATCGAGCTGGAATTGCAGGGCGCCGAGACCGAGCTGGACCGTCAGGTGCTCGACCTGATCAAGGACCCGCTCACCCATATGCTGCGCAACTCGGCCGACCACGGTCTGGAAACGCCGGCCGAACGCCGTGCCGCCGGCAAGTCCGAGCAGGGCCACATCAGGCTGTCGGCCTATCATGAAGGCGGCCACATCGTCATCCGCATCGCCGACGACGGCCGCGGCCTCGACACCGCGCGCATCAAGGCGAAGGCCGTGGCGCAGGGGCTGGTCAGCGAAGCCGATATCGAGAAGATGTCGGAAGCGCAGATCCACAAATTCATCTTCGCGGCCGGCTTTTCGACCGCGACGACGGTCACCAATGTTTCCGGCCGCGGCGTCGGTATGGACGTGGTGCGCACCAATATCGATCAGATCGGCGGCGCTATCGACGTAAAATCGATCGCCGGCGTCGGCCTGAGCTTCACCATCAAGATACCGCTGACTTTGGCGATCGTCGCGGCCTTGATCGTCGAATCGAGCGGCGAGCGCTTCGCCATTCCGCAATTGTCGGTGGTTGAACTGGTGCGCGCGCGCAAGGGCGGCGATCACCGTATCGAACGCATCAAGGATACGACAGTGCTGCGATTGCGCGACAAGCTGTTGCCGCTGGCGCGCCTGAGCCGGCTGTTGGGGACCGATGCCGATGCCGACCGGGAGGTCGAGAGCGGCTTCATCGTCGTCACCCAGGTCGGCAGCCAGACTTTCGGCATCGTCGTCGACAGCGTGTTTCACACCGAGGAAATCGTCGTCAAGCCGATGTCGACCAAGTTGCGTCACATCGCGATGTTCTCCGGCAACACCATCCTCGGCGATGGCGCTGTGATCATGATCATCGATCCGAACGGTGTCGCGCAGGCGATCGGCTCGACCGTCACCTCGCAGATGATCGTCGAGGCAGCGCATGATCGAGTCGAGGAGGCCGCCGAGGAGGCGACGTCGTTGCTTGTGTTCCGCGCCGGCTCGACCCAGCCCAAGGCGGTGCCGCTGTCGCTGATCACCCGGCTCGAGGAAATCGACGCCCGCAAGATCGAACTGTCGAACGGCCGCCACATGGTGCAGTACCGCGGCCAGCTGATGCCGCTGATCAGCATGAATTCAAGCGTGAATATCAAGGGCGAAGGGGCGCAGCCGCTGCTGGTATTCTCGGATGGCGCGCGCTCGATGGCGCTGGTGGTCGACGAAATCATCGACATCGTCGAAGACCGCCTTGCCATTCAGGTGACCAGCGACGTTCCCGGTGTCCTCGGATCCGCTGTGATCAAAGGCCAGGCAACGGAAATCGTCGATGTCGGCCACTTCCTGCCGCTGGCCTTCGAGGACTGGTTTCGCCGCAAGGACAACCCCACCGGCGCGCGTCAATACGCGGTTCTGCTGATCGATGACTCGCCGTTCTTCCGTAATATGCTAACGCCGGTGCTGCAGGCCGCCGGTTACGCCGTGACCGCGGTCGGCTCGGCGCGCGAAGCCCTCGCATTGCTGGAGGACGGACGCCCATTCGACGTCGCCGTCACCGATATCGAAATGCCGGATATGGACGGCTTTGAATTCGCCGAGGCCGTCCGCGCCGATGCGCGCCATGCCGCTTTGCCGGTGATAGCGCTGTCGTCGCAAATCTCCGCCGAGTCGATCGAGCGGGGCCGGCAGGCCGGCTTCCACGACTATGTCGCCAAATTCGACCGGCAGGGGCTGATCGCGGCGCTCATGGAGCAGACCGACGTCGGTCGCGCGGCGTGAGGGGCAGAGCATGAGCAGCGAAAACACCGACCGCAACCTGAATGAATACGTCACCGCCATGGTCGGCGGGCAATTGTTCGGTCTGCCAATCCGGGGCGTGCAGGACGTATTCATCCCCGAGCGATTGACCAAGGTGCCGTTGGCGCCGCCGGAAATCGCCGGCGTTCTCAATTTGCGCGGCCGGATCGTGACCCTGATCGACCTTGGCTTTCGGCTTGGGCTTGTGCGCGAAGACAATGGCGGTCCGGTCATGGCGATCGGCGTTGAGATGCACGGTGAGTCCTACGGTCTGCTGATCGACAGCGTCGGCGAGGTGCTCAAGCTCGATGGCGCCCTGCTCGAACGCAACCCGATCAATCTCGACCCGCGCCTGGCCAGCGTATCCAGCGGCATCTTTCGCCTCGACGGGCAGCTTCTGATGGTGATCGACGTCGACCGCATACTCGATATTTCGACCCACGCCGCCGCGGCATGAGTTTCGATTGAACAAGGCAAGCGAACGCTTGCCGTGACACAGAACGAATGAACAAGACGAGGCAATGAAATGAAAACCTGTTTGATCGTTGACGACTCCAGCGTCATCCGCAAAGTCGCGCGCCGCATCCTCGAAGGTCTCGAATTCACCATCGAGGAAGCCGAGGACGGCGAACAGGCGCTTGCCGCCTGTCAGCGCAAGCTGCCGGAAGCCATCCTGCTCGATTGGAATATGCCGAAGATGGACGGCTATGAATTTCTGCGAGTGCTGCGCCGCCTGCCGGGCGGCGACGCGCCGAAGGTCGTCTTCTGCACCACCGAAAATGACGTCGCCCATATTGCGCGGGCGCTGCATGCCGGCGCCAATGAGTACATCATGAAGCCATTCGACAAGGAGATCGTCGAAGCCAAGTTCCAGGAAGTCGGCCTGATCTGATCGTCCCGCCGCCGGACCCGCCCGCCAACAATATCAGTCAGGCTCGATGACCCTCGTCGCACCCGCCGCTTCAACTGCCGCAAGCCTCGCCTCGCGCATCCGCGTCATGATCGTCGACGACGCGATCGTCGTGCGCGGGCTATTTTCGCGCTGGGTCGAGGCCGAGCCGGACATGGAGGTGGTCGCCTCGCTCCGCACCGGCCGCGAGGCCGTGTCGCAGCTCGAACGGGCCAACCCCGACGTCGTGGTGCTCGACATCGATATGCCGGAACTCGACGGCATCGCCGCGCTGCCGCTGCTTCTGGGGAAAAAGCCCGACCTGATTGTGATCATGGCGTCGACGCTGACGCGGCGCAATGCCGAGATCAGCCTGCGCGCGTTGGCGCTCGGCGCCACCGACTACATCCCCAAGCCGACCACGAACCAGGAAGTCAGCGGTTCGCCGGAATTCCACCGCGACCTGATCGAAAAGATCCGCCAGCTCGGACTGCGCGCCAGACGCCGCCGCGACCCGCAGGCAACGGAAACTCCCATAGCGCCACCGCTGGTGCCGAGCGCCACGCCTGTCGGCATACCGGCCCCGTCCCGTACGCCGCGGCCGACGAGCGCAGTCAAGCCGATCCATACGCTGCACGGGGAGGCGCATGCGCCGATCGTGCTGCGCGCGCCGCCGCTGACATTGCCGCGCGTCCTGCTGATCGGCGCCTCGACCGGCGGACCGCAGGCGCTCAATGCCATCATGGCGCAGATCGGCTGCGTCATCGATCGCGCTCCGGTGCTGATCACGCAGCACATGCCGCCGACATTCACCGCCATTCTCGCCGAGCATCTGGCACGCTCGTCCAATCGGCCGACCCGCGAAGCCGTCGACGGCGAGGAGATCAATGCCGGCAACATTTACCTGGCGCCCGGCGGCAAACATATGAGCGTCACCCGCCGCAATGGCATCGCCGCGATCGCGATCGGCGACGGCGCGATGGTCAATTTCTGCAAGCCGGCGGTCGATCCGCTGTTTTCCTCCGCCGCCGAGCTGTGGGGAGCGAAAGCATTGGCGCTGGTGCTTACCGGCATGGGATCGGACGGATTGTTCGGCGCGCAGGCCGTGGTCGAGGCCGGCGGCCAGGTGATCGCGCAGGACGAAGCGACCAGCGTTGTCTGGGGAATGCCAGGGCAGGTCGCGCAGAATGGCCTGTGTTCGGCCGTGCTGCCGCTCGACGAGATTGCGCCGCGGCTCACCCGCCTGTTCGCCGGGGAGCGGCTATGACCCCGGCCGACTTCGACTATCTGCGCAAGATGTTGCGCGAGCGCTCCGGGCTGGTTCTGTCGGCGGAGAAGCAATATCTCGCCGAAAGCCGGCTGCTGCCGCTGGCGCGCCGCAACGGGCTGGCGTCCCTGGCCGAATTGATCGGCAACATCAGACTGACGCCGACCTCGCAACTCGCTACCGACACGGTCTCGGCGATGACCACCAACGAGACTTTCTTTTTCCGCGACAAGGCGCCGTTTGAAAATTTCCGCGACCACATCATGCCGGCACTGGTCGCCGCGCGCATGCGCGAGAAGCGCATCCGCATCTGGTGCGCCGCCGCGTCGACCGGGCAGGAACCCTATTCGCTGGCGATGATGCTCAACGAAATGGGCCCGGCGCTCGGCGGCATCCGCGTCGACATTCTCGCCACCGATCTGTCCGGCGACGTGCTCGACCGCGCCAAGGCCGGCCTCTACAGCCAGTTTGAAGTGCAGCGCGGGCTGCCGATCCAGCAACTGGTAAAATATTTCACGCAGGAAGGCGACAGCTGGCGGATCGCGCCGGAAATCCGCGCCATGGTGCAGTTCCGCACGCTCAATCTGCTGAACGACTTTTCGCCGCTCGGCACGTTCGACGTCGTGTTCTGCCGCAACGTGCTGATCTACTTCGACCAGGAAACCAAGATCGGCGTGTTCAACCGCATGGCCCGGCAGATTCCGGACGACGGCTATCTTGTGCTGGGCGCGGCCGAGACCGTGGTCGGGCTGACCGATGCGTTCAAGCCGATAGTGGAGCGGCGCGGCCTCTATACGCCGAACCCGGCGCCGCGCCGCGCCGGCTCCACGACGATGCTCGCGAGCGCCAAGGCCTGAGGCAAATCGACCGCGCTCAACGCAAAAACCCCGGCCATCGTGGCCGGGGTTTTCGTTTCTCAAGAAGCGACGCGGATCAGTTACAGACCCGCACGTTGCGAACGTGCAGGCGGCCGTAGCGATCCTCGTAATCGCGGCGCTCAATGTAACACTCACGGGCGTAGCCGCGGGTGCGATAGTAGCCATCGTTGCGGTTGACCTGCGAACCGACGATGGCGCCGACGGCGAGGCCGCCGATGACGCCGGCGGCGATCTGGCCGTTCTCGGCCTGCGCCGGCTTCGGCGCGAAGGCTGCGGTGACGGTCAACGCCGCGACGGCGGCGAGTGTGACGAATTTCATCATGGTCATGTTCCTCCGGTTGATGTGTTATTATTCGACGACTTGCACGATGGTGCGCGTGCGGGGATCGACGATGACGGGCCGCTGGTTGACGTAGGTGTAGCGATAGTTCGGTGCGTTATATTCCGCCGGCATGTCGTAGTAGGTGACGCCAGCTTCCGGCAGCACCGCGCCGACGCGGACTTCGCTCTCATAGGTGTAAGACGGTACGCGCTGCTCGACGACGTAAGTGCGGAAGCGCGGGCGATCCTGCACACCGAGAATGCCGCCGACCGTGCCGGCAACGGCGCCGAGCGTGCCGCCGACAACGGCGCCGACCGGGCCCGCATCGCGACTGCCTTGCGCGGCGCCGCGTTCGGCGCCCTGGATCGTGCCTTGCGCCTGGGCGCTCAGCGGGCTCGCCAGCGCGGCGAGCAGAACAGCCGAGCCAATAAACCGAGCCGTGAATTTAACCTGCATGGACGCTCCAATTGTTGGGTAAGCCGGCTGCGAGGCCGGTCCTTTCAATCAACGCGCTCGCTGTGGAATTGTTCCGCTTTGCGCCCGGCGCCGCCGCACGAGGTATCGAGAGGGAACGAAGACCGCCGTGATGGATTGACGAGCGACAATGCAATCAAGGCCCTGCAATCGAACGGACGAGGTTTCTCATGACGGCGGTTGAGATTATCGGCGTGGTTTTTGTCGCTTTGTTCTTTGCCGCGGCGATGACCGGCCCGAGTGCGCAGGGGCGGTGAGGCTAACCTGTCTTCCCTGCGCAGGCGGGTCCGCGCGAAGCGCGCCCCGATGACCGGCTCCGGCTAAACAAAAACCCCGCCTCTCGGCGGGGTTTTGTTGTTCGGAGATACGTTCGGCGATCTTACGCCGGGATCCGCTCGTCGGCTTCGGTCGGCTCGCGCAGCACGTAGCCGCGGCCCCACACCGTCTCGATGTAGTTCTTGCCCGAGGAGGCGTTGGCCAGCTTCTTGCGCAGCTTGCAGATGAAGACGTCGATGATCTTGAGTTCCGGCTCGTCCATGCCGCCGTAGAGATGATTGAGGAACATCTCCTTGGTGAGCGTCGTGCCCTTGCGCAGCGAGAGCAGCTCGAGCATCTGGTATTCTTTGCCGGTGAGGTGGACCCGCTGGCCGCCGACTTCGACCGTCTTGGTGTCGAGGTTGACGACGAGGTCGCCGGTGTTGATGACCGACTGGGCATGGCCCTTGGAGCGGCGGACGATCGCGTGGATGCGGGCGATCAGCTCGTCCTTGTGGAAAGGCTTGGTCATGTAGTCGTCGGCGCCGAAGCCGAGGCCTTTGACCTTGTCCTCGATGCCGGCGAGGCCGGACAGGATCAGGATCGGGGTCTTGACCTTGGAAACCCGGAGGGACCGGAGAACCTCGAAACCCGACATATCGGGCAGGTTCAGGTCCAAAAGGATGATGTCGTAGTCGTAGAGCTTGCCGAGATCGACGCCTTCCTCACCCAGATCGGTGGTGTAGACGTTGAAACTCTCGCTTTTCAGCATCAGCTCAATCGACTGAGCCGTCGCGCTGTCGTCTTCGATCAATAGAACGCGCATGCCAGTCCCCTATCTCGCCGCAACCGGGCTTAAGGTCAGCGCCGCAAAGGCGGCGAGTGTGAAAAAACGCGGTGGGACAAACCGATTCGACACTATGCGGACATGGTTAACAAAACCTGATTCTTCAGTGCAAGCATTCGCTGGCGATTGCAAGGCGAATCGCCATAAGATGTTGCAGTTGAGTGGTTTTTTAGCCACGTGACGCTTCATGCTCCGGTTTAACGACCGGGTCTAACCGGCCTGCCCGACTCAACCCCGCCGCGGAATGCGGCCAGCCGAATCGGTTCGCTCAAGTCCCACGGACGATGACCCAATGATTAACGACCCGGGTAAACACGGAGTTAATGAACAGAGGTTGTCGGTAATCCTAAGGGCGAGTTTACGGCCTTTTTTGCGGTATTCCGTTGGCGGTATTTGGCTGCCCAAATGATGAAGGCGCGAACGTGAAGGCATTGGCTGAGCAAATCGGGGATATTGACGGGGTCGAGATTTATGGCCGGGTCGTCGGCGTGCGCGGGCTGATGGTCGAGATCGCCGGGCCCATTCACGCCATGTCGGTCGGCTCGCGCCTGACGCTGGACAGCGGCAACGGCCCCGGTATTCCGTGTGAGGTGGTCGGCTTTTCCGGCAGACTGGCTCTGGCCATGCCCTACGGCGCGCTTGAGGGTGTGCGGCGCGGCTGCCGCGCGGTGGTCAACAGTTCCGCCAGCGCGGTGCGGCCGTCCGATCGCTGGCTCGGCCGTGTGCTCAACGCCATGGGCGAGCCGATCGACGGCCTAGGCCCGCTGCCGCCGGGTCCCGCGCCCTACAGCTTCCGCAATTCGCCGCCGGCGGCGCATGCCCGCATGCGGGTCGGCCAGCCGCTCGATCTTGGCGTGCGCGCGCTCAATACCTTCCTCACCGTCTGCCGCGGCCAGCGCATGGGCATCTTCGCCGGCTCCGGCGTCGGCAAGTCGGTGCTGCTGTCGATGCTTGCGAGAAACGTCGCCGCCGACGTGTCGGTCATTGGCCTGGTCGGCGAACGCGGCCGTGAGGTGCAGGAGTTTTTGCAGGACGATCTCGGGCCCGCCGGTCTCGCCCGCTCGGTGGTGGTGGTGTCGACCTCCGACGAGCCGGCGCTGATGCGCCGCCAGGCGGCGTACCTGACCATGGCGATCGGCGAGTTCTTCCGCGACGAGGGCAAGGACGTTCTGGTGCTGATGGACTCGGTGACACGCTTTGCCATGGCGCAGCGCGAGATCGGCCTGTCGGCCGGCGAGCCGCCGACTGCCAAGGGCTATACGCCGACCGTGTTCACCGAACTGCCGCGCCTCCTCGAACGCGCCGGGCCGGGCACTTCCGATCAGGGCACCATCACCGGCATCTTCACGGTGCTGGTCGATGGCGACGACCACAATGAGCCAGTGGCCGACGCGGTGCGCGGCATTCTCGACGGCCACATCGTCATGGAGCGCGCGATCGCCGAGCGCGGCCGCTATCCGGCGATCAACGTGTTGAAGTCGATCTCGCGCACCATGCCGCGCTCCGCCGATCCGGCCTTCCTGCCGCAGATCAACCGGGCCAAGCAGGTGATGGCGACCTATTCGGACATGGAAGAGCTGATCCGGCTTGGCGCCTACCGGCCCGGTTCCTCGGCCGATGTCGACGAGGCGATCGCGCTGCACAAGCCGCTCGAGGACTTTCTCGGCCAGGGCAAGGACGAGGCGACCACCATGGCCTCCGGCTACCAGATGTTGGACGCCATCCTTAAGGATTCCGGGACCGCGCAATAAGCGGTTATTGGGGCGAATCCGAGCCCATCGCGCTAACCGAAAACTAACGTTATTGCCGCACAGTCGCCGGGTTGAACGGTCCGGGACGCCCGGAGCGGCGGAATCATTGCCGTTTTGAGGGCGCATATTCGGGGCTTCGGGGGAGTATTTAGTCGATGAAGTCACGTGAAACCCTCATCCGCCTGAAAAAGTTTCAGGTCGACGAGAAGCGGCGCAAGGTAGCCCAGATCGAGACGATGATGGCCGAGTTCGACCGCATCGCCTCGGAGCTCGATCGCGAGATCAAGCTCGAGCAGGACCGCGCCGGCATCCATGACCCGGCCCATTTCGCCTATCCGACCTACGCCAAGGCGGCGATGGGGCGGCGCGAAAACCTCAAGCGCTCCTCCGACGATCTCAAGGCGCAGCTCGACGACGCCAAGGCGATGCTCGGGGAAGCCTTCGAGGAATTGAAGAAGGTCGAGATGCTCGATGAGCGCGACCACGCCCGCGAAAAGGCCGAGGAAAACGCCCGCGAGCAGACCGAACTCGACCGCATCGCGGCCATGCGCTTCTCCACTGGCACCGCGCACGCTTAGGTCCCGATCTTACACTGCTATTGATGTGATCGGTGCAGTGTACCGTACTTTGCGGCTAGACCTCGCGAAAGGGCGCTGAGCTGCCGCGCCTCCATTTGGAGTGGTGATGGCAGACGAAAGTGCTACGTCTTCAGAGGTCTCTCCGGCATTCCTCGAAGCGCTATACGGCGATCCGCTCCGCGAGGAAACCGCACGGGCTGGCCGCTATCTCATAATTGCATCTGCTATTTGCATGGCTGCAGTTCTGTTCAAAGTCCGGCTCCAATCGACCAGCTTGGTGCCCATTGATTTTGGTAGTCGCGCCGATGTACTCGCAATGCTTTTGGCGCTTGCGGTATTGTTGCTGTTTTGCAGCTTCGCCATGCGTGCTGCAACGGATGTTTTCCGTGATCGCGAAGTATCAATCTTAGTAGTGCGATATATTGAAAGTGAGCGAGTGAAAGCTGCACTCGTGGCTGCGCGAGCTGTGGAAAGCCAAATCATGGAAGATCAAGATGAGGACGGCTATCACGATCCCGACCCATGGTGGGACTCATATAGTGAAGTCAAAGAGGCCGCAGAGAAAGCTGTAACAAAAGCAGAAAATCGGATCGGAATGAGAAAGTTGCCGCAAAAGGTCAGAACTATAAGGGTATCATTAGAGGTCGGCGTTCCGGTGCTATTCGGAGCTATGACGCTTTTTCTTTCTCGGGCTTCATTGTTGGATTTTGCATCTGCCCTACTTTTAGCCTTTTAATTTCCGATCGTATGCCGCTCGCGAAGCGCAACAAAACGACCGAATCCTGGGTGCGCCAAATATAGATATTTAGGGCGATCCGACCCGCGCCGCTAGGGCTTCGTCACCGCCGCCGGCTCGGTGACGATGAATTGCTGACGCGCCAGATCGGCGAGCCGCCCGCCTTGCGCCACCAGTTCGTCAAAGGTGCCGGCCTCGACGATTTTGCCGGCCTCGAACACCAGAATGCGCGACGCCTTGCGCACGGTCGACAGCCGGTGGGCGATGACGAAGGTGGTGCGGTTTTTCATCACTTCGTCGAGCGCCTTCATGACCTTGCCCTCGGTGCCGGCATCGAGCGCGCTGGTCGCTTCATCCAGAATGAGAATCGGCGGGTCCTTCAAAAGCGCACGCGCAATCGACAGCCGCTGACGCTCGCCGCCGGACAATGAGCGGCCGCGTTCGCCGACATTGTCGGAAAAGCCGTGAAACTTGCGGTCGATGAAATCGATCGCCTGGGCGCGCGTCGCCGCCTGGCGCATTTCCTCCTCGGTGGCGTCGGCCTTGCCGACGCGCAGATTGTCGGAGATCGAGCGGTTGAACAACAGCGACTCTTGGAACACGACGCCGATATTCCGGCGCAGCGCCGCGAGCTTGAAATGGCGGATGTTGGTGCCGTCGATCTCGATCACGCCGGTCTGCGGATCGAAGGCGCGATGCAGTAGCGCGATGGCGGTCGACTTGCCGGCGCCGGTGGCGCCGACCAGCGCGATGGTCTCGCCCGGCATCGCCTTGAAATTCAGGTCGATCGCCGCCATGCGCTCGCCGTCATAGGTGAACGACACGTTCTTGAACTCGACCATGCCGACAAGGCGGCCGGGATCGACGGCATCGTCCGGATCGCGAATGGCCGGGACGGTGTCCCACACTTGAAAGAATTCGCGCAGGCGTGGCGCTTCCGAGCCGATCCTGTTGACGAAGGCGACGACCTGTTCGAGCCGGGTGATGATCAAAGCGGCGAAATTCATGAAGGTGACCATCTCGCCGATGCTCGCCTTGCCGTTGATGTGCAGGATCGTGCCGACGATGATGATCGACAGAACGGTCAAGGTTGTCGCCGTGCGCGTCAGCACCGCGGCGAGTGCCCACCACGACAGCACCGGCATCTGCGCCTTCAGTAAGCGGTCGACGACGACACGAAGCTCCGCCACTTCCTGTTCGAGCCGGGAAAAGCTCTGCACCAGCGCGATATTGCCGAGCGTGTCGGAAGCGCGCTCGGCGAGATCGGAATAATGCTGCTCGACTGAACTCTGGAGCGTTTGCGTCTTGCGCACGATCAGGGCGGTGAGCGCGGCGAAGACCACACACAGCACAATGAGGAGCAAGGCCAGCCGCCAGTTAATGAACAGCGAAATCGGCAACAGCACCAGGAGCGAGACGATGGAGGCGAGGTTGTCGCGGAAGAAGCCGATCCACAGGCCCCACAGCGCGTCGGTGCCTTGCAGCATCACCTTCATCAGGCGGCCGGAATGGGTGTTGCCGTGATAGGTCAGCGGCAGTTGCAGCACATGCTCGAAATAGCCGGTGAGCACGACATGGCGGCGGCGGTGCGACAGCCGGTCGGCATAAAGCGCGATCAGGGTGCCGCAGGCGATGGTGAACAGGCCGAAGCCGGCCCATGCCGAGAGAAGCACGCTAAGCTCCGGCCATGACGGCGGGGTCGCCGCGGCCTGCGCGGCGGTCAGCGTATCGATGATGCGGCCGAGCAGTACCGGTTCGGCGAATTGCGCCGAGGCCAGCGCGATATTGGCGACAGCCAAGGTCCAGGCCAGCCGGCCTTCGGAGCCGAGCAGGGCAAGGACGCGGCCGTAAAGGCGAATCAGGTTCATTTGAATCGAGGCCTATGCTCTGGCTGCGTTTTGTTTCGATGAGAGATCGATCTCGAAGTCCAGGCTCGAGATCGATCTCTCGGAAGCGGCTTGAGTGTTACTTCGCGTTGCCAATCTGGCACAGAAGGTATTCCTCTTGGCATTTAGCGCGCGCGACGTCGCGATTTTTAGCGTTGACGGTACAAGTCGTGCGGGTGAGCGCCAGCGCGAATGACGGGCAGGCTACGTCGAACTTGTAAGCAGTGAATTTGCGCCAGATCCGCTTGACCTTTTGCTTTACGGTTTCGTCCTTTTTATCCTGCACCAGTTGGATTGCCGGATAGCTATCGGCGCGGGAGAACCCGCCGTTAGAAATCGGGGCGGCGCCGGCCGCTGCGCTCGCTGCCAGCAGAAATCCGGCAGTTGTCAGAATACTCATAGCACGCATTGTAATCTCCTGTTTAAGAATGGAACTTCACTCAAGGCGACTAATTTGGCCTGAAAACGAGCTGAACGGATCATGCGCGCCGCCAGCACAAGCTCGATTATGAGTATCAGTTGGTTTGTGAGGCGCATTTGAGCAATATCAACGGGGCGTCGCGGCCTGGATTGCGGGGTCCTTCGTGCGCCGCGTACCGCGCTGCCGCCACATTATGGGCCGGTCAGCCAATCGGCAATTCGGTGCAACCAGTCCCGCGGTGCTAACGGCGGCAGTACGGCTGGCGGTTTGATACTGAGCCGATCGCCGTTCTGTCCATGAATGATCTGAAGCGTTCGTGTGTGGTAGGCGGCGAGATCGGGGCGATGACCGATGCTCATGACGGTCGTATCTTTAAGTTCGGCATTGAACAGGCCCATGACGTTGGCCTGGCTGCCTTCGTCGAGCGCGGCCGTCGCTTCGTCGAGAAAGACCCAGGCCGGCTTATGTAAAAGAACCCGCGCGAAGGCGAGGCGCTCCTGTTCGCCGAGCGACAGCTCTTTATCCCAGCGATCGTCCTTGTCGAGCTTGTCGACAAGATTGCCGAGACCGCAGCGTTCGAGTGCCTGGCGCACGTCCGCGTCCGAGAAGGCATCGACAGCGGCCGGATAGGTCAGGGCGTTGCGTAATGTGCCGAGCGGCAGATACGGGCGCTGCGGTAGGAACGCCATGCTCTCGGGCTTCGGCGTGAGAATCGTACCCGAACCCCACGGCCAAAGTCCCGCCACGGCCCGGAACAGCGTCGATTTTCCAGCGCCGGTTTCGCCGACGATCAGAACGCGCTCGCCCGGCATGACGCTGACGTTCGCCTCTTCGATGACGATGTGTCCATCCGGCAGCAGGATACGCACGCCTTCGAAGGCAAGGTAGCCTTCCGGATGTAGCGCGCGTTTTATTTCCTCGGAGCCTTCGTCGACCGCAGGCAGGTTGTCGAGCGTTTCGCGGAAGCGGGCGACCCGGTGGATCGCCGCGCGCCAGTCGGCGAGACGCGAGAAGTTGTCGACGAACCATCGCATCGCTCCCTGCACTTGGGCGAAGGCGCCTGCCACCATGATCAGGCCGCCGAGGGTCAGGGCGCCGCCGAAATAGGCCGGCGCGGCCACCAGGATCGGCACGACGAATGATAGCCATCCGGTGCCTGACGTTATCCAGGTGAGCTGGGCAAGCGATGTCGATATGCGTCGCATCGTATCCACGACCGCGGCGAGCGCGGCTTCGAGATGCTTCTGTTCATCCTTCTCGCCGCCATGGAGCGCGATGCTTTCGCCGGACTCGTTGACGCGTACCAGGGCGAAGCGGAATTCCGCCTCGCGCGCATATCGCTCGCCATTGAGGACAATCAGCGGGCGTCCGACCAGCCACGTGAGGACAGAGCCGACCGCAGCATAGGCCAGCGCGCACCAAACCATGTAACCTGGAATGGCGATGACGTAGCCCGCCACCCGGAACGTGACCTGCGCCGACAAGGTCCACAGCACCCCGACAAAGGCGACGATTTGCAGCAGCGCATAGACCATGCCGCAGCCGAGGTCGGCGCTCGCATCGCCAAGCAATCGCGTATCTTCTTGTATGCGCTGGTCCGGATTGCGGCCGTAAGGGCCGGCGAAGCTCATTTGATAAATGCGCATCGGCTTAAGCCATTCGGCCAGGAGATGCAGGGATATCCACTCCCGCAGCCGAAACTTAAGGCGCTCTTGAAGAAAGGTTTGCGCGACCGTCAGGGTCAGCAACATGGCAATGATGACGAGGAAGGTCCAGAGAAACTGGACGAAGGCCGACAAGTCTTTCCGGCCGACGGCGTCGAAGAACTGGCCGTTCCATTCATTCAGCCGCACCTGTCCCAGCATGTTGGCAATCGTGACGACGATCGAGCCAATGAAGATCGCCAGCACGACTCTCCCGCCTTGCGCCGGCCGCAGTACACGAGCGAACAAGCGGAGATCTCGGGCTAGATTGAAGCCCTGTATGGGCGCGGCCGTGACGTCGTCGGTAAACGCCGGCTTGGTTGCGGCGAGCGGCACAATAGCCGCGACGGCCTGCGGCGGCCCCGGCCTTTCGTTCGGCGGGGGGGGCGAAGCGGGCATTGCAGCAGATGATGCTAGGTCCGGTTTCATTTGCGGTGAGCAGGCTTGCGCAGGCTGTCAGTCAGCCAACGTAACAGTTGAATTCTAGGTTCTCGTACCAGGGCGCGCTTGACCCAGATCAACGGCTTCAGGCCTTCCAACCTATGGAACCCTAATGACGCCGGTGCGTTAAATTCTGCTCAAGTGATCGCAGAGATTCATGACATCCACAGAAATGCGCGACGATCCCTCATTCGAAGCCGAGGGAGACGTCAATACCAGCGATGTCCAGAAGACG
This sequence comes from Rhizobium sp. Q54, assembly GCA_945861265.1. Lineage (GTDB taxonomy): Bacteria > Pseudomonadota > Alphaproteobacteria > Rhizobiales > Xanthobacteraceae > Pseudolabrys. The sequence goes on along the minus strand of CAMAUC010000011.1, from coordinate 45,799 downwards.
TCGATCGACGACCTGCCGGAAAACATCAAGATCGCCGAGGCGACCGCCACGGTCGATGTCGTTGCCGCCGCCGACCAGGAAAAGCTGCGCAAGAAATATCTGCTGCGGCGCTTCTGGCACACGGCCAGGGGCTTCTGGAGCCGGCATCGCGGCGACCGGCTGGCCTGGGTGCTGACGATCAGCCTGATCGTCCTCATCCTGGCCAATCTGGCCGCGATGTATGGCATCAATCTTTGGAATCGGGCGATCTTCGATGCGCTGGAAAAGCGCGACTCCGCCACGGTGCTTTACCTCGCCGGCGTGTTCTTCCCGCTGGCGGCTGTCAGCGTTGCGTTCGGAGTCACCAATGTCTGGGCGCGCATGACCACGCAACGGCGCTGGCGCGCCTGGGTGTCGGACGCCGTCATCAGCCGGTGGCTGAAGAACGGGCGATATTACCAGCTCAACCTGGTTAGCGGCGACCATCAGAACCCGGAAGGCCGGCTGACCGAGGATCTGCGTGTCTCGACCGACGCGCCGATCGATTTCGCCGTCGGTGTGCTGCAGGCGGCGCTGTCGGCGGTGACTTTCATCGCCGTGCTGTGGACCATTGGCGGCGCCTTGGAAATCGCGGTCGGCGGCTTCGACCTGAGAATTCCCGGCTTTCTGGTCATCGCCGCGGTGATCTATGCCGTGGTAGCCAGCGGCGCCATGACCGTGGTCGGCAAACGGTTCGTCGCGGTCTCCGAAGACAGGAACCAGGCCGAGGCGGACTACCGCTATCAACTCACGCGCGTGCGCGAGAACGGCGAGAGTATCGCGCTCTTGGGCGGCGAAGAGGAAGAGCGCGCCGGCATCAACCGTTCGCTGCACACAGTGCTGCTGCGCTGGCGCGACCTGTGCCGCCAGCACATGAAAACGACCATCGTGTCGCAGGGCTCCTCGCTGATCGCGCCAGTGGTCCCGCTCATTCTGTGCGCGCCGAAATATCTCGACGGCACGATGTCGCTGGGCGTGGTGATGCAGGCGGCATCGGCCTTCACCATCGTGCAAGCGGCGTTCTCGTGGCTGGTCGACAATTATCCGCGGCTGGCCGACTGGAATGCGTCGGCGCGGCGTATCGCCTCGCTGATGGTGTCGCTCGACGCGCTGGAAAAGGCGGAAACCGGCGACGGCTTCAACCGCATCACGCGCGGCGAAACCACCGACGCGGCGATGAAGCTGATCAACTTCTCGGTCTCGCTCGATGACGGCACCGCGGTGGTCGGCGACACGGAGATCGTGATCAACAAGGGCGAGCGTGTGCTGGTCGCCGGCGAAAGCGGCACCGGCAAGAGCACATTGGTGCGCGCCATTTCCGGCCTCTGGCCGTGGGGCGGCGGCGAGATCCAGATCCAGCACGACTCGCGACTGTTTCTGTTGCCGCAGCGGCCTTACATTCCGACCGGCACGTTGCGCCGCGCCGTTGCCTATCCCGGCGCCGCCGAGGATTGGGAGCCGCCGCAAATCAAGGATATCCTCGACAAGGTGGGCTTAGCCCATCTCAAGGACAAGCTCGAGGAAGATGCGCCCTGGGACCAGACCTTGTCCGGCGGCGAGAAGCAGCGCCTGACCATTGCGCGCGTGCTGCTGCACCGCCCCGACATCATCGTGCTCGACGAGGCGACCTCGGCGCTCGATCCGAAAAGCCAGGACGAACTGATGAAGCTGTTGTCCGAGGCAATGGAGGGCCTGACCATCATCAGCGTCGGCCACCGGCCCGAGCTTGAGCAATTTCACAGCCGAAAGATCGTGCTGGAACGCCGCAGCGGCGGCGCCAAGATGGTCAGCGATATTGAACTGATGCCGGCGCGGCACATGGGCAACATGCTGGGGCGCTGGCTGCGGCGCTAGTTGTAACCAGAGCATAATTTTCGCGCGCCGAAATTCCGGGCCGGCCATTGCGCCGGTTTCATAGCTCGTGCGATCTTGCCGGCTTCGGCGCGCATTGAGGCCGCCTCACGCTTTTTCGGAGAACGGCCGGCATGTCGCAAGATGCTTCCAGCTCACATGATGCTATCAAAGAGACCATGATCCTGGCGGGCAAGGTGCTGGTTGCCGAAGGCCAGGACGATTTCACCCGCGGGCATATTTCATTTCGCACGCCGGACAATCCGGCGCAGTTTCTGATGAAGCCGCACAGCGTCGGCCTCGACGAGATCACACGCGATAATATCCTGACCATCGATCTCGACGGCAAGGTCGTCGCCGGCACCGCCAAGCGGCACAGCGAGGTCTTCATCCATTCGGAAATCTACCGCGCACGGCCGGACGTGCATTGCGTGCTGCATACGCATCCGCCCTATGCCGTCGCGCTGTCGTCGAGCGGCCGGCCGATCCGCGTCTACAGCCAGCCGGCGGCTTTGTTTTATGAATCGCTCGGCGTCTATACCGATACGATCAATCTCATTCGCTCGGCCGAAATGGGCGCCGGCGTGGCGCGGGCGCTTGCGACCCACCGCGCGGTGCTGTTGAAGAATCACGGCGTGGTGGTGACCGGTACGACCATCGCCGAGACGGTGATCGGCGCGATCATGTTGGAAAACGCCGCGCAGGTGCAGATGATCACGGAGGCGGCCGGCCAGCCGGCGGCCGAATTTCCGCGTGCCGATGTCGAGAAACTCAAGCATGATATCAGCCGGCAGGAACAGTTCGGCATCAACTTCGATTATCTGGTGCGGCGCGTGAAGCGCCGCGAAGCCGGCCGATAGACCGGCGCTTACCGACCAATAGACCGGCGACAAAAAAGACAAACGGGAGACTAAACATGCGGAAATTGTCGGTTTGTTCGAGGGCCTTTGGTTTGACGATTGTCGCAGCCGTCGCGCTTTGCGCGGGCGCGGCCACGGCGCAACAGGCTTATCCCAACCACGCGATCAAGATTCTGGTCGGCATTCCGCCGGGCGGCGCGCCGGACGTGGTGGCGCGGCTGGTCGGGCATTACCTGTCCGAGTCGCTTGGCCAGCCGGTGGTGATCGAGAATCGCACCGGCGCCAATGGCAACATCGCGACCGAGGCGGTCGCCGCGGCGCCGGCGGATGGCTACACGCTGCTGCTCGGCGCCGACAGCGCGATCGCCATCAACCCGCATATCTTTTCGATGAAGTCCGACCCGATCAAGGACCTTGTGCCTGTCACCAGTGTGGCGACCAACCAGTTCGTGCTGGCGGTCAATCCGAAGGTGCCGGTGAAGACATTGCCCGAATTCATCGACTACGCGAAGAAGGCCAAGCCCGCATTGGCTTTCGCCTCCGGCGGACCGGCCAGCCAGCATAGCCTGGCGATGGCGGTGCTGCGCCAGCGCGCCGGCTTCGACCTGTTAGAGGTGACCTATCGTGGCGGCAGCCCGTCGATGCAGGCAACCATCGCCGGCGACACACAGGTGCTGTTCGCCGGCGGCGAAAGCGCCGGTCAGTTCGAGGCGGGCACGTTGCGGCCTTTGGCGATGAGCGGCAAGACGCGCTCGAAGCGCTATCCCGATCTGCCGACCATTGGTGAGTTCTATCCTGGCTATGCCGTCGATATCTGGCTCGGCCTGTTCGCGCCGGCCGGCACGCCGGATGCGATCGTCGTCAAATTGCGCGAGGCGGTGCAGACATCGCTGGCCAAGCCCGACGTGGCGGCCAAGGTCAATGTGTCGGGCAGCCTGGAGCCGATGATCCTGAAGCCGAACGAGTTCGCCGACTTGATCCGCCGCGACAATGAAAAATTTCGCCAGCTGATCAAGGATCTCAATATCAAGGTCAACTAGCGTCGCTCGCGGCAGGCGGACGCGGCATTGAATGCGGCAAATGCTTGGCGGTTCGCCGGCATTTTTCGCGTTGCTAACTCGCGCGTAAAATTTCGTTCATTCGTGGACGATTTTTAATTCACAAAATGGCCACACGAACCATGGCCTATTGGTGCGGGGGCGGTCGTATACGTGTAGCCGGGAAGTCACGCATGAAGCGTTCGCTTTCATATGCAATCGCCGCCGCCACTGTGATCGCCGGCGCGGCCAGTGCGCAAGCCGCCGATATGCCGGGGCAGGCCAAGCGGCCGTCGCCGTCTTATTACAAGGCGCCGGAATTGCCGCCGTTCGACTGGTCGGGATTCTATCTCGGCGCCAATGGCGGCTATGGCCGCGGCCGCACCAGTTGGAGCGATCCGGCGGCGGGCGCCGACTCCGGCAATTTCAGAACGCGCGGCGCGCTGGCCGGCGGCCAGATCGGCTATAACTGGCAGATCGGCAAGATCGTCGTCGGCGCCGAGTCAGATATCGATTGGGCCAACTTCAACGGCAGCAGTGCGGCCGGCGGCGTCTGCGCCACCAATGGCGGCGGCCAATGCGAGAGCCGGCAGAGTTGGCTCGGCACGACGCGCGCGCGGCTCGGTTACGCCTTCGACCGCTTCCTGCCTTACGTCACCGGCGGCGTTGCCTATGGCAATGCGCAGGCCGTGCAGCCGACCGGCACGTCATCGAGTACGCAGACCGGCTGGACCGCGGGCGGCGGCATCGAATACGGCATCAGCCGCAACTGGAGCGCCAAGGCCGAATTTCTGCACATCGATCTCGGCACCGCGACCTTCATGGGCGCCGCGTCCGGCACGCCGACTCTGTCGGTGCCGATCACCGACAATATCGTGCGCGCCGGTTTGAACTACCACTGGTAGCTCAGCGGCCGGTGAATTGCGGCGGGCGCTTGTCGAGCCAGGCCGAGATGCCTTCCTCGATGTCTTTGGTCGGCACCATGCGGGCGAAGTAATTCGCTTCGATGGCGAGGCCCTCGTCGATCGGCACATTGATGCCGCGCGTGACGCTGGCCAGGCACGCCGACACCGCGAGCGGCGATTTCTCGACGATGATACGCGCCAGCGCGAAGGCTTCCTCGTACAGCCGTTCATGCGGCACGACTTCGTTGACCAGGCCAAAGTCGCGCGCCTTCCAGGCGCTGATTGGCTCGCCGGTCAGGATCATGCGCAGCGCGCGCTTGCGGCCGATGAGGCGCGGCAGGCGCTGCGAGCCGCCGAAGGGCGGGGCGAAGCCGAGATTGATCTCGGCCTTGCTGAATTGCGCGCGCTCGCTGGCAATCGCCAGCGGGCAGGCCTCGACGATTTCCGAACCGCCGCCATAGGCCAACCCGTTGACGGCGGCGATGATCGGCTTGGGGAAAGTCTCGATGCGCGCGGTCAGCCGCTGGCCCGGCTGCACGAAGTCGCGCAACGCCGCCGGCGCGCCCTGACGCACGCTTGTCGCAAAGCCGGAAATGTCGGCGCCGGACGAGAAGGCCTTGTCGCCGCCGCCGGTGAGCACGATGGCGCGGACGCTGTCGTCGCGCTCGATCCTGTCGAGCAGCGCGCCGAAACGTTCGATCAATTCGTAATTGAGCGCGTTGAGCTTGCCGGGCCGGTTGAGCGTCAACTGCGCGATGCCGTTGTCGATCTGGCACAGGACGGTGTCGGACGGTGAACGGACGGGGCTCCCGATCGCGGGCCTGGTCGTGGATTTGGCGGCGGTTTGTTTGCTGGCGGACATGGCGGTTCTCCGGCGGTTACAGCTGATGCGCCAAGGTCGCAAAGCCGCCGTCTTGCGTACACTCACTAGTCAGTATACTTTGTCGCCATGCCGAAGGACGCCGCCACCACCCGCGACCGCATTGTCGCCGCCGCCAGCAAGCTGTTTTATGGCCATGGCATTCGCGCCGTCAGCGTCGACGATGTCGCGGCGCGCGCCGGGCTCACCAAGCGCACATTGTATTATCATTTTCGCAGCAAGGACGATCTGATCGCCGCCTATCTCGCCGCGCGCGACGAGCCGACCATTGTCATTGTCATGGGCTGGATGGACGCGGCCAAAGGGACTCTGGCCGACAAAATCGAAGCGGTTTTCGCGCAACTGGCGCGGCTCGGCCGCCATCCGAAATGGCGCGGCTGCGGCTTCCTGCGCACCGCCGCCGAACTGGTGACGACGCCGGGACACCCGGCGCTCAAGGCCGGCGCCGCGCACAAGAAGAAATTGGAAGCCGAATTCGCCGGCCGCTTCGCGCAGGCCGGGCTCGATGCGCCTGCGATGCGCGCGCGTCAGGTGATGCTGCTGTTCGACGGCGCCTTTTCGGCGATGCTGACGCACCGCGACGCATCTTATGCGGAAGCGGCGGGGCAGGCGGCGATGGAATTGGTGCGCGACGAAAGACCGCGCGCGAAGCGAAGAACTTAGTTATTTCTTCGCCGCCGGCTCGACCGGCTTCGCCTTCAACTGCGCGAGATCCGCTTCCAGCTTTGTCAGCCGCGCCTTGAGCGACTCGATCTCAGCCTTGTCGGCTTTGAATCTGTCGTCAGCCGCGCGCGTCTGCTTGGTGAGCAACTGTTGCAGCAGTTCGACATTGGCCTGAAGACAGCCGGTGCGCCGCTCCATCTGTTTTTCGGCGGTGCAGTTTTCCAGGCCGCGAATATCCTGCGCCAAGGCCGGCGAGACGAGCAAGATCAACAGGGCGAACGATTTTATCACGTGTTCGCCCCGGCGCGCCGATAGGGAACGTAACGCGGCGTCCACATCTTGGTGCGCACCGCGTCTTCGATGCCGTCGGCGGTCACCTGCGAGGTGATGCCTTCGGCAAAGGCCTGCTTGCCTACGGCGATGGCCACCGCGATGGCGACCTCGCTCAATTGCGTGACGCGCGGCAAGAGATTGGCGTCCGGATTGGCGCGCGCCGGCGACATTTCGGCAAGCGCCTTGGCGGCGGCCATGAACATGCCGTCGGTGATCCGTTTGGCGTGGGTGGCGATGGCGCCCAGGCCGACGCCGGGGAAGATGTAGGAATTGTTCGATTGATCGACGCTGAACGGTTTGCCGTTGCGCTTGATCGGCGAAAACGGCGAGCCGGCGCCGATGATGGCGCGGCCCTCGCTCCAGCGCTCGATATCGGCGGGTTTCGCCTCGGCGCAGGAACTCGGATTCGACAGCGGGAAAATAATCGGCCGCTTGTTGTGCTTGGCCATGGCGCGCACCACCGATTCAGTGAAGGCGCCGGTTTGCGCCGAGACGCCGATCAGCCCCGTCGGCTTGGCATTGTAGATGACGTCGAGCAGCGAGATGCGGTTCGGGTTGCCGGTGTTCCAGTGCGCCAGCGACGCGCGCGGCTGCAAAAACGGCTGCTGGAACGGCGCGATATCGCTCATGCCCTCGACCAGAAGGCCGTCCTTGTCGACCAGATAAAAGCGGCGCGCGGCGTCTTTGGCTTCGAGTCCGGCATCGACCATCGCGGTCATCAGCAGGCTGGCGATGCCACAGCCGGCCGAGCCGCCGCCGAGAATGGCGATGCGTTGCTCGTACATCGGCACGCCGGTGACATTGATGGCGGCAAGCAGCGCGCCGGTGGCGACCGCGGCGGTGCCCTGAATGTCGTCGTTGAAGCTGCACATTTTGTCGCGATAGCGGTCGAGCAGGCGGGTGGCGTTGCCCTTGGCGAAGTCTTCCCACTGCAGCATCACATGCGGCCAGCGCGCGCTCAGCGCCGAGACGAATTCCTCGACGAATGAGTCGTATTCCTCGCCGCGCACGCGCTTGTGCCGCCAGCCGATATAGAGCGGGTCGTTGAGGTTATCCTCGTTGTCGGTGCCGACGTCGAGCAGGATCGGCAGCGCGGTCGCCGGATCGATGCCGCCGCAGGCGGTGTAGAGCGCGAGCTTGCCGATCGGGATGCCCATGCCACCTGCGCCCTGGTCGCCGAGGCCGAGAATGCGCTCGCCGTCGGTGACGACGACGACCTCGGTTTTGTCGAACAGCGGATTGGCCAGGATCTGCTTGATCTGGTCGCGGTGCGGGATCGACAGGAACAGGCCGCGCGGTTTGCGGAACAGCCGGCTGAAGGATTTGCAGCCGGCGCCGACGGTCGGCGTATAGACGATCGGCAAAAGCTCTTCGACGTTCTGCCCGAGCAGCGCGTAATATAATGTTTCGTTGGTGTCCTGCAGGTCGCGCAGGAAGGCATAGCGCTCGAGATCGGTGTGGAATTCGCGAAAGGCCTGCAACCGGCGCGTGACCTGCTCGTCGATGCTGACCACCGTCGGCGGCAACAGGCCGTGTAGGCCGAACGCGGTGCGCTCGTCGTCGGTAAAGGCGGTGCCCTTGTTGAGCCGCGGGTCGGTCAGCAAACGGTAGCCGAATAACTCGGCCGGCAGCGTCAAGGTCTGGTCCTGGTCGCGCGTATAGCTCAGCAAATGAATGGCCCCAGCGTCGCTTGAATGGACGGCAAGCCTAGCACAGAGCGGCATTGCGCCGCATGGGGTAATTGAACGGGCCCTTTTCGGCGGGTTCCGTCAGCGCGCTCTTTTGTCGGCGTCGTATTCGTCGGACGGGTAGGTGCCGCCCTGCAGTTTGTCGCCGACCGGATCAGCGGCGATCTTGGCTTGCTCGGCTTCGGCGTGGGCGCGGAACTCCTCGGCGCGGCCGGTCGGCCTGTAGCCGAACTTCCTGGCGTTGCTGTTGTCCCACCAGGCGGCGGCATTGTCGGAACAGCCGTAGAAGATTTCAAAATGAATGTCGGGATGTTCCAGACCGATGCGAATCAATTGCACCAAGTCGTCCGGCTTGAGCCAGATCGACAGCCGCCGCACGTCGAGCGGTATGTCGCCGAAATTGCCGATGCGCAGGCAAGTGACGCGCAGGCCGTGCTTGTCGGCATAGAGCGCGCCCATCGCCTCGCCGAAGGCCTTGCTGACGCCGTAGCGCGAATCCGGGCGCACGGTGACGTCGACGCCGATTTTTTGGCTGCGCGGATAGAACCCTACAGCGTGGTTGGAGGAGGCGAAGACCACGCGCTTGACGTTCGCGCGATAGGCGGCCTCGTAAATGTTGCGGCAGCCGATAATGTTGGCGGACAAGATCGTCTCCCACGGGCCTTCGACCGAGAAGCCGCCGAAATGCACGATGCCGTCGACGCCTTTGCACAAAGCCTCGACCTGATCGAGCTGCGCCAGATCGGCCTGCACGAATTCCTCGCCGGCTTTCAGATCGTCGGGCTTGCGGATGTCGCTCCAGCGGATATCGGGATAGACCGCCGGCAGCATTTGCCGCATGCGCGTGCCGATGCCGCCGGCGGCGCCGGTAATCAGAATTTTTTTCATGACAGTGGCCTACTTGGTTGCCATTCCGGTGGCGAGCTTTTCGTGCCGCAGCCTGCTGTTCTCCAGATGGCTGCGCATCGCCGTGCGCGCCTTCTGCACGGCGCCGGCGCGGATCGCGGCGAGGATCTGCTCATGCTCGCGCTGGAACGAAGTGAGATTGGTGCGGCCGAGCAGCGGCGCCGAGCGGCCCCAGACGGTCTGGCGCGGAATGACGAAGCTGCCGAGATATTCGAGAAAGCCCTTGAATTGCGGATTGCCGGTGGCTTCGGCGATTTCGCAATGAAAGGCGAAGTCCTGATCGACCGCGGTCTCGCCGCGATCGATGGCACTCTGGATGGCGGCGAGGCGATCGGCGATTTTTTTGATCTGCGCCGGCGTGGCGCGTTCGGCGGCAAGTCCGGCCGCCTCGACCTCGGCGCCGGTGCGCAATTCCATGACGTTGAGCACGTCGCGCAGCGACGATCTTTCGTCGAAGTCGACGCGGAACGGGCGGCGGATCTGCTCGGCGACGAAAGTGCCGATGCCCTGACGGCTGACCACCAGCCTATCGGCGCGCAAGGCCGCGACCGCCTCGCGGATGACGGTGCGGCTGACGCCGGTGGCGGCGATCATCTCCTGTTCGGTCGGCAGCCGCGAGCCCGGCAAAAGTTTGCCGCTGATGATGTCGGCGGTGAGCCGCGTGACAATTTCGGAGGCCAAGCCGCGTGGCGCCTCGATCGGCCGAAGCGAGGAAAGATTTTTCGTCAAACGTCGATCCCGTGTATTGACCGGTGCCCACCAGTCTTGTCATCATATCATCTGACGAATAACACGCGACGCCGGAGCGATCAATACGCCGGTTGAATGTGAAATTGTTCGCCGCAGTATAAAAAAATAAGAACACACAAAACATCCAGAGGGAGGGTTACATAAAATGACGACACGCAGAGCAATCATTGCCGCCGGCGTATTGGCCGCGGCGGCCGCATTCGCGTCGAGCCCGGCGATCGCCCAGCAGAAGATCGTGCTGAAGGCCACGGACGTGCATCCGCTCGGCTATCCGACCGTGGAAGCGGTGGTGCGCATGGGCAAGAAGCTCGAAACGGCGACCAATGGCCGCATCAGCATTCAGATGTTTCCTTCGATGCAGCTCGGCGGCGAAAAAGAAATGATCGAGCAGGCGCAGGTCGGCGCCTTGCAGATCGCGCGCATCAGCCTCGGCCCGATGGGCTCGGTGGTGCCCGAACTCAACGCCTTCAACCTGCCTTTCGTGTTCCGCGACCCGGATCACATGAAGAAGGTCGTACTCGGGCCGATCGGCGACGAGATGCTCAAGAAGCTCTCCGATCACCCGACCGCGGGTCTGATCGGGCTGGCCTGGATGAGCGGCGGCACACGCAATGTCTACAACAGCAAGAAGCCCATCAAGACGATGGAAGACTTCAAGGGCTTAAAGATCCGCATGATGGGCAATCCGATCTTCGTCGACACCATGAATGCCATGGGCGGCAACGGCGTCGCGATGGGTTACGACCAGCTCATCAACGCCTTGCAGACCGGCGTTGTTGACGGCGCCGAAAACAACGAGCCGAGCTATGCGTCCGGCCAGCACTATCGTTACGCCAAATATTATTCGATGACGCAGCATCTCATCATTCCGGAAATTCTCGTGTTCTCGAAGCGGACCTGGCAGACCTTGTCGAAGGAGGACCAGGACCTCATCATGAAGACGGCCAAGGAATCCCAGACAGAGCAATGGGCCCTGTGGGCCGAGTTCGAGAAGAAGTCGATCGCCGACATGAAGGCGAACGGCGTTGAGATCATTCCGGTCGATAACACCGCGATGGCCGCCGCCGTCAAGCAAGCGGTCTACGAGAAGCACGCCAAGCCGCTGCAGGCCTTCATCGAGCGCGTACAGGCCGTCAAGTAACAGAAACGGTTGCGACACTGCGTGCCGGCCTTTCCCTCAAGGGGACAGGCCGGCCCGTACGTGCGGGGGAAAAGGACCGGGGAATGAAGGCGCGCGACGTCCGGGCAATCAAGGCGCAATACATCCGGTTGATGGATGCGCTTCATCGCCTCTGCATGATCATCGCCGGCTTTTGTCTGGTAGCGATCACTCTGATGATTCCGTGGGGCGTGTTCACGCGCTACGTCCTTAACAGCGCCTCGTCATGGCCCGAGCCGATGGCCGTGCTGCTGATGGTCTGGTTCTCGTTTCTCGCGGCAGCCATCTGCTACCGCGAAAACCTGCATATCGGCGTCGCGGTCATCCCGATGATGCTGGAAGGCAAGGCCAAGTTGGTGATCGGCTGGGCCATCGAACTGTGCATGATGGGTACCAACCTGTTCATGTTCTGGTGGGGCATCAAGCTGGTGCAGGCCACATGGCACCAGACCATCTCGGATTTCACCTGGTATTCGGTCGGTGTCTCCTATCTGCCGATCCCGATCGGCGGATTGATCACGGCGCTGTTCGTGATCGAACGGTTGTGGGTCTCGAACCTGTTCGAGCAGCCTTCCGACGACGCCATCAGCCAGATCAGCACCGAGTAGGCGCCATGGACATCTTCATTCTCATTGGCGGCTTCACGGTTCTGTGTCTGCTCGGCATGCCGGTTGCATATGCGCTCGGCCTCGCGGCGATCGGCGCGGCGCTGTACGTCGATATGCCGCTCGAAGCGATCATGCTCAAGACCTCCGACGGCATGGACGACTTCGCGCTGCTGGCGATTCCGTTCTTTATTCTGGCCGGCGGCATCATGGCCGAAGGCGGCATGGCGACGCGCATCGTCAATCTCGCCAAGGTCTTTGTCGGCTTCATCCGCGGCGGCTTGGCCCTGGTCAACATCCTGGCTTCGACCTTCTTCGGCTGCATCTCCGGCTCGTCGGTCGCCGACACGGCGGCGATCGGCTCCGTGATGATCCCGCAGATGATCAAGGCCGGCTATCCGCGGCTCTTCGCGGTCAATGTCACCATTGCCGGCTCGTTGCAGCCTTTGCTGATCCCGCCGTCACACAACGCGGTGATCTATTCGCTCGCCGCCGGCGGTACGATCTCGGTCGCACACTTGTTTATCGCCGGCATCATCCCGGGCGTCATGCTCGGCCTGTCGCTGATGATCCTGTGCTTCTACATCGCGCGGCGCGACAATTTCCCCAAGGGCGAGGTCATACCGCTGCGCCGGGCCGTCACGATCGCCGGCGAGGCATTCTGGGGCCTGCTGACGGTCGTCATCATCATCGGCGGCATTCTCAGCGGCATCTTCACGCCGACGGAATCCGCTGCGGTCGCCTGCATCTATTCGTTCCTGGTCACGATGTTCATCTATCGCGACTACAAGTGGAACGAACTGCCGCTGCTGATCGGGCGCGTCGTGCGCACCGTCGGCATGGTGATGATCATGATCGGCTTCTCGATCGCCTTCGGCTACATGATGGCGATCATGCAGGTGCCGGCGAAGGTGACGCAATTCTTCCTGACCATCTCGAACGACAAGTACACGTTCCTGCTTCTGATCAATATTCTGCTGCTAGTGCTGGGCACCTTCATGGACCTGGCCCCGATGCTGCTTATCTGCACACCGATCTTCCTACCGGTGGTCAAGATGTTCGGCATTGATCCGGTGCATTTCGGCATTATCATGATCCTCAACCTCGGCATCGGCCTGCTGACGCCGCCGGTCGGGCCGACGCTTGTGGTTGGCTGCGCCATCGGCAAGGTGTCGATGGAGGCGGTGTCGAAGAGCATCATGATCTTCTACATACCCATGCTGATCGTGCTGGTGCTGGTCACCTATATCCCGGCGCTGTCGCTCTGGTTGCCGCGGGTGTTGCTGAATTAGCGTTTTAAAACGCCGCCGCCAGTTCGCGGGCGCCGGGATTTTGCGCGCCGCGCGCCATCTGGCTTTCCATGTCGGCGATCAAGCCGGCGACGACGCCGGTGCGGCGCGCCACCGGATTGCGGTCATAGCCGCGCTGCTGGAAGAAATTGGCGGTCGGCACGCGGGTGCGAAACGCATGCGGCATCATCACCATGTCGAGGCCGGTCGAGTCGCCGGTGAGATTCATCAACTCCAGTTCCGGTGCGGTCAGCGTCGCCGTGTAGCCCTTCATGCGCGCGAAATGCAGCGACGCCGCCAGCTTCTGCACCTGCAACATCGGTCCGATGTCGCGATCGAGAATGGCCGCATGAATGCCAATGCCGGCCGGCGTATTCTTGGCCATCTTGTCCCAGTCGACCCAGCGTTGCGGCCCGGTACGGCTGTGCGCGACCATGCGCTTGAGCGCCTCGATCTTGCGCTCCATCGACACCTTGGCCGGGCCGCTCATGTTTTTGGCCTTGCCGCGCAAGGTGGCGAGGATATCGGCGCCATGTTCGGCGAGGATCGATACGGTATTGGTCGACAATAACTGGTTGTAGCCGACCGCCGGCGAGATCGCGCGCGGCCGCGTCGGCGTGACGCCGGCCTGCATGTCATAGGTGCCGTTGCCGCCGGTTTCAAAAGCATAGACGCCGACGATCTGCTCGCGCGTCAGCCCGGCCGCGCTGGCCGCCCGCGCATAAGCGCGCTTGAAGTCGAGTTCGCTTTGCGGCCGGTCCGGCACGAAGTCGAAATGCGCTTTCGCATTGGCCAGAAAATCGGCGAGCAGCGGGATTGGCGGCGCTTCGCCCGGCGCGGGGCCGGGCGGCGCGTTCGGATCGACCGGGCGCGGCGGGCCCGAATAGACCGGCGGCTGCTCGAGCACATAATCCTCGAGCAGGATCGGTTCACGGGCGCGGCGCTTGTCGTTGCGGATGCGGCGCTTGGCGGCGACCTCGTCCCAATAGGCGGTGGCCCGCTGCTCATAGGGCTCGCGCACCCGCAGATAGGCGGCCAGCCGCGCCTGGTAATCCGATGACGCGGCTGTCGTCCCGAACGGCGCGCCCTGCGGCCGTGCCGGCGTTGCGGCCGCCAGGACGATGACGAGCGACGGCAGCAGGGCTTTGAGCAGGCGGTGGCGCGGCATGGCGGGTTTGGCTTCCGTCCGTTGGGGCAGCGTCGCGATTCGCTGGATGGCATCACCCTGCGGCATTTGCCGGGCGATGCAAGGGCTTGGTCGCCGGCGGCGGGGCGGTCGATTGACGCTGCGACGCGTCAAAAAAAACGCGCCGAACATCGGCGCGCCAGTCTGGGGGAGGCTCGAAATATCTAGCGAATGACGGTGCTGCCATCGCGGCTGGTGAAAACCACCGGGGCGCCGGCTTTATAAGCACTGGGCCCCTGCGACGTCATGATATCGACGTCGAGATTGAGTTCGCGGGCTGAGATGCCGATGACGGCGATGAGCAGCGCGGCGCAAAGCCCGACTACCACGATCTTCAGGTGGGTGTGACGATCGGCGGTGTACATCGACCAGTTCATGGCATCCTCCAAGGGTCGGACGCACTTGCTCCGGCCTTTGAGAAAGATTCATCCTTGTTCGTGGGGGTAACGTAAGCGGCCTGCCGCAGTTCCATGAGGTCACATCACGGAACGGTGAAAGGTCATGGAGAGCGTGCTGAGACGCGCACGCGGCAACACCATGGCGGCGGCATCGCAAAGCGCTCAGGTACCTTTGGCGATGAAATGCCGCGGCCTTTGCCGGCAGCTGATCGAGGCGCGCCGGCTGGCGCTACTCGCTCTGGCTGAGCTGGTGCTCTTCGGCGATGCGCTCGAAATTCTCGGCCACGCTCTTGATGCGATAGGACAAACGGTTGTCGTTTTCGACCGGCAGCGGCCGCACCACCTTGTATTGCCCGCGCGCCGCCGCGTTGCCGAATGTCGGCTCGTAATAGACATCCTGGCCGCTGGCGAATTTGTGGGTCATAAGCATGCTCGCATTCTTGGTCTTAAGACGTTGTCGTCTCGCGCGGAAAAGAAAACGCCCGGCGCAGAGGCCGGGCGTTCCGCTGCTCTATAGAAGAGAGATGGCGTCGGTCAGGCGTTTTGCAGGTTGGAGGCGGCCTGCTTGCCGCGCTCGGTGACGATTTCGTACGACAGGCGCTGGCCTTCGTTGAGGGTGCTCATGCCGGCGCGCTCGACGGCGCTGATGTGCACGAACACGTCCTTGGAGCCGTCGCTCGGAGTGATGAAGCCGAAACCCTTTTGGGTATTGAAGAACTTGACCGTACCTGTCGCCATCGTGGCACCTTTGCGTTATGCGCTGCTTGCGTTGTGATGCGCCCAGGCGATGGTCGCCTGTGCGATCGAAACACCGGTTTTGGGGGTGCGTTGACAAGCGCCCAAACGGGCAGCGCAGCAAGGCCTAACCGAAAACTAAAGTTTCAACGGTTTTTTCATATACGAAATGGCGAAAACCGTCAAACCCCGCGCAAATGCGCGGGATTTCCGATTTAGCACTCAGGCATCGACAGCGGCTTCGGCCGGCGCGGCGACGACCGCCTTCGGGAGCGGATAGCTGTCGCAATCGTACAGCGCGCGGATGTCCTTGTGGCCGAGCCGGGCCTCGTTGATTTCGATATAGGCGCCGAGCAGCAGCGGCTCCGGCAGTTCCTCGACCGCGAAGCGAATGGCGTCGGCGGCGGTATCGAAACGGCGATAGCGGACCTTGCTGGCGATCTTGCGGTTACGCGACGGAAATAACTCCGCCGGAGCGGAAAAATCGAATGGTTTCACGATGAATCTCCGAAACACCCGGCGACCGGGCAGAATGAGGGGTTGCCTCTATATAGGCGCGAATTCGTGGCTTTACAGGGGCGGGCGCGAATATGCTTAAATGCAGCCTACCGTATTCGATGGCCATTTGGCTACATTTCATGCGCTGAGACCGCCTCGGCCACGCGCAAGGCTGATCCCCGATATCAGGCACTCCGAGCGTCGGCGAGCAGCATATCGGCGCCCTTCTCGGCGATCATGATGGTGGCGGCGTTGGTGTTGCCGGAGACGATGGCCGGCATGATCGACGCATCGATGACCCGCAGCCCGGCAAAGCCGCGCACGCGCAGCCTTTCATCGACCACCGACAACGGGTCCGGCCCCATGCGGCAGGTGCTGACTGGATGATAGACGGTCGAGCCGCGCCGCCGGATGAAGTCGAGCAAGGCCGCATCGGTATCGCAATCCGGTCCAGGCTCGACCTCCTCGGCCATGCGGCCGGCCAGCGCCGGCGCCTGGAAAATCCGCCGCAGCGCCCGGGCGCCCGCCACCAACGTCTCGCGGTCCTTGGGCGTGGCGAGGTAGTTCGGATCGATCGCCGGCGCCTGGCGCGGATCGCTCGACTTGATCCGCACCGAACCGCGGCTTTCCGGACGCAGCAGGGTGAAGATGCCGCTGACGCCGGAAAAGGCATCGAGGCTGTCGCCAAGATTGCGCATGGAATAGAGCGCGATCGACAGCTGGATGTCGGGCGTCTCCGCCGACGGCAGAACGCGGGCGAAGCAGCCGGCCGACAGCGCCGGAATTGCGAAATAGCCGCGCCGGAACAGCGCGTAGCGCAGCACCGCGGCGGCGCCGAGGCGCCAGTCGCGCACCGCGTCGTTGAGCGTGAGCGGTTCATGGCAGCGATAGATCAGCCGGCCGAAATAATGATCGCTCAGGTTTTCGCCGACGCCGGGCAGGTTGGCGATGACCGGAATGCCGAGTGCGTGCAGGCGTTCGGCCGGACCGATGCCGGACAATTGCAGGAGCTGCGGCGAATTGAACGAGCCCGATGCGACGATAACTTCGCCGCCGGCGAAAGCCTTCACCGTTTCGCCGCCGCGCAGATATTCGACGCCGCTGGCGCGCTGGCCCTCGAACAGAATGCGGGTGGCGAGCGCCTCCGGCACGACGCGCAGTTTTGCGCGTCCGCGCGCCGGCTTGAGATAGGCCGCCGCGGTCGACGAGCGCACGCCGTCGCGCATGGTGGTCTGGTAATAGCCCGCGCCGTCCTGCGCCGCGCCGTTGAAGTCGTCGTTGCGGCGATGACCGGCTTCGACGGCGGCGCCGATGAAGGCCTTGGCGAGCGGATGCTCGTCGCGCACATCGGAGACGCCGAGCGGTCCGTCGCCGCCGTGGAATTCGTCGGCGCCCCGTTCATTATCCTCGGCCTTGCGGAAGTAGGGCAGGACATCGTCATAACTCCAGCCGGCATTGCCGAGCTGGCGCCAGTGGTCGAAGTCGCCGGCCTGGCCGCGGATATAGATCAGACCGTTGATCGAGCTTGAACCGCCCAGCACCTTGCCGCGCGGCGCGATGACGTTGCGACCATGGCATTCAGCCTGCGGCTCGGTTTGGTAGCACCAGTTATAGCGCCGGTCGGTGAACAGCTTGCCGTAGCCGAGCGGAATGTGCAGCCAGGGATGCAGATCGCGCGGACCCGCTTCCAAGAGCAGGACGCGATAGCGTCCCGACGCGGTCAATCGGTTCGCCAGCACGCAGCCGGCACTGCCGGCGCCAACGACAATGTAATCGTAAGCCTCGGGATCGTTCGCCATCGCGGTGACTGCCCGTGCCAGGCGCCGAACGGCGCGGCGGAGTGAAGGGATGGCAGCGTAGGGCGTGGCTGCGACTTTATCAAACCGCGCCATTCGATCGCGCGCGGCTATCCTTATCCGTGCGCGGCCATCGACCGGCCGGTCTGCGCGATGGGTGGCTGGCCGCCGGTCAACTCGGAGTAACGCTCGATCGGGAACGGGCGGCCGGCCAGATAGCCCTGGATCTGGTCGCAGCCCGCCGTCACCAGGAAGCCATGCTGGTATTCGGTCTCGACGCCTTCGGCGAGGATCGGAATCTCGAGGCTGTGACCGAGCCCGATGACGGCGCGAACGATCGCCATCGAGTGATGATTGTGTTCCAGATCGGAAATGAAGGCGCGATCGATCTTGATCTTGTCGAAGGCGAAGGCGTGCAGATAGGACAGCGACGAATAGCCGGTGCCGAAGTCGTCCAGCGCGATCTGCACGCCGAGCGCCTTGAGCCGGCGCAGGATCGACACCGCGCGGGAGAAGTCGTTGATCAGCACGCCCTCGGTAATTTCAAGCTCGAGCCGCGCCGGCGCCAGCCCGGTCTCCAGCAGGATGGCGTGAACCAGGCCCGGCAGATCGCCGTGATGGAACTGGATCGGCGAGACATTGACCGCGATGACCAGCGGCTCGGCCCAACTCGCCGCCTCGCGGCACGCCTCGCGCAAGGCCCATTCGCCAAGGGGAATAATGAGGCTGCATTCCTCGGCGACCGGGATAAAGGTCGAGGGCGGCACCATGCCGCGCGTCGGACTTTGCCAGCGGGCCAGCGCCTCGAAGCCGATGACTTCGCCGGTGATGTGGAATTGCGGCTGATAGTGCAACTCAAGCTCACCTTGCGCGATCGCCTGCCGCAGCTCGAGTTGCAGATTGTGCCGCTCCTGCAACTGAGCGCCCATTTCCGGCTGGAAGAACAACAGCGACATATGCGGCGCCGCTTTCGCCTGATAGAGCGCGGCGTCGGCATGGGCCATCAACGTCTTGGCGTCCGTGCCGTCGGCCGGATAGACGGCGCCGCCGATGCTCAGCCCGATCTGGATGGGCTTGCCGTCGATCAGGAACTCGTCGGCGAAGGCGGCGAGCAGCCGCCCTGCGACGGCCTCGGCCGCCGCAGGCTGTTCGCCCTCGGCGAGGATGAGAGTGAATTCGTCGCCGCCGATGCGGGCGACGAATGTGCCTTGCGCGGCCACCAGCATGCGCTGGGCGACTTTTTGCAACAGCGCATCGCCGGCGGCATGACCGTAGACGTCGTTGGTTTCCTTGAAGCGGTCGAGGTCGATGCTCAGGATGGTGAAGCGCTTGCCCGCCGCTGCCGCCTGTTCAAGCGTTTCGGCGAAACGGGCATTGAAGGCCGCCCGGTTCGGCAAATCCGTCAACGTGTCGTGATGCGCCAGATACGCAATCTTCTCTTCGGAGCGTCGCTTTTCGGTGACATCTTCCATCACCGTCAGCAGGTAGCGCGCTTCGCCGCCGCTGTCGCGAATGGCGACCTTTTTCGACGTGACAACTCGCGCGCCATTCGCGGGTGTGAAGACAGGAAATTCGCGGGCGACCATGACCGTAGTGGATGCCAAAACTTCTTCGTCAAAATCGGCTATCCTCTCGCCGACGTCCGGTGGACATGTTTCGCGCACCGATCTTCCGATCAGCGTATTGCGAGAAACGCCCGTGAGATTTTCATAAGCCTTGTTGACAAGAGTGACCTGCCAGTCGCGCGCATTCGGCGAATTTTCGGACGCCACCTTTACCGATATGGAAAGGGGAATATGCTCGATGACGCTATCGAGAAATATCTTGGTGTTTGCCTCTGTCGCCTGCGATTGCAGGAGCTTCCGGTTCAACTCGTCGATCGCGGCATGCTGGCCTTGCAGCGATTGCGCGGTAGCGTTCAATTCCTGCATCAGCAGGCCCAGTTCGCCGGTCGGATACGGCGCGGGTATGCGCACGCCGAGGTCGCCGGCGCCGAGCGTCTTGGCCATCGCCGCGATACGGCCGACCTGACGGCGGACGCTGATTTCCGCCAGCGTCCAGACGCCGGCAAAAAGCAGCAAGGCGATAATGCCGACGATCACGAGGTCTTCGTACAGCCGCTTGTTCGCGGCGGCGACCAGACCGTCCCTCGGCATGCCGACCATGACATAGAGGCCGGCATCTCGGATCGCGGGGGTCTCGACCACGGCCCAGAACTGCGTACTGCCGTCGATACCCGTCACTTCGCGCGCGCGACCGTCGGTTTTCCCGGCCGCGAGCCGGAATAGATCCGTATTCTCGATCGACGTGCCGTTCGGCTTGGTCCAGGTTTCACTGTGCGGCGACACCAGAACGGTGCCTGCCTTGTCGACCAGCAAGATATCCACGGCGCCGGAAAGGCGCAGGATATGGAAGTCGATGAACTTCTGCAGGTTGTACGAAGCCAGCAAAACGAATTTCAGTTCGCCTTCGGGGGTGCGGGCGGGGTAAGCGACCTGCAATACCGATATGCCGGTGAGTCTGCCGAAAGCCGGCTGAATCGTCACCGCGTCCTTCGTCACCAGCGCCCGTTTGAAATAGTCGCGGTCGGTGAGATCGAGGTCGCGGTCGGTCCGCAACGAATCGCAAAACAACTTACCGTTCGGGGCAATCGTCAATATGCCTGTATATTGCGCGTACTCTTCACGCACCGCCGAAAGGAATGCCGAGCATTCCGCCCGGCTGGAGTTGTCGAGGTTGACGGCGCGCGCCAAGCCGAAATGCAGTTGCGCGGTGCCCTGAATTTTCTCGTCGAGATCGTAGGTAACGTTGTTGGCGATCGTGGCCAGTCTCGCCAGCGCAGCGTCAATTTCCGCCGCGCGATTCTGGAAGAAGCGAATGCCCAACAGGATCGCCGGCACCAAAGTTGCCAAAGTGACGAGCAGCAATAGGCGGGCGCGTAAACTCATCTAACCGCGGACTGTCCGTATGCCGGCAGCGCGGACATCGCATGCCGGTTTCGAGAGCCGTTGTTGGCGCCCGTTCCCCGCCGGCATTGAAACTGTTAAACATTAAAGAGCGGCTGTAGGAACGTGGTTACGAAAGACAGCGATAAACCCGCCGGAAAGTTTGGCAATTTAGTTTATGGAAATGGCCGCGGCCGAACGGTATCATTATCCGCGGAACCCGACGGTAAACCGGGTGCCGCGATCGTCATCGCCGGCCGAGAAACGCAACTGGCCGCCGATCTGATTCACCAGCGACAGGATGATTCGCATCCCGAGACCTTTCGATTGGGTTGGATCGAAGCCTTTCGGCAATCCGGCGCCGCAATCCGAGACCGAGACGGTGTTGCCGTCGCCGGCGTCCGCCGCCACGCGAACGACGATCTTGCCGGCCCCGTATTTAGCCGAATTTGTCACCATTTCGCTGACAATAAAGCCGAGTGGAATGCCGGTGATGCTTCGCACTTTCAGCGGCGCGCCTTCGACCGAGAGACTGTTCCCCCCGCCTTCGCCGCCGCCCAGCATGCCGGCAATGTCCCTGCACAAGTCTTCAAGATAGGCGGTTAAATTCACGCTGTCGATGTGGTCCAAAGCGTGCAGGCTGCGGTGGACGCTGCCGATGGTGGCGACCCGGTTGGACGCGATCCGCAGTTGAGCCGCCGCCTCTTTGTCCTGCGTTACCCGGCTTTGCATCGACAACAGGCTGGTGACCATTTGAAGGCCGTTCATCAGCCGGTGATCGGACTCGCGGTTCAGGAGGTCCTTATGACGGATCAGTTCGTCTTTTTGCTCCACCAGCAATCGCTCGCGTGCCAGCGACTCCGATAGATCGGTTTCGGCTTGCCTGAGCCGCTCCAGTTCCACCGTGCCGTTCCGGAGCGCGGCGCATGATTCGAGAGGGCAACCCGCTGGCTGTTGAAACATTGTCCCCGACATTGCGAATGCTAGTTGATTCACGCGATAGCTGAGCGATAAAGCGCGCATCATGTCCTCCGACGCAGTTGCGTCCCCTGCCGGAAAGGCTAGCAAGCAACAAACGTCGAATCTGGTCTAAACAGGACACATTGAAATAGCTGCGTCGAAGTGACTCGTCGTCAATGTGCCGTTGTCGTCGGTCACGGATTGAACAAAGGCCGCCTGTGCGGCGGCCTTTGTTGTCGGTTGATGCCGGTCCGGCGGCGATTTAGTTCGCGCGATACCGGTGATGCCGGCGGTGATGTCGGCGATGCCCCCGTCTGTCGTCGGTGGCATAGGCCGGGTGCGCGACCGCTTGGACCACTAAGCAGGTGGCGATAACGGCGCCAACGACAATGGCCGCGACGACCAGGCCGTTGGCGCGGCTCGGCGTCGGCGCCGCGATGGTGCCGAGCGCGATGACCGCCGCGGCGGACAAAGCCAAGAATGTCTTTCTCATGATTTCCTCCAATTGACTCACACTCTAGAGGTGTCGAGGCTAAGGGAAGGGCTGGATCAATACTGTGCGAATTCGCTCACTTGTCGCTGCATATTGTTGGCGCGGCTGCCGCCGGCGTCGCGCTACAATGCCTGCTCGACCGATCGTCCCTTGTCGGCCAGCACCACGGTCAGCAACGAGCTGTGCACGTCGATGTGCCCGTTGTAGGCGATGAAGCCGAGTTTGCGAAACTTGTTCATGAAATGGCTGACGCGCGAGCGCGTCGTGCCGATCATTTCCGCCAGCGTCTCCTGGCTGATCTTGCCGATAATCGGTTCGGGCCGGCCGGTCTTGCCGAAATTCGCCAGGAGCAGGAGCACGCGTGCAAGCCGCTTTTCCGTCGAGTTGAAGAGCTGATCGACAAGGTCTTCCTGAATGCGTTCGTTGCGCGCCAGAATATGTGTGACGAACATTTGCGAAAAGGTAGCTTCGTCTTTCAGCACCCTTTGAAGTTCAGCCTTGCCGACCTGCATGACGGTGCAATCGGTCATCGCCGAGGCCGTCGCCAGCCGCTTCAATTGGCCGATCAGGCAGCCCTCGCCGAGAAATTCATCGGCGCCAAGAATGGCGACGATGGCTTCGTTGCCTTCCGCGGAGACGACCGTGACCTTGACCTGGCCGGAACGGATATAGATGACGGAATCGGCATCGTCGCCCTGCTTGAAGATGATGCCCTTCTTCTTGTGCAGGGAGATCGTGCGGCCCTTGGCCACGGTCTCAAGATAATTGGCCGGATCGAACGGCGCCGCGCCGCCTGACTTGCCGCGTTTGCCCGGCGTGCGGGACTTCGAGTTCGGGAAGCGAGATGCCACGTTTCCGGATCCTTACGGATGGGAGCACAATGCGTCTCTCAGTCACCGCGCCGGCCTTTGCGCCGCCGATGATGGTACATTGTATGATATCCGACATTGCGCGTCTATGCCAATGAAGCCGACGGCATGGCTGGAGGCAAGTTCGAAACGAATCAACTGTGACCGAGTTGCTTTGGCCGACCGGGCGGACGTTGCCCGATCAGGGCTGGCGCTTCGCCTTTGCGCGCCGCGGTTTCGCGCGCTTGAGCATCCTGCGGGTTCCCGACGCCTCGAGTAGCGCCTCGCTTCGAGCTTGCGGGTTGATACATGTCAAAAGCTTGAGGCTGATTTGGAATTAGCCAAGTATCCTCAGGTTTGCAGCACAGCCAAAACGCAATTGGCAAAATTGGAATTTGTCCGATGAAAGAATGGCCCGATTTCGTGAAGGACCTGACGGGGCCGCTGCGTAATCTTCGCGGTGGCGCTCCGGAGGTTATGAAGGCCTTTGCCGATATGGCTCAGGCCGCGCTGTCAGGCAAGGCCCTCGACAGCAAGACGAAGGAACTCATTGCACTCGCTATTTCTGTCGCCGTGAGATGCGATGACTGCATTGCGTTTCACGTCAAGGCTGCCTTCGAGCAAGGTGCCTCGCGGGACGAAGTGGCCGAGGTTCTCGGCATGGCCATCTATATGGGTGCCGGGCCGTCGGCCATGTATGCGAGTCATGCGTTCGAGGCGTATTCACAATTTGAAGCGCGGAAAGCAGCGAGCGCCACGCCTCCGGCGTGATGTGGCTTCTGGCGCGTGGGTGAATTTCGCTCTGCGCGATCACCGGAATCCCGGCGCGGACGGTGCCGGTGAAGCAGCGTAAGTCAGCAATCGCAGCGCATTGACGACGACGACAATCGTCGAGCCTTCGTGAATCAGCACGGCGATGCCGAGGCCGGCCCAGCCAAACAGAGTCGCCGGTATCAGCAGCGCAACGGCACCGAGTGCGATGAACAGATTCTGGCGGATGATCGCTCGCGCCGCGCGGCCTAAGCCGACAGCGAATGGCAGTCTGCCGAGGTCGTCTCCCATCAACACAACATCGGCGGCTTCCAGCGCCACGTCGGTGCCGGCGCCGCCCATGGCGATGCCCACCGTGGCGCGGGCGAGCGCCGGCCCGTCATTGGCGCCGTCGCCGACCATGGCCGCCTGGCCATACTCTTTTACGAGATCGGCTACGGCGGCGATCTTGTCTTCGGGCAACAGGCTGGCGCGAATGTCTTCCAGACCTACCGTCTGCGCCACCGCACGAGCGACGCGCTCGTTGTCCCCTGTCAGCATCACTGTCTTGGTAACGCCCAATGCTCGCAGGTCCGCCAATACGGACGCCACGCCGGCGCGTGGGGTATCCATCAGCCCGACGATACCGATGAAGCGACCATCCGCGCGCACCAGCATCGTCGTGCGACCGGCGGCTTCCAGTCGTTCGACTTGCGCCGACACGTCCGCGCTCATCGCCTCGTCTGCAAAAAGCTTCAGATTTCCGATCTCGATGCGTCGCGCGCCAAGAGTTGCGCGTATGCCCTTGCCATTCACCGCCTCAAAGTCCGCGGGCTCGTTCCAGCGCAGCCCACGCTCGCGGGCCGCCGCGACGATGGCCTGCGCCAATGGATGGCCACTGCGGCTCTCCAGTGCGGCTGCCAGCGCAAGAACGTCATTCTCCGTCGCGTCGAAGCCGACGATGTCCGTGAGACGCGGCTTGCCTTCGGTAATCGTACCGGTCTTGTCGAAGGCAATCGCCGTCAATCGGCCAAGATTTTCCAGATGCGCGCCGCCTTTGATCAGTACGCCTAGCTGCGCGGCGCGGGCTACGGCCGAAAGCACCGCCGCCGGCGTGCCGATAGCAAGCGCGCAGGGCGAAGCCGCCACCAGCACCGCCATCGCGCGATAAAAGGACTCGGCAAAGGGAAAGCCGAACAGCGGCGGCACGGCGATCAGGAGAGCGGCGCCGATCAGCACGACCGGCACAAAGATGCGCTCGATACGGTCGGTCAAATTCTGGGTTGGCGATTTCTGCGTCTGCGCGTCGGAGACCAGCCGCACCATGCGCGCCAGCGTACTTTCCGTGGCGAGCTTGGTGACTTCGACCAGCAGAACGCCGTCGCCATTGACGGTGCCGGCGAAGACGACGTCATCGGGGCTTTTGTCCACCGGAACCGACTCGCCGGTGACCGGCGACTGATCGACCGAGGAATTGCCCTCGGTGACTTTGCCGTCGGCCGGCAGGCGCTGGCCAGGCTTGACGATGACGATGTCGCCGCGCAGCAATTCCGCGACCGGGACTTCGAGTTCCGCCCCATCGCGGCGCACCAGCGCCGTCTTCGGCGCCAGATCGGCCAGCGCTTCGATCGCGTGGCGCGCGCGGTCCATGGCTAAATGCTCAAGGGCGTGGCCGAGGCTGAATAGAAACAGCAAAAGGGCGCCTTCCGCCCATTCGCCCAGGATCGCCGCCCCCACCGCCGCGACCAGCATGAGCGTGTCGATATCGAAGCGCCGCGTCCACAGGCTTTGCACTGCGTCGCGTACAGTAAAGAAGCCGCCGAATGCATAGGCGGCGAGATAGAATCCAAGAGATACAGCGAATGGCGCGCCCGCGAGCCCGCCGAGCCAGCCGCCAAGCAGCAGCACGCCAGCGGTGAAACTGAAAACCAACTCGCGATGCTCTACCCACCATCCGGCGTCGGCTTCCAATGCGAAGACGTGATAGCCCAGTGCTTCGATGCGGCGCTTCACCGCCCGGTGCGACGTTTGTTCGCTGTCATATTCCAGGCGCAGCCGCTCGGCCGCGTAGCTCACCTTGGCTTCAAGCACGCCGTCGAGACGGCCGAGGGCGTGCTCGATGACGTTGGCGCAGGTCGGGCAGTCCATGCCTTCGATGCGAAGGCTATCATGCACATAGCGCTTGTCGATCGCGGCGCCGGCCGCGGCGACCAATTGTCGTACTTCCGCCAATCCGATCCGGTCGGAATCGTAGTGCAGGCATAGCCGCGCTTTGCCGTCCTCGTGAATGACGTGTGCCCGATCGATGTTCTCGCCCTTGAGCAGAGAAACCAGCCTCTCGACGCAGGAATCCCGCTCGTCGGGGATGTGCGGCAGCACGAGCGTCAGATCGAGCGCCAGTTTGTCAGCGGCCATCGTCACACTCAATCATGGTTTCATGAAGGACGCCGTATGATCCGCCCCTCGAGCTTCGTTGCGGCGGCGACCGTGTTCGAGATCGTCCCGTATTTTCGAACATTCTGGTGCAGCAATTCGAGACGCCGGTCATCTTCGTCGGTATCGACGATGAGATCATAGGTGATCGCCGCCATGAATGGCGGACTGTCCTGACGAGCGCCATGAAGGCGGACTTCGACGCCACGGAAATTGAACTGGAGCATCGGTGCGACCCGTTCGATTCCCTTGATCATGCAGGCGGCAATCGCGGCCAGAAGCAGTTCCGCCGGATTGAAGGCGTCGGCGCGGCCGTTCATGTCGGTGTCGAGGACGATCTCAGCCTCTTTGCACTGGGCTACGCTGCCATGTGAATCGACGCGCCGCGCAATCACATCGTATTCAAGCATGGGATACCTCCCTGGACCGACCAGCGCGCGGTGTAACTGCGATTGTATAGGTTTAGGTAGCCGACGGCTGCCCGGTCTCTATTGAGATGGGTCAACAAGGCAGGTATTGCGCCGCGTGAGTGCCGTCGCGTTAAATACTTCCGACCGTCTTCAACCGCGCGCGCGGGTGGATTTCGGACTGCGAGATCACCGGCGTCTGGGCGCGGAAGCGCTCGACGATGCCGCGCACGAAAGGGCGGATGCTGGCCGAGGTGACCAGCACCGGCGCTTCGCCTTCGCGCGCCGCCGCCTCGAACCGTTCGCGCACCGCGGTGATGAACTCCGACAGGCGCGACGGCTGCATCGCCAGATGGCGGTCGTCGCCCTGGCCGACGATCGACTCGGCGAAGGCCTGCTCCCACTTCGCCGACATGGCGATAAGCGGCAGATAGCCGTTGTGGCTGGTGTATTGCGCGCAGATCTGGCGCGAGATTCGGGCGCGGACGTGTTCGGCCAAGGTGGCCGGGTTGCGCGTCGAGCCGGCGCCTTCGGCGATGCCTTCGAGGATGGTGGAGAGATCGCGGATCGAGACGCGCTCGCCGAGCAGTATTTGCAGCACGCGCTGGATGCCGGAGGTGGTGATGAGCGTCGGCACCAGGTCCTTGAGCAATTCGCTCTGTTCTTTCGGCAGGTCCTTGAGCAACTTCTGCACCTCGCCATAGGAGAGCAGGTCCGACATGTTGCCTTTGAGCAATTCGGTCAGATGCGTCGACAGCACGGTGGCGGCGTCGACCACGGTGTAGCCGCGCATCGCCGCTTCTTCCTTGATGCTGGCGTCGACCCAGGTCGCCGGCAATCCGAATGTCGGCTCGGTGGTGTGGGTGCCCGGCAGGTTCACCTGGCCGCCGGCCGGATCCATGACCATGTATTGATTGGCCCAGATCTTTCCGCTGCCGGCTTCGACTTCCTTGATCTTGATGACGTAGGAATTGGAATCGAGGTTGACGTTGTCGAGGATGCGCACCGCCGGCATCACGAAGCCCATCTCGCCGGCGAGCGAACGGCGCAGCGCCTTGATCTGCTCGGTCAGGCGGTCCGAGCCGTCCGGCGAATTGACCAGCGGCAGCAGGGCGTAGCCGAGTTCGACCTTGAGATCGTCGATCTTGAGCGCGGTGGCGATCGGTTCTTCGGCCGCCGCCGCGGTCTTGGTTTCGGTCTCGGCCTTGGTCGCTTCCGTGGTGGCGACGAGCTTGGCGCGCTTGTGAAAGACATAGGCCAGCGCCGAGGCGCCGCCGCCGAGAAACACGAAGGGCAGGAACGGTATGCCGGGCAATAGCGCCATGATCAGCATGACGCCGCCGGACATGCCGAGCGCCTTCGGGTAGCCGGACAGTTGCTTCATCATCGCCTTGTCGGCCGAGCCGGCGATGCCGGCCTTCGACACAAGCAGGCCGGCGGCGGTCGAGACGATCAGCGCCGGGACCTGCGTCACCAGGCCGTCGCCGACGGTCAACAGCGTGTAGGTGCGCGCGGCCTCGGCGAAGGGCAGACCCTGTTGCGCCATGCCGATGATCATGCCGCCGATGACGTTGATGAACACGACCATCAGGCCGGCAATGGCGTCGCCGCGCACGAATTTGGAGGCGCCGTCCATGGCGCCGAAGAAGCCGCCTTCGGCTTCCAAAGTCTTGCGGCGGGCGCGGGCTTCGTTTTCGTCGATCAGGCCGGCCGACATGTCGGCGTCGATCGCCATCTGCTTGCCCGGCATGGCGTCGAGGTGGAAGCGCGCGGCGACTTCGGCGATACGGCCCGAGCCTTTGGTGATGACGACGAAGTTGACGATCACCAGGATCGTGAAGACGATGATGCCGATGACGAAATTGCCGCTCATCACGAAATTGCCAAAGGCTTCAATGACGTGGCCGGCGGCGCTCGGGCCTTCATGACCGTGCGAGAGAATGAGACGGGTCGAGGCAAGATTGAGCGACAGCCGAAGCATGGTCGCGATCAGCAGCACGGTCGGGAAGGCCGAGAATTCGAGCGGCGTCTGGATGAACAATGCCGTCATCAGGATCAGGATCGACAGGATGATCGAAACCGCCAGCGCCATGTCCAGAAGGATTGGCGGCAAAGGCAGGATCAGGATGACGAGGATGAGCAGGACGCCGACGGCGAGGCCCATATCGCCTTTTCGGATCGCCTCACCCATGGCGCTCAGGCTGGGGATCTTGAAGCCGCTGGTCGCGGGGGCCGGAGCGGCGGAAATGTCGGTCATTGCTTACCCGGGTGTGCCGCTTCAAAAACGCGGACGACAGGACGCGGGGCGGACGCCCCGAACCCGGCAAAGTTTGCCCAGTTTATGGTTAGCGCGAGGTTAACGGACGTCGGGAAGTGCCCGCGGCTCAGACGCGCATGAGCTGCGCCAGCCGCTTTTTCACCCCGTCGCCGACGATGTCCATGAAGGCGCGAACGCGCGCGGTGTCTTTCAGCGAACGGTGGGTCACCAGCCACAGTTCTGTCCTCAGATCGGCGAGCGGCGGCAATATTGCCACCAGACCGGCGTCGCCGCCGCCGAGATAGGTCGGCAGCAACGCCAGGCCGATGCCAGCCTTGGCGGCCATGAACTGGTTGACCAGGCTGCCGGTGCGATAGCCGACGCTCGCCGCGCCCAGGTTCCTGGCCAGCCAGGCGGCGGCTTTGGTCGGCTGCGTCGCTTCGCCCCAGCCGATCAGCGAATGCTTGTCGAGATCGCGCAAGGCGCGCGGCTTGCCGCGGTCGGTGAGGTAGGCGGGGGCGGCGTAGAAGCGCCAGCCGATGTCGGCGAGTTTGCGGCCGAACAGGTCGCCCTGCGCCGGGCGCGCCGCGCGCAAGGCGACGTCGGCCTCGCGCCGCGACAGATCGAGGACGCGGTTATCGACGAGGAGTTCGACCGCGATGCCGGGATGGGCCTGACGCAGCCGCGCGATCTCGCCGGTCAGAACGCCGAAGGCCAAAGTTTCGGACGCGGTCACCTTCACCGTGCCGGTGAGGCGGGTGTCGCGGCCGGACAGGTCGCGGTCGAGCGCCAGCGCCTCGGTCTCCATTCGCTCGGCCGTCTCCAGCAGGCTCTGGCCGCTGTCGGTCGGCCGGTAGCCGGTGGCCAGCCGTTCGAACAGCTTGGTGCCGAGGTCGGCCTCGAGAGCGTTGAGGCGGCGAAACATGGTCGAGTGATTGACGCCGAGCGCGGCCGCGGCCTTTTGCAGATTGCCGGTACGCGACACCGCCAGCACTAAGCGCAGATCGTCCCAGGCGAACATCGGCGCCTCCTTCGGCGGCGTATTGCAAAAACGCAAATACGATTAGCAGCAATGCTTATCGCATTGCAAAAATGCATCGTCTAGATCTGGCGGCACAGAGATTGATCCGGGCCGCCGCCAAAGCGAGCCGACGCCCCGGCGCTGAAACCCGCCCGCACAGAGAGACCTGCCATGAACCGCCCGACCCAGAACAACGACTACGCCGCCACCGCGCTGCGCCTTTCGCTCGGCACCATTTTTCTATCACACGGCCTGTGGAAGCTTCTGACCCTCGGCCTGCCGACCACCGCCGGCTTTTTCGAGTCGCAAGGCTTCCCCGGCTGGACCGCCTACCTCGTCGTCGCCGGTGAAATCGGCGGCGGCGCGCTGATGATCCTCGGTGTGCAAACCCGCGCGATCGCTTTGCTGATGCTGCCGATCCTGCTCGGCGCGCTCAAGGTGCATATTCCGAACGGCTTTGTATTCTCCTATCCGAACGGTGGCTGGGAATATCCCGCCTTCCTGATCGTCGCGTCGGGCGTGCAGGCTCTGCTCGGCGACGGCGCCTATGCGCTCGGCCGTGTCTTTAGCGGCAACGCGCGGCTGGCGGCGGCACATTCGTAAAGTCCCGCAGCACGCGCCATTAAAAAAATGATCGAGCCCGCCGCGAACGTCGCGGCGGGCTCTTGTTGTTGCCAGGGCTGTCGGGGATCAGCTGGCCGGCAACAGCACGGTGTCTATGACGTGGATGACGCCGTTCGACTGCGCGACGTCGGCGATGGTCACGGTCGCGGTCTGGCCCTTCTCATCGACGATCTGCAGCTTGTCGCCGTTCATCTTGACGGTGAGAACGCAGCCGCCGACGGTGTTGACCTTGTGCGCGCCGCCGTCGTCCTTGATCATCTTGTTGATCGCGCCGGACATCGCATTCGCGGCGACGACGTGACAGGTCAGGATCTTGGTGAGCTTGGCCTTGTTCTCGGGCTTGAGCAGCGTCTCGACGGTGCCGGCCGGCATCTTGGCGAAAGCTTCATTGGTCGGCGCGAACACCGTGAACGGGCCTTTGCCGGAAAGCGTATCGACGAGGCCGGCGGCCTTCACCGCGGCAACGAGTGTCGTATGATCCTTCGAGTTGACGGCATTCTCGATAATGTTCTTGGTCGGGAACATTTCGGCGCCGCCGACCATCTTGGTCTGCGCGAAAGCGGTGGCACTGAAGGCGAGCGCGAGCGCGGCCCCGGTGAGTGCAGTCTTGCTGAAAAATTTCATTGTTGCTCCGTCCTTGGTTGATGTCCCCTTCCGGCTGGCGGAGACATCAAGTGATACGGAGCGGACGGCGCGGCGGATGTGCCGCGCGTGGTCACGTCACCGTGACGCCGCCGCGAACAACGGTCGCGCCGGCGTCATCGATGGCTTGCGAGGCTAGTTGCGTTTCCAGGTTTCCGGCCCGAGTTCCTTGCCGCCGGCATAAGTCCAGACGCCAACCCAGTTGCCGCCGTCGGCGCTGTAAAGCGCAAGCCCGGTGTCGTTGCCAGACTTGTAGGACACGGCGAGGAAATCCTTGTTGCCGATGCCGGTGCCGACATAACGGGTGCCGAGAACGACCCAGATGACCTGATAGGTCTCGCCTGTTTTCGTCACCGAGACCGTGCCGGTATATTGGCCCTTGCCGCCCGGATTGGCGCCTTCGACCTTGTACGAGCCGATTGGTTCGGCTGCGAAGGCGGCGACCGCGCTCCACAGCATGGCAACTGAGACAACAAATAATCGGCGCATCGAGCCCCCCTGCCGGCGCGAAATTGCGGTCCGGCTTAAGGGCGAAGATTAGAGTGCGGTTATGCAGCCGACAACGCCGCGCGGCGGCGACGCCGCTGTCCGATTTTTACATGCCTTCTTGCGTCAGCAAGTGCATCTCGCCGCAGGCAGCACAGCGCAGGCGCGCCGTGGGCCGATCGAGTTCGGCCGAGGCCGCCTCGTCGGTCACCAGCACCAGGCTGTCATTATGCGGACAGCGATAACGCACCGCGCCGCCCGGACGCAGCGCCGATTCGGTAACGCGCAAAGGTCCGGCGGCGCTGTGGAAGACCGAAGGGTGGATGCGGGACCAGGAGTTTGACGGGGCGGTCATGAAATGCCTTTGCGATGCCTCTGCTGCACTGCACTAATCCGCCAGCGGCAGCCCTGTTCCGCGCCCAAAACGCAAGGCCGGTATTCAAATACACTCAGACCAGCGGCGGAAAGAGATGCCGGCCATCCGGCCCGAGCGGCAGCGGCTCGACTTTGCTCACCACCGCGAGTTCGAGATCGCCGTAGAGATGCGGAAACAGGGCGCCGCCGCGCGACGGCTCGAAGCGCAGACGGTCGCCAAGCCGGGCGCTCTCGACCTGCACAAGCAATAGTCCGGTCTGGCCGGCAAAATGTTTGGCCGCGGTCTCGGCCGCCTGCTCGGCGGTCGAAAAATGGATGAAGCCGTCCTGCGCATCGACGGCGGAGCCGCGGAAGACACGGTCGGATTCGGCGGCGCGCCACATCGTTTCCGGGCAAATCTTATAAATGAAGCGGGGCGCCGTCGGCATAGTCATAATGTTGCGTCAACGACATGAATTTTGATTGTACGGCGGGTTGTATACACGGCGAAGACTCTCATATGCGGTGCAAATCATACAGGGTCATCATGAACAACACCGAACACTATCTGATCGACTGTGCCGACCAATGCGTGCAATTAGCACGTGCTGGCCGTGCAATGGCCGATCAGCTCGAGGCGATGAGCAATCAACTCATGGCCAAGGCTGTCGAACTCGACACGGCCCAGCAGCGTGACGATGAGAAGCAGTCTAATACCGCTTTCAAAACCGCGAGAAAATAGCACCGCGATTTGGTCGCTTGCCTTGGCAACGCAAAAAGCCCGGACTTTGGTCCGGGCTTTTTGATTCGACGGCGCCAAGGTCAATCGCTCTGCAAGATCATTCGCTCTGCAAGGTCAATCGCGGTGAATGTCGCACATCGTGTCGGCGGCGGAGCGTTCGCCGATGATGATCTTGCCGCGCCAGAAGCGCAGGTCGGCATTATCCTTGGCTGGCTCGAACGCGGTCATCTCAAACCATTCCTTGTCGACACGGCGGCGCGCGACACCGCCACCGGCGAAGACCAGCGCCAGGCCGCCGGCAATGTCCCAGATGTTCGGCGAGGAAAACCGCGCGGCTTGCAACAGGCCGGCGGCGACCATCGCGCATTCGAGCGCGGCCGAGCCGGTCTTGCGCGTGTCCCACTGGCCGTCACTTTCGGTCGCCACCGGCACGCCGACGAGGCGGCGCTTGACGTCGGGATTGACCTTCGGCGTCACGTCGGCGCCGTCGAAGCGCAGCTTGCCGCCCGCGGTGCAATGATAGACGCCTGCGCGCAGCGCATGACTTACCGACGTCCAGACCGCGCCGACAACCGGCACGCCCTTGTGCAGCACGCCGATGGAAGCGGCGAACAGCGGCAGGCCGTTGACGAAGTTCGCCGTGCCGTCGATCGGATCTACCGCCCAGATGAAATCGTGTTTGGCCGGGCGCTCGGTGCTCTCTTCGCCGATAATGTCGTGTTTGGGAAAGCTTTCGGCGAGGCGTTCGCGGATGATGCGTTCGACCTTGTGGTCGATCTCGGAGACCGGGTCCTTCCACTGGTCTTCCCTGGCGGCGGTCTTGTAGCGCACGGCGAGCAGGCCGCCGACCGCCCTGGTGATCTCTGCGCCGGCGATGCCGGCGAGTTCGATCGCCGCGGATTCGATTTCGCGCAAGGTCTCGCGCGGCACGGCGACGCCGGCATTCGGCGCCGGCTGTTTCTCCACTTCCTTGAGCGGCGGCATTTTCGACGGCGCTTTTGACTTGTTGGCTTTGGCCGCGATGCTCATGCCGCCCCCGCCTTCTTCTCATGCGCCTTCTGCACCGGATGTTTTACCGGCATCAGCACGCGCACCGGCGCCTCCTCGCAGACGATGTCGACAGTCTGTTCTTTGTCCGTCGCCGGGAAAAATTCGTCATCGACGCGGGCCGGCTGGCCGGTCCATGTCAGCGACACTTTGGTGGCCTTGCGCAGCGTCACCGGCGGCATGTCGATTTGCGGTGCGTCGATCCACTTGATCAGCTTCTTGCGATCGGCAGTCTCGAAATAAACGACGTCGAGCTTGCCGTCGCCGAGGTCGGCTTTGGCGGCGATCGGCAGGCCCGGACCGGTGAACGCAATATTGGCGACCTCGACGCCGAGCAGCGTTTTCTCGAAAGTCTTTCCGTCGATCTTGACGATCACGTCAAACGGCTTGGCATCCCTGAGCGCTTCCTGGAACGCTTCGCGGCCTTTGGCCAGATTGTCGGCGCCCTTTGGCTTCTTGCGTTTGGAAACGTCCTCGAGGAAGGCGGGGAACGCGCCGACGCCATAGCTTTCGAGAAACAAGGTCGTGCCCCAGTAACCGGTCACCGCGCCGATATTGACCTCGACATACCGGTCAAGGGTCCAGGTCTCGACCAGTTCCTGCGGCGTGCCGGCAATGCCCAGAGAGCGGGCGAAATTGTTGGCGGTGCCGAGCGGCAGGATGGCTACCGGGCGCGTGCGGTCCTGCAGACTGACCAGAACGGTGGCGATGGTGCCGTCGCCGCCGGCGGCGACGATCAGGTCGGCACTGTCGGCCAATGTTTTCTTGAAATCGTCATCCTTGACCGAGACATAGGATGCCTCATAGCCGGCCAGCTTCAGGGCAGCCAGGATGCTGTCCTTGTCCTTGCCGTCCGTGCCGGCACTTGGGTTGTGACAGAGGAGCGCCCTTACCATGCCCCTTAACGGCGGGGATGGGCGGCTGGTTCCATTGCACAAAAAGCAAACAGCCGGCGAGGGGTCCCGCCGGCTGCCATCAGTTGAATATCCGAAACTTACGCCGCGCCGCGCATCTCGCCGCCATGCGGCGGCGGTATCGGCGCGCCGTCGGCCGAATATTCGTTCAATTTGTTGCGCAGCGTGCGGATCGAAATGCCGAGAATATTGGCGGCGTGCGTGCGGTTGCCGAGGCAATGCTTGAGCGTCTCGAGAATGAGATCGCGCTCGACCTCGGCGACCGTGCGGCCGACGAGGCTGCGGGTGACCTGTTCGGCGGCCATCGCCGCCTGTTCGGCGATGCCGGTGCCGCGCGCGGCATCGAGCCGTGCACCGTCCGGCGACAGGATGCCATCGACGCCGATCTCGGCGCCGCTCGACAGCAGCACGGCGCGGTGCAGCGTGTTTTCCAGTTCGCGGACATTGCCCGGCCAGCGCGCGGTGTTGAGCGCGCGGCGCGCGTCGACCGACAGCGGCCGCACGGCCAGGCCATTGGCCTCGGAATATTTCTTGATGAAGTGCGTGGCCAGTTCGCCGATATCGGCAGGGCGCTCGCGCAACGGCGGGATCTTCAGGTTCACGACATTGAGCCGGAACATCAGATCTTCGCGAAACGTGCCGGCGCGCACCGCGTCGGTCAAGACGCGGTTGGAGGTGGCGATGATGCGGATATCGACCGGCACGGGCTTGGCGCCGCCGACGCGGTCGATGACTCGCTCCTGAATGGCGCGCAGGAGTTTCGCCTGCAGGCGCACGTCCATTTCGGAGATTTCGTCGAGCAGCAGCGTGCCGCCATTGGCTTCCTCGAACTTGCCGATACGGCGGCCGAGCGCGCCGGTGAAGGCGCCTTTCTCATGGCCGAACAGTTCGGACTCCAGCAGGTTCTCCGGGATCGCCGCGCAATTGACGGTGATGAACGGCTTCTTGGCCCGCTGCGAGCGCGAGTGGACATAGCGCGCCAGCACTTCCTTGCCGGTGCCGCTTTCGCCGGTGATCAGCACCGAGGCGTCCGAACCGGCGATCTGCTGGGCGAGTTTCACCACCGAGGCCATGGCGTCGTCGCGATAGATCATCTCGCGGTTGTCGTCGGTGACGGCGGCCAGCACTGCGGCGATCAGTTCGGGATCGGGCGGCAGCGGGATGTATTCTTTGGCGCCGGCGTGGATCGCCTTGACCGCGGCGCGCGCGTCGTTGGTGACGCCGCAGGCGACGATCGGCACATGGATGCGTTCGGCGTCGAGCCGGTCGCGAATGTCGAGCGCGACATCGACCATCAAGAGATCGGCGCCGCGTCCCGAGCGCAGCACGGCGAGCGCCTGATCGTTTGAATCGGCGTGGGTGACCGAGGCGCCCTTGTCCATGGCGATCTTGCTCGCGATGGTGAGCTGTCCGCCCAAAGTGCCAACGATTAAAAGGCGCATGATCTTGCTCCGCAGTCCAGGTTATGGCCGCCCGTTTCTCGGGCGTCAGTTCTTTTCCGACTTGATGATTTCCGTCATGGTGACGCCGAGCTTGTCCTCGACCAGCACCACTTCGCCACGCGCGACCAGACGATTATTGACGTAGATATCGATGGCTTCGCCGACCTTGCGGTCGAGTTCGAGTACGGCGCCGGGTCCGAGCTTCAACAGTTCGCCGACATCCATGCGCGCCCGGCCGAGCACGGCCGAGACCTGCACAGGTACGTCGAACAGGGCTTCCAGATCGGCGGCGCCGCGATGCACCGACTCGTGGTCGACAGGCGCGATCGAGCCGGCGTCCTGCACCTGAACCTCGGCGTTTTCGAGGTCGGGGAGCGGTACCTTGGTGTCATCGTCACTCATCGCATCGTCTCCAAAAGCCTGTTCAATTCAGCGCCGTGGCGCGGGCCGCGATATAGCGGCCGACCACGTCTTCGATCGCGGCGAGGGTCGTGGCGGTGTCGCGGTTGACGCCGCCGTCGGCCCATTCGATCCGGCAGTCGCCGCGTGCGACCGAGGCGTCCGGCTGTACGCTCAGCCGGCCTTCGAAGCCGCGCTGCCGCGCGATCTCTTCGAGCTTCTCTTTGGCGGCATCGAATATGTCGGTGCCGATATGGATCGATATCTGCGGCGTCGTCACCAACTGGCGGAATGCGTCGCCGGCCAGCGCGGAAAGTTCGGTGAGCGGCTCGCGCGCGACCAGTTCCGGCGCTAGCTTGCCGGCGACCGCGACCGCGACCTGCACCGCTTCGATTTCCAGCCGGGTCTCGATACCGGCAAGCGCAGCGTTGATCCGCGCCATGCTGTCGGCGATCTGGTTGAGCGCGCGCGCGATGCTGTCGGCGGCCTCGGTGCGCGCCTGCGCCTGGCCGGCCTCGAAACCCTTGCGATGCGCGATAGACTCGGCATCCGCGCTGCGGCGCTCGTGCTCGACCATGGTAATGGTCGGCTTTTCGCCGCCGCCGGCGAAGTCCTCATCGAACATGTATTTGGCGCTGGGCTTCATCGTTAGCTTTTCCATTTGCGCATGATCTTGTCCGAAAACCGGTACCCACTTTTCGGGATCATGCGCACGTCCTAATAAATCAACTCGTCGTCGCCCTGGCTCTTGGCGATCAGGATTTCACCCTTCGCCGCCAGATCCTTGGCGATATTGACCAGCAGCGTCTGCGCTTCGTCGACGTCGCGTAGCCGCACCGCGCCGAGCGCGCCCATGTCATCGACCAGCATCTTGGCGGCGCGCGACGACATGTTTTTGAAGAAGAATTCGCGGACCTTCTCGTTGGCGCCCTTGAGCGCGATGGCGAGCTTGTCCTTGTCGATATTGCGCATCAAGGTCTGCGCCGAGCCGGCGTCGAGCTTGATCAGATCGTCGAAGGTGAACATCAGCGCTTTGATGCGCTCGGCCGCGTCGCGGTTTTCTTCTTCCAGCGCGGTCAGGAAACGGGTTTCGGTCTGGCGGTCGAAATTGTTGAAAATCTCGGCCATCACCTCATGCGCGTCGCGCCGCCGCTTCTGCGACAGATTGGACATGAATTCGGTGCGCAAGGTCTGCTCGACGCGCTCGATCACGTCCTTCTGCACCGCTTCCATCTTCAGCATGCGGCCGACGCAGTCGAGCGACATGTCCTCGGGCAGGATCGACAAAACGCGGGCGGCGTGCTCGGGCCGCAGCTTGGATAAAACCACCGCGACGGTCTGCGGATATTCGTTCTTGAGATAGTTCGCCAGGACTTCTTCCTGAACGTTGGCGAGCTTTTCCCACATGTTGCGGCCGGCGGGGCCGCGGATTTCGTCCATGATGCCGCCGACGCGATCCTTCGGCAGATATTGCTGCAACAGGCGTTCGGTGGCGTCGTAGTTGCCGAGCAGCGCGCCGGAGGCCGACAGGCGGCCGACGAATTCAAGCAGCAGCTGTTCGACTTCCTCGGCCTCGATGCTGCCGAGCTGCGACATGACGATGGAAATCTCGCGCAACTCGTCGTCGTCGAGCATGCTGAAGATCTTGCCGCCGTAATTCTCGCCGAGCGCCAGCATCAGCACCGCCGCGCGTTCCGGGCCGGTGAGCTTGCGCCGTGTCTTGGACACCTGCGGACGGCTGGCGAGTTCGGCCATCAGGCCGCCAATGTCCTCGCGGACTTCGTCGATGTCGCCGGCTTTTTGTTCCCTGTCGTAAGCTGAAGGCATCAGGCGGCGTCCTCATGTAACCAGCTACGAATGACCGAGACCGCCTCGTGCGGATTCTTTTCGGCGAGTTCGCCGACCTTCTGCACCGACTGGGCGTGGACTTGGCCCTGGACCCGGGCGACGTCGATCATCGCGGACGTGCGGTTGGAAATGGCGACGGTGTCTTCGCCACCGACGATGGAGATATTTGTGCCGCTGGTGTTGGTCAGGCTGTCGCCGCCGCCGGGACCGCCACCCCCGCCGGGTAGCGGCTGGCCATCGGGACCGAAAATGACGCCGCCGCCGCCCAGCGCGCCGGAGACACCGGCGATGCCGGCCGCGCCGGCCTTGCCCAGCGCCGGGTTGTCCGGCGTGACGATGCGGCGCACCAGCGGCCGCACCACCATCAGCAGCACGATCAGGCCGAGCAGCACCATGACGCCTTTTTCGGCGGCGCCCATGATGTCGTCCTTGGTAAACTGCAGATATTTCATCCAGCCGAGCTGTTCGCCGACCGGGATCGGCGCCGTATCGGCGAAGCGCAGATTGACCACTTCGATCTGGTCGCCGCGCTTGGCGTCGAAGCCGATAGCGGTGCGCACCAGCGCGGCGATGCGGTCGATCTCTTCCTTGGCGCGCGGCTGATAGACCATCTCGCCTTTGGGGTCTTTCACATAGCGGCCGTCGACCAGCACGGCGGCCGAGATGCGGTTGACGCGGCCGGCTTCGATTACTTCGGTCTTGGTGGTGCGCGAGATTTCATAATTGACGATTTCTTCGGTCTTCTTGCTCTGGTCGCGCTGGCCGGCGGCGGCGCTGCTGCTGCTGCCATCCTTGTTGGTGCCCGGCAGTTCGCCGGCGACCGAGACCGGGCCGCCTTCCTTGCCGTCATTGGAGGCCGATTGCTCTTCGCGGGTCTGGCTCGAACGCACGACGCGGCCGTCCGGATCGAACTTGTCGGAGGTTTGCGTCACGCGGTTGAGGTCGAAGTCGGCATTGAGCTGGACGCGCGCCTTGCCGGGGCCGACCACCGAGGAGACGATCTCTTCGACCTGGGCACGCAGGCGGTTTTCGTAAGCGGTCTTGCGCTCGTCGGCGCTGCCGCCGCCCATCGCGTTTTCCTGCGCCGCGCCATCGGCGAGCAGCCGGCCGGTCTCGTCGATAACCGAGACGCGCTCGGGCTTCATGCCGTTGACTGCGGTCGCCACCAGATGGCGGATGGCGCGGACTTGCTGGGGCTCGAGCGAGCCGCGCACCTTCAACACGACCGAGGCGGTGGTTTCGACCTTGTCGCGCGAGAACAGAGGCCGTTCCGGCAGCACCAGATGGACGCGCGCGGCCTGGACGCGGTCGAGGCCGCGGATGGTGCGGGCCAGTTCGCCTTCCAGCGCGCGCAAATGATTGATGTTCTGGATGAAGGAGGTGGCGCCGAGCGCGTCGGATTTGTCGAAGATTTCGTAGCCGACGCCGCCGCCTTTGGGCAGGCCGCCTTCGGCGAGCTTCATGCGCAGACGGGCGACCTTGT
This sequence comes from Rhizobium sp. Q54, assembly GCA_945861265.1. Lineage (GTDB taxonomy): Bacteria > Pseudomonadota > Alphaproteobacteria > Rhizobiales > Xanthobacteraceae > Pseudolabrys. Next base: position 6,147 of record CAMAUC010000011.1, on the reverse strand, counting down.
CCTTTGGCACCATCACGATCGCGCCGTCGTTCTTGATGGTATAGTCGATCGCCTGGCGCTCCAGATCCTTGACGATGGCGCTGGAGTCCTCGACCGACAGATCGGTGAACAACGGCACCATGGTCGGTGACGTCATCTGGATCATCAGGAAGGCGAAGAAGCCGATGAGCGCCAGCGTCACCGCCGCCATCGCCGCCATTCGCGCCGCACCCAGCGATTTCACAAAATCGAAAAAGCCTTGCACAGGTCTGTCCTAGCCGAGTGGCGCCCGTTCGCGCGGTACCCGGCAAGTTTTGCCCAGTATATGGTTAGCGTCTGGTTAACGAGTGGGGCGCGGCCGCCATTATTCAGCTGGCGCGGGCGTTTATGCGCCTTTGGATCACGGCGGCGCGCTGTGGTTTCCGGACGTGAAAACGCCGGCCACAAGATGAGACTTGTGGGCCGGCGATTATAAAAAATTCGAATTTAAAGTAGCGGGGCTACTGGCGGTATTGCTGGATGCGCGTGGTGCGCAGGCCGGCGAGGCCGTGCTGGTCGATCGAATACTGCCAGGACAGGAATTCTTCGACGGTGAGGGTGTAACGCGCGCAGGCTTCCTCGAGGGACAGCAATCCGCCGCGGACGGCGGCGACCACCTCGGCCTTGCGGCGGATGACCCAACGTTTCGTTGTCGGCGGCGGCAGATCCGCGATCGTCAGCGGACTGCCATCGGGCCCGATGACATATTTTACCCTCGGGCGGTGGGGTTCGGTCATTGGAATACTCACAAAGACTCTACTGATGACTGCTACTGCCCTCATAACTACAAGGCCCGACTTAAAATTTGCCTAAGCTTACAGCGCGGAACAGGAAAACTTTGCCCGGTTTTCGCTAACCTTTTGGTTACGCCTGAGGCGAGCTCCGTGGTGGCGGAGCGCGTCACGGCGCCAGCGTGCGCGTCAATTATCGAGAAAAACCGGACCATACGAGGGCTCGGGCGTGGAACAATAAGGCGGCCGGGGGTCAGTTCGCCGTGGCGGTCGGACGCACGATGCGTTTGATCTTGTCCATCGTGTAGTTCTGCCCGCTGATCGACAAGGTCGGCGGCGTCTGCGTCAGGTCGACGGAATCCACCACCGCCTGCACTTCCGTGGAGATGGCGACCGACTGGTTGTTGGCGTCAACCGCGGTCGCCGACATCGTATAGTTGCCCGCTGGCCAGGTCTTGCCGTCATTGCCGCGGCCGTCCCAGGTGAAATTCATCGTGCCCGGCGTGCCGGCAAAAGTGCCGGAATAGGCGGTCTGTCCGGTCGCATCCTTGATCGTGATCGTGGCGGTCGACGGCTTGGCGACATTGAAATTCCAGGTCGCGCCGGTCGAGGTCAAAGGCGTGGTCGCGCCGTCGACGACGACGGTGGCGCCGACATAAGCGAGCGCGGTTGTCGATTGCGCGCTCTTCTCCAGATTCACCAGGCTGGTCAACTGGTCATTCGACTTCATCTGCTGTTCGACCTGCGCGAACTGCACCAGCTGCTGGGTGAACTGGTTGGTGTCGAGCGGATCGAGCGGGTTCTGGTTCTTGAGCTGGGCGGTGAGCAATTGCAGGAAGGTCGTGAAATTGCTGGCGATCATCGTGCTGTCGGCGCCCGCCGCCGTCGTCGTGCTGGTCGTGCTGGCTGCCGACGGCGTTGACGAGTTGGTAACTGGAATAACACTCATCGGTCATGAATCCTTTAGCCGGTCGCCCTAGACGCGGATGTCGAGGCCGCCGGCCGGTGCGTTGGTGCGCGCGTAATTGCGTTGCGCCGGCTCGTTCGCCGCAAGCTGTTCGTCATCGACGACGATGTGCGCGGTATTGGCGTTGCCGCCCTGGTTCTGCTGCTGGTTGGCCGATTGATCGCGCAGCGAGAACTGCAGGCTGTTGTCGGAGGTCTTGAGGCCGGCATCCTGTAGCGCGCGTTCAAGGCCGGCGGTGTCCTTGCGCAGCATATCGAGCGTATCGGTGCGGTCGGCGACCGTGTGGGTAATGACGTTGCCGTCGCGATCGACATCGAGGCGGACATGGATGCGGCCGAGATCGGGCGGATCGAGACGAATGTCGAACTGGCCCTTGCCGGCCAGCGCCTTGCTGGTGATTTCAAAGGCGACGCCGGAGATCGGCACGGCGCGATCGGTTGCCGACAGCGGCGCGGCGGAAGTCGTCGCGGCGGCAGCGGTCGCCGGCGCATTCTGCGTTGACGTTTGCACCGTCATCGCCGGCGGCAGCGTCAGGTCGGCGGGTTTCGGCGCGACCGTCGCGGTACTGTCCGCAGTGGCCGTTGCGATCGCGTCCGGAGCCGCGCCGCGATGGGTATTTGCCGTTTCTTCGGCGCGCACATGCGCGACGCTGTCTTTATGCGGCTCGCTGTCGGCGGGCCGCGCCGTCGCTTCCGTGTGCAGGGGAGTTGCGGCGTTGCCGGCAGCGGCCTTGGTGGCGGTCGCCGGCTTGTCGGTCGACGCCTTCTTATCGGTTTTCGTCTCGGCCTTGTCGGTCTTGGTGGCGAGCGCCGCGAGCGCATCGGGCGCCGCCTTGGCCATTTCGGCCCCGACGGGGACCGCCTCGGGCTGTGCCGTCGGGTCGGTCGTTGCGACCGCGGTCCCGGCACCGGTCGCAGCGATCGCGCTGGTATTGGTCTTCACCTCGGCCGGGATCGCGCTGTTGGCATCGGCCTGCGCGCTGACGGCGGCGATCGTCGGATCGATGACCACGGCGACGGCGGCGTTGGCCGCGGCGTCGGCCGGTTTGGCCTCGCCGGTCTGCTCGGTGGCGGCCTTCACGTCGTCGCCGGCCGTCGCCTGACCGGTGGTGCCGCTGTCCGACGGTGTGTCATCGGTTGCCTTGCTGGTATCGGCATCCGTGGCCGCGTCGGCCTTGGGATCGGCTTTGGCGTCGGCCGGCCGGGCGCTGTCGTCGGTTTTGGCGACGCGGTCGGGACGAGCGGCCGGCTTCGGCCGGTCGGCGCGCGGGGAATTGTCATCGGACGCCCGCTGGCGGCGCGGCTCGGGAGCCGGGCGCGCGGTTTCGTCCAGAATGCTGTCGAAAGGGGTCGCCGCCGGGGAAGCCGACGCAAAGGCGGGCTTTGCGGCTTGCGGCAGGATGCGGTTGAGCAATTGGGACTTCAAATCGGACGCAACGTGGGGCAAGGCAGACCTCCGGATTTCTCCCCGATGATCTGCAATCGTCAGGCCACTATAAAAAGATAAATAAAATCAATAGTTTGATATGATTTTGCCGGTCTGTCGCCAGCGCGCACCCGGCAGCCGATGCAGGTATTCCGGCAGCTTTTGCCGGGGTGCGGGAACCGGAGGCCTTCTTATTGCGGTCTCAAAGCCGATTTAGGGGGGCTTTCATTGCGCGCCTTCCGCCGACACATATAGTAAGAAGCATCATGTCAAATTCCCTCGACCTCGCCGCCCGTCCGCAGGACACCCGTGTCGTCGTCGCCATGTCTGGCGGCGTCGATAGCTCGGTGACCGCCGCCCTGCTCAAGGCCGAGGGCTATGACGTGGTCGGCGTCACCTTGCAGCTTTACGACCATGGCGCCGCCACCCACCGCAAAGGCGCCTGCTGCGCCGGCCAGGACATCTACGATGCGCGCAGCGTCGCCGAGCGTATCGGAATACCGCATTACGTTCTCGATTATGAAAGCCGCTTCAAGGAAGCGGTGATCGACCGCTTCGCCGAGAGCTACATCGCCGGCGAGACGCCGGTGCCCTGCGTCGCCTGCAACATGTCGATCAAGTTCAAGGATCTGCTGGTCACCGCGCGCGAACTCGGCGCCGACGTCCTGGCCACCGGCCATTATGTCGCCTCGCGTCCGCTGCCCGGCGGCGGCCGCGGTCTTTATCGCGCCCGCGAGGAAGAACGCGACCAGAGCTATTTCCTGTTCGGCACCACGGCCGAGCAACTCGAAACCTTGCGCTTTCCGCTGGGCGACCGCACCAAGGCGGAAACGCGCGAATTGGCGCGCCAATACGGCCTTGCCATAGCCGACAAGCATGACAGTCAGGACATATGTTTCGTGCCGACCGGGCATTACGCCGACATTATCGAGCGCCTGAAGCCGGGCTCGGCCGAGCCCGGCACAATCGTCGATCTCGACGGCAAGGTGCTCGGCGAGCATTCCGGGATCATCCATTTCACGATCGGGCAACGGCGCGGCCTCAAGGTTTCCGGCGCCAGCCCGCTTTATGTCGTCAAGCTCGATGCCGAACATCGCCGCGTCGTCGTCGGGCCGCGCGAGGCCTTGCGTACCACCGGCATCGTGCTGCGCGACGTCAATTGGATCGGCGGCGGCGATCTCGATGCGCTGCTGGCCGACGACAAACTGGAAGTCTTCGTCAAGGTGCGCTCGTCGCGCCCGCCGCAGGCGGCCTGGCTTCGGCACGGTGCCTCGGGCTACGAAATCGAACTGGTCGATGGCGAACACGGCGTGTCGCCCGGCCAGGCCTGCGTCTTTTATGACGCACCGGCGGGCCAGGCCCGCGTGCTCGGCGGCGGCTTTATCAAGAGCGCGGTTGCGGCCGCCGCGGCGACGCGCACGGAACTGATTGCAGGCGTGGGCGCGGAAGGGTAAGATTTTACAGCCATTTCGGCTGCCGGGTTCCACTTCCGCAATGACGATCCGCGTGACGGTAAAGTAAGTGATGGGGGGCGATCTCGATAAACATGGCGTCGAGCGCGCTTATGCGCTCTGGGCGCCGATTTATGATTTCGTCTTCGGCAGGGTATTCGCGCCCGGCCGCGGCGAAGCGATCGTCGCCGCTGAGCGCCACTGTGGCCCGCATGGCGGCCGCATTCTCGAAGTCGGCGTCGGCACCGGCATTTCTCTTCCCGATTACAACCCGATCAACCGCATCGTCGGCATCGACCTGTCCGAGCCGATGCTGCGCAAGGCGCAGGAGCGCGTCGATACGCAGGCGCTGGCGTATGTCGATGGCCTGTCGGTGATGGATGCCGAGCGCATGGCGCTGCCGGACCAGAGCTTCGACGTCGTAGTGGCGCAGTTCGTCATCACTACGGTGCCGCATCCGGAAGAAACGCTCGACGAATTCATCCGCGTGCTCAAGCCCGGCGGCGAAATTGTTCTGGTCAATCACATCGGCGCCGAAAGCGGGCCGCGCCGGCTGTTTGAATTGTGCTTCTCGCCGATCGCCCGCCGTCTTGGCTGGCGGCCGGAATTCTCGTTTAGCCGTCTGTCGAACTGGGCGGCGCGCCATGGCGGCGTTGAGGTGATCGAGCGCCGGCCGCTGCCGCCGCTCGGCAATTTCACCTTGATTCGCTTCGCGCGGCTGGCGGCCGGTCAAAAGGCCGCATAATCCATTCAACTTCAAGCGGAACCCTTGGTCCGGTCCAGCCGTTATCTCCGTTCACGCGCAGGCGCGCGTGCGAAGGAGGCGGATATGCGGAACCTCATCGCGTTCGCGGCGGCGCTCGCGCTCACGCCGTCAATCGCACTGGCACAATCGCCACCGCCGACGCCAAATGCCCCGGTCGCGCCGAAAACCGAACAGCTCGATCCGAACTCCTGCGCCCATCCCGGTACGCGAGCAACGATCGGGCAGGGCGGCGACATCGACGTCAGCAAACAGGACAGCCGAAACTTAAGCGACAAGCTCGCCGCCTCGAACGGCGTGATCTGCCCGCCCGGCCAGGTCGATCCGGAAATCCGCGCACCGACGCCGCCGGGCGGCGCCATGCCGGTGATCCCGCCGCCGGGTTCGCCGGGCGGCGACCCGAGCGTCACGCCGAAATAGCGGCAAACCGGTGCGGCCGGCGGGGCTTGCTTGACAGCATCGGTCCGGCCTCCCTATATCGCGCCATCCCGGTGGACCGCCGGGATCGGTGGCGGGGTAGCTCAGCTGGTTAGAGCGGCGGAATCATAATCGTCTGCTCTGGTATTATTATCAATAGCTTATAGCAAGGTGTATTGAATTGGTGTATACTTTTTGATGAAAGTCAATCATCAAGGGAAAAACATCAATCATGCGCGCAGTCATTTATTCGCGGGTTTCAACGCTCAAGCAGTCAACTGAAAATCAAACGCTTGAACTTCGCGCAGTCTGTAAGAGAAACAACTGGTCTGTTGTGCGGGAAATATCCGACAACGGTATATCTGGCAGCAAGGG
>CAMAUC010000010.1 GCA_945861265.1 Rhizobium sp. Q54 | reverse complement strand
GACGCCGCCCTTCTGGTTGGCAATGGCCAGGACGCGCGGGCGTCCACCATCGGAAGATAACGCGGGTTTGCCGAAGGGGATGACTTGCGACTCGGCGCCAAATCCGGGGCCGCTCGGCGGGAGAGTGGGTGTGTCGTTCATTGGCCTAGGTTCCGTTTTTGCCGCGCACTATTTCGGTTCGAGTCCCCGAACGATGACGATGCAGCCTTCGGGGCTCGTCTTGCTTGCCACGGTCGTGGCGTTGATATTCCAATATTTAGAGGCTTCGGTCAATTCTGCCGCTACATCTAGTCCTTTCGGGAATAGGCCAATGGCCCCCCGCTCGATCAGAGCAAACGCCTGATCGCACAGGACTTTCAATGGGGCCAACGCCCGCGCGGACACAACGTCCACGCTGTTCACAGGGCTCAACGTATATTTTTCAACCCGATCCATATGGACTTGTGCCGGCACGCCGGTGATACGGATCGCCTCGCGCAAGAAGGCGGCTTTTTTGCCATTACTTTCAATGAGATGGACGATAGCGCCGGGTCTATCGGCGAGCGCGCAGGCGACCGGGATGGCGGGAAATCCACCGCCGGAGCCAAAGTCAACCCAGACCCGCGCGTCCGGCGCCAAATCGAGCAGCTGGAGGGAATCGGCAATATGGCGCGTCCAGATCGTTGGGATTGTCGACGGCGCGATCAGGTTGGTTTTTTGCTGCCAGTGCAACAACAGGTCGACATAGAGTTCAAGACGTCGCTGCGTTTCACGTGAAACAGGGGTGATCTTTAGCGCGCGCGCTTTATCGGCGGCGAGATCGAGCCCCTGGCCGGCTTTGCTCACGCGCTCTTCGTCGCGGGCCGTTTGCCGCGGCCGCGCTTCACGTAGGCAACCAACAGAGTCAGCGCCGCCGGCGTCACGCCGTTGATCTTGGCGGCGTGGCCGATCGTGCGCGGCCGGCTGGCGATCAGCTTTTGCCTGGCTTCGTTCGAGAGGCCCGACAAATTCACGTAGTCGATGTCGTCCGGTAGTACGAAGGCCTCGTCGCGACGGTAGGCGGCAATATCGGCAGCCTGACGCGCGAGATAGACGTCGTATTTGGCGTCAGTTTCGAGTTGTTCGGCTATTTTCGTTGGAAGCGCTCCGAGCTGCGGCCAGAACTTGGCCAGATCGGCGATGCCGATATGCGGATAGGACAGCAGTTCGAACGCGGAGCGACGCTGGCCATCTTTATTGAGGGTGAGACCGTGGACCTCGGCTTCTTTCGGGGATAGCGAGACCGAATTCGCAAAGGTGCGGGCTTCCTTCAGGGCGATTGATTTGGTGCCGTAATGGGAGGCCCTTTCGCTGCCGACACAGCCAATCGCGATTCCTTTTTCGGTCAGCCGCTGATCGGCATTGTCGGCGCGCAAATGCAGGCGATATTCGGCCCGCGATGTGAACATCCGATAGGGCTCGTTGACCCCGCGCGTCGTGAGATCATCGACCATGACGCCGATATAGGATTCAGCGCGGTCGAACATAATCGGCGCACTTCCGGCGGCCAAAGCCGCGGCGTTCAGACCAGCTAGAAGTCCCTGTGCCGCAGCCTCTTCGTAGCCCGTGGTGCCATTGATCTGACCGGCCAGGAACAGGCCCGGCAAACGCTTGGTCTGTAAGGTCGGCTCAAGCTCGCGCGGATCGACGTAGTCATACTCAATGGCATAGCCGGGCCGTACAAACCGGGCCTTTTCCAGCCCGGGAATGGTCGCGACAATGGCGTGCTGGACCTCTTCCGGCAGCGATGTCGAGATGCCGTTCGGGTAGACGGTCGTATCGTCGAGACCTTCCGGCTCCAGGAAGATCTGGTGGCCATCGCGCTCGCCGAATTTGACGATCTTGTCCTCGATCGACGGGCAATAGCGCGGACCGGTCGAGGCGATCTGGCCGGAATACATCGGCGAGCGATGCACATTGGCGCGGATGATCTCATGAGTCGCCGAAACCGTCCGGGTAATGCCGCATTCGATCTGCGGCGTCGTGATCCGGTCCGTGAGCATCGAGAATGGCTCCGGGACATCGTCGCCCGGCTGCATCTGGAGGCTCTTCCAGTCGATCGTCGTGCCGTCGAGGCGAGGCGGCGTGCCGGTCTTTAGCCGGCCAAGGGCAAAGCCGAAGCGCTCAAGGGTCCTGGACAGGCCCATCGCCGGCGCTTCGCCGACCCGCCCGGCCGGAATCTGCGTCTCGCCGATATGGATGAGGCCACGCAGGAACGTGCCGGTGGTCAAAACCACCGACGCGCAGCCGATCTCACGGCCATCGGCCATCTCGAGGCCTACAATGCGGCCGTTGGCGATCAAGAGATCGTCGGCCTCAGCTTCAATGACTGTAAGTTTCGGCTGAGCCTTGATTTCGGCCTGCATCGCCTGGGCATAGAGCTTGCGATCCGCCTGGGCGCGCGGGCCGCGGACGGCCGGACCTTTGCGACGGTTGAGAACCCTGAACTGGATGCCGCCTTTATCGGCGACGCGGCCCATCAGGCCGTCGAGCGCGTCGATTTCCCGGACCAGATGGCCCTTGCCGAGGCCGCCAATGGCCGGATTGCAGGACATGGCACCGATCGTCGCAAATTGATGGGTCACCAGCGCCGTGTGCGCACCCATACGCGCGGACGCCGCCGCGGCCTCACAGCCGGCATGGCCGCCGCCGATAACGACAACGTCGAACTGGTTTGAGCTATTTGCCATTGGAAGCGGTCTTGTAGCGAAGGATAGCGAAGCGGTCAAAAAGTCCGGGCGCGGCAAATGTTTCACGTGAAACAAGCCGCCTTTTGAGCCTGAAACGGCTATTTGCCGATGCAGAAATCCCGGAAAATGACGTCCAGCACGTCCTCGACATCCACTCGGCCAGTAAGCCGGCCAAGGGCCTGCGCGGCGGACCGGAGTTCCTCAGCCAGCAGATCCTCGGCGCCGATCAAACTCTCTGCCCGCTGAAGCGCGGCCATACACGCTTCCAGCGCTTCACGGTGCCGGACCCGCGCGACCAATGATTGCTCGGCACCCGTCAGAAATTCGCGAGCAAACCGCTCCAGTTCAGCCAGTAGGGCGTCAAGTCCTTGTCCAGTGCGAAGCGAAACAGGGAACTCATGTTCGTAAATATATAATCTAGGTTCATTTTTTGATGGTTCAACCTCTCCGCGGGCGCCTCCGGTGGCCAATAGAGGTCCGACCTTTGGTTCACTTTGAGCGGTTAACCCAAAATTCACATCATTTAACAAAAGCTTACTCGATAGAAATTCGCTTTCCCTCGTATCGCTATTAATGATTTTTGATTCACTATTTCTAACCTCTTGATCTAACAAATCTATTTTGTTCCGCACCCGCCAGGGTCGCACCGCATGCTCGCCGTCCGGCCCCATATCCGGCCCAGGCGCGCTGGCATCAACCACCCATAACACCAGATCAGCCGCCGCCGCCCGTTCCCGCGCCCGGCGCACGCCTTCCAGCTCGACGGGGTCGTCCGTCTCTCGAATGCCGGCGGTGTCGAGCAAGGTCACCGGCAAACCGCCAAGATCGAGATGGACCTCGATGACGTCACGGGTGGTTCCGGCATAAGGCGAGACGATGGCCGCTTCGCGTTTCGCGATCCAGTTCAGCAAAGTCGACTTGCCGGCATTCGGCGGCCCGGCAATCGCGACCACAAGACCCTCGCGCAGCCGCTCGCCGCGCCGGCCATCGGCCAAAGCCGCTGCGATCTCGTCCTTCAGTTCGCGCGCAATTTTCAGCGCCGGCGCGACCATCTCTTCCGGCACATCGGCTTCGTCGGAAAAATCAATGCGCGCCTCGACCAGAGCCAGTGCTTGAACCAGCCGCTGACGCCATGTCTCGGCGCGATTGCCGAGCAGGCCCTTCATCTGCCGAAAAGCCTGACGGCGCTGGCCTTCGGTTTCGGCGCCAACCAGATCGGCCAGGCCTTCGACGGCGGTGAGATCGAGCTTGCCGTTCTCGAAGCCACGCCGGGTGAATTCGCCCGGCTCCGCCAGGCGCAAGCCTTCGATCTGCGCCAGCGCGTCGAGAATCGCCGCGATCACCGCGCGGCCGCCATGCGCCTGCAATTCGGCGACATCCTCGCCGGTCTCGCTATGCGGGCCGGGAAACCACAGCACCAAAGCTTCGTCGATGATTTCACCGGAGTGCGGATCGCGAATGCGGGCGAGCCCGGCCTTGCGCGGCTCGGGGATCTTGACGCCAAGCGCGGTCAGCGCCGGGCCCGCGCGCGAGCCGGAAATGCGAATGACGGCAATCGCCACCGGCGGCCGGCCAGAGGAGAGCGCGAATATGGTGGGGCGATCGGACTCGGTCATCATGGCGCAGGGGAGCGCCGAGTGGAGGGCGGGTCAAGGGGGAGAAATTGACCTACTGAGCTATTCTTTGGGCGTCAGAAAGTAGATGGGTGTTAGTGGAAACCGCTCCCGGGCAAGATTGTCGAGCCAGTTATAAAATTCAATCCAAAGCTCCACCAATCGATTCAAGTCGTAACCCGAGAACGCCGAAGCGACGATGACACCGGGTTTCGCTCGCGAAGCACTCGCTCATCCGGGCTACGAGCTCGACGTTAGACTGACCCCTCACCCGGCTCGCGCTTCACTTCGTTCTGCGCGATCCACCCTCTCCCTCAAGGGAAGAGGGGAAGTAAGAATGCAGCGCCGCCCTCCACCAGTGCGCTACCGAAATCCCGCCGCCAGCGCGACCACGCGCCCATCAAGTCCGGCGAAACCGTGATGGCCCTTGGCCTGACAGGGATCGCCGGCATTTTCGCCGCCATCGAGCCAGGCGACGCGCGCCTTGCCGCCGGCCCATTTGATAAATGGTGCGACGCCTTCCGGCCGCGTGAACTTGCAGCCGTCCTTGCGGTGATGGATAACCAAGGTACGCGGCAATTTGTCGGGTGAGCCGAGAATATTGGCAACGTTCCTTCCGGCGCCGGATTCGTCGGTCAGAAAACCCGCTGTCAGAACCAGCGCATCCGGCCGCGCACCGCGCGCGATGCCTTGCGCCGCGCGCTGCGTGCCACGGCTGGTGCCGACCACGATGACCGGCCTCTTGATCGCGGCCATGAATTCAACCGCAGCGGAAAGGCTCACGTCGGCATCGACCACCAGCACCGCAAGCCCGTGCTCCTTATAGGCGGCACGGGTGCGCACCAGTTGATTGCCCTTGAGTTGGCCGATCTGCCCGCCGGGGCCAGCGGCAATATAGCCATCGCCGCCCGGCATCAGGATGACGCTGGCCTTCGGCGCGTCGGGTTTAAGCAGGACGGCTTGCGAGCCGCCAACGCTGACGGTCTCGTCGGCGCGCGCGGTTCCACCGGCCAACAGTCCTGAGCCGACCGGCAGGACCAAAGCCGCAGCGCACATCAACCGGCAAACGCAGCGTCGCAGAGCCACCCGCATGATCCTCTCCCGTATGGAACTCTCATCCTAAGCACCGCCCGCCGGACCACGCAATTCCGCTCGCCGCTGAGCGACATTCTGCGCTAGCATTGTGACAGGCAGCGGCACGTCAACGACCGCGCCTGTCACGGGGAGTACATTATGACCGTACCCTCGCCATTCAGGAACAGTCCGATAGTTATCGCCGCGCTCGCCGCATCTGCGTTGACGACAGGCGCCGCTCACGCCGCCGACCCTTACGGCAACTGGACGCGGCCTTCGACCGGCACGCAGGTCCACTTCTACAATTGCGGCGGCAAATTGTGCGGCAAGATCATCGCCGTCAAGGATCAGGCGCGCAAGAACACCATCGGCACGGTGATCATGAAAGGCGCTGAGAAATCCGGCGACAATGTCTGGAAGGGCGACCTGCTCGATGTCGAGTCGGGCAAGATGTATTCGGGCGTCGTCACGCTGGAAAGCGCCAGCGCGCTCAATCTCAAAGGCTGCGTCGCCATGGTGCTGTGCCGCGGCTAGACCTGGAACAAGGTGAGATAGGATACAGGTGTCGTCCCCGCCATAGCCGTCCTTAAGAACGGCGTCGCTTCGCGTCGCCTATGGCGAGGACGACATTTGATGACGGACGCGCGTTTGCGCGATAGAAATACTGATGTCCAGCTCCCCCAACACGACCCACCTCAATCGCCTCGCGCAGGCGACGTCGCCCTATCTGCTGCAGCACAAGCACAATCCGGTCGACTGGTGGCAATGGGGGCCCGAGGCGCTGGCTGAGGCCAAGGGCTCGAACCGGCCGATCATGCTGTCGATTGGCTACGCCGCCTGCCACTGGTGCCATGTGATGGCGCACGAAAGCTTCGAGGACGAAGCGACGGCCAAAGTGATGAACGAGCTGTTCGTCAACATCAAAGTCGACCGCGAGGAACGGCCGGACATCGACCAGATCTACATGAACGCGCTGCATCTCCTCGGCGAGCAGGGCGGCTGGCCTTTGACCATGTTTCTGACGCCGGCGGCCGAGCCGGTGTGGGGCGGCACATATTTTCCGAACGTATCGAAATACGGCCGGCCGGCCTTCACTGATATTTTACGCGAAGTGTCGCGCATGTTCCGCGACGAGCCCGGCAAGATCGAGCAGAACCGCGCCGCACTGCTGGCGCGGCTCGCCGACCGCGCGCGGCCGGAAGGCAAGGTGACCTTCGGGCTTGCCGAGCTTGACGCAGCGGCCAAGCAACTGGGCAATGCCTTCGACACAGTGCATGGCGGCCTGCGCGGGGCGCCGAAATTTCCGCAACCGGCAATTCTCGAAATGCTGTGGCGCGCGGGGCTGCGCACCGGCGACGTCCGCTTTTTCGAGACCGTCGAGCATACGCTTGAGAGAATGAGCGAAGGCGGCATTTACGATCACCTCGGCGGCGGCTACTCGCGCTATTCGGTCGATGACAAATGGCTGGTGCCGCATTTCGAGAAGATGCTGTACGACAATGCGCAGTTACTGGAGCTGCTGGCGCTGGCGTATCAGAGGTCGGGCAATGCGCTGTTTGCCACGCGCGCGCGGGAAACGGTGGAATGGCTCCGGCGCGAAATGACGACGCCGCAGGGCGGCTTCTCCGCGTCGCTCGACGCCGACTCGGAAGGCGAAGAGGGCAAGTTCTATGTCTGGTCGAAGAACGAGATCATCGAACTGATCGGCCCGGAAGCCGGCGGCTTCTTCATGCGGCATTACGATGTCAGCGACGAAGGCAATTTCGAAGGCCATAACATCCTCAATCGATCGAATGCGCCGCCGCGCTCAGCGGCTGACGAGGAACGGCTGAAAGCGCTGCGCGACATCCTGCTCGACGCGCGCGCGGCGCGGGTGCGGCCCGGCCTCGACGACAAGGTGCTGGCCGACTGGAACGGCCTGATGATTGCCGCTTTGGTCAATGCCGGGATCATTCTCGACGAGCCGTCATGGCTGGTGATGGCACAGCGGGCTTTCGATTTCATCGCCGGGTCGATGAGCAAGGGAAATCGCCTCGGGCATTCGTGGCGCGAAGGGCAGTTGCTGTTTCCCGGTCTGGCATCCGATTTCGCGGCGATGATCCGCGCCGCTTTGGCCCTGTTCGAGGCGACCGGCGAAAGACGCTATCTCGATCAAGCGTTGAGGTGGCAGGGCGCATTCGACATGCATTACGCCGACGCCGAGACCGGCGGCTATTACTGGTCGGCCGATGACGCCGGCGATCTCATTTTGCGGCCGCATTCAACCGCCGACGACGCCACGCCAAATCCGAACGCGGTGGCGGCGCAAAATCTGCTGCGGCTCGCCGTGCTCAGCGGCGACGACAAATGGCGAGAGCAAGCCGACCGCCTGCTCGAGGGAATTCTCGCGGTCGCCGCACGCAACATGTTCGGCCACGTCGCGCTGCTCAATGCGCTCGATCTGCGGCTGCGCGGCGCCGAGATCGTCTGTACCGGGCCTGATGCCGAACGCCTGGTTCAGGCGGCGTTGAAGCTGCCATTTGTCGACCGCATCGTACTGCGGGCGGCTTCATCGGCGGATTTGCCGGCTACGCATCCGGCGCAGGAAAAGCTCAAAGCCGTTTCCGGCAACGCCGCTTTCGTTTGCGCCGGCGAGCGCTGTTCGCTGCCGGTCGCGGAGCCCGGGGATATTGCGCTGGCGGTAGCGGCGATGCGGCACTAGAGCCCCGGCTTTGATGGAATCAAAGCCGGGGCTCTAGTCTTTTGTTTTGTCGCGTTTTCTTCACGCGAACCGGTACCCACTTCGCTCGAAAACGCTTTAGCTGGCCCGCTTCAGCGGCACGCCGTCTTTCGCCAGCCAACGGCTCCATGGCGCCGGCGCGATAAGGCCCTTGCTGATCTGCACCGGCCAAATCGCATTGTGCGCGTCCATGCGGCCGATGACCGACGGTTTGTGCAGATGCTGGTTTTCGGGGTCGAGCCGGACATCGAAGCCGGACGGCGCGCGAATACTGCGGCCGGCAAGCGCGCGGCGCACGGCCTGCGGATCGGTGGTGCCGGCGGCCGCGACGCTCTGCGCCCAAAGCTGGAAACCTATCCAGCTCGCTTCCATCGGATCGTTGGTGATCGCATTGGCATCGCCAGTGAAGTCGCGCCACTCGGCGATGAAAGCCTGGTTCTCCGGCGTGTCGAGACTTTGCAGGTAATTCCACGCCACCATATGGCCGATGAGCTTGCGCTCCGCCAAGGCCGGCAATTCGGCTTCGCCGAGCGACAGACTCATCACCGGCAGGATATCGGCGTCGAGACCCTGGCGGGCGCGTTCGCGGAAGAAATGCACGTTCGAGTCGCCGCTGAGCGTTGCGATGATGGCGCCATCGCGGCCGGCAAATTTGCGGATGCGCTGCACGGTGTCGGCAAAGGCCGTTTCGCCGAACGGTACGTATAGCTCGTCCACCGCATCGGCGCCGACGCCGCGGCTGATCAGATAGTTGCGAATGATGGCATTGGTGGTCCGCGGATAGACGTAATCGGTGCCGAGCAGGAAAAACCGCCGCCGGCCGAGAGCGAGCAGATGATCGACTGCCGGCAGCGCCTGTTGCTGCGGCGTCGCGCCGGTATAGATCACATGCGGCGATTGCTCCTCGCCCTCGTACTGGCTCGGATAGAACAGCAAGCCGTCGTACTTCTCCAGCAAAGGCAGCACCTGCTTGCGCGAAGCCGATGTCCAGCAACCGAAAATCGCAGCGACCTTGTGATCGCGCAACAAGCCTTCGGCCTGCGCCGCGTAGGCGCCGGTATCGGAACGCGGATCCATGATCGCCGCCTCGACCGGACGGCCGAGCAGGCCGCCGGCCTTGTTCAGCTTCTCGATCAGCATGACGAGAATCTGCTGCAAAGGCCGTTCACTGCCGGTCAGCGTGCCCGACAACGAATGCAGTATGCCGACCTTGATCGAGCCGTGATCGAGATCGGCGAAATAGCGGCTGACCGACGAGGTCAGGGACTGCGCACGCGCGATGAGGTCGTCCGCCGTCTCCAGCACGGCGTCGCCGGCCTGCGCGACATCGGTCACGACCCCGCGAATCCCTGGCAATGCTTCGCTGACGGTGAACGCCACCTTGTTCGCCTCGTTGCCGATGCGCTCCAGCTTGACGATCTGCTGCTCCATCAGCCGCGTCACGTTTTCATTGACGTGGCTCATCGCCGCGACGCTCTTGTCGACCGCGAGAATCGCCTCCGCGGCTTCCTTGACCGCGTCCTGGATGCCGTGGATCTGCGCTGAGACTTCCTTGGTCGCGGCCTCGGTGCGCCGCGACAGTTCCTTCACTTCCGCCGCCACCACCGCGAAACCGCGGCCCGACTCGCCGGCCCGCGCGGCCTCAATCGTGGCGTTGAGCGCCAGCAGCGAGGTCTGTCCGGCGATCGCGTGGATCAGCTTGATAACCTGTTCGATGCGGCCCGCGGCTTCACCGAGATTGCGCATGGTCTCGTCGGCACGCGCCAATTCGGTAACCGTGCGGCCGGTCGCAGCACGGGATTCGTCGACCTGGCGTCCGGAATCGACCGCCAGCGCCTGGACGTCGCGCGCCGCGGCGGCGACATCGGCAACATCCTCGGCGGCCTGCGCCGCCCTGTCGGCGGAGGTCATAACCTGCTGCGCCATCTGCCGGTTGGTTTGCGCCAGTTCGGCGGCGGTGCCACGGATGCGCTCGCCGGCATTGGTAAAGGCGTTGACCACGTCGTCGACGGCGCTGCGGAAATTGCCTGTGAAGAAATGGCGCCCGGCATGATGCAGCCGGGCTTCGGTTTCGCGTCGGCCCTGATCGACCGCAACAGTATCGGCCTCGATCAGCGCGTCGCGGATCTTGCCGGCGGTGTCGCTGAAATGCCGGATGGCGCCGTCGCCGACGAAGATGGGCAGATCGGTGTATCGGTCGCCGCCGGCAATTTTGCTGATCGACGCGATAATGCCGGCAAGCCGGCTCTCGGCGAAATAACCGACCGCCAGTGCCCCGGCGACGGCAAGCGCCACAGCAAGCGGCATCGACTGCCAGAATTCAAACGCCACAATGGCAACCGCGCAGACAAGGAAAACCGGCACCGCAATCCACAACGCTGGACGCGGAATACGATGGCTGTTTGCGGCGGGCATTTCGGACTCGGTGAAGGAAAATATCTTGCGTCAAATTCGCCTGATTTAGGTTTCCAAAACCTTTCGCAGTTGCGAAAGCACCGCATTAATAAAGGGCAAACGCGCACAAAGTTTGTGCGCCATCATTGGCATTATTTTTTAGCGGGGCTGCGGCCCTTGATCTTCTTCCAGTCCATCGCTTCGACCTCCGCCTTGATCCAGCGGCGAAAGCCTTCCGCGGCACGGCTCGGACGGCGGCCCTTCGGCCACACCAGATGAAAGGCGCGCCCGGCAGGCAACGCGACTTTGATGGGAATGATCAAACGCCCTGTGCGCAAGTCGTCGTAAGCCATGAGATCGTGCGCGAGCAAAACCCCGGCGCCTTCGCCGGCAGCATCGAGCGCATGATCGGCGCTGTTGAAATGAAGCCCGCGCCGCAGATCGACGCCGGCAACTCCGGCGGAGTCGAACCATTCGCGCCAATTCGGTGCCCCCACGCGCGGACTGATCGACTCGTCATGGATCAACGGAAACCGCGCCAGATCGTTTGCATTCTTCACCGCGCCGTATTTTTCGATCAGGCGCGGACTGCAAACGGCGATGAGCGAAATATCGGCGAGCTTCTCGATTTCAACCGCGGGGTCCGGCGGCGGATCGGCGCGCATGTGACGCACGGCGATATCGACGCCATCGGTCTCGAAATTGGCATTGGTGAACGACGAGGAAATCCGCACATCGACATCCGCAAAGTCGTTGCTGAATCGATAGAGCCTCGGCGCCAGCCATTTCGACGTCAGGCCGGGCGACGTACTGACCACCAGAATGTTCGACGCATGCGCGGCATCGAGGCTCGCGACCGCATCGCGGATGTGGCCGAAGCCGGTCTGCAAGCCAGGGTAAAGCTGCCGCCCGGCCGCTGTCAGCGCGATCGCCCGCACCTTGCGTTCGAACAGTTTGACGCCGAGCAGGTCCTCAAGCCCGCGGATCTGGTGGCTGAGCGCACCCGGCGTGACGTGCAGCTCTTCGGCCGCCCGCGTCAGACTAAGATGGCGCGCGGCGGCCTCGAAGGCGCGCAAGGCGGACAAAGGGGGTGCCGGTGTATGCATGAGGTACGCTCAACTATCGGGTGAGAGCTTATCCTTTGTCAACGGGGCCGAATAGGCCGACTTTCTCACACATGATTGAGGTTGGCTCATGCGGAGCCACCAGCAAAGGAGAACGGCCATGTCCTCTGTTCCCTATCGGTCCGATTTTCGCGCGCCCGCCATCGCCGCACCGGCTGCGAGCAAGACCCGCCGGACGCCGTGGCGCTGGCTCTATGACGCCGTGATGCTGTCGCGCGAGCGGCAAACCAAGCACGAGGTCGACCGCCTGGTCGGCCGGCGCGGCGGCGCCTTCACCGACGCCCTGGAGCGCGAAATCGCCGAACGGTTTTACGCGGGCGATTCGAATTTCCGCCGCTAACAAAATCGCGCGCCATAAAAAAATCGCCCGCATAAAGCGGGCGATTTCTATTATCGATCTGAAGATACGGCGCGTTTTAGGTGTTCATCGACTCGAAGAACTCAGCATTGCTCTTGGTGTTGCGCAGCTTGTCGAGCAGGAAGTCGATCGCGTCCATCGTGCCCATCGGATTGAGGATGCGGCGCAGGACGTACATCTTCTTGAGCACGGCCGGCTCGGTGAGCAGTTCTTCCTTGCGGGTGCCGGAGCGGGTGATGTCCATGGCCGGGAAGGTGCGCTTGTCGGCCACCTTGCGGTCGAGGATCAGCTCCGAGTTGCCGGTGCCCTTGAACTCTTCGAAAATCACTTCGTCCATGCGCGAGCCGGTATCGATCAGTGCGGTGGCGATGATAGTGAGCGAACCGCCTTCTTCGATGTTGCGCGCGGCGCCGAAGAAGCGCTTCGGCCGCTGCAATGCATTGGCGTCGACGCCGCCGGTCAGCACCTTGCCGGATGACGGGACCACGGTGTTGTAGGCGCGGCCAAGACGCGTGATCGAATCGAGCAGGATGACGACGTCGCGGCCGTGTTCGACCAGGCGCTTGGCCTTTTCGATCACCATTTCCGCGACAGCGACGTGGCGTGTCGCCGGTTCGTCGAAGGTCGAGGATACGACCTCGCCCTTCACCGAACGCTGCATGTCGGTGACTTCTTCCGGACGTTCGTCGATCAGAAGCACGATTAGATAGCATTCCGGGTGATTGGCGGTGATGGCGTGCGCGATATTCTGCAACAGCACCGTTTTGCCGGTGCGCGGGGGCGACACGATCAGCGCGCGCTGGCCTTTGCCGATCGGTGCGACGATGTCGATGACGCGGGCCGACAGATCCTTCTTGGTCGGATCGTCGTGCTCCATCTTCAGCCGCGTATCGGGATAGAGCGGTGTCAGATTGTCGAAATTGATCTTGTGGCGCGCCTTCTCGGGATCTTCGAAGTTGATCGTGTTGACCTTGAGCAGCGCGAAGTAGCGCTCGCCGTCTTTCGGCGAACGAATCTGGCCTTCGACGGTGTCACCGGTGCGCAGGCCGAAGCGGCGGATCTGCGAGGGTGAGACGTAAATATCATCGGGGCCGGACAGGTAATTCGATTCCGGCGATCGCAAGAAGCCGAAACCGTCGGAGAGAACTTCGACGACGCCTTCGCCGATGATGTCGATCTCCTGCGTCGCGAGCTGCTTCAGGATCGCGAACATCAGTTCCTGCTTGCGCAGTGTTGAGGCGTTCTCGACCTGGTGCTCTTCGGCGAAGGATAAAAGTTCGGCAGGCGTCTTGGACTTGAGGTCCTGGAGCTTCATTTCCCGCATGCGGGTTAGGTCCTATGGGAGTCCGGCGGGGTCAAAAAATTACAAGACCGGGGCCGGCTAAAGAGAGGTAGGGATCGCAGGTCTGGATTTAAGGAGGGCGCTTTGGGAAGAGGTCCCAAATCGCTTTGGGAATTTGACCCGATGCTTTCTACCGATCCGAACGATTCGGCTCCGGTACGCGACTGCATCCGCCTGCGTTCGGTGGGATGGCTGCAACATAAGAGACACGGCGCTTGCGCGCAAGGGGTGGCCACAAAAGGGCGCGGAAGTGCGCCCAAGGCGGTGCTTTCGTGGCATCCCCGTCGCGGCGCTTTGCGTCCAGCTGACGATAACAACCTAAAACGGCTTCACCACCACCAGAATGACGATCACGATCATCAATATGGTCGGTACTTCGTTGATTATGCGATAGAATTTCTGGCTGTGCGTGTTCCGGTTCGTACGAAAATCGGCCGCCCATCGGCCCATAAAGGCATGCATGCCTATCATAACGGCGACCAGCGCCAGCTTGGCGTGCAGCCAGCCGGCATTCAGCAACTGTCCCTGCAACATCAGGACGAAACCCAGAATCAAGCTCACGCCCATCGCCGGACCCATGATGTATGTGAGCAAACGACGCTCCATCACCTCGAAGGTCTTCGCCTGCTGCGAACCCGGCTCGGCGGCTGTGTGATAGACGAACAGCCGCGGCAAATAGAGCATGCCGGCCATCCATGAGATGACCGCGATGACGTGCAGGGCTTTGATCCAGAGGTACATCGGACAGTCTACCTTACGAGCCGCGCACGCGCTTGAGCATGCGCTCGACATGTTCGATCGGCGTTGCCGGCAGAATGCCGTGACCGAGATTGAAGATCAGCGGCCCGTCGGCAAGCGTCATGACGTCATCGACTTCCCGGTCGAGAGCCGCGCCGCCGGCCAGCAAAGCCAGTGGATCGACATTGCCCTGCACCGCGACATGCGGCTGCAAAATATCGCGCGCCAGGCTGCGCGGGAACATCCAATCGAGGCCCAGCCCGTCGACCCCGGTGAGTTCCGCGTAAGGCAGCGCCATGGCACCGGCGCCGCGCGGAAAACCTATAATTTTAGTCCCCGGCATCTGCGCCCGCACGCCTTCGACAATTTTCTGCGTTGGCTGAATGCACCAGCGATCGAATTCCTCCGGCGGCAGGACGCCCGCCCAGGTATCAAAAATCTGCACGACTTCCGCGCCAGCTTTCAACTGGCCAACCAGATAGTCGATCGATCCGCGCACCAGCCGCTCGATCAGCCGTGAAAAATTCTCCGGATCGCGATAGGCAAACAACCGCGCCGGCGCCTGATCGGGCGTCGCTTCGCCGGCAACCATATAAGTCGCGACCGTCCAAGGCGCGCCACAAAAGCCTATCAGCGTCGTCTTGTTATCGAGCGCCGATTTAACCCGGCTAACCGTCTCGTAAATCGGCGCCAGAATATTGGTATCGGCGCTGTCACGCATGCCCTTGAGCGCTTCGGCGTCCCCCATTGGCTCGAGCTTGGGACCTTCGCCGGTCAAAAACTCAACCTTGCGGCCAAGCGCCAGCGGCAGGATCAGAATATCGGAAAATAAAATCGCCGCATCGAAGCCGAACCTGCGGACGGGTTGCAGCGTTACCTCGGCAGCAAGTTCCGGATTGAAACAGAGGTCCAGAAAACCACCTGCCTTCTTACGCACCTGCCGGTATTCCGGCAGATATCGGCCCGCCTGTCGCATCATCCAGACCGGCGGAATCTCTTCGCGCTGGCCCTGCAGCACACGAATAATCGGCTTTATCCCCATGCCAGTGCTTTGAAGGGCTTCTTCCATAAAGACTCTTTAAGTTCTTTTTGTAGTGTTTATTAGGCTGTCGATTGGACTCATGACTTAGCGTCACCAGTCTGTCCACCGCTTGTCATTACCCTGTCCAGAATCCAGCTATTTCCTCTATCCCGCCGTCCACAGCGCAACCCGGCTTTTTGCTGGGCTTTAGTGGCTTTTCCCGCATTGTCCCCAACACGGCTTCCACAATCCGATCCAGTCACCGCACCGGGGTCGACAATGTCACCCCAGCCCCAGCCATGTGGACAAAAATTGACCTGCCCGGCCGAGCCCGCTTACATGCCCGCTCACCGGCCGGGTTAGTCCCCAGCTATCCACACACCACACGGCCACTATACAGATGTCCGGCACCGGCTATTTCCATCTGCATCTGGTCTCCGATGCCACTGGTGAAACACTGATTACCGTGGCGCGTGCCGCCGCCGCACAATATGCCAATGTTTCGCCGGTCGAGCATCTGTATCCGATGGTGCGCTCGAAAAAACAGCTCGACCATGCGCTGGCCGAAATTACCGACGCGCCAGGCCTGGTGCTTTATACGCTGCTGGAAGAAGACCTGATCCAGTCGCTGGAAGATAAATGCCGGGAACTCGGCCTGCCCTGCATGTCGGTGCTGGGACCGATCCTGCGCCTGTTCCAGTCCTATCTCGGCGCCGAGACCACCTTGCGCGCCGGCGCCCAGCACGTGCTCAACGCCGAATATTTTCACCGCATTGACGCGCTCAATTTCAGCATGATGCATGATGATGGCCAGCACGTCGCCGGGCTTGAGGATGCAGATGTTGTTTTGATCGGTGTGTCGCGCACGTCGAAGACGCCGACCTCGATCTATCTTGCCAATCGTGGCATCAAGACCGGCAATGTGCCGCTGGTGCCGGGCGTCGCGCTGGCGCCGGAAGTGGAAAAACTGACGCGGCCGCTCGTGATCGGGCTTTACGCCAGCCCCGAACGCATCGTGCAGATCCGCGAGAACCGGCTGCTCGGACTCAATGCGCATCGCGACGACGATCAATATATCGACAGGACCGCGGTTGCCGAGGAAGTCGCCTATTCGCGCCGGCTTTGCAATAAGCATAACTGGCCACTGATCGATGTCACTCGGCGTTCGATCGAGGAAACCGCCGCGGCGGTAATGAAGCTGTTGGGCGAACGCCGTCGCCGGCCGGTCACAAGCTAGATTATCGTCCGGTTCAAAGGATCGTCATGCCGTTGTGGATTGCCTCGCAACCTTTGCTGCTCGCGTCGAGAAGCGATATCCGCGGCAAAATTCTCGCCGCCGCGGGCCTGCGCTTCGGCATCAGGCCAGCGCAGATCGACGAGCGCGCCACCGAGGCCAGAGCTGGCGGCCTTGATGCGGCGCAGGCGGCGGCGCTGCTGGCGCGCGCCAAGGCCGACGCGGTGGCGGCGACGCAGACCGGCCATCTCGTTCTCGGCGCCGATCAGACTCTCGCGCTGGGCGACAAGCGGTTTAGCAAGCCGGCCAACCGCACTGAGGCAGTACAGCAATTGCGGGCGTTGCGCGGCCAGACCCATGCGCTGCATTCCGCCTTGGCGCTGGTCCAGGACGGCAAGGTTTTGTTTGAACTGGTCGATACCGCGCGGCTGACCATGCGCGATTTTTCCGACCGCTTTCTCGACGATTATCTCGACATGGCCGGCGACGCCGCGCTCGGCAGCGTCGGCGGCTATCAACTCGAGGGCATCGGCATCCATCTTTTCGAGCGTGTCGAGGGCGACTACTTCACCATTCTCGGCCTGCCGCTGCTGCCGCTCTTGGCGTTCCTGCGAAAGAGCGGTCTTGTCGATGGCTAAACCGAACGCGAAAGAAAAATGTTCATCCTCGGTCTGACCGGCTCGATCGGCATGGGTAAAACCGCCACGGCGGCAATGTTCGCCGACGAGGGCGTGCCGGTGCACGACGCCGACGCGGTGGTGCATCGGCTTTACGAAGGCGAGGCGACGCCGCTGATCGAGGCGGCGTTTCCCGGCACCACCAGCGGCGGCAAGGTCGATCGCGCCAAACTCGGCGAGCGCGTCCTCGGCGACAAGGACGCGATCGCACGGCTGGAGCAGATCGTGCATCCTTTGGTGACCAAGGCGCGCGAGCGGTTTGTTGCCGAGGCCGAACGCAGCGGCGCGAAAGTCGCGGTTCTCGATGTTCCATTGCTGTTCGAGACCGGCGGCGACAAACGCTGCGACGCGGTGGTCGTGGTCTCGGCGCCCGCGGACGTGCAGCGGACCCGCGCCTTTGAACGGCCCGGTATGAGCGAAGACAAGCTGTCGGCCATTCTGGCCAAACAGATGCCGGATGCGGAAAAGCGCTCCCGCGCCGATTTCGTGGTGGATACGTCTAAGGGATTCGATTTTGCCCGCGCCCAGGTGCGTGAAATACTCAAGGCTGTTGCTACAATGCCGAAACGGCGGCACTGAGTCGTCATTCAAAAAGCTCAACTGATATGCGCGAAATCGTCCTCGACACCGAAACCACCGGCCTCGATCCCAACAAAGGCGATCGTCTGGTCGAAATCGGCTGCATCGAACTTTTGAACCGGATTCCGACCGGGGCGACGTTTCACGCCTATCTCAATCCCGATCGCGACATGCCGGCGGAAGCCTTCGCCATTCACGGGCTATCGATCGAGTTCCTGAAAACGCACAAGCGCTTTGCCGATGTGGTCGACGATTTCCTCGCCTTCATCGGCACTGATGCGCCGCTCGTCATCCACAATGCGAGCTTTGATCACGGCTTCCTCTGCGCCGAACTCAAGCGGCTCGATCGTGCGTTGATTTCGCGGGACCGGCTGGTCGATACGTTGGCGCTGGCGCGCCGCAAGCATTCGGCCGGCCCGTATAATCTCGACGCGCTATGCGGCAAATACGGCATCGACAACTCGCGGCGCACCAAGCATGGCGCCTTGCTCGATGCCGAGATTCTGGCCGAGGTCTATCTGGAGCTGATCGGCGGCCGCCAGGCGCAACTCGGTCTTGCCGAAAGCACCGGAACACGCACCATCAGCATCGATGGCGTGGCGGCGGTGCGGGCGCGGCCGGCGCCATTGACGTCGCCGCTTTCCGATGCGGACCGCGCCGCGCATGCGCAGTTCATTGCGACGCTCGGCGACAACGCCATCTGGCGGAATTATTTGTAGCTACTGCGCCGGCGCGTCGACCGGCGCCATCTGCGCCATCTTCTGCCGATATAACGCGACGAAATCGACCGGATCGAGCAGCAGTGGCGGGAAACCGCCATTGCGCACGGTGGTGGCGATGATCTCGCGTGCGAACGGGAACAGCAGGCGCGGGCATTCGATCAGCACGACCGCGTTCAGACTTTCCTGCGGGACGTTACGGATGCGGAACACGCCGCCGAAGGCGAGCTCGAAATTGAACATCAGGCTGCCGGCGACTTCCGCCTTGCCGGCGACCATCAAAACCACTTCGATGTCGGTATCCGACAGCGGCGTCGCATTGACGTTGATCTGGATGTTGATCTGCGGCGCTTCCTGACCGCCGGCCAGCGACTTCGGCGCGTTCGGATTTTCGAACGAGAAGTCCTTGATGTACTGGCCCACCACACTGAGCTGCGGCAACTGATCCGGGCTCGGTTCCTGACCCTGGCCGCCATTCGTGGTCGTCATGACTTCTCCTTAGGCACCGCAACGCGCGCTTATGCGGCGGTTGGCTAACATAGGGTCCGGAAGGCGACAAGGACGCGGAGCCAAACCGGGGCAGTCGGAAGCCTTCTCTCTGTGTCCTTAATAAAGTGCACCGCGCCAGCCATCAGCGCTCAGGTTCTTCCGGCCGCCGGCCGGGCAGGGCCGGGTCGTCGACCCTGTGCCATTGTTCGGGCTCGAGATCGACGACCCCGTCGGCCCGGACCAGCGGGGCAGCCCAGCCTAGCTTGCGGCTGAGCGCCCGCCACAGCGGCGTCAGCAGCAGCAATAGACCGATCATATCGGTAATAAACCCCGGAATAACCAGAAGAAATCCCGCCAGCAGGATCAGCCCGCCGGTGCCGTCCGCCTGCAAGGCGGCGAAGCTGGCCCGATTGACGCCCTCGTTCATGGCCATGCGGACGCGGGCGATGTGGTTACCGCCGGCATGGCGCAGGAGCATGATGCCGCCTAGCGTGGCCAAAGCCTGCATACCGACGGCCTGGAAAAAGCCATAGGCGGCGGCGACCGCGATAAACACCACGACTTCCGCCAGCGGCACCGCCAGCACCCCGAGCAACAGCCATTTTGCCACATTCATCGTTATTTCTCTGCTAGGGCTGGTCTTGTTGGCGTCGCCGCCCCAATCGTTTAAGATTCGCCGATGTGGCAAATTGCGCGGAGAAAACGCCGCGAAGCCACTGGATCGACGCTTTCGTCAGCTTAGATACAAGCTATTAGATAATAGAGGTGGGCGCGGCCGCTACGCCGTCGAGCGGACAAGTCCATATCAAACGATCCGACCGCGCTCCGGACGCCGATCTGCCGGAACGGTAGCTGAAAGAATGCAAGACGTGTTCGACATCTACACCATCATTTTCCTGGCCCTCGCAGTGTTCATTTTCCTGCGATTGCGCAGCGTCCTCGGCCAGCGCACCGGACGCGAGCGTCCGCCCTATGACCCCTACGCGGCACGGGAGCCAGCGCGGCCGCCGGGCGAAAATGTCGTTTCTCTGCCGAACCGCGTGACCGAAGCCACGGCGAAGAAAGCCGACGAACCGGCCGAGGCCGCCGCCCCGGTGGAGCGCTGGAAGGGCGTGGCCGATGCCGGCTCACCGCTCGCCTTGGGGCTCGACGCGGTGGCCGGCGCCGACCGCGAGTTCGACGCCAAGCATTTTATCACTGGGTCGCGCGCGGCCTATGAAATGATCGTCAACGCCTATGCCGAAGGCGACCGCCGCACGCTGAAAAATCTTCTGTCGCGCGAAGTCTATGACGGCTTCGAAGCGGCCATCGTCGAGCGCGAGAAGCGTGGCGACGTGGTCGAAAGCCGTTTCGTCTCGATCGACAACGCGACCATCACCGCCGCCGAACTGCGCGGCCGCAGCGCCCAGCTCACCGTGCGGTTCCAGTCGAAGCTGGTTTCGGTGACGCGCGACAAGGCCGGCGAAGTCATCGACGGCAGCGCCGACAAGGTCACCGACGTCACCGATGTCTGGACCTTCGCGCGCGATCTGTCGTCGCGCGACCCGAACTGGAAACTGATCGCCACCGAAGCTGGGCAATGAGCCGATGTCGCCAAGCCGATTTCGCCGTCTGGTCGCGTTTGGGTTTTCGCTCTGCCTGACCGCGGCGGCGGCATCGGCGATGGCGCAGCCGTTGAAGATGCGCGACGCCGAAATCATTCCCTTGACCTTCGAGACGCTCAGCGGCTGGCGCGATGACGATCAGGCCATGGCTTTAGAGGCCTATCTGAAAAGCTGCCGCGCGATTCTCAATGGCACCAAGGCAATGCGCAAGGCGCGGCCGGTTTACGACGGACTGTATGGCGTCTGCGAAAAGGCGACCGCGCTCGCCGCCGGTGGACCGGTCAATACGCTGACGGCGCGCAAGTTCTTCGAGGACAATTTCAAGCCGGTGCGCATCAAGCCGCCGGAACGTACTTACGGCTATTACAGCGGCGCCGACGGTTTCTATACCGGCTACTACGAGCCCGAAGTGCAGGGTTCGCGCGTCAAGACCGACGAATATTCGGTGCCGATTTACGGCGTGCCGGCCAGTGTCGCCGGCAAGAAAAGCCGGCATTTCGTCCAGTACGATCGCGTCGACATCGAAAAAGGTGCGCTGGCCGGCAAGGGCCTGGAAATCTGCTGGATCAAGAATCCGGTCGATTTGTTTTTCGCGCAAATCCAGGGCTCGACACGCGTCAAGCTTGCCGATGGCGAGTTGCTGCGGCTGAACTACATCGCCAGCAACGGCAAGCCCTATACGCCGGTCGGCCGTCTGCTGATCGATCGTGGCGTGTTCACGCCGGAAGAAATGTCGATGGACAAGATCCGGGAATTCATGGAAGCCAACCCGGAAGAGGGCAAGGCGCTGCGCGAGAAGAACAGGTCGTTCGTCTTCTTCTCCAAGACCAGGCTTCAGTCGCATGACGAATGCCTCGGCGCGCAAGGCATCGCACTGACGCCCGGCCGCTCTATCGCGGTCGACCCGAGCGTTCACGTCTACGGCACGCCAATCTGGATCGACGCCAAATTGCCGCTCAAGAGCGCTGCGCCGGAGGATGCGTTCCAGCGTCTGGTGGTGGCGCAGGATACCGGCTCCGCCATTCGCGGACCGGCGCGCGCCGACATCTATTTCGGCCACGGTCCCGATATTCCATCCATTGCCGGGCGCATCAAACAATTCGGCCAGTTCGTTATGCTGATGCCGCGCGCGCTGGCGGCCGGCGGCGAGGCCGGCGGCAACGGCGTGCCGTTGCCGAAGCCGCGGCCGAAGGACATTGTCGCAGCCGCGCACTGAGTGAAGCATGAGCCGCCAACCATGAGCCGTGAAGGCAAAAAGCGGCGCGGCCTCACTTACGAAGATCGCGTGCTATGGACGACGGTCGCCAAGTCGATCAAGCCGCTGCGTGCCGAAGCGAAGAACGTCGCTGACGAATTGATGGACATCGCGCCGGAACCAGCCAGGCCGACCGGCAAACAACCACCCAAATTCACCAAGCCGGCCAAAGTGCAAAAAGCTTTCGTGCCGGCGGCCGCCAAACCTGTCGCGCCGGCGTCGGAGCCCAAAATGGAGCCGCTGACGCGACGCATGAAGTCGCGCGTCGCCAAGGGCAGGCATGCGATCGACGCCCGGCTCGATCTGCACGGCTTCACGCAACACGAAGCGCATGCCGTGCTGCTCCGTTTCTTGCGCACCGCCAGCGCCCGCGATGCGCGGCTGGTGCTGGTGATCACCGGGAAAGGCCGCGGCGGCGAAATCGGCGTATTGCGCCGGCAGGTGCCGCATTGGCTCGGGCTGCCGGAATTTCGCGACGTCGTTATCGGTTTCGAGGACGCCCACATCGCCCATGGCGGCGAGGGCGCTCTTTACATCCGTGTGCGGCGAGGGCGCGGCGAATCCTGAAACTCTGGCGCGCCGGTCAATGCTGCGCGATATGTTGCCGGAATTTCGGCATCACATCTTCCGCCAGCAATCGCATCGATTCGCGCTCCCAGGCCTCATTAGGACCGCTCCAGTCGAGCGCCCCCATGATCAGCGTGCCGAAGGGACCGACCCGCTCGCGAAAGGCGACAAGTTTGTCGAGCATGGTCTTGGGCGAGCCGTAAATGACGCCTTCCTCCAGCAGCGCCTCCGGCGTGGTTTCGGCGTCGGTCATTTCCGGGCGCGGCTTGATCAGCTTCAGCAAGCCCTGACCACCAAAAATCTCGTGCATATAGGTGAAGAAGTAACGGTTCGATGCCGCCGCGCCGAAGACGCGGTCATGCGCGTCCCGGTCGGTTGGCGCGACCAGAATGTTGCGCACGACGCGCCAGCGTTTGCCGTCCGCGGTCTTGCCCGAGGCTGCGCAGGCGTCCGCATATGTTTTCCAGTGCGAGGCAACCGAATAGACCGGACTGATATTGGCGGAGATGCAATCCCAGCCGCGCTGCTCGGCAAGCTTGGCGAGACCGGAGAAGGGACTGGCAAGCGTGATCGAGACCGGCGGCATCGGTTTCTGCAACGGCTTCGGCATGGTTCCGATACCGAGGCTGGGCACGATCGCGTTCTTGATGCCGAAATTCCAGAATTCGCCCTGAAGCTCGTAGGGTGGATCGCTCGACCAGATCTTCTCGATCATGTCGATCGATTCGATCATCTTGCGGCCGCGCGCCAGAAAATCGGTGGCGCCGAACAACTCAAAGTCCGAGGCAAGCCCGCCGGGCCCGATGCCGAATAAAAAACGCCCGCCGCTCATATGGTCGAATTGAGCCACCTCCGCGGCCACGACCGCCGGATGATGGTTGGGCAGGTTGATAACGCCCGTGCCGAATTTCAGATTCGTGGTGCGCGGCACGAGGCTCGCCATGAACATCATGGCCGAGGCGTAGGGTTCGCTCGACGCCGAGAAATGCTCACCCAGCCAGAATTCGTCGAAACCGAGCCGATCGGCGAGCAGGGCTTTTTCGATATCTTCCGCGAGCATGGCGGACATCGGACGAGCCGGCGGATGCAACGGCATCATGAACATCCCAAGACGCATTCCGCCCCCTTCGCACCGCAATTGATCGATGCGCGATGTGTTCGCGAGGGCGATGCTAGCGCTTTGAGGCGTCACTGAAAACGATGGTTTGAAGTCCAACCATCGTCTGTAGAAATGAGGACGATGTCGCTGTCGCGGCCGGGCATCCCGCGCCGGAATGTCTAGCGATGCCTGCCTGGCCGCTTTTTGGCGCGGATGGCGGCGTCCGACCGGCGATCGGAGCCTCTGACCCGCTCCATCAGTCGCGAAATGCCGATCCAGAGTTCAAAGACGTCTGCCTCTATCTCTTCGGGCCGCAGGCCGTGGCCGCCATGATCCGCGACAGATTCGCCGCTCCGCCGCTTCGCTTTGCGCATTTTCCTGACCCCTTACTCCAATTCCGTCGCCGTTCCCCCGAACGGCAGCGCAATCCGAACGATTGCACAACCCCAAGGATACACCCCGGGGCATTACATGTGTCAAGAAAATATTATACTTTAATAGACACAACCGGGGCGACGCCCCGCAGCCCGGTCATTCGCCCGGCACAGCGGCAAGCCGGTGAAATTCCAGCGCGACAACCGCCATGCCGGCGCGCAGCCGAAATCCGGCGACGCCGGCATTGAACAGGTGGAATTGCAATCGGCCTTTGAATCCTGGTTCGATCTGGAGCGGTGTCGTCGCCAGAATGCCGTACTCGCACAATCCGGCGACCGCGCCGATGCGGCCCAGATAGTCGCGCGGCAGTTCGACGCTTTCCACCGTGCTCGCTTGCACGCTGGCGCCGCCGGCAAGTTCAAATGCCTTGCCGCGCGCAGCGGAGCGCGCAATGTCGACCAATCCGCCGTCGGAGGTCCGCACACTGGCATGGAGCGTCAGATCGAACGACGCGGTTCGCAGATTTTTGGCGGCGAATGGAGTTATGCCGATGATGCCGTCTTTGACGGCGCGCGCGATCTGGTGATCGACCAGCAGACCGGCGACGACGAAGCGCTGCGCCGCGCCGCCAGCATGCGAAAGCGGATGAGCCTCGCCAAACGATTCGCTCAGCCAATAGTCCGAGCTGTGTCCGGTCAGGCGGCCGAGCTTCCCGGCCATTGCGCGCGAGATCGGCTGCCGGCCGTTGATGATATTGTTGACCGATTGGCGCGACACGCCAGTCGCCTTGCTGACGGCAACCTGATCGAGCCCAAGGCGGCGAAGCTCCGCCCTCAAGTGCGCGCCCGGTGTCGCGCGCCTTGTCTCCCTAACGGCTTTGGCCTTGTCTCGGCTGCCCGCGGACATCCTCTTGCTCCTCGGGCAAATATTTATTCCTACACGAGCGAATGTAAATGTCTCGGCCCAACTTCAACCGTTAATTGTAAATTTATACGAAAAGCAACTGCCCTGGCAGCCGCCCGGTTAAAGGATAAACCGGCTCAGATCGGCGTTTTTGGCCAGATCGCCAATGTGCTTATCGACATAAGCGGCGTCGATACGCACGGTTTCGCCGGCGCGGTCGGTGGCGGCGAACGAAATTTCGTCGAGGACACGCTCCATCACCGTCTGTAACCGGCGCGCGCCGATATTCTCGATCGCTGAATTAACCGAGACCGCGATGTTGGCGATGGCGTCGATGGCGTCCTCGGTGAAATCGAGGGTGACGCCCTCGGTGGCGAGCAACGCGACATATTGCTTGATCAGCGACGCTTCCGGCTCCGTGAGGATGCGGCGGAAATCGTCGCGGGTCAGTGCCTGCAATTCGACACGGATCGGCAAGCGGCCTTGCAGTTCGGGCAGCAGATCGGACGGCTTCGAGATGTGAAACGCGCCAGACGCGATGAACAGGATATGATCGGTCTTCACCGGGCCGTGCTTGGTATTGACGGTTGTTCCTTCGATCAATGGCAGCAGGTCGCGCTGCACGCCTTCGCGCGATACGTCGGCGCCCGAGCGGCCCTCGCGGCCGGCGATCTTGTCGATCTCGTCGAGGAAGACGATGCCGTTCTGCTCGACGACCTTGATCGATTCGAGAATGAGCTGCTCGCTGTCGAGCAGTTTGTCGGATTCCTCATTGATCAGAATGTCGTGAGACTCGAGCACGGTGACGCGGCGCGTCTTGGTGCGGCCGCCGCCCATCTTGCCGAAGATGTCGCCGATATTGATGGCGCCCATTTGCGCGCCGGGCATGCCGGGAATTTCAAACATCGGCATGCCGCCGCCACCGCCGGCCTGCACCTCGATCTCGATTTCCTTGTCGTTCAACTCGCCGGCGCGCAGTCTTTTGCGGAAGCTTTCGCGCGTCGACGGGCCGGAGCCGGGACCGACCAGCGCGTCGATCACCCGCTCTTCCGCTGCCGATTCGGCCCGCGTTTGCACGTCTTTTCGCTTGCGGTCACGGGTCAGCGTGATGGAAATCTCGACGAGATCGCGGATGATCTGTTCGACATCGCGGCCGACATAGCCGACCTCGGTGAACTTGGTGGCTTCGACTTTCAGGAATGGCGCGCCGGCAAGCTTTGCCAGGCGGCGTGAAATTTCCGTCTTGCCGACGCCGGTCGGGCCGATCATCAGGATATTTTTTGGCAGCACTTCCTCGCGCAACTTGTCGTCAAGCTGCAGGCGGCGCCAGCGGTTGCGCAGCGCGATGGCGACAGCGCGCTTGGCGTCGTTCTGGCCGACGATATAGCGGTCGAGTTCGGATACAATTTCGCGCGGGGAGAAGTCGGTCATTAAATTTTACATTCCGTGGCTCGCCTCGTCCTTCGAGACGCCCTCGCTTCGCTCGGGCTCCTCAGGATGAGGCGAGAGTTAAGCCCTCATGGTGAGGAGGCGCGAAGCGCCGTCTCGAACCATGGGGGGCGTTGTTCATGATTTCAAACTCTCAATCGTCACATTGCGGTTGGTGTAGACGCAGATGTCGGCGGCGATATCGAGCGATTTGCGCACGATCTCCTCGGCGCTCAAAGGGCCGTCGATGAGCGCACGCGCCGCCGACAGCGCATAATTGCCGCCGGAGCCGATGCCGGACACGCCCATTTCCGGTTCCAGCACGTCGCCGGTGCCGGTCAGCACCAGCGAAACATTGGCGTCGGCGACGATCATCATTGCTTCCAGGCGACGCAGATAGCGGTCGGTGCGCCAGTCCTTGGCCAGTTCGACCGAGGCGCGCAGCAGCTGGCCGGGATATTGCTCGAGCTTGCTTTCCAGCCGCTCGAACAAAGTGAAGGCGTCGGCCGTGGCGCCGGCAAAGCCGCCGATCACGTCGCCCTTGCCCAGTTTGCGCACTTTTTTGGCGTTGGATTTGACGATCGTTTGCCCGATCGACACCTGGCCGTCGCCGCCGACGACGACCGTTCCGCCCTTGCGGACGGTGAGAATGGTGGTGCCGTGCCAGACCGGGACTTCGTTTTGAGCCATACGCCTTACCCCTTGCGACCCGGATCATCTAGGCACGGCGGCAAGCGTTTGCAAACGCCCGACCGGGGCCTGTGGCGAATCCCTGCGACCCCTGATAAAAGGCCCGCGAATGAAGGATCCCGGCATGCGAACCGCCACCGTCAAGCGCAAAACCAAGGAAACCGATATCGAGGTATCGGTCGACCTCGATGGCAAGGGCACGTCGACGATTTCGACGGGCATCGGCTTCCTCGACCACATGCTGGACCTCTTGGCCCGGCACTCGCGCATCGACCTCACCGTCAAGGCAGTCGGCGACCTGCATATCGATTTCCACCACACCGCCGAGGACACCGGCATCGCGCTCGGCCAGGCGGTGAAGCAGGCGCTCGGCGACATGAAGGGCATCACCCGCTATGCCGACGTTCACGTGCCGATGGACGAGGCGCTGACGCGCGTCTGCATCGATATTTCCGGCCGGCCGTTCCTGGTGTTCAAGGCGGAATTCGTGCGCGACAAGGTTGGCACCTTCGACACCGAACTGGTGCAGGAGTGGTTCCAGGCCTTCGCGATGAATGCCGGCATCACGCTGCACGCCGAATGTCTCTATGGGACCAACGATCACCACATTGCCGAGTCATGTTTCAAGGGCTTGGCGCGGGCGCTGCGCGCCGCGGTGGCGATCGATCCGCGGGCCAAGGACGAAGTGCCTTCGACCAAGGGAACGCTGACAGCCTAACGGCGTCGTCGGTCTGGGCGGGACTTGGCGAAAACCGTAACGAGTATTGCGATGCCCACTTTCACCGTGCACGAACCGCCGCCGCGCAAAACCGAGAGTGTCACCGCTCCGGAACGCTTCGTCTTTGTGCGCGACGGATTCTATTTCTGGGCTTTCGTACTGGCGCCGGTGTGGTTGCTGGTGCGCAGACTGTGGCTGGCGTTCTTTATCTATGTCGTCGTCACGATCGCTGTCGCGGTCGGGCTCAAGTTCGCCGGCCTGCCGTCATGGGTGCAGAGCGCCGCGGCGTTCGTGATCGCGCTGATCATCGGCTTCGAGGCATCGACCATCCGGCGCTGGACCCTGACGCGCCGCCGCTGGAAGACGCTCGGCTTCGTCGTCGCCGAGGACGCTGAAATCGCCGAACGGCGATTCTATGCGGCCTGGGCCGAAGGCACGGCGGCCGGTGCCGCGTCACCGGAGTCTGCTTACGCCAAGCCGGTACGGCGTGGTGCGCCGACCGCGTCCGACGTCATCGGGTTATTTCCCGAACCGGGCAATTCTTCAAACGGAATGCCCCGATGAGCGTCGCCATCGTCGATTACGGCTCGGGCAATCTGCACTCGGCGGCGAAAGCTTTTGAGCGCGCCGCGCGCGACAGCGGCCACGACCAGCCGATCCTCGTCACCAGCAAGCCGGACGACATCGCGCGCGCCGACCGTATCGTCTTGCCGGGCGTCGGCGCTTTCGCCGATTGCCGGCGCGGGCTCGATGAAATCCCCGGCATGGTCGCGGCGCTCGAACAGCGCGTGCGCAAGGATGGCCGGCCGTTTTTCGGCATCTGCGTCGGCATGCAATTGATGGCCGATGTCGGACGCGAGCATCAGGTGACGCCCGGCCTTGGCTGGATCGCCGGCGCGGTCGACCGCATTGCGCCGTCCGATCCGGATTTGAAAATCCCGCATATGGGCTGGAATACGCTCGATATGCGTAAAGTGCATCCGTTGCTGGACGAGATACCGCTTGGCAGCGACGGTCTGCACGCCTATTTCGTGCATTCGTACGAACTGAAAGCCGCGAACGTTAACGATCTGGTGGCGCAGGCCGATTACGGCGGCCCGCTGACGGCCATCGTCGGTCGCGACAACATGGTCGGCACGCAGTTTCATCCCGAGAAGAGCCAGCGTCTTGGCCTGCGGCTGATCGCGAATTTTTTGAAGTGGAAGCCATGATCCTGTTTCCCGCCATCGATCTGAAAGAAGGCCTGGCCGTGCGCCTGGAGCAGGGCGATATGGCGCGCGCCACTGTCTTTCATCGCGACCCGGCGGCGCAGGCGCGCGCCTTCGAGATGCAGGGCTTCGCCTATTTGCACATCGTCGACCTCGACGGCGCTTTCGCCGGCAAGCCGGTGAACGCCGACGCGGTCGACCGCATTCTGGAAACGATCGGCATTCCGGTGCAGCTCGGCGGCGGCGTGCGCGACATGGCGACAGTGGAAGCCTGGCTCGGCAAGGGCGTCGACCGCGTCATCATCGGCACCGCGGCAGTGCGCGATCCGCAATTCGTCAAGCAAGCCGCGAAGAAATATCACGGCCGCGTCGCTGTCGGTCTCGACGCGCGCGATGGCAAGGTGGCGGTGCAGGGCTGGGCGGAAACGTCCGAACTGAGCGCGCTCGACATTGCTCGACGCTTCGAGGATGCCGGCGTTTCGGCGATTATCTATACCGACATCGCCCGCGACGGGCTGCTGCAAGGTCTCAATCTCGATGCGACGATTGCGCTCGCCGAAGCGATTTCGATTCCGGTGATTGCATCGGGCGGCCTTGGCTCGATCGCCGACATCAAGGCGCTGCTGGAGCCGCGCGCGAAGAAACTCGAAGGCGCCATCGCCGGCCGCGCTTTGTACGATGGGCGGCTCGATCCAGCGGAAGCGCTCAAGCTGATCCGCGACACGCGGCCGGCGGCCTGACGTATGTTCAAAGTCCGCGTCATTCCCTGTCTCGACGTCAAGGACGGCCGCGTTGTCAAAGGCGTCAATTTCGTCAATCTGCGCGATGCCGGCGATCCGGTCGAAGCGGCGATTGCCTATGACGCTGCCGGCGCGGACGAACTGTGCTTTCTCGACATCACGGCGAGCCACGAGAATCGCGATACGATCTACGACGTTGTCACGCGCACGGCCGAGGCCTGTTTCATGCCGCTGACCGTCGGGGGCGGCGTGCGCACGGTCGAGGATATCCGCAAATTGCTGAACTGCGGCGCCGACAAGGTGTCAATCAATACCGCCGCGGTGAACCGGCGCGCTTTCGTCAAGGAAGCGGCGGAGAAATTCGGCGAGCAATGTATTGTCGTCGCCATCGACGCCAAGAAAGTGTCGCAAGCCGGCGCGAAAGACCGTTGGGAGATCTTCACCATTGGCGGCCGCAAATCGACCGGCATCGATGCCGTCGAATATGCCCGCGAAGTCGTGTCGTTAGGGGCCGGCGAAATCCTGTTGACCTCGATGGACCGAGACGGCACCCGCGTCGGCTTCGATATCGCGTTGACGCGGGCCGTGGCGGACGCGGTTCCCGTGCCGGTGATTGCCTCCGGCGGCGTCGGCGCACTCGATCATCTGGTCGAGGGCATTCGCGGCGGCCACGCCACCGCGGTGCTGGCGGCCTCGATATTCCATTTCGGCGAATATTCAGTGCGCGAGGCAAAGACCTATATGGCCAAAGCCGGTCTGCCGATGCGGCTGGATCCGTGAGTTTCTCCCTCTCCCCGCAAGCGGAGAGAGGTGATAAGGAAGCCCCATGAGCAAATTCACACTCGCCGATCTTGAACGCCGCATTGTCGAACGGGCGCAGGCCAACGCCGCGCAATCCTATACGCGCGCGTTGCTCGACAAGGGCGTTGCCCATTGCGCCAAGAAACTGGGCGAGGAAGCCTTCGAAACCGCGATGGCGGCTGTGCAGGAAGACAAAGACCGGCTGATTTCGGAAGCCGCCGATCTCGTCTATCATTTGCTGGTCGTGTTGAAGGCCCGTGACGTCACCTTTGCCGAGGTCGAAGCTGAACTCGACAAGCGCACCGTGCAATCCGGACACGACGAAAAGGCTTCGCGTCCCAAAGGTTAAGTGAAACACCTGATGGAACAGCGCACCGACGAAAACCTGTCGCCGTACCGCACCTTCTCGCGCGCGGCCTGGGCGGCCTTGCGCGAAGACGCGCCGATGACGCTGACCGTCGAAGAAGTCACGCGGCTGCGCTCGCTGCACGATCGGCTCGACATGACCGAGGTCGAGGATATTTATCTGACCTTGTCGCGGCTCTTGTATCTTTACGTCGCGGCGACGCAGCGGCTGTTTCGCGCGCAGCAGCGCTTCCTCGGCACCGAAGACGTCAAGATGCCGTATATCATCGGCGTCGCCGGTTCGGTCGCGGTCGGCAAGTCGACCACCGCGCGTGTGCTTCAGGCATTGCTGGCGCGCTGGCCGAACGTGCCGAAGGTCGAACTCATCACCACCGACGGCTTTCTATATCCCAACGCCGTGCTCGAGCGCGAAGGGCTGATGGAAAAAAAGGGCTTTCCGGAAAGCTACGATCTGCCGGCGCTGCTGCTGTTTCTGTCGGACGTTAAGGCCGGGCGGCGGCCGGTGCGGGCGCCGATCTATTCGCATCTGACTTACGACGTGACGCCGAACCAGTGGATCGAAGTCGACCGGCCGGACATTCTCATCGTCGAGGGCCTCAACGTGTTGCAGACCGGCCGCCTGCCGAAGGACGGCAAGGCGATTCCGTTCGTGTCCGATTTCTTCGACTTTTCCGTTTATCTCGACGCCGACGATGACGTGCTCAAGGAGTGGTATGTCGATCGGTTTCTGACTTTGCGCTCGACCGCGTTCCGCGATCCGAAATCATATTTTCATCGCTATTCGAATTTGTCGGACCAGGAAGCGGTCGATACCGCTTCGTCGATCTGGGAGCGCATCAACCTGGTCAATCTGCACGAAAATATCGTGCCGACACGTCAGCGCGCCGACCTGATCCTGAAAAAAGGCGCCAGCCATCTGGTCGAAGACGTGTCGTTGCGGCGATTGTAAATTTCAAGCGGCGCGGCGGCTTCCGTCGAAATGCTCGAGATAACGCTGCTTGATGGCCGACACCGGCAACACGATCAGTACGTCGGTGGTGCCGAATTCATGGTCGACCACCGCGCCATCGCCGATATACGCACCTAACCGCAGATAGCCCTTCACCAGCGGCGGCAGCGCCCGCAGCGCTTCCTTGGGATCGATCGATTCCTTCGACAGCCGGTTCATCTCGACATAGCGCTCGGGCAGCGCCTGAGCGCGCCACTCTTCCGGCGCGCGCGCATAGTGATGCAGGAACGACAGCGGCAGCGCCAGGCGCTTGGGCTCGGTGCCGTCGAGGCTGGCGCAGCCGATCATCACGTCGCAGCGATTCTGCATGATGTAGGCGTGAATGCCGTGCCAGAGCAGCTCGACCGTGCGCTTGTTGCGATAAGGCGCCAGCACGCAGGAGCGGCCGAGCTCGACGAATTGCAGCTTGCTGTGGCGCGCGATCAAGCCGCCAATATCGAATTCGCCCGACGTGTAAAAGCCGCCATGGTCTTCGGCGAGTTGCTGGCGCAGCAGGCGATAGGTGCCGACAACGGTCGGCCGATTGCCGGTCTGGCCCTCGCGGGCGGCGTGATCGAGCACCAGAAGGTGATCGCAGATCGCATCATAGCCGTCGACATCGCGGCGCGCGAATAACCGGCCCGGATTGGGGATCGCCGAGCCTTCCTGATAGAAAACCCGGTAGCGCAATTTCTGCGCCTGGCGCACTTCGGCGGCGGTCTGCGCCAGCCGGACCTCGAGCGAGCCGATACGGCCGAGACTTTGCGACGGCCGGTGTGTGCGCGCGGCCCAGGCCTGCAATCCGCCATAGGCCTGCAACGAGGAAATCAGGCCGGGGGCGGCGGGCGCCGGGCGGAAGCGGCCAAGCAGATTTCGCGAAGGGCTGTCGCTAGCCATTGGCATTCGGTCCTTTTCGGCACGCAGCCGTATATGCACAACGTGCCTGTGAGCGAAATATCGAAACGGTCGAACCGCAATTCAAGCTCTTCACATCCCTACAACACGGCAGCGATACGAATTTATGACAGTTTTGGGAAGGCTTATCAGGCCGCGAGCGGCGCGCGGCGCCCCGCTGTCTCCAGCGCATCGCGCAGTCTTTCGCGGTCGAGCGGTTTGACCAGCAGCCCGTCCATGCCGGCGGCGAAACAGGCATCGCGGTCCTCGGCATAGGCATTGGCGGTCAGCGCCACGATGCGGGTCGCCGGTCCGGATGGATCGAGCGCCTCGGCGGCACGGATGCGGCGGGTGGCTTCCATGCCGTCCATGTCGGGCATCTGCACGTCCATCAGCACGAGATCGTATGGCGTGCCGGCGGCGCGCGCCTTGCTCCAGCAGTCGACCGCGGCCACGCCGTTGCCGGCGATGGTCGGGCGATGACCGAGCCGCGCCAGCAACGCGCGCGCGAGCAATGCATTGATGTCGTTGTCCTCGGCCACCAAAATGGAAAGTCCTTTGCCGCTGACGGTAATGGCGTCGTTGATCTCTTCGACGCTGTCCGCGAGCGCGTTCTCGAATGAATTGCGCGCCTGCAGCCGCGCCGCCAGCGACGCCGCGCGCACCGGCTTGACCAGATAGCCGGTGAAACCGGCCGCCTTGAGCGCCGGCAATTCGTGACGATCGCCGGGGCGGATCAGGACGATGCGGCGGGCGATATCTTTCATTGCGCCGATGCCGTTAGCAATCATCGCCTGGGCGAGCGGAAAATCGACCAGAACCGCGTCCCAAAGACGCTCCGGCAGCAGTGCATGCGCAATTTTTTCATCGGCAGCCGCGCAGGTTTTCGCGCCCCAGCGGCCGAGCCGGTGCGCCAGCAGCGAAGCCTCGATGTCGGCCGCTGCGACGATCATGACCGCGCTGTCTTCCAGATCGGGACTGGCGGCGTCGATGCGGCTTTCGTCGGCGGGCGCCGCCGGCAAGGCGATCGTGAAGCTGAAGGTCGAGCCGTGGCCGGGCGCGCTCTCGACCGCGATCGATCCGTGCATGCGCTCGACAATGCGTTTGGAAATGGCAAGGCCGAGGCCGGTGCCGCCGAATTTGCGCGTCGATGAATCGTCGGCCTGCTCGAAATCCAGAAACACCCGCGCCTGATCGCGCGGCGCCAGGCCGATGCCGGTGTCGCGCACCAGAAAACGAATGTCGCCGTCGCGCTTGCCTGGCTCGACGATAACCGCGACCCCGCCCTGTTCGGTGAATTTGACCGCGTTGCCGGCAAGATTGAGCAGCACCTGACGCAGGCGCGCGGCGTCGCCGACGATCGTCGCCGGCAGGCGATCGTCGACGTAGGATGCAATCTCGATGCCTTTGGCCTGGGCGCGCGGCGCCAGCAGTTCGACGGCTTCCTCGACCAACGGCACCAGCGCGAACGGCCGCGGCTCCAGATCGAGCTTTCCGGCTTCGATCTTGGAAAAATCGAGAACTTCCTCGATCAGCGACAGCAAGGTCTCGCCGGAGGTTTTGGCCGCCTTGGCATAGGTCAACTGTTCGGGCGTCAGGCTGGTGTCGAGCAGCAAATCGGCCATCCCGAGCAGGCCGTTGAGCGGCGTGCGGATTTCATGGCTGACCATGGCGAGGAAGCGCGACTTGGCGCGGTTGGCCGCTTCCGCCAGATCGCGCGCGGCGGTGAAAGCGCGCTCGGCCTCGACCCGGTCGGTCACGTCGCGGCCGACGCCCTGCACTTCAGTGCCGGACTCGGAGCGCACGGCGACTTCGCGCCAGGCGATCCAGCGGGCGTTGTCGCCACAGGCGATTTTCTGATCGTGCGCGCGCGTGCCGTCGGCCAGCATCGCGATCGCGCCCTGTTCGCGTAGCGCGAGCGCGGGCTGCTGACCGAGCAATTGCTCGCGGCTTTTGCCGGCGAGCGTGCAATAGGCGTCGTTGACATATGTGAGCAAACCGTGCGCGTCGCGGCGGACGATCAGGTCGCCTTGCGCTTCCAGCAGACTGCGGGCGCGGACTTCGGCCTCGCGCAGTTCCCAGTTGCGGTCGGACAATTCCTCGATGCGCATTTCCAGTGCGCGCATTTTCTCTTTCGTGGCGCGACGCCGCGTCAGCATGAAAGCGATGACGGCGCAGGCGGCGGCGAACAGCGCGCCGGCGCCGGTGGCGTAATCGTGCGGATTATAACTCGCGCTCGACAGGCGGATGCCGGCGAGGAAGCCGAGACAGGCGGAGACGATCGATAATGTGATGACGACCGAACGGCCGAACAGCACCAGCGCCGCGGTATTGCGCGACGTCTTGCGGGCTGTGTTGATTGGGCGCGGCCTGTTCATGCTTGGCCATTAGGCCGCGCGATTATTGCGATTTTGTTCTTTTCGGTGCGAAGCGGCACTGGCGTTGCGAAAATAGTGAAAGAACTCTTAACGCCGTCGGTAACACGATAAGCGGGCAAAAATATTGTATGCAATCTAGGTGTGCATCGTATTTATTTCGCTCTTAATCGCAGTGATTTAATTCAGGAGCAGCGGAGCAAAAACGCGGTGAAGCGACAAATGCGCGCAGGCACGATCGCCACACACAACGCCGAAGAGGAAGCAACATGTCGACGCTGAACAACATGAGCATCGGGACGAAACTCGCGATCATTCCCATCGTCGCCATCGCCATGGTGGTCGCCATGACCGTCGGCCCGGTGATCGGCAACATGAAAAGCGACGCAGCCGAGGAAATCGCAGCGCGAGAGCAGTCGATCGCTTACCAAGCGGCCGAAGCCAAAGCGTCGACGCGCGGCATGATGGTGGGCGTCCGCGATATTCGTCTCGCCAAAACTCCCGCGGCCCTCAAGAGCGCGCAGGAATACGTCGCGGCTCGCTTCGGCTCGCTCGGTCACTATGTCGACGACATGTTGGCAAAGGCGGTTGATGTCGAAAATCGCGGCAACATGGAGAAACTGAGAGCGGGCGCCGGACAATACGCCGCGATCGGTCTTGAGATGGTTCAGCTCAAGAACCAAATACCCGGGCTCCAATCCAAGCCCGGTAATGAAGCCGATTCCGCCATCGCCGCGATCAACGCCGAGGTTGAAAAGATTGCCTTTGAGCGCGGTGTTTCCATCGGCGATTCCTTAGGCAAATTTGCCGACGCCATCGTCAAATTCTCCGAAATGCAAGCGGTCAAGCAAAAGGCGGTTGCCACCCAGATCACCTTGAATGGCGAACATATCAATTATATTTTGAGCGCGATCACGATCCTGATCCTGATCGGCACCGCGATCTACGCCGCTGTCGCAATCGCCGCGCCGCTGCGCAAGTTGACCGCGCCGCTCAATGAGCTTGCCGACGGCAATTTCACCATCGCCGTGCCGTTCCTGGGCCGTGGCGATGAAATTGGCAGGATCGCAAATTCGGTGGCGTCCATGGCCGAGAAAATCCGCGAAACGATCAGCAATATCAAAAGGTCGGCGCATGAGGTCACTAATGCCTCGGCCGAAATCTCGACCAGCACTACAGATTTGTCACAGCGTACTGAGGAACAAGCCGCCAGCCTGGAAGAAACCTCGGCCTCGATGGAAGAAATTTCATCGACGGTGAAAACCAATGCCGAAAACGCCCGCAAGGCCAGCGACTCCGCCGCCAACACCCAGAAGGTCGCCGACCGCGGCGGTGAAGTCGTCGCTCAGGCGGTGCAGGCCATGGCGAAGATCGAGGAATCGTCGCGCAAGATTTCCGACATTATCGGCGTGATCGACGAGATCGCCCGCCAGACCAATTTGCTGGCGCTCAATGCCGCGGTGGAAGCCGCCCGCGCCGGCGAGGCCGGCCGTGGCTTCGCCGTGGTCGCGTCGGAAGTGCGCAGTCTCGCGCAACGCTCCTCGCAGGCCGCCAAGGACATCAAGGACCTGATCACCAACAGCAACAGCCAGGTGATCGACGGCGTCGAACTGGTCAACCGCGCCGGCGCGTCGCTCGGTGAGATCGTAGAGTCAATCAAGAGCGTCGCATACATCATTTCCGACATTGCCAGCGCCAGCAACGAACAGTCGACTGGCATCGAACAGATCAACAAGGCGCTGACGCAGATGGACGAAGTGACGCAGCAGAACTCGGCGCTGGTCGAGGAAAATGCCGCGACTGCCAAGGCGCTTGAGGACCAGGCCAAATCCATGGGTCAGCAGGTTGACTTCTTCCGCGTCGATAATGGCGGCGATGGCCGGCAGCCGGCGCAGAAACATCAGCAGCAGCCGGAGCGGGCGAACGAGCAGCGCCGGCCGGTCGCACGCTCGTCGCGCCAGTCAAGGGCGGCCTAACCGGCGCAGGCGCTTGATTTAAGCGCTCGCGGCGCGCGGGTACCCGGGGCAAGTCTAGGCCGCGCGCCGCACTTCGTCGGCGAGAGCGCGGTACGACAGGGCTTCGGCCAGATGGACGCGCGCCACCGCGGCGGCGCCGTCGAGATCGGCCAGCGTGCGAGCGACCCGCAGCACGCGGTGATAGCCGCGCGCCGATAGCCGCATCTGGTCGGCAGCGTCGCGCAGCAAGTTCATGCCAGCGCTGTCCGCGCGGGCAATGTCTTCCAGCATCGGGCCGCTCGCTTGCGCGTTACAACGAACCTGCGCGAGGCCGAGCGCGGCATAACGTTCGGCCTGGATGTCGCGGGCGCGGGCGACGCGGGCGGCGACTTCGCGGCTGCCTTCCGATGGCGGCGGCAGAATGAGATCGGCTGCGGTGACCGCCGGCACCTCGATGTGCAAATCGATGCGGTCGAGCAGCGGGCCGGACAGCCGTCCCTGATAGTCGGCGGCGCAGCGCACATTGGCGCCGCGCTTGCAGGCAAAGCCTGGATCGCTGGCGCGGCCGCAGCGGCACGGATTCATCGCCGCCACCAGCATGAAACGCGCCGGATAGGTGATGCGGTGGTTGACCCGCGCGATCGCCACCTCGCCGGTCTCGAGCGGCTGACGCAGCGAGTCGAGCACCTGCCCGGTGAATTCTGGCATTTCGTCGAGAAACAAAACGCCGTTATGCGCGAGTGAAATTTCACCCGGCCGCGCCCGCAAGCCCCCGCCGACCAAAGCCGGCATCGACGCCGAATGATGGGGGCTACGGAACGGCCGCTTGTTGGTCAGCGCGCCGCCTTCGATCTCGCCGGCGACCGAGGCGATCATCGATACTTCGAGCAGTTCGGCGGGCGACAAAGGCGGCAGGATCGACGGCAGGCGCGCCGCCAGCATCGATTTGCCGGAGCCGGGCGGGCCGACCATCAGCAGGTTATGGCCGCCGGCGGCGGCGACCTCGAGCGCGCGCTTGGCGCTCTCCTGACCCTTGATGTCGGCAAGATCGAGCGGCACGCCATCGATCTCGCGGATCTTCGGGCGCGGCCGCGACAGCACCTGCGTGCCGCGAAAATGATTGGCAAGCTGGATGAGCGAGCGCGCCGCGACGATTTCGATCTCGGGGCTGGCCCAGGCCGCTTCCGGTCCGCAAACTTCTGGGCAGATCAGGCCCTGTCCGCGCGCATTGGCGCCGATCGCGGCCGGCAGAACGCCGGCGACCGGCGCGATCGACCCATCAAGGCCGAGTTCGCCCAAAACGGTGAAACCGGAAATCGCGTCCCGTGGAATGGCGCCGATGGCGGCCATCAGCCCGAGCGCGATCGGCAGGTCGTAATGACTGCCTTCCTTTGGCACGTCGGCGGGCGCCAGATTGACGGTGATGCGGCGCGCCGGCAAAGCCAGGCCTGAGGCGACCAAAGCTGCGCGGACGCGCTCCTTTGCTTCCGACACGGCTTTGTCGGGCAGGCCGACAATGTTGAACGCGGGCAGGCCCGGCGCGACCTGCACCTGCACGTCGACCGCGCGGGCATCGATGCCCTCGAAGGCGACGGTCGCGACCCGCTGGACCATGTGGCAAATCCCCAACCTGCTACCTGTGAGTGTAGACCAAGTTGTGGAAAGCGGGGGATAATGTAGATGACGTACCGAGTTTTGGAGGTAAAGGCCCGGAAAAGTCTGTGAATCCGAAAGTTCAGTCAG
Organism: Rhizobium sp. Q54; assembly: GCA_945861265.1. GTDB lineage: Bacteria > Pseudomonadota > Alphaproteobacteria > Rhizobiales > Xanthobacteraceae > Pseudolabrys. The sequence continues at coordinate 29,542 of CAMAUC010000010.1, read as the reverse complement.
ACTGAAGTTTTTGTGCGCCGGACGCACAAAGGGGCTAGGAATCAGGAGTCACATACTGTGAATTATGCGTGTTGCATAAGGCGCAACAAAAGAAGGGGGCGGCCCCGTTGACCGAGAACCGCCCCAAACGGCCACTGTGAAGTGACCTTTCGACCATTGACCTGCGGAAACAGGGCAATGGGAGCTAAAAATGGAGGCCCCGTATGGACCGGGGATGGCACGCAGGTGACGCGTTTTGCCCTAATCCCGGTGGAAGGGGACGGGCAGAGAAGGCGACGGCCCAAGGGCTTTTTAAGTAGCCAATGGGCCGCCGGTATTGCCCCCCGTCTCCGAACCGGGAGGTTGACGACCGGAGGGACCGCTATCCCCGACCAAGGTTCATGCGGTCTCCCGGCTCCCCCGCCTAAGGGCGGGATTGAAATAGCCCGCGTAAGCGGGTGATTCTCGTGCTGACGATGGCAACTGATCCGCTGCATTTAAGCAAGGGCGGTGGTGGGGTGGGGCAAACTTTCCCCAGGCGTCCACAGGGGTTAGCCGGTGAATAGTGACACCGAAAAACGGGACGAAGTGCTTAAGCGGATGCTGAAAACGCCGCCTTCGCCCCATAAGCCGACCGGCAAGGGCAAGAAGAGCGCCGACGCGCCATTGCCCGATAATGACGATCCAGAGGGCCTAGTGGATTGGGCCAAGCGGAATATCCAAGGCAAATAATTCGTTCCAAGTAGATTAACCCTCGTTTGTGGTAAGTTCCCGCAAAAGTAGAGGGTCATTAAAATGACTGTATTGGCCGGTCCGGGTGGGCTCCAACCCCTTTCGGGATGGAAGTTAGTCGCAATGCAAATCCTTATTGGATTTGCCGGCGGCGCAATCGCCGCAGTAGCAAAATACTACATGCGCGATCATGCGGATATTTTGGAGCTGATGCGCTTGGAACAAGTTGGACGCGCGAAAGCACTAATTGTCGGGTACTGCCTTGGCGGATTAGCGCTGGGCGTTTTAGGCGCGGCGGCCGCCTGGTACTCTGCTCAGGTCGATCCGCGGAAGCTTTTCTTTGTTGGCATTTCGGCTCCCTCGATAATTTCGGCCATGATCCCCGGCTTAGACGTCGGAAACGCCGCACCTAAGGTGCAGCGGGGCAGTTGGATGATTGAACAACTTTCCCCGGTATCCCCGGCCTATGCTCAAGCTTCCGACGAAAGCTGTATCGGGGACAATCCGATCTTAAAGGGCTTTAAATTATTTTTTGGAATACAAGAAAAATATGATCGTTATCGAATTATCGTGGGGTCAAAGAGGGATTTTGGCGAGGCCGAGGTTAGAGCCAAAACCCTCAATTCTAGCGATCCTTCTTTGAAGGCTTACACGGCCCCTCGGCGTTGCGAGAGTGAGTTTTATCCGATAGTTGTGGGTGATAGTCTTCCGTTGGATGAGGCCAAAAAACAGTTGGAAAAAGTGCGCCAGAGTATCCCTGACGCTTACCTTTCACCTGTGCCGCGCAGTTAGCGGCGATTTCGCTGCCAACGCATAAAGCGTTTTGCTTTTTGGAAATTCGTTTTCGGCTCAGTGAGGTTGCCGATACATCAACCGCTTTCCGGTAATGCCTTGCAACGCCTTGTCGGCGCGTGCGGCGTCATCAACGCCAAGGGCAATGCGGTGTGAATAGCGGAAGTCAAATTCGCTCAGGTAACGGTGCAAGTGCTTCTCCGAACAGTGCTGATAAATGCCCTTCATGCCGCGTTTGAAGATTGAGAAATAACCTTCAACCGTGTTCGTGGTGATCTCACCACGGGCATATTCCATTTCCTTGTGGTTCACCTTGCCGTGGCTAGCGAATTCTTTGCCAACATTTTTGTACCAGCTCGCCTCATCGGTCATCAGGTGGCTTTCGCGGCTGATATTCATGCGAATGATCGGAAGCAAGGTGCCAAGGGTGGTGCCATCAACGTGCCAGCTACGCGCGCCGCCCTCGCGGGTAACAGCGGTCAGAACCACGTTGCGATACTGGCCAGCATGACGGTCGCGCTTGGCCGCTTTGGTCACGCCTTCCTGAAAGCCGAAGATCGTTTCGTCTAATTCGACAACCTGACCCGAACCGCCAACTGGGGTGAACTCTTTCGGGCGCATGGACTCGCGTATGCGGTGCGCCATGAACCAAGCGGTTTTGTAGGTCACGCCGAGCATGCGGCTCAACTGGTGGCTCGAAATGCCCTTCTTGCTGCTGGTGAGCAGGTGGGTGGCGTAAACCCACTGGTTCAGCGGCACCTTGGAACGCTCAAAAACGGTCCCTACGGTCACAGAGAAGGGCTTCTGGCACGGGCGGCACTTGAACAGGCCCGGACGGGTCGATTTGCCCTGCAAACGGGTCGCCTGATCGATAACGCCGCAATGGGGGCAAACCGGGCCTTCGGGCCACAAAAGGGCCTCCAGATGCTCGCGGGCGGCGTTTTCGTCGGTATAGATACGGGGCAAAGCCATAGCTGTTTCTCCAATAAAAACAGCTTATTCCATCCGTCGCGGTACGTCAAGTACATAATCGCCGGAAAGCGACAAGAACATTTGCAGAACAAATTAAGTCGGCTATAGTCGAATCACGAATTTAGGCACCGCACCCACCAGGAGCCCGCACCATGATCGACCGCAAAGCGATGGAAAAAGACCTTCACCAGGCCCGCATGGCGCGGCTGGAAGCCGAAGCCGCCAATTCCGACGTCGAGGAGTTGATTTGGGAGCTGCAGCATGTGCGGCTCGGCCGCCAGCGCATCGTGTTCTCGATCGCCGGTTTCGAGCAGGAAGCGGCTTAAGCCGCTTAAGCCTTTATTTTGCGCATGATCTAATCCGAAAACCGGTTCCCACTTTTCGGTATCATGCGCGCTTCTTCTCGATCACGTCCCAGACCAAAGCCGCCGCGTCCGGCCCGCCCAGATTTTTCACCGCGCGGATGCCGGTCGGCGAGGTGACGTTGATCTCGGTCAGCCAGTCGCCGATCACGTCGATACCGACGAAGATCATGCCGCGCTCGCGCAAATGCGGCCCGAGCCGGTCGCAGATTTCCCGTTCGCGCGGCGTCAGATCGGTTTTCGCCGGCGAGCCGCCCCGCACCATGTTGGAGCGCAGATCGTCGGCGGCCGGTACGCGATTGACCGCGCCGGCGAATTCGCCATCGACCAGCAGAATGCGCTTGTCGCCGTGCTTGACCGCCGGCAGGAATTTCTGAATCACCCATTGTTCGCGGAAGGTCACCGCGAACATGTCATAGAGCGAACCGAAGTTGAGATCGTCGCGGGTGATGCGAAACACCGCGCCGCCGCCGTGCCCGTACAATGGCTTCATCACGATGTCATTGTGCTCGGCGCGGAACGCCTTGATCTCGCTGAGATCGCGCGTGATCAGGGTCGGCGGCATCAGATCGGGAAAGTCGGTGACGAAAATCTTTTCCGGCGCGTTGCGCACATGCGCCGGGTCGTTGACGACCAGCGTCTTCGGATGGATGCGCTCGAGCAGATGCGTGCTGGTGATATAGGCCAGATCAAACGGCGGATCCTGGCGCAGCAGCACGACGTCGAAATCGGCCAGCGCGACCCGCGATGGCTCACCGAGCGTGAAATGGTCGCCAGCCTGGTCGCGCACGCTCAAGGCTTCGACGCCGGCGAACAGCCGGCCATTGAGCTGGGCGAGGCGTTCGGGCGTATAATAACTCAAAACGTGGCCGCGCTTCTGCGCTTCCAGCAGCAAGGCAAAAGTCGAGTCGCCTTTGACGTTGATCCGCTGGATCGGATCCATCTGCACCGCGACTGTCAGGGCCATGCTCACCTTCGATGTCAAAGCTTAAGGAAAACAAATCGTTAACATATTATCGGCACTATGCGCGCATACGCACTTATGCCGGACAAAGTGGGACCGCAAGTGACCTTCCCGAAGCTTTCGATCGCCGCCAAGCTTTATGCCATCTTCGCGCTGATGGCCACCACGACGCTGGCGCTGGCGATCGTCATTTTGATCGGCGCCCGCCAGCATGCCGATTCCGCCAGCGAGTTTGAATCGGCCAATACCGGCACTTTGAATGCCGCGCGGATCAACGGTCTGATCTACGCCGTGGTCGCGGAATCGCGCGGCGTCTACATGACGACCGACGCCGCGGGCCGAAAAAAATTCATCGACGGCATCGGCGACTTTAACAAGCAGATGGAAAACATCGTCGCCGACTGGCGAAAATCCATTCGTGCCGACGACGCCGAATTGTTCAACACATTTGCTCAACGCATTGCTGCGTTCATCGATCATCGGCGTGAACTGGCGCGTATCGCAAACGACGTCGGCCCCGCGGTTGCCCGGGAATGGGGCGAGTCCAGTCGGCAGATGCGCCAGGCACTCAACGCGGACATGAGCCAGCTCACCGCGCTTTACGCCAAACGCGCGGCGCATGCCTATGCGGAAATCGACGGCGGGCTCAACAATACCAAGGTCTGGCTCAGCCTGTTCGCAGCGCTTGCCATCCTGGCGAGCATCGGCGTGCTGATGATCTCGCGCGACGTCGTCAAGCCGCTGTCCGAGATCACCCGCGTTACCGAAGTTGTCGCTACAGGCGACGACAATATTTCGATCCCATTCCGCGAGCGAAGCGACGAGATCGGCGCGCTGGCGCGCTCGATTGGCATTTTCCAGCTGGCCATTCAGAAAAACGACGCGCTCAATCGCACTGTCCTTGAAGATGCCGCGATGCGCAGCGCGAGCCAGGAGACGATGGCACGGGAAATCGCCCGCTTCTCTGCCGAGGTGGAGGCGACTCTGTCCGATCTCGGCCAGATTTCCGACCAGATGCTGAGCGCCTCGGCCAATCTCGCCGGTGCGTCCGACAACGCATCGGCCAAGGCGGCGCGTGCGGAAGCCGCGTCGGCCGAGACATCCTCCAATGTGCGCGACATCGCCTCCGCCGCCGAAGAGCTGTCGGCATCGGTCAACGAAATCGATCGCCAGGTCGCGCAGTCGAACACCATCGCCACGAAGGCGGTGAACGAAGCCGGCCACACCAATCTGGCGGTCAAGGAATTGGGCGAGGCGGCCGCGCGCATCGGTGACGTCGTCAAGCTCATCACTGACATTGCCGAGCAGACGAATCTCCTGGCGCTCAACGCCACCATCGAAGCCGCGCGGGCCGGCGAAGCGGGACGCGGATTCGCGGTGGTGGCGGGCGAAGTCAAGGCGCTGGCCGGGCAGACCAGCCGCGCGACCGAGGAAATCAGCGCCCAGATCGCCGGCATGCAGCGCGCCACGACGACGTCGATCGCGGCGATCAGCGCGATCGAAAATACCATTCGGGAAATCGGCAATATCAGTAGCGCGATAGCAGCGGCGGTTACGGAGCAGGGCGCCGCGACCAGCGAAATCGCCCGTAGCGTCGACATCGCCGCGCTGCGCACGGTCGAGACCGCCAACGAGGTCAATCTGGTCGGGTCGGCGACGGCGGAAACCCGCGCCAGTGCCAATGCCGTAAAAATGGTGGCCAACGATCTCGGTCAGGTCGCCGGCCGCATCCGCGGTCAGGTCGATCAGTTCTTCGACCGGCTGAGCGCGTAACAGCTCAGGTCTCGAACGCTCCCGGAATGTGCCGTGGTAATTTTCCCGGCGCGATCAGGATGGCATCGAAGCGCAAATCCTGAAATTTGATTTTCGGATTGTTGGCCAGCCAGATTTCAGCGGCAGTGGCAATACGCGCGCGCTGACGCTCGGTGACCGATTCCGCCGCGCCATCCAGTGTCGCGCGGGCCTTCACCTCGACGAAAATCACCGTATGGCGACGGCCGGCGACGATATCGATCTCCCCGGCCGCGCAGCGAAATCGTCGCGCCAGAATGCGATAGCCCTTGCCGATCAGCCAGGCGGCCGCCTGACTCTCCGCCAAGATGCCGCGGTTAAACGCCGCCAGCCGCCCCGGACTCGGTTCGGGCTTTACAGCTTTCGGCCGCAACCCGGGAACGCGCGGCGTGCGCGGTAATGGCGGCAGCGAACCGTCATTTTTCGCCATGATCGCCGCCTTTCGCCAGATCGAGCGCGCGCTGATAGACGTCGCGGCGCGCCCGGCCGGTAGCCAAGGCGACTTCGCCGACGGCGTCTTTCACTGAGACGCGGGAAAGCGCATTACGCAGCAGCTCATCGACGTCGGTGTCGGCGGTTTCGATATCGGCCGGCGGTGCGATGACGATGACGATTTCGCCGCGCGTCTCTCCACCATCCGCGTAGTCATGTGCCAGACTCTGAAGGCTGCCGCGCCGGATCTCTTCATGCAACTTGGTCAGTTCGCGGCAAACCGACGCGGCGCGGGCGCCGAGACCGGCGGCCAGATCGGCGAGGCTCGCGCCCAATCGCGGCCCGCTCTCGAACAGCACGAGGGTCGCCGGGATCGAGGCAAGTTCGGCGATACGCTTCTGCCGCGCGCCTTGCTTTGGCGGCAGAAAGCCCTCGAAAAAAAATCGGTCGGTCGGCAAAGCGGCGAGCGACAGCGCTGCCAGCACCGCCGAGGCGCCCGGCACCGCGGTCACCGCGTGACCGGCCTCGACCGCCGCGCGCACCAGCCGATAGCCCGGATCGGAAATCAAAGGCGTGCCGGCGTCCGACACCAGCGCCACCGCCTGGCCCTCGCTGAGCCGGGCGATGATCTTCGGCAGCGCCTCGGCGGCGTTATGCTCGTGATAGGCCATCAGCGGCGTGGCGATGCCGTAACGCTCGGTGAGTTTGCGAGTGACCCGCGTGTCCTCGCAGGCGATGCAATTGGCTGCCGCCAGGGTTTCCAGTGCCCGCAGGCTGATATCCCCCAAATTACCGATCGGCGTGGCCACCAGATAGAGCCCCGGCTCGCAAGCCCGCGCCTCGATTGGCTGCCCGAGCGGCGCATAGGAGGTTCGGCTGTTTTCCGGGGCAATAGGCTGATGATCGCTCATCGTGGCACTCTAGCCTGTTGTCCGGTCGTCCGCGATTGCAGCGCCTGAGTGCTGGCCAAGCAAACCGATAACGACAAATTCTCTAATCTTTTCATTACCTTAACTTTTGCAGGACAAAATAGCCGATAACGTCTAGGACTTACGTAGTATTGTTGCGTGGGGGAGCGGCCCTTTTGGGAACGCAGGCTGATAATTCGGGAATAGCCAGGCGGAGCCTGCGCGCGACGTTCGCAGTCGCCGCGGCGGCCTTGGCGCTCGCCGCCTGCACCAGCGGTACGTTCGAGCGATTCGGTGCCGAGGCGCCGCCGCCGCAGGCCGAAGGCGCGCCGCAACAGCAGGGCCCGATTGGCGGTGGTCAAATTCGTGTCGCCTTGATCCTGCCGCTGTCGGCGCCGGGCAATGCCGGCATCGCCGCGCTGTCGATGAAAAACGCCGCCGACATGGCGCTGGCCGAATTCAAGGAACCCAACGTCCAGCTTCTGGTGAAGGACGACGCCGGCACGCCACAAGGCGCACAGGGCGCCGCCCAGCAAGCGCTCGACGAAGGCGCCGAAATGATTATCGGGCCGCTGTTCGCCCAATCGGTCAGCGCGGTCGGCGCCGTCGCGCGCCCGCGCGGCATTCCGGTGATTGCCTTCTCGACCGACGCCAGCGTCGCCGCGCGCGGCGTCTATCTTTTGAGCTTCCTGCCGGAATCCGATGTGCGCCGCATCGTCGATTTTGCCGCGTCGCGCGGCAAACGCTCCTTCGCGGCGTTGCTGCCGGACAATGCCTACGGCGCGGTTGTCGAAGCCGCGTTCCAGCAGGCGGTGGCGAGGCGCGGTGGCCGCGTCGTCGCGTTAGAAAAATATCCGCTCGATCCGGCCAAAATGGGCGAATCGGTTCGCCGAGTCGCGCAAGCGGCGGCCAGTGCCGATTCGCTGTTTATTCCCGACGGCGCCGACGCGGTGCCGCAGGTGATCCAGCAGCTGGAAGCCAACCGCGTCAATCTCAAGCGCCTGCAATTGCTAGGCACCGGACTGTGGGACGATCCGCGCATCGTCGAATTACCGTCGATCGCCGGCGGTCTCTATGCGGCGCCGGAATCGGCAGGCTATCGCGGCTTTGCCACGCGCTACCGCGGCCGTTATGGCGCGGACCCGGTACGCACGGCGACGCTTGCCTATGACGCGGTCGCCCTGGTGGCGGCGCTGGTGAAGACGCAAGGCCAGCAGCGCTTCAGCGAACAAGTGCTGACCGGATCGTCCGGCTTTGCCGGGATTGACGGCATCTTCCGCTTTAAAGCCGACGGCACCAATGAGCGCGGGCTTGCCGTGCTGAAGGCCGCGCCCGGTGGCGGCCAGGTGGTCAGCCCGGCGCCAAAGTCGTTCACGCCTGGCACTTAAAGAAATTACGCCGCGAGATCCGCGACCACTGCGTCGAGCAGCGGAAATCCGCTCTGCGTCACGCGCAAACGGCCATTGTCCATGGTCTCGACCGCGCCGCCGTCCATCAGGAAGGCAAGACGCTTGGGATCGAGCGCACGGCCGGACAATTGCGTGAAACGCTTCGGGTCGATTCCTTCGGCGAGTCGGAGCCCCATCAGCAAAAATTCATCGGCGACTTCGCCCGGCTGCAGCTTTTCGTCGACGGTGAGGCCGTGGCCGTTGCGCGCGACCAGATCGAGCCAGGCTTCCGGCTTCTTCTCGGTTTCGGTCGCGTAGCGGCGGCCGTCAATGTTGAGCCGGCCATGGGCGCCCGGGCCGACGCCGGCATATTCATGGCCGCGCCAGTAAACCAGATTGTGCCGGCACTCCGCGCCGGGCCGCGCGTGATTGGAAACTTCGTAAGCCGGCAGTCCGGCGTCGTCGCAAATTTGCTGTGTAAGGTCGTAGAGATCGCGGCCGAGATCGTCGTTCGGCACGATCAGCTTGCCAGCCTTGTGCAGGCCGAAGAACGGCGTGCCCGGCTCGATGGTCAGTTGATAAAGCGAGAGATGTTCAGCCGCTTCCGAAATCGCAAGTTTTAGTTCGGCCTTCCAGCCTTCAAGCGTCTGGCGCGGCCGGGCATAAATCAGATCGAACGAATAGCGCTCGAAAATCGAACGCGCGACGGCGATCGCATCGAGTGCTTCTTGCGCCGAGTGCAAGCGGCCGAGTTCCTTTAGCGAGGAATCGTCGAGAGCTTGAACACCGAGAGAGACTCGGTTGACGCCGGCCGCGCGATAGCCGCGAAAGCGCGTCGCCTCGACGCTGGTCGGATTGGCCTCCAGCGACACTTCCACATCGCCCGCGACGGTCCAGTGCTTGCCAATGGAATCGAGAATGGCGCCGACCGTCTGCGGCTGCATCAGTGACGGCGTGCCGCCGCCGAAAAATATCGTCGACACAATGCGGCCGGGTGCGCGCTCCGCCGCGGCGGCGAGTTCGGATTGGATGGCGCGCACATAATGCGCTTCGTCATAGCCGCCGTGGCGGACATGGCTGTTGAAGTCGCAATAGGGGCACTTCGACAGGCAGAACGGCCAATGCACATAAACGGCGAATTCGGAAGAGATCGTAGTTAATGACATTTAACGACTATAGGCACGCGCGTTCGAAACGGCCAGCTTTTCAGCCGTTTTGCTGCGGACAAGTACTTACAATTGTAATGAATTACGGCTTCAGACAGGCGGTGGCGAGTTTCACGAAAGCGCGGGCACGGTGCGACAGGCCAAGCCCCAAAGGCGGCAGGCCGTGTTTTTCCAGCGCCGTCATCTCGCCAAATGTGCGGTCGTAATCGTCCGGCAGGAACAGCGGATCGTAGCCGAAGCCGGCCTCTCCCCTCGGTGGCCAGACGATGTGGCCATCGACGCGGCCTTCAAATTCCTCGACGTGGCCGTCCGGCCAGGCCAGACACAAAGCGGCGATGAAATGCGCGCGGCGCTGCTCGGGCGTGGTCGCTCCGCGCTCGATCAGCAATGTCTGAATACGATTCATGGCGCCGCGGAAATCCTTGTCCGGTCCGGCCCAGCGCGCCGAATGGATGCCCGGTTCGCCGCCAAGCGCTTCGATCACCAGACCTGAATCGTCGGCGAAAGCCGCGCGTTCGGTCGCCGTCGCGGCCGCGAGCGCCTTGATCCGCGCATTGGCACGAAAGCTGGTGCCGGTTTCCTCTGGCTCGGCGAGCTTGAGCTCCGCCGCCGATTGCGTGGCGATGCCATTGGGCGCCAGCAATTCGGTCATCTCGGCCAGCTTGCCGGGATTATGCATGGCGATGACCACCGATCCGGTGAGTTGTCGATGCGACGACAAGATTACGCCACCGCGATTTTCTGCAACTCGACCAGCTTGCCGATGCCCTTGCGCGCCAGCCCCAGCAAAGCGAGCAACTGGTCTTCGCTAAATGGATCTTTTTCGGCAGTCGCCTGTATTTCGACGATATTGCCATTGCCGGTCATGACGAAATTGCCGTCGGTAGCGGCTTCCGAATCCTCTGCATAATCGAGATCGAGTACGGCGGTTCCCTTGAACACGCCGCACGACACGGCGGCGAGATGATCGCGCAGCACGGGCGCATTACCCTGCGCCTTGAACATGTCGCGCGATTTCATCCACGACAGGCAATCCGACAAAGCCACCCAGGCGCCGGTGATGGAGGCGGTGCGGGTGCCGCCATCGGCCTGGATCACGTCGCAGTCGATGGTGATCTGGCGTTCGCCGAGCGCCTGCAGGTCGATGACCGATCGCAAGGAACGTCCAATCAGACGCTGAATTTCGACGGTGCGGCCGCCCTGCTTGCCCGACGCAGCCTCGCGGCGGGTGCGGGTGCCGGTGGCGCGCGGAAGCATGCCATATTCGGCGGTGACCCAGCCGCGCCCCTGGCCCTTGAGCCATGGCGGCAGACGTTCCTCGAGGCTGGCGGTCACCAGCACATGGGTGTCGCCGAATTTCACGAAACAAGAACCTTCGGCATATTTGACAACCCCGCGCTCAAGCGAGACGGCGCGGAGTTCATCGATTTCCCGGCCGCTGGGCCTCATGTGCATATTCCTTGTTTTGCGAACGCCGCACACCATAGCCATATGCAAAGCTGGAACAAGGCTGAACACGCTTGAACTGAGCCGGGCCGGGCGTCATTGTAACCGGCTGTAAGGAGTAAGAGTTTTGGCTTCCCACGACGTTCCGATCGGCGCCAGTCAGGTGAGCCTCGCGGCGCTCAATGAGCGCTCGCGCGAGATTTTCCGTTCGATCGTCGAAAGCTACCTGACCACCGGCGAGCCGGTCGGCTCGCGCAACTTGTCGCGCATTCTGCCGATCTCGTTGTCGCCGGCCTCGGTCCGCAATGTGATGTCGGACCTTGAGGATTTGGGGCTGATCTTTGCGCCGCATACCTCGGCCGGCCGGCTGCCGACCGAACTGGGCCTGCGTTTCTTTGTTGATGCGCTGATGCAGGTCGGCGATCTTACTGAAGACAACCGCCGCTCGATCGAGGCGCAGGTTGCCGTGCATGGCGCCAACAAGTCGGTCGAAGCCGTGCTGACCGAAGCGTCGCAGATGCTGTCCGGCCTGACGCGTTCGGCCGGCGTGGTGTTGACTGCCAAGATCAACACGCGCCTCAAGCACATCGAATTCGTTCGCCTCGAGCCGGAACGCGCATTGGCGGTGCTGGTCGCTGAGGACGGCCAGGTCGAAAACCGCGTGCTCAACGTGCCGGCCGGCCTGCCAAGTTCGGCGCTGGTCGAGGCTGGCAATTTTCTCAATTCGCGCATTCGCGGCAAGACTCTTGATGAGCTGCGCATCGAGATCGAGACCGCGGTCACGCAAGGCAAGGCGGAACTCGACACGCTGACGCAGAAGGTCATTTCCGCGGGTCTGGCGAGTTGGTCGGGTGGTAACACCGACGAGCGGCAGCTGATTGTGCGCGGCCACGCCAATCTGCTCGACGACCTGCATGCGCTCGACGACCTGGAACGGGTGCGTTCGCTGTTCGACGCGCTGGAGACCAAACGCGGCGTCATCGACCTTCTCGGCCGTGCCGAGCGTGCCGATGGTGTGCGCATTTTCATCGGCTCCGAGAACAAGCTGTTCTCTCTGTCCGGCTCCTCGACCATCGTGGCGCCTTATCGAGACAGTGAGGGCCGCATCGTCGGCGTCATCGGGGTGATCGGCCCGACCCGGCTGAATTATGCCCGCATCATTCCAATGGTCGATTATACCGCCCGGGTGGTCAGCCGGCTCTTGTCCGGCTGAGGTTTCTCAAGCGCCCGAGGAATGCAGGTTTTTCCAGGTTGGCGCCCTGCAAGCTTGATTTTTTGGCCGCCAGCCCTGATATCCGGGGCATTCAGACATTCCCGAGGATTGGACCTAAGCATGACGGATAAGCCCGCCGCGAACGATGACGCCGCCAAGCCTGAAGGCTTGCCCGAGGGCGAAGCGCCCGCGGACGCCGCCGCGCCGGAATTGGTGCCGGCCGCGCAGGTTACCGCCGCGCTGGAAGCCGCCGCCGAATTCAAGGACAAGCATCTGCGCCTGCTGGCCGAGATGGAAAATCTTCGCCGCCGCACTGAGAAAGAAGTCGCCGATGCGCGGCTATATGGCATCTCCCGTTTCGCCGGCGATGTGCTGGCGGTGGCCGACAACATGCATCGGGCACTTGCGACGCTGGACGAGGAAGTACGTGCTGGTGCCGATGCCAAGCTGATCTCGCTGATCGAGGGCGTCGAGCTGACCGAGCGCGAATTGCACAAGACGCTGGAAAAGCACGGCGTCAAGAAATTCACGCCGCAGGGCGAGAAGTTCGATCCGAATTTGCATCAGGCGATGTACGAGGTGCCGAATTCCGACGTGCCCGCCGGCCATGTCGCGCAGGTCATCCAGTCGGGCTACATGATCGGCGAGCGCATGTTGCGCCCGGCCTTGGTCGGCGTATCCAAGCCGGCGGCGAAGGCGGCATCAAACTAGCGCGCCAGAATTAGCGCGCTTCGATTCCGTCGCGTACTGCGCGGAAACGGGTGAACAGCCGGTCCCAGTCGTCTCTGGCGCCAACGCCGATGATGCGCAGAAAGCCGCTGCCGCCGAAGCGGAGCCATTGCACCAGCGCGACCGGGTTGCCGCGCGGGCCGACGGCGTCCGCCCGGGTTTCGTAACCCTGTCCGCCGGTGATCCGCATCGGCTCCGACAGCTTTACCTTGATATTGGCAAGCGGCGCAGTGGCCAGCATATCTTTGGCAAATTGGCCGCGTCCGCTGGGGTCCGACGGTGCGCCGGGGCCGACGGCAATCACCATGTAAGGCTGCGTTGTAATATCGTCGGTCGGCCCATCCGTCAGGATGACACCACCTGTCGGCAAGACCTGCATGACCCGGAAACCGGCCAGCTCGTTGAGCTGAAACGGCAACAGGCCGAGCTGTTCCTTCACCGGCGTCGGCCGGAACGTGACGCTGGCGAGCGCCTTGCGGATGACTGCGTCGGAGTAAACCGAAAGGGCGGCGTCCGGCACTTGCACCTGCACCAGCATCGTCAGATCGCGGACCTCGCCGCCAACCGCGGTCGCCAGCAGAAACCATTTGTGAACCGGACCGCCCCCTTCGTTGGCGGTGCCGGTGATCAGGATGCCGATGCCGTTCTCGAACGGGAAGCTTTCGCGCTTGAGGTCGGCGATGGCTTTCTGGTCATTGGCGAAGGCCGACCGCGCAAGGTCCTGATAGGCGCGTGCCGGCAGGTCGAGGATGGTGATGACGGCGTTACGGCCCGTATCCTCGAAGCCGGCCAGCCTGTTGCTGAGCGTAAAATCGCCGGGTGGCTCCAAGCCAATTCGCAAGCCGGGCGGAAAGACCGGTTCGGCGCCGAGGGCGGCCGGGACCGGGAGAATCGATGCGGCCCAGAGGGCGAGCAGCGGGAGCAGCCATCGTACGAGCATGCGGTTGACTACTCTTGGTTTTTAATCAGGGCCGGCCTGCCTAACTGCCCCGGCGACGGACGGCAATGGGACGCCGACATTCAGGCAATTTTAGCGGTTCAGGCGCGCTGTTAATCGCGATTTCGTGACCGCCCGGCTTGCAGGGCGGGGTGGCCCTCCTATATGAGCCTTGAGCCGCGAAACTGCGGTGAATCGCATATCCAGGGGGCTGGATAGGGGGTCCGCGGATTGGCCGCGGACGTCTTTTTCGGGCGCTAATTTGGCCCGGCTAGCCTGCCGCAAATTGAAGAGGGACAGCTATGGGCAAGGTCATCGGTATCGACCTCGGCACCACCAATTCGTGCGTTGCCGTCATGGAAGGCAAGGCACCGAAAGTCATCGAGAACGCCGAAGGCGCGCGCACCACGCCTTCGATTGTCGCCTTTGCGGATGACAACGAACGTCTCGTCGGCCAGCCGGCCAAGCGCCAGGCGGTGACCAATCCGGAGAAGACCATCTTCGCGGTCAAGCGCCTCATCGGCCGCCGTTACGAAGATCCGATCATCGAAAAAGACAAGAAGCTCGTTCCGTACAAGATCAGCAAAGCCGGTAACGGCGATGCATGGGTCGAAGCGGACGGCAAAGGCTATTCGCCCTCGCAGATCTCCGCCTTCATCCTTCAGAAAATGAAGGAGACCGCGGAAGCCTATCTCGGGCAGAAGGTCGATCAGGCGGTCATCACCGTTCCCGCCTACTTCAACGACGCGCAACGTCAGGCGACCAAGGACGCGGGTAAAATTGCCGGTCTTGAGGTTCTCCGCATCATCAACGAGCCGACCGCGGCGGCGCTGGCCTACGGCCTCGATAAAGCCAAACAGGGCATCATCGCCGTGTACGATCTCGGCGGCGGCACCTTCGACATCTCCTGCCTGGAAATCGGCGACGGCGTGTTCGAAGTGAAGTCGACGAACGGCGACACGTTCCTCGGCGGCGAAGACTTCGACATGCGTCTCGTCAACTACCTCGCCGACGAGTTCCAGAAAGAGCAGGGCATCGACCTGCGCAAGGACAAGCTGGCGCTGCAGCGCCTGAAGGAATCGGCGGAAAAGGCCAAGATCGAGCTGTCGTCGACGACGCAGACCGAAGTCAACCTGCCGTTCATCACGGCGGATGCCTCCGGTCCGAAGCATCTGACGATGAAGCTGACGCGCGCCAAGTTCGAAGCGCTGGTCGACGATCTCATTCAGCGCACCATCGAGCCGTGCCGCAAGGCGCTCAAGGATGCAGGCCTCACCGCCGCTGAAATCGGTGAAGTCGTTCTGGTTGGCGGCATGACCCGCATGCCGAAGGTCCAGGAAGTCGTGAAGCAGTTCTTCGGCAAGGAGCCGCACAAGGGCGTCAACCCGGATGAGGTCGTCGCCATCGGCGCCGCCATTCAGGCCGGCGTTCTGCAAGGCGACGTCAAGGACGTGCTGCTGCTCGACGTGACCCCGCTCTCGCTCGGCATTGAAACGCTGGGCGGCGTGTTCACCCGCATCATCGATCGCAACACCACGATCCCGACCAAGAAGAGCCAGGTCTTCTCGACCGCCGAGGATAACCAGAACGCGGTCACCATCCGCGTGTTCCAGGGCGAGCGCGAGATGGCGGCCGACAACAAGATGCTCGGCAACTTCGATCTGGTCGGCATTCCGCCGGCGCCGCGTGGCATGCCGCAGGTCGAGGTCACTTTCGACATCGACGCCAATGGCATCGTCAACGTCAACGCCAAGGACAAGGCGACCAATAAAGAGCAGCAAATCCGCATCCAGGCCTCGGGCGGTCTGTCCGAAGCCGACATCGAGAAGATGGTCAAGGACGCGGAAGCGCATGCCGACGAGGACAAGAAGCGCAAAGCCCAGGTTGAAGCCAAGAACCATGGCGAAGCGCTTGTGCACTCGACCGAGAAGGCGCTCACCGAGCACGGCTCCAAGGTCAGCGACGGCGATCGTACCGCGATCGAGGACGCGATTGCCGATCTGAAGGAAGCGCTCAAGGGCGACGATTCGGAAGTCATCCAGGCCAAGACCAACGCGCTGGCGACGGCGTCGATGAAGCTCGGCGAAGCCATCTATAACCAGCAGCAAGGCGCGGCTGGCGGCGATGGCGCGTCCGGCGAGAAGAAAGACGACGTTGTCGATGCGGAGTTCACCGAAGTGGACGACGACAAAGGCGGCAAGAAGTCGGCCTAGGGAGCTAACGCTTCAAGAACAAACCTCGTCCTGCGAAACGCGATAACGCGCAACGTCAGGGCGAGGTTTTTTAAATATTCGGCGGGGAATGACCGGTGTCTAAGCGCGACTATTACGAAGTCCTGGGCGTTACGCGCACCTGCACCGAGGTCGAGCTTAAGGGCGCCTTCCGCAAGCTCGCCATGCAGCATCATCCGGATCGCAATCCGGGCGACAGCGAATGCGAACACAAATTCCGCGAACTCAACGAAGCCTATGAAGTGCTCAAGGACGGCGACAAGCGCGCCGCCTACGACCGTTTCGGCCACGCCGCTTTCGAGCAGGGCGGCGGCGGTGGCGGTCAACACGGCTTCGGCGCCGATTTCGCCTCGACCTTCTCCGACATATTCGAGGATCTGTTCGGCATGGGCGGCGGCGGTGGCCGCCGTGGCGGTGGCCGTGGCACCGGCCGCGAACGCGGTTCGGATCTGCGCTACAATATGGAAATCAGCCTCGAGGAGGCTTTCGAGGGCAAGGAAGCGCAGTTACGCATTCCGACCTCGGTCACCTGCGAAGTCTGCTCTGGTTCAGGCGCCAAGGCCGGCAGCAAGCCGAAGACCTGCGCCACTTGCGGCGGCGCCGGCAAGGTGCGCCATGCGCAGGGCTTTTTCACGCTGGAGCGCACCTGTCCGTCCTGCCACGGCCGCGGTCAGGTGATCGACGACCCGTGCGCCGCGTGCGAAGGCGCCGGCCGGGTGACGCGCGAACGTATGCTTTCGGTGAATATTCCGCCCGGCGTCGAGGACGGCACCCGCATTCGCCTGGCTGGCGAAGGCGAAGCCGGCGTCCGCGGCGGCCCGGCCGGCGATCTCTATATTTTCCTGTCGCTGCAGCCGCACGAATTGTACCAGCGCGATGGCGCCGATCTGCACTGCCGGGTTCCGATCTCGATGGTGACGGCGGCGCTCGGTGGCGAGGTCGCGGTACCGGCGATCGACGGCAGCGAGGCCAAGGTCAAGGTACCGGCCGGAACCCAGACCGGCGGCCGCTTCCGCCTGCCCGGTAAAGGAATGCCGGTGCTGCGCTCGAAGCAAACCGGCGATCTTTATGTGCAGGTCGCGGTCGAAACGCCGCAAAAGCTGACTAAACGCCAGCGCGAATTGCTGGCCGAGTTCGAAAAGCTTTCGTCCGAGCAGACCCAGCCGGAGTCCACTGGATTCCTAAGCCAGGTCAAGGCTTTCCTCGGGGGCTTGGGAAATCAGAACAGCAATACCGAGTAGCCATCTTGACCCTGTGCCCCGCGCGCTATACCCAAGATGACAGCGGGCCAGCTCTCCGGCCATCCGCGCGCGTGACCCAGTAGCAATGCCTTTGCACACATTCGTCCGCGTTGAAAAAAAGCCGCTGCGCCTCGACGACGAGATGCAGTTCATCCGCTCGTGGATGGAAAAGCCGCTGCGCACCGGCGCGGTGATGCCCTCAGGCAAGGCTTTGGCGCGGGTCATGGCGCGCTATGTCGATCCGCAATCCACCGGTCCGATCATCGAACTTGGACCCGGCACCGGCCCGGTCACCGAAGCGCTGGTTCAGCGCGGTGTCGATCCGGCGCGTCTCGTCCTGGTCGAGTTCAATCCCGATTTCTGCCGCCTGCTGCGCACGCGCTATCCGGCCGCGACCGTCGTGCAGGGCGACGCCTACCGGCTGCGCCGCCTGCTGGAGAGCATCGTGCGCGATCCGGCGGCCGCGATCGTTTCCGGCCTGCCGCTGGTCACCAAGCCGCCGCGCACGCGCCTGCGCCTCATCTCCGACGCGATGGGCTTGCTCAAGCCTGGTGCGCCTTTCGTCCAGTTCACCTATGCGATGGGACCGCCGATTCCGAAGACGTTGTCGGGCATCCGGGGTGAATCCTCCGAACTGATCTGGCTGAACCTGCCGCCGGCGCGGGTTTGGGTCTATCGCGGCGTCTAGACCGCTGCTTACTCGACAATGACGGCAGCGAACGCGGCATGATAGAAATGCCGCGCTCTTGCGGAGCCGCCGATGCCGACACCGAAAATCCTTGTCCTGCCGGGCTCGACCCGCATCGGCTCGCATAATGCGCGGCTGGCGGCGCTGGCGGCCAAAGAACTGACGCTGCTTGATGTCGACGTCACACGCATTTCGTTTGCCGATTATCCGCTGCCGCTTTACGACGCCGACAGCGACGCCCGCACCGGCCAGCCCGATAACGCCGTCAAGCTCAAGCGAATGATCGCATCGCATCACGGCGTCTTCATCGCCAGCCCGGATTATTCGGCATCGGTCACGCCCCTCTTGAAGAACGCCATCGACTGGGTTTCGCGCGTGCGCGAGCGCGGCGATCCGACCTATGCCGCCTTCAAGGGACGGGCTTTTGCCATTGCATCGGCGTCGCCTGACCCGCATGGCGGCCTGCCCGGCTTAATGGCGCTGCGGCAGATTCTTGAAGTCGGTTGCGGCGCGCTGGTCATTCCGGAGCAGGTCGCGGTGGCGCGCGCCGATCAGGCTTTCGACGACATGGACCGGCTCACCGATACGCGCACCGCCAATCTGTTTCATGCGGAGCTTGCACGACTGGTGGAGATGGCGCGGTTGATGGCGTAGACATCATTCGATCCGGTTTCACTATTGAGGAGAGTTGCCTTTGGACGCGCGTGACCGCCTGATCGTTGCTCTCGATGTGCCGTCGGTGAAAGACGCCGAATCGATGGTCACGCGCCTCGGTAACTCGGTGAGTTTCTACAAGATCGGCTATCAGCTTGGCCTTGCCGGCGGTCTGCCATTTGCCGCCGGCTTGATCGCGGCAGGAAAGCACGTGTTCCTCGATTTCAAGCTGCACGATATAGGCAATACGATTACGCACGGCGTCGCCAGCGTTGCCAATATGGGCGCGACGTTTCTCACCGTACATGCCTATCCGCAGACGATGAAGGCGGCGGTCGAAGGCGCGCGCGGCTCAAAGCTCAAGGTTCTGGCGGTGACGGTGCTGACTTCCTACGATAACGATGACCTCGCGGCCGCGGGTTACAAATTTGGCGTCAGCGAACTGGTGGCGCGCCGCGCCGAGCAGGCACGCGACATTGGCATCGACGGTCTGGTCTGTTCGCCGGAGGAGGCCGCCAATCTGCGCGGCATCGTCGGCGCCAACATGGCGCTGGTCACGCCGGGCATTCGCCCCGCCGGCAGCGCGGCCGGCGATCAGAAGCGCATCATGACGCCGGCCAAGGCGATTGCCGCCGGCGCCGATTACCTGGTGGTCGGGCGGCCGATCGTCGAGGCGGCCGATCCGAAGGCGGCGGCCGACGCGATTGTCGCCGAAATCGCGGAAGCAAAAAAATAGAGGGAGACGAGGATGGCGAAGGGCTACTGGATCGGCCGCGTCGACGTGAAAAACGACGAGGGTTACAAGCCTTATGCCGCGGCCAATGCCGCGATTTTCAAAAAATTCGGCGGCCGCTTTGTCGTTCGCGGCGGCACTTACGAATGCCCGGAGGGCAGCGCCCGTTCGCGCAATGTGGTGATCGAATTTCCCGATTATGCCACGGCTTTGACCTGCTACCGGGCGCCGGAATACCAGGCCAATATCAAGGTGCGGCAGCCGCATTCGGTGGCTGATATCGTGATTATCGAAGGTTACGACGGGCCGCAGCCCTGACAGGTGACAGCGCCCGCGTCGGCCCGCTATACCCTCAAGCCATAAGTCCGGGAGTTTCCGATGGCTGAAATGCGTTTGATTGTCGCCGGCGCCGGCGGGCGGATGGGCCGCACGCTGATCAAGGCGATTGCCGAGAGCAAGAATTTTACACTCGTCGGTGCGCTGGAAGACGCGCGCTCGCCGCTGATCGGCTGGGATGCGGGCACCCTCGCAGGCCTTGGCGAGAACGGCGTCAAGCTGGTTGGCGACGCCGCCAAGGTGATTGGCGCGGCCGACGGCATCATCGATTTCACAATCCCGCAGGCGACGCTTGAACTCGCCGCGGTCGCGGCCAAGGCGGGCAAGGTGCACATCATTGGCACGACGGGGACAAACGCGGCGGACGATGCCCGGATTGTCGAGGCCGCCAAGACGGCGGTTGTCGTCAAGTCCGGCAATATGAGCCTAGGCGTCAATCTGCTGGCGGCTTTGACCAAGCGTGTCGCCAAGACGCTCGACGCCTCGTTCGACATCGAAGTCCTCGAAATGCATCACAATCAGAAAATCGATGCGCCGTCCGGCACCGCGCTGATGCTCGGCCGCGCCGCGGCGGAGGGCCGGGGCATCGACCTCGACAAGAGCGCCGTACGCAGCCGCGATGGTCATACCGGCGCGCGCCGCTCCGGCGACATCGGTTTTGCCACCTTGCGCGGCGGCAACGTGGTCGGCGAACACACGGTGATGTTTGTCGGTCCGGCCGAACGCATCGAACTCGTGCACAAGGCGCAGGACCGCATGCTGTTCGCCAATGGCGCGCTGCACGCGGCCTTGTGGGCGCGCAAGCAGAAGCCCGGCCTGTACTCGATGATGGATGTGCTGGGCCTGAAGGATTTCTAGTTTTTCGATCGAGGTGAAGTGCAATGTCCGACCGTCTTCTCGTGCTCGTGCGCCACGGCCAGAGCGAATGGAATCTCAAGAACCTGTTTACCGGCTGGCGCGACGTCGACCTGACCGAGAAAGGCGTCGCGGAAGCGCGCGAAGCGGGGCGCAAGCTGAAGGCGCAGGGGCTGACGTTCGACGTCGCTTATACGTCAGCGCTCAAGCGGGCGCAGCGCACGCTCGATCTGATGCTCGAGGAAATGGGCCAGACCGGGCTGCCGGTCGTCAAGGACCTGGCGCTGAACGAGCGCGACTACGGCGATCTTTCCGGTTTGAATAAAGACGACGCCCGCAAGAAATGGGGCGAGGAGCAGGTGCATATCTGGCGCCGCTCCTACGACATCGCGCCGCCCGGCGGCGAAAGCCTCAAGGATACGTTGGCGCGAACGCTGCCTTATTACGTCACCGAGATTCTGCCGCGCGTGCTGCGCGGCGAGCGTGTTTTGGTTGCCGCGCACGGCAATTCGCTGCGCGCGCTGGTGATGGTGCTGGAGAGATTATCGCCGGAGCAGATTCTCAAGCGTGAGATCGGCACCGGCGTGCCGATCATCTATAGACTCGGCGCCGACGCAGTGGTGACGTCGAAGCTCGATCTGGCGGCGTAGGCCGTCGCGAACAAAAAAGGCTCCGCCCTGCGGCGGAGCCTTTTCAGTTCGGCCATCAGACTTTAGCGGATGATTTTGACGACCTTGCCGCTGCGCGAGTCGACGATGACCCGGCTGTTATTGACATAGGCGTAGCGGAACTCGGTGTGCTGCGGCACGGGGCGCAGTTCCACGGTGGTCGGAACCGGCCGGCCGACGACGATCTCGTCCTGCACGGTAACCGATGGCGAATTGTCGCGTTCGACATAGGTCACGACTTCACGCGGCGGCTCCGCCGCATTGCCGACAGCACCACCGACACCGGCGCCGACGACGGCACCCACGGGGCCACCGACAACGGCACCAACGGCCGCGCCGCCAACGGCGCCGCCGACTGTCGAGCCCTGCGCAAATACGGTGGCCGGGGCGAGCGCCAGGACGGCCACGGTCGCAAGCATACGGATCTTCATAAATTCCTCCTCGTTTCGTTGCATTGATCGATGCCCCGCGCACGGGGGAATCAAACCTCAACGCAACAGGCCCGAGGTGGTTTCTTCACGTCGGCTATCAACTTGTGTCAGTCGGGGTTCCGGTCTGAACAGTCGTTCACGCAACCGCCATTCACGCAGCAGATATGCCGGCTTCCCAGCCGAGCATCGCGCGCTTGCGGCTGATGCCCCAGTGATAGCCGGTGATGTCGCCGTTCTTGCCAACGACGCGATGGCACGGCACCACGAAGCTGATCGGATTCTTGCCGACCGCGGCGCCGACGGCGCGCGCGGCCTTCGGCGCGCCGGCGCTGCGTGCGAGATCGGAGTAAGTGGTGAGCTTGCCCATTGGAATACTCAACAGTCTCTCCCAGACGCGGATTTCAAAATCGGTGCCGATCAGCACGACGCGCAGCGGCTGGTCCGGCTTCCACATCGCGGAGTCGAAAATGCGCCGCGCGGTCGCGGCGGTGGCCGCATAATCCTCGACATATTTCGCCTTCGGCCAGCGCGCGCGCATGTCGCGCAACGACGCGCGTTCCTTGCCCGCGTCGGCGAGCGCCAGGCCGGCGAGTCCGCGCGGCGTCATCATCACCAGCGCCATGCCGAAGGGGCAGGGGTGGAAGCCATAGGTGATGGTGAGGCCTTCGCCGCCGGCTTTCCATTCGCCCGGCGACATCGCTTCATGCGTGACGAACAGATCGTGCAACCGTCCCGGCCCGGACAAGCCGACTTCATAGGACGTATCCAGCACACTTGCCGACTGGCGCAGCAATTCGCGCGCGCTGTCGAGGGTGAGCGCCTGCAGGAATGCCTTCGGCGTCAGGCCGCACCAGCGGCGGAATAAATGATGCAGATCGGTGGGCGAGACACCGGCGGCGTCGGCGATTACGTCGACTTCCGGCTGGTCGCGCCAGTTGCCGCGAATATGGGCGATGGCGCGGCGCACAACATCGTAGTCCGCCGCCGCGTTGGACAGCGCCGCACGCTTGGGGAACGTCTCGATGAATTTCGGCGTCGGTTTCGGCATGGCGGTTTCTGTCTGTGTCATGCCACGGATTTAGGCCGCGCGGCAGCCGCGAACCACCCGGTTTCTGACTTTACGCAAAAACGGTCTGGACTGGTCCGCGCCGGGCCTGCGCGAGTGCTTCGCCAAGCTCTTTGGCGAAGCCTTCCCGTTCATCCGGACCGAGGAAGCCTGCCACGGTGAGCTCTTTGCCGCGCGTCACCAGAAACAGCCGAGCGATGCCGAATTCTTCGGTCGATTCCGTATCGAGTTTCACCCAGAGCGGATTAAGCCGCCATTCGCGCGACTGCCCGCGATGATTGACCTTGCGCACGGTCAACGCCGCGGCGGTGACCTTGATTTCCTCATAGGCGGAGGCTTGTCGATAGTTGAGCCGGAAGGCCCAGTACAACAGCAGCACGTCGAGGCCGAAAAAGCCGAACACCGGCCAGGCGCCCATCAGCAGAAAGGCGATGCCGGTCAAAAAGCTCACCGCCCCGAACACGATCATCAGCACGAGAAAGCCGACATTGCCGAGCGAGCGGTGCGGCGTAATCGTCGCCGCAAAGATCGTCGGTTCGAGTTCGCCAGATATCGTGTTGTCTGCGGTCATGGCGCTGAGTATACCAAAAATCATGGCAAAAAAATCGCCCAGCAAGACGCTTGTTCGCAAGGCAGCCAAGGTCAAGAAGCCGTCGGTCAAGAAAGCCTTGATCAAGGCAGCCAAAGGCAAGGCCGCGACAAAGAAACCTGAGGCAACGCAGAAAAAGGCCGACGCGAAGGCCTTTGAAGGCACGGCCAAGCGCTGGACGCCGGCGCAGATCGACGAAGCGTTCCGCCGCTTTCAGGCCGCCGAACCCGAGCCGAAGGGCGAACTCAAGCACACCAATCCGTTCACGCTCTTGGTCGCCGTCGTTTTATCGGCGCAGGCGACCGACGCCGGCGTCAACAAGGCGACGCCGGCTTTGTTCGCGCTCGCCGATACGCCGCAGAAAATGGTCGCGCTCGGCGAGGATCGCATCCGCGATCTGGTCAAGACCATTGGACTTTATCGCACCAAGGCTAAAAACGTCTTCCTGCTGGCGAAAAAGCTAGTCGATGAATTCGGCGGCGAAGTGCCGCGCACGCGCGACGAGCTGGTGACGCTGCCGGGCGCCGGCCGCAAGACCGCCAATGTCGTCTTGAACATGGCCTTCGGTCAGCCGACCATGGCGGTCGATACGCACATTTTCCGTATCGGTAACCGTACCGGGCTGGCGCCGGGCAAGGATCCGCTGGCGGTCGAGCTGGAGCTGGAGAAGGTCATTCCGGCGAAATACATGCTGCATGCGCATCACTGGCTGATCCTGCACGGGCGTTACATTTGCCTGGCGCGCAAGCCGCAATGCGAGAAATGCATCATCGCCGATCTGTGTCAGTGGCCGGGCAAGACGGCCAATACGCCGCCCTAGCGAACAGGCTCGATCAATTCGGCGCGCGATCCGCTCATCTTTTTATGGATGTGCACCATGAAGGCCATGGCGAAGATCGGCGTCGCGAAATTCAGGATCGGGATTGACACAAAGGCCGCGATCACCATGCCGGCGGAGAAAACGTAACCCGCGCGCGCCTTGCGCATCGCCTTGGCCTCCGCGGGCGGATGAAAGCGCATGGCGGCGAGTTCGAAATATTCGCGTCCGAGAAGATAGGCGTTGCCGAAAAACAAAATCAGGAAGCCGAAGCCGGCAAACAGAATGAACGGTAGTGCGAACAAATAGACCACGAGCGCCAGCAGCGTGATCTTGATGCCTTCGATCAGCGCGCGAAACACCGGCAGCGGCCGGCCCGGCGCGTCGGCCGGATAGTATTCACGCTCGACCAGTTCGGCGACCTCATCGACGAAAAAGCTGCCGACAAAGGCGGTCACCGCCGGCATTAAAAACAGCGCGCCGGTGACGATGCCAAGCCCGGCCATGATCGACAGCACCCAGGCCAAAGCGGCCCAGACCGAATGCGGCGCAAAGCCGGAGGTCTGCTCGGCCCAGGTCGCGCCGCTGTCGGCCAGATGGGCCAGCATGCGCTGCATGGCGATGCCGATGATGATGATGAACAAAATCGCCAGGCCCACGGCTTTCAACAGCACGCGGCGCAAGGGCGGCGACAGCATCTGGGAAAAGGCTTTGGCGGCGGCGTCGAGCATGGAGAAAGAGGTAGGGGCGATTGCAGGTAAGGGCAAGGGCTCCAGGCGGCCATCCCGGATTTCGCGGGGATGACAGGCGGCCTACGCCAACTGCGCTACGTCCTCGACCGGCTCCTGCGCCGGCACCAGCGACACCATCAGGTCGGGATCGGTGGCCGGCAGGTCGGCCCAGGCCATGGCCTTGTAGTCGAAGCCGCGCACGATGGTCGGCTTGACCACCTCGAAATAGGGCGAAATGTCGAAATCGCGCGGCGCATAGAGCGACGAATGGCGGATTTCGAGAATTTCCTCGCGCGCCTTTTCGCTTTCCAGCAGCGTCACTTTCGGCAGGATCGGATAGCGCACATTCTCGAACGCCTGCGCGATCAGCGCCGAACAGATGATGCGGGTCGGGTGGCCGGAGCCGAGCGCCATCATGCGGCGGCGCCAGCGCTGCGGGATCGGCAGCGGCAAAAGATAGCGCATCAGGTCGATGATGTTCTTCAGGTCGTAATCGAAGCCGATGCGCTCGGAGGCATAAGTGCAGACCCGCGCGCGGTCGTCGTCGTTAAGTCCGATCGGTCGGCAGATGCGGGTGTGAAAGCGGGCATATTTCGACAGCGGCGCGGCGACAACGCCTTCGCCGATATTGGCTTCGACCAAAACGAGCGGTTCGCCGTCCGCGGTGCAGCGGTCGCCGATCGGCCCGACATAAAGCGCGGCATGCGACCAGGTCGATTGGGTGAGATACTTGATGACGCCGGAAATGTGGTTGTTACCTTCGACGAGGATCACATCGCCGGGTTTGAGCGTGTCGCGCAGTACGGCGGGATCGGTCGGCGTGAAAGGCTCGTAGCCCTGCGCCGGCTTTTCCAGATAGCGGGCGAGTACGCGCCCGATTCCGTCCGCCACGAAACTCATGTCCCGCCCTTATCGCGCCGTCCTTGGCGCTTAACGCTGACGCGTTCCCCCGCGCGGACTTTCTATCGCGCCTTGTTGCCTTCAATCTACGCAAGACTCATTGCAAATTGGTTCATTCCGCGCGGTGTCGATTCACGTTGCGTTAGCCACGAATTTCGCTGCGGCATGTGGATTTGTGCGAATGAAGGCGTGCGAATGGAAAGCTTTCGGATACCATGTTGCGGTGTCGACGAGGTGTCCGGATGACGATCGGTAATGGCATGCGCCCCAAGGCTTTGCGCCCCAAGGCTTTGCGCCCCAAGGCCTTGATCGCTTGGTCGAGCGGCAAGGACTCGGCCTGGGCGCTGCATGTGGCGCGGCTTGCCGGCGACTACGATATTGTCGGCGCGCTGACGACAGTCACCGATACATTCGGGCGCGTCAGTATTCACGGCGTGCGCGAGGATTTGCTGCTGGCGCAACTCGCGGCCGCCGGTCTGCCGGCGACCGTCGTGCGCATTCCCTATCCCTGCACCAACGAGATTTACGAGGAGCGCATGGCATCGGCGATGCATGAGGCCATCGCCACCGGCGTGACGCATGTCATCTTTGGCGATCTGTTTTTACAGGACATCCGCGCTTATCGCGAAGAAAAGCTCAAGCCGATCGGTGTGACGCCGGTGTTTCCGGTTTGGAATTTGCCGACCGATGCCTTGGCAAAGGACATGATATCCGGTTGCGTCGAAGCCTATCTCGCCACGGTCGATTTGAAAAAATTGCCGGCTTCCTTTGCCGGACGCCGCTTCGATCGTCAGTTACTGCGCGATTTGCCGGCGGGCGTCGATCCGTGCGGCGAGAACGGCGAATTTCACACTTTCGTCGCGGCCGGTCCGATGATGAAGGGACGTGTAGCGGTGACGGTCGGCGAGACCGTCGAGCGCGATGGGTATGCCTATGCGGATTTGCTGCCGGCTTAACCGCGCAGCACGCCGCCGGTCCGCTTGCTGACTTCGGCGACGATCTTCTGACCGAGCGCGTCGATTTCCTGGTCGGTCATGGTCTTGTCGCGCGGCTGCATGGTGACCGCGATGGCGACCGACTTCTTCCCGGGCTCAATGCCGGTGCCTTCGTAGACGTCGAAAACAGTGACGCCGACGATCAGCTTCTTGTCGACGTTCTGCGCGGCGCGGACGATGTCGGCAGCCTTGACCTTGTTCTCGACAACGAACGCGAAGTCGCGCTCGACCGGCTGGAACGGCGACAGTTCAAGCAGCGGCTTGGCGCGGGTCGGCCTGGCCTTGGCGGCCGGTATGTTTTCGAGGATGACCTCAAAACCGACCAGCGGGCCGTCGGCTTTCAGCGCCGTCAGGATGCGCGGATGCAGTTCACCGAAATGGCCGATGATGTTCTGCGGTCCGATCTGGATCGTACCGGAGCGGCCGGGATGAAACCAGGCCGGGCCGCCTGGGACGACTTGCAGCGCCTGCATCGGTGCGCCCGCGGCGGCCAATACGGCGAACGCATCGGCCTTGGCGTCGAACACATCGACCGGCGCGGGCTTGCCCGACCAATGACGGCCGATGCCGTCGGCCTTGGCGAGCGCGCGGCGCACGCCGCTGGCGGCGGTGAATTGATCCTCGGGCTTGTCGCCCTTGAATATCTGTCCGACCTCGAATAGCGCCACGTCGGCGGTGCCGCGATCGGCGTTGCGCTGCGCCGAGGTGATGAGAGCGGAAAGCAGGCTCGGCCGCATGTCGGACAATTCAGCGGCGATTGGATTGGCGAGCGCCAGTTCAGGTCTGCCGCCGCCGAACAGTTCGGCTTCGCGCTTTGAGATGAACGACCAGGTGACGGCCTCGGTCAGGCCGCGCGCGGCGAGTGCGCGCTTGGCCTTGCGGGTGCGGACTTGGATCGGCGTCAGCACGGCTTTTCGCGCAGTGTCGCTGCTCGGGAACGGCGTCGAAGGGATAGAATCGACGCCGACGATGCGCACCAGCTCTTCGACGATGTCGGCGCGGGCATGAACGTCCGGGCGCCATGACGGCACCGCGACCTTGATGCGGTCGCCCTGACCGGCGGCAAAGAAACCGAGGCGCTCCAAAGTGCGGCGGATTTCGGCCTGCGACAGCTTGATGCCGGCCAGGCGCGGCAGTTCGCTGACCGGATAGTCGATGACGACTTCCTTCGCCGCCGGATCGCCGGCGACGACGATCTCCGACGGCTCGCCGCCGCAGAAATCGATGACCATCTGCGTTGCCAGTTCGAGACCGGGGACCATGAAATTCGGATCGACGCCGCGTTCGAAACGATAGCGCGCGTCGGTGTTGATGCCGAGCTTGCGGCCGGTCTGGGCGATGTTGACCTCGTCCCACAAAGCCGATTCGATCAGCACGTCGGTGGTGGTCTCGTCGCAGCCGGATTCTTCGCCGCCCATGATGCCGGCGAGCGACTCGACGCCCTTCTCATCGGCGATGACGCACATCGCGGCGTCCAGCGTGTAGGTCTTGCCGTCGAGCGCCAGCAGCGTCTCGCCATTGACGGCGCGGCGCACAGTGAGATTGCCCTTGACCTTCTTGGCGTCGAACACATGCAGCGGCCGGCCGCGGTCGAAGGTGATGTAATTGGTGATGTCGACCAGCGCGTTGATCGGACGCAGACCAATGGCCGTGAGGCGCTTTTGCAGCCATTCCGGCGACGGACCGTTTTTCACGCCGCGCACCAGCCGCAGACCGAAGGCCGGACAGAGCGGATGGGTCGCGCCGAAATCAAGCGTGACCTTGACCGGGCAGGGATACGTGCCGGCAATGCGCTTCGGCGCATTTTCCTTGTAGTCACCGAGCATGGTGGCGCCGAGATCGCGGGCGATGCCGTTGACGCTCGTGCAATCGGAACGGTTCGGCGTCAGGTTGATTTCAATGACCGGCTCGTTGAGGCCGAGCACTTCGGCAAATGGTTTTCCAATTGGCGCGTCGGCCGGCAGTTCGATGATGCCGTCGCTGTCGGTCGAAAAACCAATCTCGGCGCCGGAGATCATCATGCCCTGGCTCTCGACGCCGCGAATCTTGCCGACCGCGAGCGTGATGTCCTTGGCCGGAATATAGGTGCCGGGCAGGCCGAGCACGGTCTTGAGCCCCGCGCGCGCATTCGGCGCGCCGCAGACGATCTGCAATGGCGTGCCGCTGCCGTTGTCGACGGTGCAGACGCGCAGGCGGTCCGCGTTCGGATGCTGCTCGGCGGTGATGATCTGCGCGACCTTGAAGGCCTCGAATTCCTTGGCCTTGTCCTCGACGCGCTCGACCTCGAGCCCGATCATGGTCAGCTTCTCGACGATTTCGTCGAGCGTGGCGACCGTGTCGAAATGTTCTTTCAGCCAGGACAGGGTGAATTTCACGTGCTCAGCCCCCCGGCGAGAGTCGGGAAGTCGAGCGGGCGAAAGCCGTAATGCGACAGCCAGCGCACGTCGGCCTCGAAGAAGGCGCGCAGATCGTTGATGCCGTATTTCAGCATGGCGATGCGGTCGATGCCCATGCCCCAGGCGAAGCCCTGGTACTCGTCCGGATCGAGGCCGCAATTGCGCAGCACGTTCGGATGCACCATGCCGCAGCCGAGAATCTCGAGCCAGTCATTGCCTTCGCCGAAGCGAATTTCGCCTTTGTCGCGGCGGCACTGGATGTCGACTTCCATCGACGGCTCGGTGAACGGAAAGAACGACGGCCGGAAACGCATCTTGACGCTGTCGACCTCGAAGAAGGCCTTGCAGAATTCCTCGAGGATCCACTTCAGGTGACCCATATGCGACGTCTTGTCGATGA
>CAMAUC010000009.1 GCA_945861265.1 Rhizobium sp. Q54 | reverse complement strand
CAGCATCCAACGGCACCGTCACGCACCCGCGTCACACTGGTCGCGATGCGCTGGAATGACTGGTCGCGATCGTCGGAATGCGCAGGCAGACGTCAACAATTTTCGCTTTCATGATTTTCGCCACACCTTTGCGACTGAGCTTTTGCGTGAAACCCACAACATCAAGCTCGTGCAAAAGGCGCTCAACCACGCCGACATCACCAGCACGCTGCGTTATGCGCACGTTCTGGACGAAGAGGTCGCCGCAGCGATTGAAGCCGTCGCGAAGTCCCGGGGAAAGTCCCGGGGCGGAAGGTGGAAGGCGGGATAATACAAATGCTTGAAGTACTTAGCGTTAACGCGCCTGAGTTTCCAGATGTCGTTTGCCGCGACGTTGGCGCTGGTTGCCGGCTATCAGTTCGCCCTATGGCGAGCCGATCACGAGACGCCGCTGATGACTCGCTTTGCCCTATGGGGCGGGCGCGAAGCCGTTGGCCTGCTGCTTGCCTCGCTGGTCGCTGGCCTCGCCACGACGCCTTACGCGGCTTACCACTTTCATCGCATCGCGCCTTACGGTGTGCTCGCCAACCTGCTGGCGATGCCGGTGGTCTCAGGCCTAGTGATGCCGATGGGCATTCTCGGCGCGCTCACCATGCCGTTCGGCTTCGATGCAATCTTCTGGCAATTGATGGGCATCGGCATCGACTGGATGATCGTCGTCGTCTTGTGGGTCACGAGCTTGCCGGGCTCGGTCGGCTACATGCCGGCTTTCTCGGCACCGGCCCACTTCTGCTGGTGACGTTAGGCTTGCTGCTTTTGTGCCTGTTGCGCTCGCCTTTGCGCTGGAGCGGGGCCGCAGTCACGATTGCCGCTTGCCTGTGGGCGCTCGCCGCGCCGCGCCCGGATGTGCTGATCGCCGCCGACGGCCAGAGCGCGGCCATTCGCGGCGCAGGCGGCAGACTGACGCTGCTGCATGGCGCGCGCGACGCCTTCGCGGTCAAGGAGTGGCTGGCGGCCGACGGCGACGCACGTAAACCGACCGATGCCAGCCTGAAAGAGGGCGTGCACTGCGACGCCATCGGCTGCACGGCGAAACTGGCCGATGGCCGGCTGGTCGCTTTCGCGCTCGCGGCCGAAGCATTCGAGGAAGACTGCGCGCGCAGCGCGGTGGTGGTGAGCCCGCAGACGGCGCCGGGCCGCTGCGCGGCGCTGCTGCTCGACCGGCCGGCCTGGCGGGCGCAAGGCGCGACCGCGCTGTTCATCAAGGGAGATCGATTTGAACAAATGGCCGCGCAACCGCCGACGGTCGACCGGCCGTGGGCGCGCGGACGTCCCGCTCAAGTCGAAACCACGCCCAGCATTCGCCGTCCGTCAATACCTGACGCCACGCCGCCAGCGGAGTCGCTGGAGGCCGACGACTAGCCGTCGGCTCCGCTAGTACCGCCGGAACATCGCCACCAGCTTACCCTGGATGCGGACGCGGTTCGGCGGCAGGATGCGCACCTCATAGGCCGGATTGGCCGGCTCCAGCGCGATGGACGCGCCGCGCCGGCGGAAACGCTTGAGGGTGGCTTCCTCGTCGTCGATCAGGGCCACGACAATGTCGCCTGTATCGGCCGTCTCCATGCGCCGGATCAGCGCGATGTCGCCATCGAGAATGCCGGCCTCGATCATCGAGTCGCCGCGCACTTCGAGCGCGAAATGCTCGCCCGCCGACAGCAGTTCGGCCGGCATGTTGATGACATGGCTGCGCGTCTGGATCGCCTCGATCGGCGTACCGGCGGCGATGCGGCCCATCACCGGTACCGCGATGGGGCGGCCGCTGTCGTCGTCGGCTGGGGCGCGGCCGCGGCCGAGGTCGCCCTCGATCACGCTCGGATTGAAGCCGCGCGAGCGGCTGACGCCGCCGCTGATGCCGTGCGCGACCGAGTCGGGAAGCTTGATGACCTCGATGGCGCGGGCGCGATTGGCGAGCCTGCGGATGAAGCCGCGTTCCTCCAGCGCCGTGATCAGGCGGTGGATGCCCGATTTGGAGCGCAAATCCAGCGCGTCCTTCATTTCGTCGAAAGACGGCGGTACGCCGGCTTCGGTCAGCCGCTCATGGATGAAGCGCAGCAGCTCGAACTGTTTGCGGGTCAGCATCGGTCTCATCTCCCGTCACGGACGGCCCTCACATCCCGAGAGGGTACCTGATCCGAAACAAATCATGAACGAACACTATCTGTTCGATATGTGTTCCGCAACCGATTAATTTGCCGTGAACAAGTCGAAAGACCGCTAAAGCACAAGCTTAAGGATGACGCAGGGTGAACCCGCCGCCGCCGCGGGCGCGCCGGATGGCCGAATCAACAGGCAATCGGCCCGCGCCAGAGGGGCCATCAGCGAGGAGTCCTGGGCCGGCAGCGGCGTCGCCACCGGCCCGCCCGGACCGGGCGCCAGCGTCGCGCGGATGTAGTCGGCGCGCTCGTCATTGGCCGGCATGTCGCTGCCGAGGCGAGCCGGCTCGGGCTTCTGGTCGACATCGGCCCGCCCGGACAGGGCACGGATCAGCGGCACCAGAAACAAAAACGCGCAGACGTAGGATGATACCGGGTTGCCCGGCACGCCGAGGACCTGCATGTCGGCGGCATCGGACCGCGCCAGCCGGCCGTGCATCATCGGCCGGCCGGGCCGCAAGGCCACGCGCCAGAACGACAGGTCGAGGCCTTCGGCCTTCAATGCACGCTGCACGAGATCGTGGTCGCCGACCGAGGCGCCGCCGCTGGTCAACAAGATATCGGCGCCGCTGTCGCGCGCGCGCCTGATCGCCGCGGCGATGTCGTCGAGCTTGTCGCGGGCGATGCCGAGATCGCTGACCACAGCGCCTTCTCCTTGCGCCAGCGCGGTCAGCGCAAAGCCGTTGGAATAGATGATCTCGCCGGCTTTGAGCGAACTGCCCGGCATCAGCAATTCATCGCCGGTGCCGAGTACGGCCACTTTCGGCCGGCGGTGCACGCTCAGCGTCGGGTAGTTCATCGCCGCCGCCAGCATCAGGTCACGGTCGGTCAGCCGGCGGCCGGCGCGCAACAGCACCTCGCCCTGGCGAAAGTCGATGCCGGCGGCGCGGACGTTGCGCGCTTTGGCGGTCGGCTTTTGCGTCGTCACTTTGTCGCCGTCGCGGCTGACCAACTCCTGGACCACCACCGTATCGGCGCCCAACGGGATCACGCCTCCGGTGAAGATGCGCGCGGCCTGGCCGGGGCCGACGCTGCCGTCGAACGGATGGCCGGCGGCGACTTCGCCAATCAAGGTCAAGGTCGCCGGGCCGTTCGAAACGTCTTCAGCGCGCACGGCATAGCCGTCCATGGCGGACAGAGCCGCCGGCGGCTGGGTGCGCAGCGCGACGAGGTCTTTGGCCAGCACGCGGCCGAGCGCATCATTCAGCGCAACGGTCTCGGCCGGAAGTGCGTGCACGCCGGCCAGCACGCGCTGCAACGCTTCGGCGACCGGCATCAGCGCCATGATTTAAACTTTCCCTCTGCGCATGATCTTGTCCGAAAACCGGTTCCCACTTTTCGGGATCATGCGTCCGCTTTATACGTGCCGGATTTGCCGCCGCTTTTTTCCAACACGCGGATGCCTTCGATGCGCATGCCGCGCTCGACCGCCTTGACCATGTCGTAAATCGTCAGGCACGCGATCGAGGCCGCGACCAGAGCTTCCATCTCGACGCCGGTCTGGCCGGTGACCTTGACGGTCGATTGCACCAGAAAGCCGGGCAGGGCGTGCTCGGGGAAAATATCGATCTGCACCTTGGTGATCGGCAACGGATGGCACAAAGGGATCAGGCCGTGCGTGTGCTTGGCAGCCATGATGCCGGCCAGCCGCGCCGCGCCCAGCACGTCGCCTTTCAAGGCATTGCCCTCGATCACCAGATCGAGGGTTTCCTTGCGCATGATCACCTTGCCCTCGGCCTTGGCGACGCGTTCGGTCTGGTGCTTTCCCGAGACATCGACCATGTGCGCCTGGCCGCGACTGTCGATGTGGCTGAGCTTTGGTTTGCCAGCCGGCTTTGACCTTGCCTTAGCCGGCGTCGCGACTTTCCTGGCCATGATCGTTACTCCGCCGCCGTGCTGCTGGCGGGGCGCGCCAGCAGAGCGCGGGTCGCCGCCGTTACGTCCGGTTGCCGCATCAGGCTCTCGCCAATCAGGAATGTCGAGATGCCGACCTGGCCGAGCCGGGCGAGGTCGGCGGCGGTGTTGAGCCCGCTTTCGGCGACCACGATGCGGTCGCGCGGGACGAGGGGGGCGAGCCGCTCGCTGACGGCAAGCGACGTCTCAAACGAGCGCAGGTCACGGTTGTTAATGCCGATGAGGCGGGATTTCAGTTTCAGCGCTCGCGCAAGCTCATCTTCCTGATGAACTTCAACAAGAACATCTAAACCTATTGAAAATGCTGAGTTTTCTAAGTCGAGTGCGGCCGCGTCGTCGACCGCCGCCATGATGATCAGGATACAGTCGGCGCCCAGAGCCCGGGATTCGACGACCTGATAGGGCTCGAACATGAAGTCCTTGCGCAAGGCCGGCAGCCGCGTGGCATCGCGCGCCGCCGCCAGAAACTCCGGCCGCCCCTGAAACGACGGGCCGTCAGTGAGGACCGAGAGGCAGGTGGCGCCGCCCGCTTCGTAAGCTTTCGCCAGAACCGGGGGATCGAAATCGGCGCGGATCAGTCCCTTGGACGGGCTCGCCTTCTTGATTTCGGCAATCAGCGCCTGGCCACCGGAAGCAATCTTATTCTCGATGGCGCGGAGAAACCCGCGCGGCGCCGGCAGCGCCTTGGCCAGCGTTTCGAGTTCGCTCAGCGAGCGCACGCGCTTGGCCGCCGCGATCTCCTCGCGTTTGTAGGCTTCGATTTTCTTCAGGATATCCGCCACGCTATTCCTCCGTGGCGCAGGAGACTGCGATCAGCCGGTCGAGCCGGCCCTCGGCTTCGCCGCTGTCGATCGATTTGGCCGCCAGCGCCGCGCCGTCTTTCAGGTCCTTGGCCTTGCCGGCCACGATCAGCGCGGCGGCGGCATTGAGGATGGCAACGTCGCGGAACGCGCTCGGTCTGCCCTTGAGCACGTCGAGCAGCGCCCTGGCGTTGGTGTCGGCGTCGCCGCCCTTCAGCGCTTCCGGTTTTGCGCGGGGCAGACCGGCGTCCTCCGGCGTCACCTCGAAGGTGCGGATCTTGCCGCCCTTCAACTCGGCGACGCTGGTCGATCCCACCGTGGTGATTTCGTCGAGCCCGTCCGAGCCATGCACGACCCAGATCGATTCCGAACCAAGATTGTTCAAGACCTGCGCCATCGGCTCGATCCAGTGCTTGGAAAACGTGCCGATCATCTGGCGCTTGACCGATGCCGGGTTCGACAACGGCCCGAGCAGATTAAAGATGGTGCGGGTGCCGAGTTCGACCCGCGTCGGACCGACGTTTTTCATCGCCGGATGATGACTCGGCGCGAACATGAAGCCGATGCCGGCGTCTCGAATACAGCGGCCTACCTCATCCGCATTCAGGTCAATCTTGACCCCGAGCGCGGCGAGGACATCGGCGGAGCCTGATTTAGACGACAGCGCGCGATTGCCGTGCTTGGCGACCGGCACGTCGCAGCCGGCGACAATGAAGGCGGCGCAGGTTGAAATGTTGTAGGTGCCGGACGCATCACCGCCGGTGCCGACCACGTCGACCGCGTCGGCCGGCGCTTTCACACCCAGCATCTTGGCGCGCATGGTGGTGACCGCGCCGGTGATCTCATCGACGGTTTCGCCGCGCACGCGCAAGGCCATCAGCAGGCCGCCCATCTGCGAGGGCGTCGCCTCGCCCGACATCATGCGGCCGAAGGCATTTGCGGCCTCATCGCGTGTCAGACTGGCGCCGGTCGCGACCTTGGCGATAAGCGACTTGAAATCGTCGGCCACAGGTGATGCTCCTCAAGGCGCCGGAGGCGCGGGCACATGCGCGGCTGCTTGTTTTGCGCGTTGCGCGGTCGAAGCCCGGCCATGCGCTATATTCCAGGCGGCGGCGATGTCGAGAAAATTGCGCAGCATCAGGTGGCCATGTTCTGAGGCGATGCTCTCGGGATGAAACTGCACGCCATGCAGCGGCAGGCTTTCATGCATCATGCCCATCACCAGTCCATCGGCGGTCTGCGCGTTCACCTTAAGCGCGCGCGGCATGGTCGCGCGTTCGACGATCAGCGAGTGATAGCGCGTCGCCTGGAACGGGCCATTGATGCCGCGGAACACGCCGCTGGCGTCGTGATTGATTTGCGAGACCTTGCCGTGCACCATTTGCGGCGCGCGGATGACCTTGCCGCCAAAGGCTTGCCCCATGGCCTGATGGCCGAGGCAGACGCCGAGCATCGGGATGGTCGCGGACGCCTCAGCGATCAAATCGAGGCAGATGCCAGCCTCGTTCGGCGTGCAGGGGCCAGGCGACAGCACCACGCCTTCGGGCTCAAGCGCCATGACGTCATCGACCGAAATCCTGTCATTGCGGTGAACGACGACGTCGGCCCCCAGCCCGCCCAGATAATGGACCAGGTTGAAGGTGAAACTGTCGTAATTATCGATCAGGATGATCATGTTTTTAACCGCCCGCTCAAGGTCTTAAGACGGGGGCCGGGAAGGGTCAAGGCGGGCAAATGCGCCCGTGGCTCACCCCTTATGGATTGGATCGATCCAGGCGACGTTTTCCGGCTTCTCGACCGGCTCGATATCGAGATTGACCACCACCGCCTCGTTGTCAGAGCGCACCAGCACGCATTCCAGCACTTCGTCGCGGCTGGCGTTGATTTCCTGGTGCGGCACATAAGGCGGAATGAAAATGAAATCGCCGGGTCCGGCTTCCGCCGTATATTCGAGATGCTCGCCCCAGCGCATCCGGGCCTTGCCGCGCACGACATAGATGACGCTTTCCAGCGCGCCATGGTGATGCGCGCCGGTCTTGGCATTGGGATGGATGGCAACCGTGCCGGCCCAGAGTTTCTGCGCGCCGGCGCGTGCGAAATTGATCGCCGCCTTGCGGTCCATGCCCGGCGTCTGCGCGGTGTTCGGATCGAGCGAGTTGCCCGGGATCACCTTGACGCCGTCGTGCTTCCACTTGTCGTGGGAATGATCGTGCGGATGATCGTGCAAATGATCGGAATCTTGGCTCATGCTGCTTCCTCCGTCACGTCGATCCTATACGACTATTGCCCGCGTTTCACCGCGCTGGCAAAGCGCCTGGCTTCCTCAGCCGCGCGGAACAAAGCCTTTGCCTTATTAACGCATTCCTGCTGCTCGGACTGCGGATTTGAATCGGCAACGATCCCCGCGCCGGCCTGCACATACATCTTGCCGTCCTTCACCAAAGCGGTGCGCAGCACGATGCAGGTGTCCATCTCGCCGGCGGCGGAGAAATAGCCGACGCAGCCGGCATAGAGCCCGCGCTTTTCCTTTTCCAGTTCATCGATGATTTCCATCGCGCGGACTTTCGGCGCGCCGGACACGGTGCCGGCCGGAAAGCCGGCGGCCAGCGCATCGAGCGCGTCGTATTTCGGGTCCAATTTGCCTTCGACATTCGACACGATGTGCATGACGTGGCTGTAGCGTTCGACGAAGAAACGGTCGGTCACCTCGACCGAGCCGATGCTGGCGACGCGGCCGACATCGTTGCGGCCGAGATCGAGCAGCATCAGATGCTCGGCGCACTCCTTCGGATCGGCGAGCAACTCGGCTTCCAGCGCCTTGTCTTCATGCGGCGTCGCGCCGCGCGCACGCGTGCCGGCGATCGGGCGGATCGTGACAGTGTCGCCCGACACCTTGACCAGGATTTCCGGACTGGAGCCGGCGACTGCGAACGTGCCGAAGTCGAGGAAGTAAAGATAAGGCGACGGATTGGTCCGTCGCAGCGCGCGATAGAGCGAGAACGGCGGCAGCGTGAACGGCGCCTCAAAACGTTGCGCCAGCACGATCTGGAAGGCGTCACCGGCGGCGATGTAGTCCTTCGCCTTGGCGACCATGGCGCCGTATTCGGCCGGCGTCGTGTTCGACACCGGCGGCACGTCGAGCGGGCCTTCGACATAGTCAGCCAGCGACTTGTCGAGCGGCCGGTCGAGCGCATCGACAATCTGCCCGAGCCGCTCGGTGGCGCGCGCCAGCGCCGTTCTGGCATCGACGCCTTGCTCCGGCCGCACCGGCGTCACCACCGTGATCGAATCCTTCACCGCGTCGAACACGACAATCAAAGTCGGTCGCAGCATGATGGCGTCGGGAATGCCGATCGGGTCCGGATTGGCCGGCGGCAGTTCTTCCATCAGCCGCACCATGTCGTAGCCGAGATAGCCGAACACGCCGGCCGCCATCGGCGGCAATGTGTCGGGCAGCTCGATGCGGCTTTCGGCGATCAGCGCGCGCAGCGCCGACAGAGGTTGTGCGGGGCAGGGCACGAAGGCGTCGGGTTTGGTGCGCGCGGTGCGGTTGACCTCGGCTTTCGTGCCGTTGGTGCGCCAGATCAGATCGGGTTCGATGCCGATGATCGAATGGCGGCCGCGCACGGCGCCGCCTTCCACCGACTCGAGCAGAAAGCTCAACGGTCGGCCGCCGCCGAGTTTGAGGAATGCCGACACCGGCGTCTCCAGATCGGCGACCAAAGTCGTCCACACCACCTGCGCCTGGCCGCGGCCGTAGCGTTCCGCGAAGGCGCTTTCCGATGGCTCGATCTGCATTGTCGGTTTTGTCGGTTAGTTGTTTCGGCCGGTGCCGCCGCCGACGACCTGGTTGAGCGCCGCCTGGTTGAGCGTGACGCCAATCTCGGCCTCGATCTTGGCGATGTATTGTCCGACGATATCGTCGGCGAACGAATTTTGCAGCGAGGCCGCCATCTGCTTGGCCTCCGGCGTATTGGCGTCGAAGGCCGGGTCGGTCACCGCGGTGACGACAAGGACGTAACGCGTGGCTGCTGTGTCGCCTTCGACGCTAGCCGGCGCGTCCTTCGCCAGATTGAACGCCGCGTCCGTCAACTTGGCCGGCAGGAAACCGGCGGCCTTGCCGCGAACCAAATCGGCGGCGGTATCGACCTTGGCGCCATTGTCGGCCGCGACCTGCGTCAGCGTGCTTCCGGTCTTGAGCTTGGCCAGCATGTCGTTGGCCTTGGCCTGCAAACGCTTGGCGATCTCGTCATCGCGCCAACGCGCCGCCACCTGATCCTTGACTTCGTCGAGCGTGCGCTCGCGCGCCGGCGTGATGCCGGTAACGTCGTAATAGAGATAGCCATTCGGCGGCAGTTGCAGGGCGTCATTGTCGACGCCGACGTCGGTGGCAAAGACGGAGCCAACGACATCCGGCTGCTGCGGCAGCGCGGCGATCGGCTGGCCGTCCGGCGCACGGCCGGCGCGATCGACAGCGGCGATATCGACCGACTTGAGGTTCAGCTTCTTGGCGGTCTCGGCCAGGGTCGCGCCGCCGGCGCGATCGTCCTCGATCTTGTCGCGCAGCGCATTGATCTCGGATTTGGCGCGCGCTTCGGCGAGATCGCGCTTGAGATCGGCGGCGACGTCCTCATAGGTTTTCTGGGTGCCGGCTTCGATCTTGCCGACCTGCAACAGCACGGTGCCGAAGGTGCCTTTGATCGGCGCGGAGGTTTCGCCGGCTTTCAGCGCGAAGGCGGCGTCGGCGACGGCCGGGTCGATGATGTCGGCCTTGGCGACGGTGCCGACGTCGGCATCGCCATCCTTCATACCGCGCTCTTTGGCAAGGTCAGCAAAACTCAGGCCCTTGGTCACGCGCTCGGACGCGGCGGCGGCTTCCTCGGGCTTGGCAAATACGATCTGGCGCAGTTCGCGCTTTTCCGGCGTGCCGAATGAATCCTTGCGCGCGGCGTAAGCGGCCTTCGCGTCGGCGTCGCTGATCGCCTCCGGCTTGGCGAGATCGGCCGGCGACAGGAACAGCAGCGTGGCCTTGCGGTATTCCGGCGCACGGAACAGAATCTTGCGGGTCTCGAAATATTTGGCGAGGTCGTCGGCACTGGGCGCGGCGACGTCGCCGGCCTGCGCAGCGCCGAGCGCGATATACTGAATGGCGCGCTTTTCAGTCTGATATTGCACCAGCGACTTGAGCGTGGTGTCCGGTACTTTCAAATCGCCGCTGACGGTTTGCGCAATCTGCCGACGCAACATCACATTGCGTTGCTCGGCGACGAAGCGGCCTTCGCTGAAGCCGGCGTTGCGGATCACGGATTCGAAACGCGCGCGATCGAACTGGCCGTTGGCGCCACGAAAGGCCGGATCGCTGGTGATGCGGTCGGCGATATCCTTGTCGGTGAGGCCGAGGCGCAGCTTGCGCGCCTGTTCGTCGAGCGTGGTTTCGGCGACGAGCTGCCCGAGCAACTGGCGGTCGAGGCCGAGCGCACGCGCCTGATCGTTCGAGATCGGCCGGCGCATACGCTGGCCGAGCTGTTGCAATTTGTCGGTGTAATAGGCGCGGAACTGTTCGATCGAGATTTCGGTGCCGCCGATCTTGGCGACGGAATTCACGCCGAAGCCGCGGAAGATGTCGCCGATGCCCCAGATCGCGAAGCTGATGATCAGGCCGCCCATGATGACGCCCATCACGGCTTTGCCGATCCAGGTAGATGTGGCTTTATGAATTCCGCGGAGCATGGGCGTTACGTTTCTCTAAAAACCGGCTGGACTTCGATCGCTCGCCGTCCTTATACGGAGCGGGTTAAAGCCTTGCAACTCAAGCAGGATAGGGACATTTCCATGGCGGCGGCACAAATTCGGCCATTGGTCGCAGGCAACTGGAAGATGAACGGGCTAGCCGCCTCCTTGGCCGAATTCAGCGCCATGAAGGCTGACGCGGCGGAATTCGCCGGCAAGGCCGATTTGATG
Organism: Rhizobium sp. Q54; assembly: GCA_945861265.1. Classification (GTDB taxonomy): domain Bacteria; phylum Pseudomonadota; class Alphaproteobacteria; order Rhizobiales; family Xanthobacteraceae; genus Pseudolabrys. The sequence goes on along the minus strand of CAMAUC010000009.1, from coordinate 69,391 downwards.
ATCTGTCCGCCGGCGACGTTAATCGCGCAATTCGCCGCGGCTGCCAAAGGCTCCGGGCTCATCGTCGGCGGCCAGGACTGTCACGCCAAGGTGTCGGGCGCCCATACCGGCGACATATCGGCGGAAATGCTGGCCGATGCTGGCGCGGCCGCCGTGATCGTCGGCCATTCCGAACGCCGCACCGACCACAAGGAAACGGACGCCGAAGTAAAGGGCAAGGCGCTGGCCGCGTGGCGGGCCGGGCTCACGGCCATCGTTTGCGTCGGCGAACAGCTGAGCCAGCGCGAAGCCGGGTCCACCCTGTCAGTGGTCGGCGGTCAGTTGGATGGATCGTTGCCCGACGCCGGCAGTTCTCCCGTGTCAGCCAATCTCGTCGTCGCCCGAAATCTTGTGGTCGCCTATGAGCCGGTCTGGGCCATCGGCACCGGCCTGACCCCGACGCCGGCCGACGTGCGCGCGGTTCACGCCTTCATCCGCGGCAAATTGACCGAACGTTACGGCGCGGCCGGCGGTGGCGTGCGCATCCTCTATGGCGGCTCGGTCAAGCCATCGAATGCCGGTGAACTCCTGACCATCCCCGACGTCAACGGCGCGCTGATTGGCGGCGCCAGCCTGAAAGCCGCCGATTTCCTTGGAATCGCCGCGGTTTACCGCTAGACGGCACAAACCCCGACAAGGGTGGAAATAGCGCGAACTATCGTGTAGAGACCGCGGCGAATTCCTATATCTATGCCGAACGCCGGCTGGGCCTGTTCGCCCGGATGGCAAAGTCTGAACGGATGAAAGCCTTATGCAGCACGTAATCATTGTCATCCATCTGATGCTGGTGCTCTCCCTGATCGGGGTGGTGCTGTTGCAGCGTTCCGAAGGCGGCGGCTTGGGAGTCGGAGGCAGCGGTGGCGGCGGCGGCAGCTTCATGTCGAGCCGCGGCACCGCCAACGTGCTGACCCGCGCGACCGCGATCCTCGCCGGCCTGTTCTTCGCCACCAGCCTGATCCTGTCGATCCTGGCTGGGTTCAACCGCAAGCCGACCTCGATTCTCGGCGGCAGCGGCCCGAGCGCGCCGATCAGTGCGCCTGGAACGCCGGCCGGCAGCGGCGGCGAAGGCGGCCTGCTCAAGCAACTGCAAGGCGCGCCGGAACCGGCCGCGCCCACCGGGCCGGTCGTCCCGCAGTCGAAATAAGACCTCAACGAGGGGCCGGGAAATCCGGCCCTTCTTCGTTTTGGCGAGGCGTATGCGGCTAAGCCGGCGCTTTGCGCTGCAACAAGGCATTAAAGACGCGATGCAAGTGACGATAAATACGCCAGAAATCGAAACTACACACAGGCGCAAGGCACACCCGCTCTTTTCGCACTCGTCGAATCGATTCGTGGCGCTTAGAGGTTAGGCCCCATGGCGCGGTACATATTCATCACCGGCGGCGTGGTGTCCTCCCTCGGCAAAGGTCTGGCTTCGGCGGCGCTCGGTGCGCTGCTGCAGGCGCGCGGCTACAAGGTCCGCCTGCGCAAGCTCGATCCCTATCTCAACGTCGATCCCGGCACGATGTCGCCCTACCAGCACGGCGAGGTTTTCGTCACCGATGACGGCGCCGAGACCGATCTCGATCTCGGTCATTACGAGCGCTTCACCGGCAATCCGGCGACCAAGAAAGACAACATCACCACCGGCCGCATCTATCAGGACATCCTGACCAAGGAGCGCCGCGGCGATTATCTCGGCGCCACCATCCAGGTGATCCCGCACGTCACCAACGCCATCAAGGACTTCGTCCGCGACGGCAATGACGGCTACGACTTCGTCCTGTGCGAGGTCGGCGGCACGGTCGGCGACATCGAAGGCCTGCCGTTCTTCGAGGCGATCCGCCAGTTTGGCAACGACATGCCGCGCGGGCAGGTGATCTACATCCACCTGACGCTGCTGCCGTTCATCCCGAGCGCCGGCGAACTCAAGACCAAGCCGACGCAGCACTCGGTCAAGGAGCTGCGCTCGATCGGCATCCAGCCCGACATCCTTTTGTGCCGCACCGACCGGCCGATCCCGGAAGGCGAGCGGCGCAAGCTCGCATTGTTCTGCAACGTCCGCGAAACCGCCGTGATCGAGGCGCGCGACGTCGACAACATCTACGCCGTGCCGGAGGCCTATCACGACGCCGGCCTCGACCGCGAAGTGCTGGAGGCCTTCGGCCTCGACGGCACCACCGCGCCGAACCTTTCGCGCTGGAACACGATCAACGAGCGCATCCGCAATCCGGAAGGCGACGTGACCATTGCCATCGTCGGCAAATATACCGGCATGAAGGATGCCTATAAGTCCCTGACCGAAGCTTTGTCGCATGGCGGCATCGCCAACAAGGTCAAGGTCAAGCTTGAGTGGATCGAGTCCGACGTCTTCGAGAACGAAGACCCGGCGCCGTTCCTCGAGCAGGTCAACGGCATTCTGGTGCCCGGCGGCTTCGGTCAGCGCGGCGCCGAAGGCAAGATCCGCGCGGCGCAATTCGCGCGCGAACGCCGCGTGCCGTATTTCGGCATTTGCTTCGGCATGCAGATGGCCTGCATCGAAGCTGCGCGAAATCTGTGCGGCATCGAACAGGCCAACTCGACCGAATTCGGCGCGACCAATGAACCGGTCGTCGGCCTGATGACCGAATGGCTCAAGGGCAATGAACTCGAACGCCGCGCCGCCAACGGCGATCTCGGCGGCACCATGCGGCTCGGCGCCTTTGAGGCGGTGTTATCGCGCGGCAGCCGCGTCGCCGATATCTACGGTTCAACCGATATCTTCGAACGCCATCGTCATCGCTATGAAGTGAACACCGCTTACAAGGACCGCCTCGAGCAGCATGGCCTGCGCTTCTCCGGCATGTCGCCGGACGGCATTTTGCCCGAAATTGTCGAATACGACGATCATCCGTGGTTCATCGGCGTGCAGTTTCATCCCGAATTGAAGTCGCGGCCGTTCGAGCCGCATCCGTTGTTCTCGTCCTTTATCGGCGCGGCGGTCGATCAGAGCCGGCTGGTTTAGGTTTTTAAAACAATAATCGGGGAGTGAGACGATGATCTACGAGATGCGCGTCTATCGCGTCGTGCCGGGCCGCATGCCGGCGCTGCTCAACCGTTTTGCCAACACCACGCTTGACATGTGGAAGACGCGCGGCATCAAGCAGGTTGGCTTCTGGACCACGCTGATCGGCGACTCCAACATGGAACTGACCTACATGCTGGCGTGGGAATCGTTGGCCGAGCGCGAACAGAAATGGAATGCCTTCATGGCTGATCCGGAATGGATCGCCAAGCGCGCCGAGTCCGAAAAGGAGGGTCCGATCGTCGCCAACATCGCCAGTACAATCCTGCAGCCGACCGCCTTCTCGGCGATGAAGTAATCGGCTTGCATAAAATTATTTAACGACACGGCGGCGCGATATTTATGCGCCGCCGTGTCCGAATTTTTCACGCAGATCAGATATTTGCGCGGCGGCTTCGGCCTCTTTGACGAGATGACGCGCTATGAATTTTTTATATTGCGCCGCATGGGCGATATAGAGTTTTAACGCAGGAGGCGAGGCGGTTTCGCCGTTTGGTGTTCGTTACGAACGCCTAACGTAAGGGGAAACCGCGATGCGCTTCTGCAAAATTGTTGCCGTTATACTGACGGCCTCGTCACTGATCGTCCCGGCACTGACTGTGACTTCGATTGCGCCGGCCTTTGCCGCGACCGTATCGAGACCGACCGCGACCAGCACAAATGCGTCGTCACCAACCTTCGACGATTGCTACCAACTCGCCTGGGTGCGCGGGGTCCATGTCGAACTTGGCGAACTCGAAGCTTTCAACGAATATTGCATGGCCAACCAGGTGCCGTTTGACAGCGGCTCTCCGGCCGACTCGGTGCGGCGCGGTTCGCATTAACAGGCCCCAGTACCGGATCGCTGGCGGAGCTGCACGCGATGCGGTACGGTTTCAGCCGCGGCCGTTATTTGCACCCTCGCTTTGATTTTTCGCGTGCCGCCCTAGGTTTCATTGACACATGGCGCGCGGTCTCGATCATATCGTTCATGCGGTCGCCGATCTTGACGCGGCCGCGAACCTGTATCGAGCGCTTGGCTTCACCGTCGGCGCGCGCAACAGGCATCCCTGGGGCACGCATAACCACATCGTGCAGTTGCCGGGCTTTTTCATCGAACTGTTGACGCTCGCCGAGCCCGACAAGATGAGCGGCGACGTCTTCTCCAGAAATTTCGGCGAATACAATCGGGACTTCATCGCGCGCGGCGACGGCCTGTCGATGCTGGTTCTGGAATCGATCGACGCCAAAGCCGACGAAGCGGCATTCCGCGCCGCCGGCATCGCAGCGTCAGCCGCCACGCGCTTTGATCGCGATGGCAAGAAGCCCGACGGCACGCCGGTCAAAGTCGCGTTCACGCTCGCCTTTGCCAAAGACACGCTCGCGCCCGATATCAGCTTCTTCACCTGCCAGCAGCATTACCCGGAAAACTTCTGGAACCCGGCCTTCCAGCGGCATGACAACACGGTCCGGGAGATTGCCGGCGTCGTGCTGGTCGCCGATCAGCCGGCGCAGCACCGTGAATTTTTGCTGGCCCTCACCGGCGCAGCGGCGGCGCGCGACGAAGCCAGCGGCTTCAATATCGATCTGCCGCGCGGCGCCATCGGCGTCATGACCCGTTCGGCGTTCAGCGATCGTTTCGGCCAGCAGGCGCCGGTCACCGAGCGCGGGCCGCGCCTCGCCGCGCTGCGCCTACGGACCGGCGATCCGCGGGACGCCGGCGGCCAGCTGGAAAAAGCCGGCATCTTTGTCTGCCCGCTGAAAGCAGGGGCTATTTCGGCCACGGTTGCAGGTGTAACCTTGGTATTCGAGCCTTAAGCGGGCCTCGTCTATAGATTGACCGTTGGCCGCTCCCGCTTCATGGTCCGGCAAAACGGGGACTCAAAAGACCTTGGACCAGAATCTTCAGCCCAATGCCGTGGTCGACATCGGCGGCGTCCGCTTCGGCAACGATCTGCCTCTGGCCCTGATCGCTGGTCCCTGCCAGTTGGAGAGCCGCGCGCACGCGCTCGAAATGGCGTCGGCGCTGAAGGAGATCGCCGCCAAGGTCGGCATTGGCCTCATCTACAAAACCTCGTTCGACAAGGCCAACCGCACCTCGGCGAATGCCGCGCGCGGCATCGGGCTCGACGCCGCGCTGCCCATCTTCGCCGAGATCAAATCGAGCCTGAAGCTGCCGGTGCTGACCGACGTGCATGATGCCGAGCAATGCGTCCGCGCCGCGCAAGTCGTCGATGTTTTACAAATCCCTGCCTTCCTCAGCCGCCAGACCGATCTTCTGATCGCCGCGGCGAAAACCGGCAAGGTCGTCAACGTCAAGAAGGGCCAGTTCCTGGCGCCCTGGGACATGAAAAATGTCGTCGCCAAATTGACCGGCGCGGGCAACCGCAATGTGCTGGTGACCGAGCGCGGCGTGTCATTCGGTTACAACACGCTCGTCTCTGACATGCGTGCGCTGCCGATCCTCAAGCGCACGGGCGCGCCAGTGATTTTCGACGCCACGCATTCGGTGCAGCAGCCGGGCGGGCAGGGCACGTCATCGGGCGGCGAGCGCGAATTCGTGCCCGTGCTGGCGCGCGCCGCCGTCGCGGTCGGCGTTGCCGGCGTCTTCATCGAGACGCATCAGGACCCGGATCATGCGCCGTCCGACGGGCCCAACATGATGCCGCTCAAGGAAATGGAATCCTTGCTGCGCACTTTGGTCGCCTTCGACCGGCTCGCCAAACAATAATTATTTATAAGGCGCGCGCCGCGAGCGGCGCGAGACAGTCCAGGCTCATGACGCGCACGCTCAATCTCATCGCTTTTGTCGTCTTCGCCAGTTCGCTGTTCATGCGCTCGACCGATCCGGTCATTCCGCAGATCGCCAGCGGATTGGCGGTCGACACCGCGACCGCGGCGCTGCTAGCCACCGCCTTCACGCTGCCTTACGCGCTGATCCAGCCGGTGCTCGGCGCGCTCGCCGACATGACCAACAAAGCACGGCTGATGCTGCTGTGCATGTTTGTTCTTAGCCTGGCCAGTGTCGCTTCGGCTTTAGCGGTTAATTTCGAGATGCTGATGGTTGCGCGCGTCGTCGCCGGTCTTGCCGCCGGCGGCGTGGTGCCGATTTCCTTCGCCATCGTCGGCGATCTGGTGCCGGTGGCGAAGCGGCAGGTGGCCATGGGCCGACTGCTGTTCGCGATCATGACCGGCAATCTGCTCGGCGCGACCTTGTCCGGCGTGGTCGGCGATCTCGCCGGCTGGCGCGCGGTGTTCCTGTCGGTCGGTGCGTTCGGCGGCATTGCGCTGGCGGTGGCGATCCCGGCATTTCGCAGCATTACTCAAACGCCGAGGACATTCGACCTGTCGACGGTCGTTCCGAGCTACCGCACCATCTTCAGCAACCCGCTGGCCAAGATCTGTTTCACCGCGGTGTTTCTCGAAGCGCTGTTCATGTACGGCATGTTCCCTTACATCGCCACGCTGCTGCACCAGTCGGGCGAGACGCGCGCCTCGATCGCAGGCGTGGTCATTGCCGGTTTCGGCATTGGCGGCGCGGTCTATGGCCTGGCCATTTCACGCATCCTGCCGCTGACCGGCGAAACTCTGTTGATGCGCGCCGGCGGCATCATCATGGGCCTGTGTCTCTTCGTGGTCGCGCTGCGGCTGCCGTGGCCGGTCGAGTTCGTGAATTTTGTTCTGCTTGGCCTTGGCTTCTATTTTCTGCACGCCGTCATTCAAATCTACGCCAGCGAACTGGCGCCGGCCGCGCGCGGCACCGCGCTGGCGCTGCATTCGTTTTTCTTTTTTTTGGGACACGCGGCCGGGCCGATCGTCTACGGCATTGGCCTCGCCACCGTCGGCATCACGCCGGTGCTTTATATCGGGGCCGGCACACTCGCCGCTGTCGGCCTGATCTGCGCGCGCTGGCTGCGGCGGACGAACGGAATCTAATTTAGCCGCGGCCGCGATAGGGCTGCACGCCCTGGTCCGGCACCCAGACGTCCTTCGGCAATTTGCCGGCTTGCCAGAACACGTCGATCGGAATGCCGCCGCGCGGATACCAGTAGCCGCCGATGCGCAGCCATTTTGGCTTGAGCAGCGCATAAAGCCTTTTGCCGATGCCGACGGTGCAGTCCTCGTGGAAAGCGTCCTCGTTGCGGAAACTGGTGAGATAAAGCTTCAGCGACTTCGACTCGAGCAGGACCTTGGCCGGCACATAGTCGATGACCAGATGGGCGAAGTCCGGCTGGCCGGTGATCTTGCACAGCGTCGTGAACTCGGGCGCGGTAAAGCGCGCCAGATAATTGGTGTCCGGATGCGGGTTCGGCACGGTGTCGAGCTGCGCCTTGGCAGGCGTTTCCGGCGTCGGCACGGTGCGTCCGAGTTGCAAGGCTTTTGGGGCGATCTTTTTGGCCATGAAAGTGTCATTGCCGCGACGCCGCTGCCCGGTCAAGTGCGGTTTGGCTTTTGCCGCCGAAAGCCCCTTTGCCGCCGGTCGGCGCTTGCTGTAGAAGCGCGGCAAATCACTCAAAACACCTGCGCCGGGGCCTTAAAAATATGACCGCCATTATCGATATTATCGCCCGCCAGATTCTCGACAGCCGCGGCAATCCGACCGTCGAGGTCGATGTCATTCTGGAAGACGGCGCCATGGGCCGCGCCGCGGTGCCGTCCGGCGCCTCGACCGGCGCGCATGAGGCGGTCGAGCTGCGCGACGGCGACAAATCGCGCTACGGCGGCAAGGGCGTGCTCAAGGCGGTCGACGCGGTCAATAACGAGATATTCGACGCGCTCGGCGGCATGGACGTGGAGTCGCAGGCGCAGATCGACGAGACCATGATCGCGCTCGACGGCACGCCGAACAAGGCGCGGCTCGGGGCCAACGCCATCCTCGGCGTCTCGCTCGCCGCCGCCAAGGCAGCCGCGATGTCGGCCGACCTGCCGTTGTACCGCTATGTCGGCGGCACCGCGGCGCGGCTTTTGCCGGTGCCGATGATGAACATCGTCAATGGCGGCGTGCATGCCGACAATCCGATCGATTTCCAGGAATTCATGATCATGCCGGTGGGCGCGGCGAATTTCGCCGAAGGCCTGCGCGCCGGATCGGAAATTTTCCAGACGTTGAAGTCGCAGCTCAAGCAGGCCGGGCTGAACACCAATGTCGGCGACGAGGGCGGTTTTGCGCCGAACCTGAAATCGGCGGAAGCGGCCCTCGATTTCGTCATGCAAGCAATCGAGAAGGCTGGCTACAAGCCCGGCAACGACATCATGATAGCGCTCGACTGTGCCGCCACCGAATTCTTCAAGGACGGCGTCTATAATTACGAAGGCGAGGGCAAAAAACGTTCGAGCAAGGAGCAGGCGCAGTATCTCGCCGATCTCGTGTCGCGCTATCCGATCGTGTCGATCGAAGACGGCATGTCGGAGGATGATTGGGACGGCTGGAAGATCGTCACCGATCTGATCGGCGGCAAGTGCCAACTCGTCGGTGATGACTTGTTCGTCACCAATGTCACGCGATTGGGCAAAGGCATCAAGGATGGCGTCGGCAATTCGATCCTGGTCAAGGTCAACCAGATCGGCACCCTGACCGAGACGCTCGCCGCCGTCGAAATGGCGCACAAGGCCGGCTACACCGCCGTGATGTCGCACCGCTCCGGCGAGACCGAGGACTCGACGATCGCCGACCTCGCTGTCGCCACCAATTGCGGCCAGATCAAAACTGGCTCGCTGGCGCGCGCCGACCGCACCGCCAAATACAACCAGTTGCTGCGCATCGAGGAACAGCTCGGGCCCCAGGCGAAGTATGCCGGCCGCGCGGCGCTGAAAGCCGGGCGGTAAGGCCTGGTTCCGGCGGCGGGCGCAGTCGGGGCCTTAAACCGCCCTTAACGCTGTTGCGGCATCTTGCGCCGCACCATGGTCTCTCACCGTCGCCGCCACGCTATTCTGACCGCCGTCGGTCTTTATGTGTTTGCCGCGCTATTCATCGGCTATTTCGCCGTGAATGCGTTTACCGGCAATCATGGCTTGCGCGCGCAAGCCGACCTCGATCAGCAGTTGGCCGCCATGCAGGCGGAACTGCGCGCCATCAAGGCCGAACGGATGGTCTGGGAACGGCGGGTGGCGCTGCTGCGCTCCGACGGCATCGATCCGGACATGCTGGACGAACGCGCCCGTTCCCTGATCGGCTATGTCGACCCGCGCGACCTGACCTTGCTGTTGAACCCGCGCTGAGACGGCAATCGGTGGTGCCAGGGTGTTATCCACTGCCGCTTGCCGGTACAGACCTGTACCCCCAATATTTCCTGCACAGCGACCCGGCAGGGTGCCGCTTCCGCGCCCCGGCGATTTAAGCTAAGGGTCGGGTGAGGGTTTCTGACATTGCAAGGCAGTCACGCACGAATCCGGCTCCAGGAAGCCGTTATTTGAAAAGATCATGCGCGCGCAAAATGTTAGACACCGTTCTGCTTGGACTCGCATGAGCCAGGAATAATAGCGTCTAGGGAGCGCCCATGTCGGCCGCTAAAGCCAATTCCAATACCCAGACATCCGACGACCTGGCGCCAACGACGCCGCTTGTCGAGTTCACCAAGGAGCAAGACCTTTCCGCCTACCAGACCATGCTGACCATCCGCCGCTTCGAGGAAAAGGCGGGGCAGATGTATGGCATGGGGCTGATCGGCGGTTTCTGTCACCTCTATATCGGCCAGGAAGCCGTCGTCGTCGGCATGCAGATGGCGCTGAAAAAAGGCGACCAGGTCATCACCGGCTACCGCGACCACGGCCACATGATCGCCTGCGGCCTGGACCCGAAGGGCGTGATGGCCGAACTCACCGGCCGCGCCCACGGACTGTCCAAAGGCAAGGGCGGCTCGATGCACATGTTCAGCGTCGAAAAGGGTTTTTACGGCGGCCACGGCATCGTCGGTGCGCAAGTGCCGCTCGGCACGGGGCTCGCGTTTGCCAACCGCTATCGCGGCAATGACAATGTCTCTTTGGCCTATTTCGGCGACGGCGCCGCCAACCAGGGCCAGGTCTATGAGAGCTTCAACATGGCTGAGCTGTGGAAGCTGCCTGTCGTCTATGTGATCGAGAACAACCACTACGCCATGGGCACGGCGAGCACGCGCTCGTCGTCGGAGACCAATCTGTCGCGGCGCGGCCTGTCGTTCAAGATTCCGGGCGAGCAGGTCGACGGCATGGATGTGCGCGCCGTGAAAGCCGCCGCCGACAAGGCGGTCGCCTGGTGCCGCGCCGGCAAAGGTCCGTACATTCTCGAAATGCTGACTTATCGCTATCGCGGCCATTCGATGTCGGACCCGGCCAAGTACCGCACCCGCGAGGAAGTCGACAAGGTCCGCACCACGCACGATCCGATCGACATGGCGCGCAATCGCATTCTGGAAAAGAAATTCGCCAAGGAAGACGATCTGAAAAAGATCGACGCCAGCGTTCGCGATGCGATCAACGAAGCGGCCGAGTTCGCCACGCACGATCCGGAGCCGGACGTGTCCGAATTGTTCACCGACATTTATCGTTAGAACGAACCGACGCACGACAAGACGACGGCAAGACATTCTGAGCAGGAAACCGTAGCGCCCATGCCCACCAATATTCTCATGCCCGCGCTGTCGCCCACCATGGAGAAGGGCAACCTCGCCAAGTGGCTCAAGAAAGAGGGCGATACGATCAAGTCCGGCGACATCATCGCCGAGATCGAGACCGACAAGGCGACCATGGAGGTGGAAGCCTCCGACGAGGGCACGCTCGGTAAAATTCTTGTTGCCGAAGGCACGCAGGATGTGGCGGTGAATACGCCGATCGCGGTCATCCTTGCCGACGGCGAAAGCGCATCGGCAGCAAGCGCGGCCCCGGCGGCTAAATCAGCCCCGCCCGCAAAGACCGAGACGAAAGCCGATATCAAAGCCGACGCTAAATCCTCCCCTGCCGCGGCCGCTCCCGAAGCGCCGCACGTTCAAGCCCCCCAAGTTCTTCCCCCGTCTGACCCCGACATTCCCGAAGGCACCGAAATGGTCACCATGACCATGCGCGAAGCCTTGCGCGACGCCATGGCCGAGGAAATGCGCCGCGACGGCGATGTCTTTGTGATGGGCGAAGAGGTCGCCGAATATCAGGGCGCCTATAAAGTCACGCAAGGTTTGTTGCAGGAATTCGGCGACAAGCGCGTCATCGACACGCCGATCACCGAGCATGGTTTCGCAGGCTTGGGCGTCGGCGCGGCGCTCGCCGGCCTGAAGCCGATCGTCGAGTTCATGACCTTCAACTTCGCCATGCAGGCGATCGACCAGATCATCAACTCCGCCGCCAAGACCTTGTACATGTCGGGCGGCCAGATGGGTTGCTCGATCGTGTTCCGCGGCCCGAACGGCGCGGCCTCGCGCGTCGCCGCGCAGCACAGCCAGGATTATTCGGCCTGGTACTCGAACATTCCGGGCCTGCGCGTCGTTACGCCATCGAACGCCGCCGACGCCAAAGGACTTCTGAAGGCCGCGATCCGCGATCCCAATCCGGTGATCTTCCTCGAGAACGAAATGCTGTACGGTCACTCGGGCCCGGTACCGAAGCTCGATGATTTCGTGCTGCCGATCGGCAAGGCCAAGATCGCGCGCGCCGGCAAGGACGTCACCATCATCGCCTGGTCGAACGGCATGACCTATGCGCTCAAGGCCGCCGAGGAATTGTCCAAGGACGGCATCGAGGCCGAGGTCATCGATCTGCGCACGTTGAAGCCGATGGACACCGAGACCATCATCGCCTCGGTCAAGAAGACCGGCCGCGCCGTGACGGTGGAAGAGGGCTGGGCGCAATCCGGCGTTGGCGCCGAAATCGCCGCGCGCATCATGGAACAGGCCTTCGATTATCTCGACGCGCCAGTCGCGCGCGTCTCGGGCAAGGAAGTGCCGATGCCTTACGCCGCCAATCTCGAGAAGCTCGCGCTGCCCTCGGTCGCCGAAGTCGTCGAGGCGGCCAAAGCCGTCAGTTACCGGTAGGGTCGCATCATGCCCACCAACATCCTCATGCCCGCGCTGTCGCCCACGATGGAAAAGGGCAACCTTGCCAAGTGGCTGAAAAAAGAAGGCGACAAGATCAAGTCGGGCGATGTCATCGCCGAGATCGAGACCGACAAGGCGACGATGGAATACGAAGCGGTCGACGAGGGCACGCTGGCCAAGATCGTCGTGCCGGAGGGCACGCAGGATGTCGCCGTCAACGCGGTGATCGCGGTGATGGTCGCCGACGGCGAGGACGCCAAGGCGGTGAGTGCTGCTGCCGCGCCGGCCGCGAAAGCGCCGGAGAAAAAGGCGGAGGCCAAACCCGCCTCATCCTTCGAGACGCCCGCTGCGCGGGCTCCTCAGGATGAGGCGAAGAAGAGCCCTCACCCTGAGGAGGCGCGAAGCGCCGTCTCGAAGGGCGAGGGCGGGCGCGTCTTCGCCTCCCCGCTCGCCAAGCGCCTCGCCAAGGACGCCGGTATTGATCTCTCGCGTGTGTCCGGCTCCGGCCCGCATGGCCGCGTCGTCGCCCGCGATATCGAAGACGCCAAGACCGGCAAGGGCGCGATGAAGCCCGCTGCTGCCGGCGCGCCTGCCGCAGCCGCGCCCGTCGCCGCCAGCATGAGCGACAAGCAGATCCTCGGTCTCTACGAGGAAGGCTCCTACGAGTTGGTGCCGCATGACGGAATGCGTCGCACCATCGCGCAACGGCTCACCGCCTCGACGCAGACGGTGCCGCATTTCTATCTGACGATGGACTGCGACATCGGCAAGCTTTTGACCGCGCGCGAGGAGATCAATAGCGCCGCGCCCAAGGATAAAGACGGCAAGCCGGCCTACAAGCTCTCGGTCAACGACTTCGTCATCAAGGCATTGGCGCTGGCGCTGCAGCGCATTCCCGAAGCCAATGTGTCGTGGTCGGAAGGCGGCATGCTCAAGCACAAACATTCCGACATCGGCGTTGCCGTGGCGCTGCCCGGCGGCCTGATCACGCCGATCATCCGTCAGGCCGAGTTGAAATCGCTGTCGGTCATCGCCAATGAAGGCAAGGACCTGATCGCGCGCGCGCGCGGCAAAAAGTTGAAGCCGCATGAATACCAGGGCGGCACGTCATCGGTGTCCAACCTCGGCATGTACGGCATCAAGGACTTCACCGCGGTGATCAACCCGCCGCAATCGACCATTCTCGCGGTCGGCGCCGGCGAAGAGCGCGCCGTTGTCAGGAACGGCCAGATCGTGCCGGCGCATATCATGAGCGTGACATTGTCCTGCGATCACCGCTCGGTCGACGGCGCGCTGGGCGCCGAACTCATCGGCGCGTTCAAGAGACTGATCGAAAACCCGGTTATGATGGTGGTGTAAGCGCCATGCGGCATGTGCCCTGGTTCACGCTTGCTGCCTTTGCCGCGTTCTTGGCGAGCCCCTTGGGTCAAAGCGTTTTCCGGGACAGCTTCGTTTCGGGCGAGAAATTATCGAATGACATCGCCCAGTTCATCTTGCTGGTCGTGCTGGGCATAGCAATCGCGATGTCGGCGGCCGAATGGGCCATCAAGGTTTGGTTGCGGCGCCGCCGCCTGAGGAGTGAGAATCGTGGCTGACACATCTTTCGACGTCATCATCATCGGCTCCGGGCCGGGCGGCTATGTCACTGCCATCCGCGCCGCGCAACTCGGCTTCAAGGTCGCGATCATCGAGCGCGATTATCTCGGCGGCATTTGTCTCAACTGGGGCTGCATTCCGACCAAGGCGCTTTTGCGCTCGGCGGAAATCTATCACTACATGCAGCACGCCAAGGACTACGGGCTGAAAGCCGACAATGTCGGTTACGACGCCGGCGAGATCGTCAAGCGCTCGCGCGGCGTGTCGAAGCGGCTCAATGACGGCGTCGGCTTCCTGATGAAGAAGAACAAGGTCCAGGTCATCTGGGGTGAGGCGTCGATCGACGCGCCCGGCAAGGTGACGGTGAAAGCGTCCAAGACCGAGGCGCTCAAGGGCGCGCTCGGCCCGGGCAGCTATCAGGCCAAGCACATCATCGTCGCCACAGGCGCACGGCCGCGCGTGCTGCCGGGCCTCGAGCCGGACAAGAAGCTGGTCTGGACCTACTTTGAAGCGATGGTGCCCCCTAGCATTCCGAAGTCGCTGCTCGTCGTCGGCTCCGGCGCCATCGGCATCGAGTTCGCTTCGTTCTATCGCGCCTTCGGCGCGGAGGTGACCGTGGTCGAAGTGCTGCCGCAGGTGCTGCCGGTGGAAGACCATGACATTCAGGCCTTCGCCCGCAAGAGCTTCGAGAAGCAGGGCATCAAGATCATGACCGGCGCCAAGGTCGTGAAGCTGGACAAGAAGACCGACAGCGTCACCGCCACCATCGAAGCCGACGGCAAGACGCAGCAGATCACCGTCGAGCGTGTCATCTCTGCCGTCGGTGTCGTCGGCAATATCGAAAATCTCGGGCTCGAAAAACTAGGCGTGAAAACCGAGCGCGGCTGCATCGCCACCGACGGTCTGAGCAAGACCAACGTGCCGGGCATCTACGCCATCGGCGACGTCGCCGGGCCGCCGATGCTGGCGCACAAGGCCGAGCATGAAGGCGTCGTCTGCATCGAGGCGATCAAAGGCTTGCACCCGCATCCGATGGACAAGCTCAAAATCCCCGGCTGCACCTATTGCACGCCGCAGATCGCTTCGGTCGGTCTTACCGAACAGGCCTGCAAGGATAAGAAGCTCGACATTCGCGTCGGCCGCTTTCCCTTCGTCGGCAACGGCAAAGCCATCGCGCTCGGCGAGGATCAAGGTCTGGTGAAGGTGATCTTCGACAAGAAGACCGGACAACTGCTCGGCGCGCATATGGTCGGCGCCGAAGTCACCGAATTAATTCAAGGCTACGTCGTCGCTATGAATCTGGAGACGACGGAAGAAGAATTGATGCACATCGTCTTCCCGCATCCGACATTGTCCGAGATGATGAAAGAAGCGGTGCTTGACGCTTATGGACGCGTATTGAATATGTAAGGGGGTTGCAGTGGCCAAGTTCGATTCCATTCTCGACACCGTCGGCAACACGCCGGTGGTGCGTATCAACAAGCTCGGACCCAAGGGCATCAACCTTTACGTCAAGATCGAAGCCTTCAATCCCCTCGGCTCGGTCAAGGATCGTCTGGCGCTCGGCATCATCGAGGCGGCGGAAAAGTCCGGCGCGCTCAAGCCGGGGCAGACCGTTGTCGAAGGCACCTCGGGCAATACCGGCATCGGCCTGGCGATGGTCTGCGCCGCCAAGGGCTATCCGCTGGTGCTGACCATGGCGGAAAGCTTCTCCGTCGAGCGGCGCAAGCTGATGCGTTTCCTCGGCGCCAAGGTGGTGCTGACGCCGGCCTCCGAAGGCGGCCTCGGCATGGTCAACAAGGCCGCCGAACTTGCCAAGGCCAATGGCTGGTTCCTGACGCGTCAGTTCGAGAACGAAGCCAATCCCGACATGCATGCGCGCACGACTGCGCGCGAGATCGTCAACGACTTCAAGGGCGAAAAGCTTGACTATTGGGTCACCGGCTTCGGCACCGGCGGTACGCTCACCGGCGTGTCGCGTGTGTTGTCGAAAGAAATGCCGAACACCAAGATCGTCGTCTGCGAACCGGCCGACGCGCCGATGCTGACCAACAAGTCGCCGCAGGAGCGCAACCCGGACGGCTCGCCGGCCAAGCCTAACACATCGTTCAAGCCGCATCCGATGCAGGGCTGGAGCCCGAATTTCATTCCGAAGATCACCGCCGAGGCGATCGACGCCGGCGTCATATCGCGGGTCGTCACCATTGCCGGTCCCGACGCGATGAAATGCAGCCGCGACCTGGCGCTCCAGGAAGGCATCTTAGTCGGCATCACTGCCGGCGCCACCTTTGCCGGTGCGCTGGAGGTGGCGAAATCCGCCGCGCCGGGCTCGACCATTCTGTGCATGCTTCCCGATACCGGCGAGCGCTATCTGTCGACGCCATTGTTTGCGCATATCGCCGCCGACATGAACGACGACGAGGTCGCGATATCGGCCTCGACGCCGAACCATCGCCTGCCGCCGAAACCAGCCGCTTAAAAGCCGGCAACCTAGGGCGCCGTCGTTGCATCCGGGTAGTGCTTGCGCCAGAACGCTCCGGCAACATTGGAATAGTCGTCGGTCCAGGCGCGCAAAGCGAGGTTGGGTTCGGTCGCTACCCAGCGCTTGTCCCACACCAAGGGGCCGATATCCGTCGCCGCCGCGGCCGAGATTACGACATCTGACGCGAAGACGAAGTTGGCGTCATCCTCGGTCTGGCGCGGCTCGGTATAGACCCATGACTTCAGTCCGTTCGCGGCGGCGATGCCGGTTGCCACCGTTTGCAGTTCGAGATTACGGTTGGAAATGTGCATGACCACCACACCCTGCGCCGCCAGCTTCGATTTGTAGATAGCCATCGCTTCGCTGGTGGCGAGATGGACGGGGATCGCATCGGACGAATAGGCGTCGACCACGATCAAGTCGAAGATACCGTCCGGCTGCTTGGCCAAAGTCAGCCGCGCATCGCCGAGTACGATCGGCGCATCGGGCGCGCAGGCCGAGATGAAATTGAAACGCTTGGGATCGCGCGCGATGGCGATCACGGCCGGATCGATCTCGAAGAAGGTCCACGCCTCGCCCTTCGCCGCATGGCAGGCCAGGCTGCCGGTGCCCAACCCGATCACCGCGACGCGTAACGGCTCGCCCGAAGCTGCGGCCTTGCGTTCGCGCCCCGCCGTGACCGTCGCCGCCATGGGCGATTTCCGATGGTAATAAGTGATCGGCTCCGGCGGGCCGACGACGGCGCTGCCGTCCGCATTCCGGATCATCTGCGCGCCGTGATAGGTTGAGCCGTGCTTGAGCACGCGATAGCGCCGGTCGGCCGACTCATAGATCTGGTTGACGCCGAAGAAGCTGCGCATGGTCACGCCGCGGCCTTCATCGGTCGGATAGAGCCGGACCACCGTGAACGCCAAAGCGACGGCAATCGCCGACTGCACCGGCGCGCGCATGAACAGGATCGACAGAGCCGCAAGCGTCAGGACGACGGCACGCAATGCGTCGAGGTCATAGGCGTCGATCCGGAAGCCGCTATACGCCGGCACGATCAACCCCAGCGCCAAAATGGCGGCGCCCGGCCAGAACCAGCGCGATGGCGGCACCAGGCGCGCCCATAGCGGCGGCGTCCCGATCACGACGCGAGGTCGGCACAGCACCGCCAGCACGACAAGGATCGGATATTCGGCGATCCACGAAAAAACGTAAGGCGCGAACAGGCCGGCGAACAGCCCGCCGGCCATGCCGCCGAACGACAGCGCGACATAGAATGCTGTCAGGTCAGAGGCCTGCGGCCGCTGCCGCGCCAGTTCGCCGTGGCTAGCCATGGCGATCACGAAGAACGCGAGCAGGTGCGCCATCAGGTTCGGCAGCACCGGCACACGTCCGGCATTGAGCAACAGGAACACGATGCCGCCGATGGCGAAGGGCTGCAAAGTCAGCATGAAGCTGTGCCTGAACAGCGGCCCGCGTTGAAACGCCAGCACGAAGGTCAAAAGGTAAAGCGACAGCGGCATCACCCAGAGCAGGGGCGCAGAGGCGACGTCCGTGGTGATATAGGCGGTGACCGCGACCAGCAGGCCGGACGGCACCGCGGCGAGAAAAGTCCAGCGCCCGAGCGCCAGCCATGTTGGTTTAGCCTTGGGTGCTTGCGCCGCGTCCATCGCTCCGTTCGGCGGCGCGCGTAGCGTCAGCACGCCGCTGGCGGCAATCAACAGCGCCAGCAGCACGAAGCCGATGCTCCATAGCTGCCCTTGCACACGCAACGAAAACATCGGCTCGAGCAGAACCGGGTAGGACAGCAACGCCAGGAAGCTGCCTATATTGGATGCGGCATAGAGAAAATACGGATCCTTCCCGTCTCTGTGCCCGGTGCGCACGAACCAGGTTTGCAACAGCGGATTGTTGGCGGAAAGCGCAAAGAACGGCAGGCCGATCGACACAGCGAAAAGGCCGAGCAGCCAGAATTCGGTGAAGGTGCCAGGCGGTTCACCCCAGCCTTTGGCGATCGACAGCGGCAGCATGGCGGCCGCGCCGGCGAGCAGGACAAGGTGGATGAGGATTGGCACGAGCCGGCTGCGGATCAGGCTCAGCCAATGGGCATAGGCATAGCCGGCAAGCAACATGGACTGAAAGAACACCATCGCCACCGACCAAACCGACGGCGAACCGCCGAGTTGCGGCAGCACCATGCGCGTGAACATCGGCTGCACACCGAACAGCAGCAACGCGCTGACGAAAACCGACGCCGTGAACACGGCAAGGACTAGAACCGGCGCGGTCTGTTTTGGGGGATGGTCGCTGGCGACGTTGGGCATCGTATTCCTGTCGTCGCGGCGGGAAGATGGTGCGGCCGTGGATCGGCTCGGCCCAAGGGTGGTATAATGGATTCGGTCGCGCGCGACACCCGCGCAAGGAGGCCGCAGGGAGCCGGGCATGGGCGTGATTGCGTGGATCATCGTCGGCCTGATCGCCGGCTGGCTGGCGCATACCATCCTCGGCGGCCGCGGCGGCATTTTCGGCAACATCGCCGTCGGCCTGGTCGGCGCGATCTTCGGCGGCTTCCTGTTCGAGAAGCTCAACCTGCACGTCATGCCGGATTTCTGGGGCAACCTGATCACCGCCACGATAGGCGCGGTGCTGTTCCTTTTGATCTGGCGGGCGATCCGGCGGGCCTGATGCGCTCGCCGCGCGGGACCGCCGGCTTGCAGCGGCGCGAATGCAGCCGTAAGTAAGAGCCAAGGTAGGAACCATGGCCGTCGTCCTCGACCTCATCAATAATCCGCGCCCGCGCCACCCCGAAAAGGCGGGCCGCCCGGACACGCCGGTGTTGCCGAAGCCGGACTGGATCCGGGTCAAGGCGCCAGTGTCGGCCGGCTTTAACGCCACGCACCAGATCATGCGCGAGAACGGCCTCGTCACGGTTTGCGAGGAGGCCGGCTGCCCGAATATTGGCGAGTGCTGGGAGAAGAAGCACGCCACTTTCATGATCATGGGCGACACCTGCACGCGCGCCTGTTCGTTCTGCAACGTCAAGACCGGCCTGCCGGGCGCGCTCGACGCGCTTGAGCCGGAGCATGTCGGCAAGGCCACCGCCAAACTCGGCCTTGCGCATATCGTCGTCACGTCCGTCGACCGCGACGATCTCGAAGACGGCGGCGCGCAGCATTTCGCCGACACCATCCGCGCCATCCGCACGCACGCGCCTGGCACGACGATTGAAATACTCACACCGGATTTTCTGCGCAAGAACGGCGCGCTTGAGGTTGTCGTTGCCGCCAAGCCAGACGTATTCAACCACAATCTGGAAACCGTGCCGTCGCTCTATCTGACCATCCGCCCCGGCGCGCGCTATTTCCATTCGCTGCGCCTGTTGCAGCAGGTGAAGGAACTCGATCCGATAATGTTCACCAAGTCGGGCATCATGGTGGGCCTCGGCGAGGAGCGAAACGAAATCCTCCAGGTGATGGACGATCTGCGCTCGGCCAATGTCGACTTTCTCACCATCGGTCAATATCTGCAGCCGACCCGCAAGCACGCCGAGGTCAAGCGCTTCGTGCCGCCGGACGAATTCAAGTCGCTCGAGACCATCGCCTATGCAAAGGGCTTCCTGATGGTGTCGGCCTCGCCCTTGACGCGTTCGTCGCATCACGCCGGCGACGACTTCGCGCGGCTGAAAGCGGCGCGGCTGGCCCGCGCATGATCCCGAAAAGTGGGAACCGGTTTTCGGACAAGATCATGCGCCAGCAAAACATCTAGATGCCGCAATTTTCTTCAAAGCGCCGCGTTCGCCACGCCGCGACCGATATGTTCGACCTCGTCGCCGACGTCGAAAAATACCCGCAGTTCGTGCCACTGTGCACGTCGCTGAAAGTGCGCAGCCGCACGGCGAAAGGCGACACCGAGGTGATCGTCGCCGCAATGACGGCCGCCTACAAGGTCATCAGCCAGACCTTCACCAGCCGCGTCACGCTTGATAAGCCTAATCTGAAAATCCTGGTCGAATATCTCGACGGCCCGTTCAGCCGCTTGCAGAACCGCTGGACCTTCAAGCCGACCGGCGACAATGCGTGCGAGGTCGAGTTCTTCATCGATTACGAATTCAAGAGCCGCACGCTCGCCATGCTGATGGGGGCGATGTTCGACACGGCGTTCCGCAAATTCGCCGTCGCCTTCGAGCAACGCGCCGACGCGGTCTATGGCAAGAACACGGCGTGAGTGTCAGCCGTTCAGCCGCCAGATCGCGGCGTTGAGCGCGGTCGCGAATGTCACCCAGGCTATCAAGGGCAACAGGCAAATCCCGGCGATGCGGTCGAGACGGATGAACGCAATGGCGGTCGCGACAATGAGAAAAAGTTGCGACACGACGTTTCCCAGCCCGAGCGCCGGCGAGTGCGCGGCAAAGAACATCCACGGCCACGCCGCGTTGAGCGCGAGCTGCGCGTAAAACAAGACGATCGCCACGCGTTGCGCCGGCGACGGCGCCAGCTTTAAAATGCGGTACGCGGCATAGATCATCAGCCCGTAGAGCGCCGTCCATACCGGCCCGAAGATCCAGTTTGGTGGATTGAATGACGGTTTGACCAGGCCCGCGTACCACGGCGCGAGATTAGGAAATGTCGCCAATTGCCCCAGCAGTGACGCCGCCACAACCGCGGCCAGCGGCAGGGCGGCTATGCGGGCATTTTGACGCCAACCGGTTGATTCGCTCATGGCTTCTTTTGTCCTTTGGCCGATGCCTGTTTCGCCTGTTTCGCCGGTTTGCGCGGCGCGCCGGCCGCGTGCGCCTCGGCCAGTTCCATCAGCATGCGTAACGCCTGCAGCACCGATTTGTGCCGCACGTCCGTGCGTCCGATATCACCATAACGCATCGCCGCGTGCATTGACGTGCCATCGCGCGATGCGGCGGCGAAGTGCACAAGGCCGACCGGCTTGTCCACCGAGCCGCCGCCCGGACCGGCAATGCCGGTGATCGCCACCGCCAGATCGACTTTGGCCTTCGTCAGCGCGCCGCGGGCCATCGCTTCGGCGGTCTGCCGGCTGACCGCGCCATATTGCTTCAATGTCGCCGCCGGTACGCCGAGCATCTGTTGTTTGGCGTTGTTGGAATAAGTGACAAAGCCGCGATCGACCACCGCCGATGAGCCTGGCACATCGGTCAGTGCGCCGGCGACGAGGCCGCCGGTGCAGGATTCCGCGGTGGCGATCGTCAGCTTCCGCTCGATGCACAATTGGATCAGCGCGATGGCCGCGTCGGCGGTGTCGGAGTTCATGTCTCGCCCCACGGCAGCCTGACCGTCGCCGTTGCATAGGCGGCGATGCCTTCGCCGCGGCCGGTAAAGCCGAGCCGCTCACTGGTGGTCGCTTTCACCGCGACGCGGCCGATATCGATGCCGGCAATGCGCGCAATCGATTCACGCATCGCGTCGCGATGCGGACCGATCTTCGGCGCTTCGCAGACGATGGTGAGATCAAGATGGGCGATACGGCCGCCGCGCACCGCGACCTGGTCGACCGCGAATTTGAGAAACCGGTCAGACGAGGCATTGCGCCACTGTTCGTCGCTTGGCGGAAAATGCGAGCCGATATCGCCATTCGCGAGTGCGCCGAGCAGGGCATCGGTGAGCGCATGCAGCGCGACATCGGCGTCGGAGTGACCGCGCAGGCTTTCTGAATGCGGAATGCTGATGCCGCCGAGGATGACATGATCGCCGAGACTGAAGGCATGAACATCGATGCCGGTGCCGGTGCGGATATCGCCTAGTTGATCCATTGTCATTGCTTCGGCGCGCATGAAGTCCTCGGGATTGGTGATCTTGATGTTGCCCGGCTCGCCGGCAAAGGTCGTGACGGTCATCCCGGCCCATTCGGCGAGCGCGGCATCGTCGGTGAAATCGTCACGCCTTTCGCGTAACGCGTTGCGATGCGCCGCCAGCAGCGGCTGGAAGGCGAAGGCCTGCGGCGTCTGCACCGCGCGCAACATGGCGCGCTCGAGCGTTTCGCCGACATGGCCGCCTTCATCGACACGCTTGATCGTATCGGTGACGGCAAGGGCCGGGATTGCCGCGCCGGTCTGCCGCGCGGCGTCAATCGCGCGCGCGACCAACGCGGCGGTGGCAAAGGGGCGGGCGGCGTCATGGATGAGAACGATATCGGGCGCATGCGCCGCCAAGGCTTCCAGCCCGGCGCGCACCGAGGCTTGCCGTGTCGCGCCGCCATGCACCGGCGGCAGCAAGTCAAAGCCTTTCGCCGCCGCGTGGTAGCGCGCGTCGTCGTCGGCATGAATGACGGTCTGCACCAGCTCAAGTTCCCGCGCGCCAGCGAACAGAGCCAGCGTCCGCCGCAACATGACCTCGCCGCCAACCGCGCGGAACTGCTTCGGCACGTCGGATGCCCCGGCGCGGGTACCGCGACCGGCCGCGACGATAATCGCGGCGACTTTTTCCCGTGGTCCCGACGCCATGCTAGAAGCCGCTCCGTGAATGCGCGTCCGCTTTACCGCGTTCCTGCGTCGCCGGAAAAGGCCGAGCTATGCGCAGCGCGCCTTTAAGCTTGTACAGAATATTGCAGTGCAGCACTTGCGCCGCCCGGTATCTTGGCTAAACTCTAAGCAACGAAAGGTGACGCCTAAATGATGGGCATTCGCCCCCGGGGGCGCGAAATCAACGGTTTTCAGGTACCGGAATTGACCATCGGCCCTGTCGCGGTGCCGAATCGCGTCATCCTGGCGCCGATGTCCGGCATTACCGACGCGCCGTTCCGCCGCGTGGCCGAACGTCTCGGCGCAGGGCTGGTGGTATCGGAAATGACCGCCTGTGCCGGGCTGGCGCAAGGTCAGCGCGAGGCCAATGTGCGCAGCCGCGGCGAGGGGGTTGTCATCAATGTCGTGCAGCTCGCCGGCTGCGAGACCCGCTGGATGGCCGAAGGCGCCCGCATTGTCGAAGGCCAGGGCGCGCAGATCGTCGATATCAACATGGGTTGCCCGTCCAAGCAGGTGACCAACGGCGCGGCCGGATCGGCGCTGATGCGCGACCTCGATCACGCGCTGACGCTCATCGATGCCACGGTCAACGCCGTCAAGGTGCCGGTGACGTTGAAGATGCGGCTCGGCTGGGACACCACCTCGCTGAACGCGCCCGAACTGGCGCGCCGCGCGCAAGACGCAGGCGTCAAGATGATCACCGTGCATGGCCGCACCCGTTGCCAGTTTTACGACGGCAGCGCCGACTGGGATGCGGTGCGGGCGGTGAAGAATGCGGTGACGGTGCCCGTTATCGTCAATGGCGACATCCGATCCTTCGAGGATGCCGACCGCGCGCTTCATGCCTCCGGCGCCGACGCGGTGATGGTCGGCCGCGCCGCGCAGGGGCGGCCGTGGTTTCCCGGCCAGGTCGCGCGTTATCTCGACAGCGGCGTGCGCGAAGAAGCGCCGCCATTGGATGAACAGCTGGCGCTGATCGACTCGATGTATGACGACATGCTCGCACATCACGGTCTCAAGATCGGCCGCAAGCACGCCCGCAAGCATCTTGCCTGGGCGCTCGACGCGGCGGCGCAGAGCGCCGGCGCATCCGACGATTTGCTGAAGCTGCATCGCGGCCGCGTCCTCACCGCCGAGGAGCCGCGCGCGGCGCGCCAGTATCTGGCCGAAGCCTATGACGCCTTCGGCTGGAGGGCCGCCGCATGAGCCGCGCGCAGATTTCGTCCAAGACCTTGTCGGCGCGCGAAACCGTCTCGGCCGACGCCATGCTCAACGCGCTGCCGCATCCGGTGCTGATGGTCGCCGCCGACGGCAAGATCGCCGACGCCAACGTCGCGGCCGAACAGTTCTTCGAAGCGTCGATCCCGATGCTGCGCCGGAACATGCTGCGCGATCTGGTGCCGTTCGGTTCGCCTTTGCTGACCCTGATCGAGCAGGTGCGCCGCGGCGGTTCGGCGGTGAACGAATACAAGGTCGACCTCGCCACGCCGCGCAATCCGGGCGAACGGCTGGTCGACCTGCATGTTGCGCCGCTGCCGGAATATCCAGGCCACGTCATCGTCATGCTGCAGGAACGCACCATCGCCGACAAGATGGACCGCCAGTTGACGCATCGCGGCGCGGCTCGCTCGGTGATCGCGCTTGCCGCCATGCTGGCGCATGAAATCAAGAATCCATTGTCCGGCATTCGTGGCGCGGCGCAGTTGCTCGAACAATCCGCCGGCGACGAAGACCGTCAGCTCACCATGCTCATTTGCGACGAGACCGACCGCATCGTGAAATTGGTCGATCGCATGGAAGTGTTCGCCGACGAACGCCCGGTCGAGCGCGAGCCGGTCAACATTCACGTCGTGCTCGATCATGTGAAACGGTTGGCGCAGACCGGCTTTGCCCGGCACATCAAATTCGTCGAGGAATACGACCCGTCGCTGCCGCCGGTGCTGGCGAACCGCGATCAACTCATTCAGGTGTTCCTCAACCTGGTCAAGAACGCCGCCGAGGCCATCGGCGAGACCGCCGCCGACGGCGAAATCCAGTTGACCACCGCTTTCCGTCCCGGCGTGCGTCTCGCCGTGCCCGGCACCAATGCGCGCGTGTCGCTGCCGCTGGAGTTCTGCGTGCGCGACAACGGCCCCGGCGTTCCGGAGGATCTCATGCCGCATCTGTTCGATCCCTTTGTCACCACCAAGCGGACCGGCAGCGGCTTAGGCCTTGCTCTGGTCGCCAAGATCGTCGGCGACCACGGCGGGATTATCGAATGTGAATCGCAGCCGCGGCGGACCACCTTCCGCGTGCTGATGCCCATCTACAGCGGCGACGGCGTCATCGACGATGCACCGTCCGTCCAGAGCCCGTGAGGTAACCGATGCCGACGGGAAGTATCCTTGTCGCCGACGACGATGCAGCGATCCGCACCGTTCTCAATCAGGCTTTGTCGCGCGCCGGCTATGAAGTGCGCTCGACCGGCAATGCCGCGACCTTGTGGCGCTGGGTCTCGCAGGGCGACGGCGATCTGGTCATCACCGACGTGGTGATGCCGGACGAGAATGCCTTCGACCTGATCCCGCGCATCCGCAAGGCGCGCCCCGATCTGCCGATCATCGTGATGAGCGCGCAGAACACGTTCATGACGGCCATTCGCGCCTCCGAGCGCGGCGCCTACGAATACCTGCCCAAGCCCTTCGACCTGAAAGAGCTGATCGGCATTGTCGGCCGCGCTTTGTCGGAGCCGAAAGAGCCGCGCGCGGCCGCCGCCAAACCGGAGGAATTCGACTCCATTCCGCTGGTCGGCCGCTCGCCGGCGATGCAGGAAATCTACCGCGTTCTCGCCCGCCTGATGCAGACCGATCTCACCGTGATGATCTCCGGCGAGAGCGGCACCGGCAAGGAGCTGGTCGCCAAGGCGCTGCACGATTACGGCAAGCGTCGCGCCGGCACGTTCGTCGCCATCAACATGGCGGCGATCCCGCGGGACCTCATCGAGTCGGAATTGTTCGGCCACGAGAAGGGCGCCTTCACCGGCGCCAATACGCGCTCGGCCGGCCGTTTCGAACAGGCCGAAGGCGGCACCTTGTTCCTCGACGAAATCGGCGACATGCCGATGGAAGCGCAGACCCGTCTGCTGCGCGTCTTGCAGCAAGGTGAATATACCACGGTCGGCGGCCGCACGCCGATCAAGAGCGACGTGCGCATCATCGCCGCGACCAACAAGGATCTGCGGCAACTCATCCAGCAGGGACTGTTTCGCGAAGATCTGTTCTTCCGTCTTAATGTCGTGCCGCTGCGACTCCCCCCCTTAAGAGAACGCACCGAGGATATTCCCGACCTCATTCGCCACTTCTTCGCGCAAGCCGCGCGCGAAGGCCTGCCGCCGAAGCAGCTCGATCAGGGCGCGCAGGAACGCCTCAAGCGCCATCGCTGGCCGGGCAATGTGCGCGAGTTGGAAAATCTGGCGCGCCGTCTGGCAGCGCTTTATCCGCAGGAGACTATCACCGCGGCGGTCATGGATGCCGAGTTGTCGCAGCCGGCGCTGCCGGTCGGCGGTGACGAGCCGCGCGCCGATGAAAACCTCTCGGCCGCGGTCGAGCGCCACCTGTCGACTTATTTCAGCGGCTTCGAAGACGGCCTGCCGCCGGCCGGGCTCTATCACCGGATTTTGCGTGAGATTGAATATCCGTTGCTGACCGCGGCGCTTGCGGCCACGCGCGGCAACCAGATCCGCGCCGCCGATCTCTTGGGCGTCAACCGCAACACCTTGCGCAAGAAAATCCGCGACCTCGACATTCAGGTCTATCGCGGCGGGAATTAGCCGCGCCGGGTGTCTGGCCGTTGCAATTAAATCGGCATGCCTTATCAACGCTCGGCCCGCGCGGTGCGGGACGCGCGAGGTATAACGCATGTGCCCAACCATCGAACTCGGCCTCGATACATTCGGCGACATCACCGACGGTCCCGACGGCAAGCCGCAACACGCCGCGCAGGTGATCCGCGACCTGGTCGAGGAGGGCGTGCTGGCCGATGAGGCCGGCGTCGACTTCCTCGGTGTCGGTGAACATCACCGCGCCGACTTCGCCGTCGCTTCCCCAGAAATGGTTCTGTCGGCGATTGCAGCCCGCACCAAACGCATTCGTCTCGGCTCGGCCGTCACCGTGCTGTCGTCCGACGATCCGATCCGCGTTTATCAGCGCTTCGCAACCTTGGACGCCGTCTCGAACGGCCGCGCCGAGGTCATCCTCGGCCGCGGTTCGTTCATCGAATCGTTTCCGTTGTTTGGTTTCGATCTCAATCAGTACGAAGAACTGTTCAACGAGAAGCTCGATCTTTACGCGCAGGTGATCAAGCAGCAGCCGGTGACCTGGCAGGGCGGTACCCGCGCGCCGCTCAGCAAGCAACCGATCTTCCCGAAAACGGCATCCGGCACGCTGACCACCTGGATCGGCGTCGGCGGCACGCCGGAGTCAGTGGTGCGCGCGGCGCATTACGGCTTCCCGATGATGCTGGCGATCATCGGCGGCGACCCGGCGCGCTTTGCGCCCTTTGTCGATCTCTACAAGCGCGCGCTCACGCAAGAGGGCAAGCCGATGCTGCCGGTCGGCGTGCATTCGCATGGCTACGTCGCCGAAACCGACGCGCTGGCGCGTGAGGAGCTGTATTCCGACTACAAGCGCATGCGCGACAAGATCGGCGCCGAGCGCGGCTGGGCGCCGTTCGGCAAGGCGGAGTTCGAGCGCGAGATCGCACACGGCTCGCTCTATGTCGGCTCGCCCGAAACCGTCGCCCGGAAGATCGCCGGAACGGTCAAGACGCTCGGCGCCTCCCGTTTCGACATGAAGTATTCGGCCGGCCCGCTGCCACACGCCAAAATGATGCGCTGTATCGAGCTGTACGGCCGCCGGGTCGCACCGCTGGTGCGGGAGATGGCCGGCGCGGCAGCCGGCTAAAGCCGCTTTCCCGGTGCATTAACCGAGGTTGTGGTTTCGCGCCGCAGTCTTGTCGTATTTTGGCAACATTGTTGTATAAAAGCATCAACGTCGATGAAGGTGCTGCCTTCGTGGGTACATCCGTGGTTCGCCTTGCCCTCCATAGTGTTGCCTAGGGACCTCAAAACCTCATGAGCGTCGATCAGCCCACGACCGCCGATGCCGGGCTTTCGGCCTCGCTGGCACGCCGCGAGGAGCGGCGGATCATGGGGCCGCTGGCGGTCGCGCTGGCGCTGTTTTCGGCTTTCGTCACTTTTGTCGTGCTGGCCGATTTGACGCCGGTGTCGCCGACCCACTACGTCGTCGTCAGCTTGCTGCTGGTCAACGCCGCGAGCGTCGTGCTGCTGCTGGCGATCATCGTGCGCGAGGTCTGGCAGGTTGTGCAGGCGCGCCGCTCGGGCCGGGCCGCCGCCAAGCTGCATGTCCGCATCGTCGGCCTGTTCTCGCTGATCGCCGCGGCGCCCGCCATTCTGGTCGCCATCGTCGCCAGCGTCACCCTCGACCGCGGCCTCGACCGCCTGTTTTCGACCCGCACGCGCGCGGCGATCGAGAATTCGTTGATCGTGGCGCAAGCTTATCTCAATGAACACGCCCAGATCGTGCGCTCCGATGTTCTGGTGGTGGCGATCGAATTGTCGCGCGCCAAGACCGCGGTCGATCAAGACCCGGAAAAGCTCGGCGAGTTTTTGACTTTCCAGGCGGCGGTGCGCGGGCTCGGCGCCGTCATCGTGCTCGATTCCGATCTCGGCGTGGTTGCGCGCGCCGACGTCAAGACGAACCTGACATTCGCACTGCCGCCGCGCGAGGCGCTGCCGAATATCAGCGACAAGGAGCCGCAACTGGTGCTGCTGCCCGACACCAATTACGTCGCGGCCATCGTCAAACTTCAGAATTTCGAGAACCGCTATCTTTACGTGACACGGCTGCTCGATCCGCGCGTGGTGCCGCAATTGCGCGAGACACAAAAGAGCGTCAATGAATACACCGCGATCGAGGCACGCCGCGTCGGCGTCCAGGTCGCCTTCGCGCTGATGTACACCGTGATTGCGCTGATCGTGCTGTTATCGGCGGTGTGGATCGGCTTTAACTTCGCCAACAAACTGGTGGCGCCGATACGCCGCCTTATCGGCGCCGCCAACGCGGTGTCGGAAGGCAATCTGTTCGTGCGCGTGCCGGTGCGGCCGGCGGAGGGCGATCTCGCCCATCTCGGCGAAACCTTCAACCGCATGACCCAGGAATTGCGCACGCAGCGCGACGATCTGGTGCGCGCGCGCGACGTCATCGACACCAGGCGGCGTTTCACCGAAGCCGTGCTGGCCGGCGCTTCGGCCGGCGTCGTCGGTGTCGACAGCCACGGCCTCGTGCGCATTCTCAACCGTTCGGCGGAAAAACTGATCGGCCGCAGCGAGGACGAGGCGCTTGGCAAGCCACTCAACGACGTGTTCCCGGAACTGGCCGACATCATGTTCGCCGCAACCACCGGCGCCCGTACCCAGGATCAAGTCACCATTTCGCGCAACGGCCGCGAGCGAAACCTGTCGGTGCGGGTCACCGGCGAGCAATCGGCCGAGGCCGACCACGGCTACGTTATCACACTGGACGACATCACCGAACTGGTCGCCGCGCAGCGCACCTCGGCCTGGGCCGATATTGCACGCCGCATCGCGCATGAGATCAAGAATCCGCTGACGCCGATCCAGCTGTCGGCCGAACGGCTGCGCCGCAAATACGGCAAGGTAATCGTCGAGGACCGCGCCATCTTCGAACAATGCACCGACACCATCATCCGCCAGGTCGACGACATCCGGCGCATGGTCGATGAATTCTCCAAATTCGCGCGCATGCCCAAGCCCGTCATTCTTGCCGAGGATGTCGCCGACACCGTGCGTCAGGCGGTGTTCCTGATGCGCGTCGGCAATGCCGAGATCGATATCGATGCCGATATCGCCGAGAGCCCGATGCCGGCGCAATTCGATCGCCGCCTGATCTCGCAAGCGTTGACCAATCTGATCAAGAACGCCACGGAGGCGATCGCCGCGGTGCCGCCGGATGAACTCGGCAAAGGCACAATCCACCTGGCGGCCGCGCGCCACGGCGACAGCATCGTCATCGACGTCGTCGACAATGGCATCGGCCTGCCGAAGGAAAACCGCAGCCGCCTGATCGAGCCCTACGTCACCACGCGCGAGAAGGGCACTGGCCTCGGCCTCGCCATTGTCGGGCGCATCGTCGAGGAGCATGGCGGCACCATCGAACTGCGCGACGCCGCCGACAAAGTGCCCGGTCAGCGCGGTGCCTGGGTGCGCATGCAATTTGCCGCCGCCGGCAAAGCCGAGACGCCGGCGCCAACCGTGACAGAAACGCATAGCGCGGCGACGCAGGCGTCGCCGCAATTGACGTTGAACGAGTAGAAAAGCATGGCCGCAGAAATTCTCATCGTCGATGACGAAGCCGATATCCGCGACCTGGTCGCCGGTATCCTGGAAGACGAAGGCTACGTCGCGCGCACCGCGCGCAACAGCGACGATGCGCTGGCCTCGATCGTGGCGCGCCGCCCGAACCTGATTTTCCTCGACATCTGGCTGCAAGGCTCGAAGCTCGACGGCCTGCAATTGCTCGATATCCTGAAAGCCGAGCATCCGGAAATTCCCATCGTCATGATCTCCGGCCACGGCAATATCGAAACCGCGGTCGCCGCCATCAAGCACGGCGCCTATGACTTCATCGAGAAGCCGTTCAAGGCCGACCGGCTGGTGCTGGTCGCCGACCGCGCGCTGGAAACGTCGCGACTCAAACGCGAGGTCAAGCAGCTCAAGCAAATGGCGCCGCAGCCCTCGACTCTGGTCGGAAAATCGGCGGTGATGTCGGTGCTGCGCCAGGCGATCGAGCGCGTCGCGCCGACCAACAGCCGCGTGCTGATTGTCGGCCCCTCCGGCGCCGGCAAGGAACTGGCGGCGCGCACGCTGCACCAGTTGTCGGCGCGCGCCAGCGGACCTTTCGTCGTCATCAACGCCGCCGCCATCACGCCCGACCGCATGGAAACCGAACTGTTCGGCGTCGAGGCCAATGGCGGCGACAGCCGCAAACTGGGCGCGCTCGAGGACGCGCATGGTGGCACGCTGTTTATCGATGACGTCGCCGATCTGCCGCGCGAAACGCAGAACAAGATCTTGCGCGTGCTGGTCGATCAGACCTTCCAACGCGTCGGCGGCAGCGCGAAAGTCGCCGTCGATGTGCGCATCGTCGCTTCGACCTCGCGCAATCTCGAAGTGGCGATCGCCGAGGGCACGTTCCGCGAGGACCTCTATCACCGCCTGTCGGTGGTTCCGATCCGCGTGCCGCCTTTGGCCGAGCGGCGCGACGATATCCCGGAGTTGATCGAATATTTCATGGACCAGATTTCGCAAGGCTCCGGCCTGCCGAAGCGCCGCATCGGTGACGACGCCATGGCGGTGCTGCAGTCGCATAGCTGGCCCGGCAATGTGCGCCAGTTGCGCAACAATATCGAGCGGCTGATGATTCTGGCCGGTGGCGATCCGGACGCGGTGCTCGATGCCTCAATGCTGCCGCCCGATGTCGGCTCGATGGTGCCGGCGATGCCGAACGGCGCCGGCGGCGAGCAACTGATGGGTCTGCCGCTGCGCGATGCCCGCGAAGTGTTCGAGCGCGAATATCTGGTGGCGCAGATTTCCCGCTTCGGCGGCAACATTTCGCGCACCGCCGAATTCGTCGGCATGGAGCGCTCGGCGCTGCATCGCAAGCTCAAAGCTCTCGGTATCGGTTGAGACCGCATTATGTCCCGTATCGCTTACGTCAACGGCCAATACGTCGCGCACGCGCAAGCCATGGTCGGCATCGAGGATCGCGGCTATCAATTCGCCGACGGCGTCTATGAGGTTTGCGAGGTGAGGGGCGCCCGTCTGGTCGACGAGCGCCGCCACATGGCGCGGCTCGACCGGTCCTTGCGCGAACTGCGTATGGCGCATCCGATGACGCCAAAGGCGCTCGGCATCGTCATGCGCGAGACGGTGCGGCGTAACCGCGTGCGCGACGGCATCGTCTACGTCCAGGTGACGCGTGGCGAGATGCGGCGCGACTTTCCGTTTCCGCCCGAAGGCACCCGGCCATCGATCGTTGTCACCGCGCGCAGCCATGACACGGCGAAGCTTGAGACGCAGGCGGCCGAAGGCATCGCCATCGTCACCATGCCGGATTTGCGCTGGCAGCGCGTCGACATCAAATCGGTGGCGCTGCTTCCCAATGTGCTGGCCAAGCAGCAGGCGCGCGAGCAGGGCGCCAAAGAAGCCTGGCTGGTCGACGATCAGGGCCGCGTCACCGAAGGCGCCTCGTCGAATGCCTGGATCGTCACCCGCGACGGCAAGCTGGTCACCCGCCCGCTGTCGGGGGATATCCTGCCCGGCATCACCCGCTCGGTTGTCATCGACCTGATCGCCCGCGAGGGCCTCGGCTTCGAGGAGCGGCCGTTCACCGTCGAGGAGGCCTATGCCGCGCGCGAGGCCTTTGTCACCTCGGCCAGCCAGCTGGTCATGCCCGTGGTGCAGATTGACGGCCGCCCGGTCGGCAATGGCGCCCCCGGCCTCATCGCTTCGGCCTTGCGGCGCGACTACCACAGCCAGGCCGAATTCAGCTAAAGGGTCGCGTCAGCCCGTGAAAGCCGCCAAACCGTTGTGAATATGGGTAAAAATCATATTTATTTCAGCGACTTGCCGCACTGCCCACGAACTTCCGCTTGCGCCGGGGGGCGCCCTGCCATCTAATACCGGTTCCCAAACTTCAAACCGCGCTGCGTAGGGCAGGCGGTGCATGCCCGTTAAAATGGCATGTGAAGGACAAAGGGCAACGAATGTCTCGCGCGTTAAGATGCGAGCTAAAAAATGGAACACGGCCATGGCAGCCGAACGAGCACAAAATCTGCAAGACACTTTTCTCAATCACGTCCGCAAGGCAAAAATCCCGCTCACCATATTTCTGGTCAATGGCGTGAAATTGCAGGGCGTCGTCACCTGGTTCGATAATTTCTGCGTGCTGTTACGCCGCGATGGACATTCCCAGTTGGTCTACAAGCACGCCATCTCGACCATCATGCCGGGCCACCCGATCCAACTGTTCGAAGGCAGCGAAGAGCCCTTCGCGGTGGAAAAGGTTTAGCACGCATGATCCCGAAAAGTGGGAACCGGTTTTCGGCCAAGATCATGCGCAATAAAGATTTGCGGATGATGACCCGCTTGTTTGGATTGTGAGATAGTTGGAACAGCGCGAGCGCGACGACGGCAAGGACACCCTGACGCCCACGGGCTCGGGCAGCGGACGCGCGCTCGTCATCGAACCGTGGATCAAGCGTCCGACCGCGCGCACCGGCGGCATGCGCGCGGCCGGGGAAACGCGCACGCCGGAAGCGCGCCTCGAAGAAGCCATGGGGCTGGCCCGCGCCATCGATCTCGATGTCGTGCAGGGCGGCATCGTCACGCTGCACGCTGTGCGGCCGCCGACTTATGTCGGTAAGGGCAAGGTCGACGAAATCGCCGGACTGACCAAGTCGCTGGAAGCTTCCGTCGTCATCATGGATTGCGCGATCTCGCCGGTGCAGCAGCGCAATCTGGAGAAGGCCTGGGGCGCGAAAGTCATCGACCGCACCGGGCTCATTCTGGAAATCTTCGGACGCCGCGCCCGCACGCGCGAAGGAGCGTTGCAGGTCGAGCACGCGCATCTGACCTATCAAAAAGGCCGGCTGGTCCGCTCGTGGACACATCTCGAGCGCCAGCGCGGCGGCTTCGGCTTTCTCGGCGGTCCCGGCGAGACGCAGATTGAAGCGGACAGGCGCATGCTGGAAGAGCGCATCGCCCGCATCGAGGTCGATCTCGACAAGGTCAAGCGCACGCGCAAGCTGCACCGCGACTCGCGCAAGCGTACGCCTTATCCGATCGTCGCTTTGGTCGGTTATACCAATGCCGGCAAGTCGACTCTGTTCAATCGCATGACGACGGCCAGCGTCCTGTCGGCCGACATGCTGTTTGCCACGCTCGATCCGACCATGCGCGCGGTCGATCTGCCGCACGGCAACCGCATCATTCTCTCCGACACCGTCGGTTTCATTTCCGATCTGCCGACCACGTTGGTGGCAGCGTTCCGCGCCACCCTGGAAGAGGTCATCGAGGCCGACGTCATTCTGCATGTACGCGATCTGTCGCACGAAGACACCAGCGCGCAGTCGCATGACGTTGAGAAGGTCCTGAGCGAACTCGGCATTGCGCCGGAGGACCGCCGCATCGTCGAAGTGTGGAACAAGATCGACCGCCTCGACGCCAATGGCCGCGAGCGCATTCTCAATCTGGTCGAGCGGGCGCCTGCCGACCGCCGGCCGGTCGCGGTGTCAGCGATAACCGGCGAGGGCGTCGATCGGCTGATCGCCGCGGTCGAGGCGCGGCTCGCCGAAAAACGCCAGACCATCGATCTCTCGCTCGATCCGTCGGATGGCGCGGGATTGAGCTGGCTCTACCGCCACGCCGAAGTGCTGTCCAAGGATATGGATGAACACGGCAAGCTCGCCGTCACCGTGCGCGCCGATCCCGACCAGGCGGCGCGGGTGCGGGCGAAATTCGCGGTGTAACGGCAGCCGATATCCGGTATGGCTCGGCCTATTTCAGCGCCGCCATGACGACAGGGCCCAGACCCATTTCCTGGGCGAGGCCGCTCGCCGAATGCATCTGCTGTTGCGTCAGCATCGCGATCAGCGGACGCGCGGCAGCCGCAAGCCTTTCGACAGCGACCCCGTCGAGGACAACCGATACCACCTTGCGGCTGATCCGTCGCACGAAGCCGGAAGGCTCGGCGCGCGCCTGCTGGCGGGCGAGCGTGTGCAGCGCGGCCTCGACAGGCGGCCAGAAACGTTCTTGTTCCGCGGTCAATTGAAGAGCAGCCTTGATGCGGCCGATATTGATCGCGGTCGAGGCTTGCGAAAGTTCCGGTGCGAGCGCTTCGGTGGCGTGGGTTGGCGAGAAGGTCGGCAGCAGGCTGAGTGTCACGAGCGCGAACACGCCCGCGGCTAATGTCATTTTCATTTTGTTGTCGGTTCCGGCTCTGGATGAATGCGTTGGGAGCCATCCGGATGCCTGCGAACTTCGTCCGTAACGCGAATGAAATGCGGAATAAATGTGATTATTGAGTTCCAAGCGGAACCAAATACCGACTCGAAAACCGCCAAGCCAACAGCGATATGATCATTCAGGCCGTCTGCGCCGCGCTGACGCGCGCGCCTTCGGCAATCGTGCGCGGCGCGCTGTTGAGCTTCTCGATGGCAAAGCCCGCGGCCGCCTTGTAGCCGGCCATGAACTCGGCGCGTTCCTTCGCTGGCACGACTTCGTCGATGTTGTCGAACGTACCGCCGCAGCGCTCGTCCACCATATTCAGGAGGCCGAACGGCCCCGCACCACGATTGCGCAAAATGAGCTGCGAAATCGGCCCGCAAAGCTGCGCGTCATAGGCCGCCAGCGCCTGCGGCGTGACGCCATGCGCGATCATGCAGGCGCCAAGCACCCGCGCATCGACAATCGCTTGGCTCGCGCCATTGGAGCCGGTCGGATACATCGCATGCGCGGCGTCGCCCATCAGCGCCACCGGGCCGTCGCGCCAGGTCGGTACCGGATCGCGGTCGATCATCGGATTTTCGAACGCCACGTCAGCCTGCTTGAGGAAGGAAGGCACGTCGAGCCAGTCCCACACCCACTTGTCGAAGTGATGCACGAAGTCCGCGACCTCGACCTGGCGGAACCAGCCGGTCTGTTTCCAGCCTTCGCTGTTGTCGAGGGTGGTCTCGGCGATCCAGTTGATCGTCGACAGGCCAGTCTTCGGGTCGGGATGCGAGATCGGATAGAAGACGACGCGCTCACGGTGCGTGCCAAGCCCGACGAAAGACGCGCCGGTGCGGATCGGTTTGGCCTGCGTCGTGCCGCGCCACATGATCGCACCGCCCCAGTGGATCGGCGGCTGGGCAGGGTGCATCTGCGCGCGCACCGCTGAGTGGATGCCGTCGGCGCCGATCAGCAGCGCGCCGTCCGTCTCAACGATTGACCCGTCGGCCTGTTCAATCCGCGCGCTGACCCGGCCATCGATCCGCTTGGTGTAGCCGGTAACCCGGCTTGCCAGCCGCACCGCGTCGGCGCCGATCCGCTCGGTCACGAGCCGGTGCAGCAACATGTGCAGTTGGCCGCGATGCACCGCATATTGCGGCCAGTTGTAGCCGGCGAGCAGGCCGCGCGGCTCGGAATAGATATCGTTGCCGTTCAACCCGACCAGAGCCCATTCTTTGGCCGGCAGGCCGATGCGGTCGAGATCGCCGCTGGTAATACCGAGGTCGTGGAGTTCGCGCACGGCATTGGGCTGCAGATTGATGCCGACGCCGAGCGGCCGCATCTCGCGCACCGCCTCATAGACCGTGCAGGGCACGCCGACCTGATGCAACGTCAGCGCCGTCGCCAGCCCGCCAATGCCGCCGCCGGCGACGATCACACGCTTGTCACTCATCGGTCACCTGCTTCTCTTGCACCTTGGCCGCGTCCCATAAAGCATCCATCTCGGCGAGTGTGGCATCTTCCGGCCGCTTGCCATGCACACCGAGCGCGCGCTCGATCGACTGGAAGCGGCGCGCGAACTTGTCGTTGGTGGCGCGCAGGATCGACTCCGGATCGGCATTGAGATGGCGGGCGAGGTTGACCACGGCGAACAACAGATCGCCGACTTCGGCTGCCGCCTTGCTCTTGTCTGCCGCATCCAACTCGGCCTCGATCTCGTCGGCTTCCTCGCGGATTTTCGCCAGCACCGCGCGCGGATCGTTCCAGTCGAAGCCGACGCGGCTGGCCTTCTGTTGCAGCTTGAGCGCGCGGGTCAATGCGGGCAGGGCGAGCGGCACGCCATCAAGCGCACTCGCCGGTGCGCCGGCGGATGAAGCGGCCTCGCCGGATTGCTTCTCGGCTTTTTCCTTGGCCTTGATCTCTTCCCACATTCCTTTGACCGCCGCCGCGGTGTTTCCCTCGGCGTCGGCAAAGACATGCGGATGGCGGCGGATCATCTTGGTGGTGATCGCGTCGACCACGCCGCCGAAATCGAAGGCGCCTTGCTCCTCGGCCATGCGCGCGTGGAACACGACCTGCAATAGCAGATCGCCCAGTTCGTCGCGCAGATCGGCCAGATCGCCGCGTGCAATGGCGTCGGCGACCTCATAGGCTTCCTCGATCGTGTACGGCGCGATCGTGCCGAAGTCCTGCTCCAGGTCCCATGGACAGCCGCTGCCGGGCGTGCGCAAAGCGGCCATGATCTCGATCAGCCGGACGATATCGCGGGACGGTTTCACGGGCTGCGGTTGCTTTCGAATAAAGGTGTCACGATTGGTTCTGGTATCGGAGGCGGGCGGCGCGGCTGTCTTAGCAAACTATTGGCTGTCCCGTAATCTTGCGGGGGACCGAAATTATGACGCAATCGATTGACTTGTCTCAATAATTTCCGGCGATACTAGGTTTACATTTTACGTTGAATGACGATAGCAGACGGCTTGCAAGGGTGATTGATGATTCCAGTCGAGGATAAGGCCATTTCGGCGGGAACAGGCGCGACCGCGGCCTTGCGGCGCGATTTCATCTGGGGCGTATCGACGTCGGCATTTCAGATCGAAGGCGCGACGCGCGAGGATGGCCGGGGGCTTAGCGTCTGGGATACCTACGGGTTGAAGGGGCGGATCGCCAACAAGGACACCGGCGACGTCGCCTGCGACCATTACCACCGCTATCCTGAGGACATCGGCCTGATGCAGCGGCTCGGCATTCAGGCCTACCGCTTTTCGGTAGCGTGGCCGCGACTCCTGCCGAATGGGCGAGGGGCGCCGAACGAGGCCGGGCTGGCATTTTACGACCGGCTGATCGATGCGATCCTGGCGGCAGGGATCGAACCCTGGCTATGCCTCTATCACTGGGATATGCCGCAGGCGCTCGACGACCTCGGCGGCTGGACAAACAGGGACACCGTCGGCTGGTTTGCCGACTACGCCGCGCTGGTCGCAAACCGATATGGCGACCGCGTGAAACGCTTTGCCACGTTCAATGAGCCGTCGATCTTCACGATATTTGCGCAGGCCACAGGCGGCGGCGAGCGCGACATGCGGAGCGTCGACACGTTCCATCGGTGCATCCACAACGTCAATCTCGCCCATGGCGCCGCGGTCGATGCGCTGCGGGACCGCGTGGCCGGCAGTTTGATTGGCGCCATCCACAACTGCCAGCCCTGTCTGCCGTCAACGCCGGCTGACACCGAAGCGGCGCAGCTGTGCAGTGCTCACTGGAACCAGGCATTTCCCGATCCGCAATGCCTCGGCGTTTATCCGAAACTTATGCAAGAGGCGATGGAGCCATACATACAACCGGGCGATCTTGCGCGTATCCACCGGCCGCTCGACTGGTTCGGCCTCAACCACTACGGGCCGAGCTATATCAAGGCCGATGCAACCGCGCGCCTTGGCTGGCAGTTCGGCGATAAACCGCCCGGCATTCCGCAGACCCCGATCGGCTGGATGATTGAACCGGAGGCGTTTCGGGACACATTGTTGACGGTCGCCAAGAACTACGCGCTGCCGGTCTATGTGATGGAAAACGGCTTTGGCGCTTTCGACAAGCCAGACTCGGCCGGCGCGATCAACGACGAGAACCGCATCGCGTTCTTGACCGCCTATGTCCGCGCGCTCGAGGAGGCGGCCGCCGCGGGCGCGGACATTCGTGGCTATTTCGTTTGGTCGCTGCTCGATAATTTCGAATGGGACTCCGGTTACGGGGTGCGCTTTGGATTGACCTATATCGATTACGCGACCCAGAAGCGGACGCCGAAAGCGTCGTTCGCGTGGTATCGCGATCTCATCAAAGCAGCGCGGACAGGCGCGCCTTAGTGCAGCCGCGACCTTGCAAGGCTTGGAGGCCGGACCGCTGCGCATCCGGACCCACGTGGCGCCAGTCCCGGCCAGACATCTAATTCGCATAAGACATATTATGGAATATTAGTAGATACCCGGATACGAGAGCGGATCAGGGTGAACTTTAGAAATATGCCACATTGCATTGAAATATCTATACTATTTATGTCGCTTATAGTTCGAACTGCATGCCATCGTAAGCCGGCTCGACATGCGCCGGCAGCTCGGCGCGCAGCGTTGCGAAGTCCATATCGGTGTGCATGTCGGTCAGGATCGCGCGCTTCGGCTTGACCCGCGCGATCCATTCCAGCGTCTCGGCCAGATTGAAATGGCTCGGATGCGGCGTCCGGCGCAGCGCGTCGACGATCCAGATATCGAGACCCTCGAGCGCCGCGACGCTTTCGTCCGAAAGCCGCTTAAGGTCGGTCGAGTAGGCCACGTTGCCGAAGCGGAAGCCGAGCGAGTCGATGTCGCCATGGTTCTGGAGAATCGGCAGGACCTCGATCGGACCTCCCTGCCCGTGAATGGTCACAGGCGTTCCGGGGACCAGCCGGTGCTCTTTGACGATCGGCGGGTATTGGCTGCCGGCCGGCGTATGGAAGCAATAGCCGAAGCGGATATTCATCACCCGCGATGTCACATCGTCCATATAGACGTCGATGCGATGGCGCTTGTGGACGAACAACGGCCGCAGGTCGTCGAGGCCGTGGGTGTGGTCGGCATGCTCATGGGTGATGAGAACGCCGTCGACCCAGTCGACCTTGGCGTCGATCAGTTGCTCGCGCAGATCGGGGCCGGCGTCGACAAGAACGCGCGTAACCTTTCCCGGCCCCTGCGCGCGTTCAACTAGTAATGCACAGCGCCGGCGACGGTTCTTCGGCTCGTTCGGATCGCAATCGCCCCAGCCAAGCGCGGCGCGCGGCACGCCCATCGACGAGCCGCATCCAAGAATCGTGAATTTCAGGCTCATGCCGCGTCCGCCAAAGTTCGCGGCACTTTGGAAAACAGCTGAAAGAAGTTCTCCGTGGTCTGCCGGGCGATTTCATCGGCATCGACGCCGCGCACCTGCGCCAGCACTTTGGCGGTCTCGACCACGTAGGACGGCTCGTTGCGTTTTCCGCGATACGGCAGCGGCGCGAGAAACGGCGCATCGGTTTCCACCAGAATGCGATGCGCCGGCAGGTCTGCCGCGAGATCGCGCAGATCCTGGCCGTTCTTGAACGTCATGATGCCGGTAAAGCCGATATAGAGGCCGAGTTCGATGGCCTCGAATGCCAGATCGCGGCCGCCGGTGTAGCAATGCAGAACGGCCGGGAAGGCGCCCTTCTCCGTTTCCTCGACCAGAATGCGCGCCATGTCGGCGTCGGCCTCGCGCGCATGAATGACCAGCGGCAATCCGGTTTCGCGCGCCGCGGCGATATGCTGGCGAAAACCTTGAGCCTGCGCGTCGCGCGGGCTCTTGTCGTAGTGATAATCGAGACCGGCTTCGCCAATGGCGACGATTTTCGGATGCCTGCTCAGCGCAACGAGCTGCGCCGCGTCGATGTCGAGTTCCTCATGCGCGTTATGCGGATGCGTGCCGACCGAGCAGAACACGTCCGGGAATTTCTCGGCGACCGCCAGCACCTGCGGCAGTTTTCGCACGCGCGTCGAGATCGTCACCATGCGGCCGATACCGGCGGCGCGCGCGCGCGCCACCACCGCGTCGATCTCTGGCGCGAATTCCGGAAAATCGAGGTGGCAGTGGCTGTCGATCAGCATCGTCACGCCTTGGCTGGGGTTTC
This sequence comes from Rhizobium sp. Q54, assembly GCA_945861265.1. Lineage (GTDB taxonomy): Bacteria > Pseudomonadota > Alphaproteobacteria > Rhizobiales > Xanthobacteraceae > Pseudolabrys. The sequence continues at coordinate 29,046 of CAMAUC010000009.1, read as the reverse complement.
CGGCTTCGCCGGATTGGCGGGCTTCGGCGGTTTCGGAGGCTTGGCCGGTTTGGCGGGCTTTTCAGGCTCCGCTGTTTCCGGTTCGACATAGCGCGGGAATACGCCCTGCGGCGCCGGCAATTGAACGCCGGAGGCCAGCCTTTTGCCGCCGTTGAGCGCGCTGAATTCGCGCTCCGTCATCGGTACGCCAAGCAGATCGAGCAGCTTGCCGGAGGCCGTCGGCATGAAGGGCTGCGCCATCAGGCTGACCTGCCGCAACACTTCCGCGGTGACATAGAGGATCGTCCCCTGCCGCTGCGGATCGGTCTTGGCCTTGGCCCAGGGCTGCTCGGAGGCGAAATAGCGATTGGCGTCGGCGACCACCGACCAGACCGCGTTGAGCACCTGATGCAGCTGTTGCGTCTTCATATGCTCGCGCGCGACACCGATCATCGCGTCGGCGGCGGCGAGAATGGTCTGGTCCTCCGGCGTGAACGCGCCCGGCGCCGGCAACACGCCGCCGAAGGCCTTGCCGACCATCGACAGCGAACGCTGCGCCAGATTGCCGAGATCGTTGGCGAGATCGGCATTGATGCGGTTGACGATCGCCTCATGGCTGTAACTGCCGTCTTGCCCGAACGGAATTTCGCGCAGGAAGAAAAAGCGCAGCGGGTCGAGACCGTAGGCTTCCACCATGGTGAAGGGATCGATCACATTGCCGACCGACTTCGACATCTTCTCGCCGCGGTTGAACAGGAAGCCGTGCGAGAAAATCCGCTTCGGCACGGCAACGCCCGCCGACATGAGAAACGCCGGCCAATAGACCGCGTGAAAGCGCACGATATCCTTGCCGATGACGTGCAGCGCCGCCGGCCAGTAGCGCTTGAACATGTCGCTCTGGTCGTCGGGAAAGCCGACGCCGGTGATGTAATTGGTCAGCGCATCGACCCACACATACATGATGTGTTTCGGATTGCCCGGCACCGGAATGCCCCAGTCGAATGTGGTGCGCGACAGCGACAGATCCTTCAATCCGCCTTTGACGAAGCTCGCCACTTCGTTGAGCCGTTCCTTCGGCAGCACGAAGTCGGGCACGTCGGCATAGAGCTTCAGCAATTTGTCCTGATAGGCCGACAGCTTGAAGAAGTAGCTCTCCTCCTCGACCCATTCGACCGGCGTGCCGGTCTTGGTGGCGAGCCGCACTTTGTGTTCGTTGAGATGCGTTTCGTCCTCGGCGTAATAGGCCTCGTCGCGCACCGAATACCAGCCGGCATATTTGTCGAGATAGATGTCGCCGTTCTTCTCCATGCGGCGCCAGATTTCCTCCGACGCGTGGTAGTGGCGCTCTTCCGTCGTATGGATGAAGTCGTCGTTCGAGCAGCCCATCGCCTTCACCATCGCCTCGAAGCGCGGCACATTGCGATCACGCAACTGGCGGGCGGTGAGGCCCTCCTTCGCGGCGGTCTGCTGCATCTTCTGCCCGTGCTCGTCGGTGCCGGTCAGGAAATAGACGGCGTAGCCGTCGAGCCGCATGAAACGGGCAATGGCGTCGGTGGCGATCGCCTCATAGGCGTGGCCGATATGCGGCACGCCGTTCGGGTAGGAAATGGCGGTGGTAATGTAAAACGGGGCTTTTGCGGGCATTTTCGGCTTTTCGACGAAGGGGAAAGGCCGAAAAATCCGGCCAAGGCTTCTTGGGTCCGGGGGTTAGGTAACAATCGCCAGCGATTGGGGCAAGCGCGCCCCGCCCGCTTGCGCCTATGCGCCTACCACGTCCAGAAGCTGCGCTCGCGCTTTGGATTTTCCGGCGCTTCGCTGTAAGCCGCATAGCGTCGCGGCGGCCCGGGCCGCGGGCCGGCCTGGCGCGCGGCGGTGCGCCACGACGTATTGCCGAGTTCGCCGACGACGACGAGACGATCGACCTCGCCCTTCAGGAAGGCTTGCAGGAATTTGTCGTAGTTCTTGAACGACACGCAGCCGTTCGACTGGCCGTTCGGCCCGAGCATATATGTGTGCGCCAGCATGCCGTCGCGGCCGTACATCTTGTCGCGGTCGAGCGGGTTGAGGCGGATGGCCCGCACGCCGTGGAACAGTTCCTCGCGCAAGGTCAGATCGTAGACGTTCGGCGGCGTCGGCCCGCGCATGCGCAGCTTGGTGTGGCGCGGATCGTCCATCCTTTCGCCAAGCCCGGAATGCGCTTCGAGCCTCGAGCCGTTCGGCATATAGACCGTCTTGGCGGCGATGTCATAAACGGCGGTGCGAATGTCCGCGTCCGCGATGGCGGGCTCTTTATTGTGGGCTTCCTGTGACAGGCCGTGCCGGTCGGGCGTGGCGCTCATAGACGGGACGGTCATCGGCGGCGCGCTGGCGACCTTCGCGGCCGGCGGCTCAATCGCCGCACGCGCCAGCGACTGCGTCGGTAGAATCGGCCGCAACATCGGCAAGGGAACCGGCGATACCGCCGGCGCATCCAGGCTGACGGTGTGCGCGGGGACTGGCACGGGAATGGGCGCCGCCGCGATCACAGGCTGCGGCGTGCTTTCCGGAACTTCGACAATCAGCGGCCTGCCCTGCGTCGGGTCCTGTCCCGTGCCGGAGGTGCGCGCCCAGGCGGTGTCGAAATTGGTTTGCAGCGCTCCTGTCGCCGCCGGATCGGCCAGCGCCAGCCGACCGGGCCCGGAGCGCACCGGGATCGCGGCGTAGGGATTGGTAACTGTTGCGGTGCCCAGGAACCAGCCGGACGCCACGATGGCTGTCGCGCCTGTCAGGCCGACGGTGGCAATTGCGGCGGTCGCGAGGAAGAAATGGCGGATCAGCGCGCGCAGCACGCCGCGGTTGGTTCCAGACGCGACCCAGCGGCCCTCATAGGAAGCTACGCCGTCAAACGTCGCGGTCCGATACGCCATCTACGCTTACCCGAACTCAAACACAAAAATGACGCCATGGCCGCTCGCGCCAAGCGGGCGGAGCCAGCCTTTGTCCGGGAAAACTATGCAGTCCTTAACGTTAAGAGTTGTTAAACGGCGTCGCCGACTCAGCTATGGCTGTCACGCATGAATGGAACCGCCCGCAAGTTGTTCGCTGCTTTGCTCCTGGCTATCGCCCTCATCGGCGCGCCGGCGGCCTATGCCGAGCCGATGAAATGCAGCGGCGAGGAAAAGGCCTGCCTGACAAATTGCAAGAAAGCCGCGCGCGTCGCCGTGTCGGTCTGCGCCACCGGCTGCGGCACACGTTTGTCGTACTGTTTGAAAACCGGCTGCTGGGACAATGGCACGCAGAAATATTGCGGCCTGAACAAGAGCTGATTGTCAGGGCGTGGCAATTGGCGCGACGATGCGCCGGTACAGATGCCAGGTGGTGTGGCCGAGGATCGGCAAGGTCACCACGAGGCCGAGAAAATACGGCAGGCACGAGACAATCATCAGCACGACGATCACCGCCGCCCAGCCGATCATCGGCAGCGGGCTCATCACCACCGCGCGCACGCTGGTGATCATCGCGGTGATGAAATCGACATCGCGGTCGAGCAGCAGCGGAAACGACACCACGGTCAGCGAGAACAGCACCAGCGATAGCACCGCGCCGACGACATTGCCGATCAGCAGGAACACCAGGCCCTCATTGGTCGTCAGCACCACCGCGATGAATTGTTGAAGGCTCGCGAACGAGGCGTGTAGACCGAGCAGCAGCACCATCCACAGACGAACCTGATAGATCCAGATGACAAAAATGAAGATGGTGACGAAGGCCATCCAGCCGATCTCGGAGCGGCCGATCACGGTCTTGCCAATGTCGACAAGCTTGATCGGCCTGCCCTCCTCGCGGCGGCGGCTGAGTTCGTAAAGAAAGATCGCCGCGAAGGGACCGATCAGCACGAAGCCGGCGGCCAGCGGATACGACAGATAGCTCATGCCGAAGGCCGTGGTCGTCAGCACGGCCATGCTGCCGCCGGCGGCAAACACCGCGCCCAGGATCATTCCGTAAAGCGGCATGGCCTGGAAGTCGCGCAGGCCCTTGCCGAGCGCATCGGTCACGTCGGTCGCGCTGATGCGCCGCACCACAGGATCGGTCTTGCCGGAAATCGATGCCATCCTTGCCCCCTCGCCAGCCTTTTCTTGACTTGCCTTGTCTCGGCTTTGCGCCATTCGGGCAGTTTGTCAGCCGGGGCGCCTTGATCGGCGTCAAATTGGCGCGGCGTCGGCTCAACGATCGACGGATATAGCCGCTTCGGTTGTTTCGCCGAGGGGCGCATCGGCGGGCACGAGCGGAACGCCCGCCAACAGCTGCGGATCGGCCAATTCGATGCGATTGCGGCCATTGCTCTTGGCCTGGTACAGCGCATCGTCCGCCCGCGCCAGCAGCGTTTCCGCCGTATCGCCGTCCTGGAATTCGGCGACGCCGAAGCTGCAGGTAATGGTGCCTACGTCGGCGATCTTCAGGCTTCTGAAGCCGGCAAGCAGATTGCCGGCGAACAGGCAGTCCATCGGCCCGCTATTGCCGGGGCTTAAGATCACGAATTCCTCGCCGCCCCAGCGCGCCAGCACGTCGGTATTGCGGATGTGGCCGGCGGTATAGCGCGCCAGTTCGACCAGCACGGCGTCGCCGACCTGGTGGCCGAAATTGTCGTTGACCTTCTTGAAGTGATCGATGTCGAACAGCATCAATGACAGCTGCGTCTTGTAACGTTGCGCCCGCATGATCTCGTTCGCCAGGCTGCGGTCGAACTTACGCCGGTTGAACAGGCCGGTCAGCGGATCGGTGGCCGCGCGCTTGTCGAGACTGCGCGCCAGCTCTTCAAGCTCGAAGCGCTTCTCCAAATGGATAGTGTCGTGCATCCAGCGTTCGCGCCCGCCCAGATAGACCAGCGCCAGCATCGCCATCTGCAATGTGATGATGATGCCCAGGACGCGGCAGGCTAACACGCCTTGCGGAACCTTCCAGGTGAGGAGCGACCAATCGCCGTGCTTGAGGTAGCCGCGTTGCACGTAATCCCGTTCGCCATCGAAAACGATCCAGTTCGAATCGAGAATTTCGCGTTCCATCAAGGGCGTCGGATTGATCGCCCCGTAGATTTCGGACAATGCGTCGCGCAATCCGGGCGACAGCGGCCATACGGTGCGAAACCTCATTTGCGGGCGGTTGGTGAGCAGAATAATGCCATTGCGGTCGATCATCGCGAAAGAGCGATCGAATTGCTGTAGATCAACTTCAAATCGGCTGAGGCGCTTCTTCAACACCGCGACGCCAATTGGTTGGCCGAGGTTATGGCCCGAATTGGATCGGATCGGATAGCCGACGTAGTAATACGGTATCCGAAGCTCGCTCTCGATCGCAAAATAATACTCCGGCGCCCCATCGATGCCCGCTTTGAAAAACGTGGTCCGGCTGAAGTCTTCGCCGATTGTATCGGTATCGGTATCGGTATCGGTGGCGCTAACGGACTTCGCTATTACCTTGCCGCGACTGTCGAGAATAAACCCCTCGCTGGCGCCCGATGCCTCGGTTTCCAAGTTCAGCACATCGTCAATGCGCGTGCGATCGGCTTTCGGATTGCCCGCGACCAGTTCGCCGACCGAACGCGAACCGGCAAGGGCTTTGACCATTCCTTCGACCGCCGCCGTTTCGCCGACAAGGCGGCTGACGATCAGGTTGAGGTCGCCGGACGCTTCTTCTTCGATGTTCTTCTTGTAGATTCCGCCGAGGATCTGGGTCAGCAACCAGCCGGCGATGAGGATCACGCCCATGGCCGACAGCGTCCATACGAATTGCCGCTTGTGGAACTTGGCGTAAAGCGCGGAGTCGGTCTCGACGACCAGCCGTTGACCCCAATAGCCCCAGATCGCAAACGAGATAAAGCACGCCAGAATGCCGCGCACGAACTGGATCGGCATGCCGGAGAAGGCCGCGAACATCTCGTAATTGAAAAAATCGCCCTCCCAATCCGGCGTCGGCGGCACGACCAGACCGGCGGCGATTGCGTACAGGGCGAAGCCGGCGGCGGCGGTCATCAGCCAGCGCTTCCCGACCTGTGTGGCCGTGCGCGCATGCATGAAGAGCAAACCGCAGGCAAGCGCCGCGCCCGGAAAAGCGAGCGCATAACGGACGAACGCACTGGCGGCGTTCGGCCCCGCCAGATAACCGCCGAGGATAATCAGCGCCAGCAATGGAGCATAGATAAATCGGCCCGGCATGCGCACGCCGCGCCGCATAGCATCGAGCCGGCCGAATTCCAGGAGAGCGATATAGGATACCGTCATCAGGACGGTGCGCATCAGCGAAAAGCCCGGACTGTCGCCGAGGATCATCGCCAGGAGATCAAGCCATTCACCGCCGCCGTGAATATAGCCAAACGCGCCCAGCCACGGCCATGGGATGTCCTGTTGCGTGCCACGCGATACCGCGACCGCGACCGCCCCCAGGAGAATGAAGGCTAACCCGTAGAAGAAAAGGATGAAGTCGAGTTGATCGGTAAAAATCGCTGCCATCGGCTCCGAGCGCATTGTTTGCGACGTAAAAGAAGAACAGCAGCGTTACGCGATTTTGCTACAAGGCTCGTAAAATAAGGCCATTACCTATTGAGCTAAATTGTATTGCCGATAATTTTAACCCGATCTCAGCTTTAATCGCCGAAATGCGGGCCGGTTGATCGCGTGCCCGCAGAGCGATTTTTTTTAAGAATCCGTCATGCGAATCGCCTAGCCTGATGGACATGGCGGTTGGTCGATTTCGGATCGATACGGTAACCGGGTCACGCGGGACCAAAGCCCTCCCTGACGCCAGTTCTCCCGCCGCCACAAGCGCTTATCCCAGCTCCCACTTGGGACGTTCGATGCATCTAAAACGACGCCGCCACGCGGCGTGCTGGTCTATGCGTTCCATGTTGCGCCCCTAGCAGTCCACCAGAAGGAGTCGGCCTTGGGTAAGAACCTGAACAAGAAGAGACGCCGTAACGATCGTTTGTCCGGTTCCGCCGAAATCATCAATTTTCAGCACAGCAAGTTCGAAGCCGAGCGAACCCTGCCGCCGATCAAAGCACTCAATCCCACCCAGGCCGACTATCTCGACGCGCTGCGTAAAAGTCCCCAGGTCATCGTTCTCGGCCCCGCCGGCACCGGCAAGACCTGGATCGCCGCCACGCACGCCGCCGATCTGTTCCGCAACCGCCGCATCGACAAGATCATCCTGACCCGGCCGAACGTGCCGTGCGGCCGCTCGCTCGGCTACTTCCCCGGTTCGCTCGAGGACAAGTTCGCGCCTTGGGCGGCGCCCGTCGCGGAAGCCATCAAGGAGCGCATCGGCAAGGCGGCCTACGACATCGCGCTCAAGAACGGCTCGATCGAACTGGTGCCGTTCGAGGTGATGCGCGGGCGTTCATGGAAAAACGCCTTCGTCCTGCTCGACGAAGCGCAGAACGCGACGCCGGCCGAGATCAAGACCTTCCTCACCCGTATCGGCGAGGACTGCACCGTCGTCATCAATGGCGATATCAGCCAATGTGATCTGCCCAGCGACAGCGGCCTGCGCACGGTCATTCAACTGATCGACACGCAGAACCTGCCGGTGCCGGTGATCGAATTCACCCGCGGCGACATTGTCCGCTCCGGCATCTGCGCCATGTGGGTGAATGCGTTCGAGGAGGCCCACCTCTGATTTAGTTGGATGGATTAAACCGGGGTAACACGCCCTCACCTGCCTTGTGCGCGGCGAAAAAAACGGGAGACTGCGCCTCCCGTTGCTTCGCACAAGGTAGCCCCCATGAGCGTGTCGTCAGTGCCTTCGGCCATCGATCCGGCGCATATCGTGGTGACCGTGCCGGTGCCCGGCTCGCGCTATCCGGTCGATCTCATGTATATCGAGATGGTCGACGGCGCCTATATCCCGATCGGCATGCGCAAGCCGGAAGGCAAGGGGCCGTTTCCGCTGATCCTTTTCGCCACGGGAAATGGCGGCGGCGGCATGACCATGCTGCGCGATCACATCGATACCAAAGGCTGGACCCAGGACCAGCTGCTCGACGCCGGTTACGCGGTCGCCTGGATGCGCTATCGCGCCGAGGTCGACTACGCCTATGACAAGATCGGCAAGCTGATCCAGTCAGGCCGCCAGCACCGGCAACTGTTCAATCGCGGCCCGCTCGAATATGAGGACGCGATCGCCGTCGCCGAATACTGCAAGACATTGCCGTTCATCGACGGCAACAGGCTCGGCTATATCGGCGTCAGCCACGGCGGCGAGATGGCGCTCAAGATCGCGTCCGAATACCACGGCTTCAAATGTTTCGTCGCCAGCGAGCCGGCCAGCCACGAATTCCTGCGCCTGCGCCCGGACGAGACCGCCCATATCGATCCCAAGACCGGCTTGTTGAATGTCGAGAAGATGCTGATGCGCGAGCCGGCCAAGGTGCGCGCCCGCATCACCGAGGAAGTCGCGCGTGCCCGCGTCGCGCCGATCGACACGCCGTTTTTCGTGCAAGGGCGCGACGACGACGAATTGCAGGGCATTTTCCGCGTCAGCTACGATTTGCTGCACGAAATGGGCAAGGACGCGATCTGGAAGAGCTACGACCACGATTTGCACGGCTTCATCTATCCGGTGCGCGAGGCCGACGGCACCTACAAACCCGACGCCGTGCAACGTCAGGCTTTTGCCGACACCAAGGCGTTTTTCGACAAATACCTGAAGGCGTGAAATAGCGCGCTAACCCAACCGGGGCGGTATCGGGTTAAATCCGGTAATTCGACGCCAATGGTGTTGAAGAATGGGCTCCGGCGCGCCATATAAGCGGCGGACTGTCCCCCCTCAGGAGAATCACTTGGCCCACTTTAGAAGCCCCGACGTTTTGGAGCGTCGGAATAACGCTGCCGCCGTCAAAAAGGCGATGCTGGAGAAATTCAAGGCCGCCGCCCAGGATCCGACCCTCGAAGAGCAGCGCCTCAAGCGCCTCGCCATCGCTGAAGCGCGCGACGCCCGCATGGCCGAGCGCGAAGCCGCCCGCAAGGTGCGCGAGGCCGAACTGGCCGTGCTGGCCGCCGCCGAAGCCGAGCGTCAGCTCAAGGCCAAGGCCGAAGCGGCCGAGCTTGAAGCCCTGATCGCCGCCGAAAAACAGGCCGCCGAAGAGGCGCTGCTGGCCGAACAGAAGGCGGCGCGCGACGCGCGCTATGCCGCGCGCAAGTCGGCCAAGAAAGAACGGCGGCGGGGCTACTAGCCGTCGCTGCCTTCCGTTTTCTGGTTCCCGACACAACCAACGCTTAAGCGGCATCATTCCGCTATAGTGGGCCCCGACTCCATCCGACCGGATAGCGAACGGGGCCCTCGATGTATGCTGCGACCGTCGGCGCGCGCCGTTACGTCTTTGCCGATCTGAAAACCTTGCTGGCCAAGGCGACGCCGGCGCGCAGCGGCGACGCGCTCGCCGGCCTGATCGCCGACAGCGGCGAAGAGCGGGTGGCGGCGCAATTCGCGCTCGCCGATCTGCCGCTCACCACCTTCCTCAACGAAGCCGTCGTCCCTTATGAGGATGACGAGGTCACCCGGCTGATTATCGACAGCCATGACAAGGCCGCCTTCACCGCGGTGTCACATCTGACGGTCGGCGCCCTGCGCGATTTTCTATTGTCCGACCACGCCACGTCTTCTGTCCTCACGACTTTGGCGCCCGGCCTGACGCCGGAAATGGCCGCCGCCGTCTCCAAGATCAGCCGCCTGCAAGACCTGATGGTGATGGCGGCGAAATGCACGGTGGTAACGCGCTTCCGCGACACGATCGGCCTGCCCGGGCGGTTGTCGGTGCGCTTGCAGCCGAACCATCCGACCGACGACGCGCGCGGCATCGCCGCCAGCATTCTCGATGGCTTGCTGCTCGGCGCGGGAGATGCCGTCATCGGCATCAATCCGGCGACCGACAGTCCCGACCGCGCGCACGCGCTGTTGTCGATGCTCGACGAGATCAGGGCCCGGCTCGACATCCCGACGCAGACTTGCGTGCTGGCGCATGTCACCACCACCCTCGACCTGATCGGCAAGGGCTCGCCGGTCGATCTCACCTTCCAGTCGATCGCCGGCACGCAAGGAGCCAACAAAAGCTTCGGCATCGATCTCGCTCTCCTGAAGGAAGCGCACGACGCGACCCTGTCGCTCAGGCGCGGCACGATCGGCGACAACGTCATGTATTTCGAGACCGGCCAGGGCTCGGCGCTGTCGGCCAATGCGCATCACGGCGTCGATCAGCAGACACTGGAAGCGCGCGCTTACGCGGTCGCCCGCGCCTTCCGGCCGCTTCTCGTCAACAGCGTGGTCGGCTTCATCGGCCCGGAATATCTCTACGATGGCAAGCAGATCACGCGCGCCGGACTGGAGGATCATTTCTGCGGCAAGATTCTCGGCCTGCCGATGGGCGTCGATGTCTGCTACACCAATCACGCCGAGGCCGACCAGGACGACGCCGACGCGCTGCTCGCGCTGCTCACTGGATCGGGAGTCAATTTTGTGATGGGCGTTCCCGGCGCCGACGATATCATGCTCGGCTATCAGAGCACGTCGTTCCACGACGCGCTCGCCATGCGCGATTTGCTGCACCGAAAACCCGCGCCGGAGTTTGAAACCTGGCTGGCGCGGCACGGCCTGCTCGACGTGCAAGACCGCATTCGTCCGCGCGTCATGCCGTCGCAATTCCGCGCGCTGCTGCCGGCGGAGGGCACATGAGCAAAGACGACAAAACTCCGGCGCCTGCCGATGGCGCGCTGTGGACCGATTTGCGCCGCCTGACCGCCGCCCGCATTGGTCTGCCGCGCAGCGGTGCGTCGCTTTCGACCGCGCCTCTGCTCGCCTTCCAACTGGCGCACGCGCAGGCGCGCGACGCGGTGCATGCCGAACTCGATGCGCCGCGCCTTGCTAGCGACCTTGCGCCTCTCGGCCTGCCGGTGCTGACGGTATCGAGCGCTGCCGCCGATAAGTCGACCTATCTGATGCGCCCCGATCTCGGCCGCCGCTTGACACCGGAAAGCGAGCACACGCTCGCGGCCGCCGGACAAGCAAGCCCCTATGATGTCGTGTTTGTCGTCAGCGACGGCCTGTCGGCGCGCGCTGTGCAAAGCCATGCCGCGCCGGTTTTCTCGGCAACCTTGAAAATTTTGCGCCGCGACGGCTGGCGCCCGGCCCCGCTCGTCATCGTTGAACGCGGCCGCGTCGCCATCGGCGATGCGGTGGCGTCGGCGCTATGCGCGACCTGTGTTGTCGTGCTGATCGGCGAGCGTCCCGGATTGAGCGCCCCCGACAGCATGGGCGCTTACCTGACTTGCAAACCCGGAACGCTGACCTCCGACGCCGACCGCAACTGCGTTTCCAATATCCGGCCGGATGGAATCGGTTACGCCGATGCCGCGTACAAGATTGCGCATCTGCTCACCGCGATGCGCAGGTTTGGTATATCCGGCGTCAGCCTGAAAGACGCGTCCGATCGCCTACAGATTGGCAGTAACTAATTCCGCCACCCTAGAAGGCCAGTTCAGGCCTGCAGCGCCGTCGCCGCCGTGCCGGCCATGTGCCGCACGCCCGTCTGCTGGGTCGCCCGGCTGCGCGCGTTGTCGAGAACGAAAAGCCGGATCGCCGACGACAGATTGCCCTGCAGCCGGCGCGTATCGATTTCGCCGACCACGCTCGACAAGGTCTGATCCTTTTGCTCGGCGATGTCCTTCAACTCGGACCAGAAAGCGTCTTCCAGACTGACGCTTGTCTTGTGTCCAGCGATCACGATAGAGCGCTTGATTACGAGCGATTTCATGTGCGCCTCCTTGAATGCGATAGGCACGTCAGCGGCTTTGCAATCCCGAAATAGCCATCCGCTAGCGGCATATCGTTTGATTTAAGATGAATCCGATCAACCCAAACGCAACGGAAGATTCGTAGTTGATAGCGTATTCACTATAGCCAATATGGCGCTGTGCAATACTGCACAGCGACAGCATTTAGAATTGGTCAGAATGTTATTCCATTATAAAAAAATCTTTGCAGCCTGTATGATACGTCGCTAAGACGCAGCATGCGCATGTTTTTCGCGATGCTTTGTCGATCGCGACAGCACGATCATCGACGACCGGCGCGACTTCACAATCACGTGACCACAATTTTTGTAGCGCGGTTTTGGCAATGCTGAACAAACATCTTGGATTTTCGCGGCGATAAATCTATCGCCCGCGGTCGTCAGGCGCGAGCCGTCTCGGCGAGCAGATCGAACACGGAAAACACCAGAGGCTTGCGCTCGAGATTATAGGCCTCGACATCGCGCGCGGCGCGATTGACCTTTTCCCAGGCCTGCGCCGCCTTGGCCATCTGCGCGGCGCTGCGCACATCGGCGTCGAGCCGGCCCGACAGCCAGGCATTGACCATGTCGATGAAGGCGGCAAGCGTCTGCGGCTCGCTGCCGGACAAGGCATCGCCGAGCGCATGCAGGGCGCGCGGATCGGGATTGGGCAATTGCGCCAGCAAAGCGAGCACGCGCTGGCGCAGTGCCAGCGCCGGACCGTCGAGAAAGCGCAGCGCGCGGCCAACACTGCCGTCGGCGGCATCCACGGCCTGCACGACCTCGAGGTCGGCGGCATCGCGTCCGGTCGCCGCCTGCACTGCGCGCGCGACGTCATCGGCGGCAAGCGGCCGCAGCAACAGACGCCGGCAGCGCGAGCGTAGCGTCGGCAGCTCACGTCCGGGCGAATGACTGATAAGCAGCAGCAATGTGCGCTCCGGCGGTTCCTCCAGCACCTTGAGCAGCGCGTTGGCGCCTTCGCGTTGCAGCTCATCGACCGCGTCGACGATCGCAATGCGCCACCCGCCCTCGCCGGCGGTCGAGCCGAAGAATGACACCGAGCGGCGAACGTCGTCGACCCGGATTACGGTGTAGAGTTTGCCGGTCTGCTCGTTGATGACGCGCTCCAGCACCAGGAGATCGCCTTGCGCCTGCACGGCGATACGGCGCGCCACCGGATGGTCGGGCTCGACCACCAGCGACGTCGCACTCTGCACGTCAGCGGCTTGCGGGTCGGGATGCGCCAGCACGAAACGCGCCAGCCGGTACGCCAAGGTCGCCTTGCCGATGCCAGGACCACCGCCGATCAGCCAGGCATGCGGCATGCGCGTGCTTTGATAGGCCTCCAGCAAGGTGCGCTCGGCCTCGGAATGACCGAACAGCACCGCCGTCTCGCGCGGCAGCAGCACATCGCGCTCAGGCGCGTTGTCGCTCACGGCGCCGCGGTCTCGGCGCCGAGCAGGCGGCTTTCCACCGTGTCCCAGATTTTTTCCGCCACCACGTCGCGCGGCGCGCGGCCGTCAATGACGACGATGCGTTTCGGCTCGCGCTCGGCGAGCACGAGAAATCCGCGGCGCAGATCGTCGTGATACTCGGTCGATTCCGATTCAAAACGGTCGGCGGCGCCACTGCCGCGCCGGCTCTTGGCCCGCGCCAGACCGACAATGGTCGGCACGTCGAGCACGAATGTCAGATCCGGCATGGTGGCGCCGACGGTGACCCGCTCGAGACTGCGGATCAGCTTCATGTCGACCTTGCCGAGCGCGCCCTGATAGACGCGCGTTGAATCGATGAAGCGGTCGCTGATCACCCATTTTCCGGCGGCAAGCGCCGGCTCGATGGTCATGCGCACATGATCGTCGCGCGCCGCCGCGAACAGGATGGTCTCGGTCTCCGCGCCCAAAGGTTTGGCGATGCCGGACAGGATGATGTGGCGAACGATCTCGGCGCCGGTGGAGCCGCCCGGCTCGCGCGTCAGCACGCAATCGATGTCGAGTGCCTTCAGCCGTTGCGCGAGCATCGACGCATGGGTCGATTTGCCCGAGCCTTCGCCGCCTTCAAAGGTGATGAATTTGCCGCGCATCAATTCTCCGGGCCGCACTTAACGATTATCATAGGCGCTGCGCGCCGGCGCGGAACAGGCCGATCATCAATTCCGAGACGGCGTCGAAGGCGCGTTTCGACAAACCGCCGCGCGCCACCGGCTCGGCTGCCTTGAGCGGCATTTGCAGGATGACGTTGTCGTTGCGCCAGACCTTGAGGACGCCGACCGGCGTTCCCTGCTCGACCGGCGCCGGCACCGGGCCGTTATAGACGATGCGCGCGATCAGCCGGTCGCCGCCGCTCTTCGGCATCATCACCCGCACCTCGCGGCCTGCGACCAGCGGCACGCTGCCGTCGACGCCGCCATAGACCTTGGCGCTGCCGATGATCTGCCCTTCGGCGAAGACAATGCGGCGCTCGAAACTCTTGAAGCCCCACTCCAGAAGCTTCCTGGCTTCCTCACCGCGTTCCTTGGCGGTGTTGAGGCCATTGACGACGACGATCAGGCGAATGCCATTTTGCAACGCCGAGCCGACCAGGCCGTAGCCGGCTTCCCGGGTGAAGCCGGTCTTCATGCCGTCGGCACCGATATCCATGGCCAGCAGCGGATTGCGGTTCGGCTGTTTGATCTTGTTCCAGAGAAAGTCGCGCTGGCCGTAGATCGGATAATATTCGGGATAGGTGACGATGATATGGCGCGCCAACATGCCCAGTTCGCGCGTCGTCACCTGCGTGCCAGGATTGGGCAGGCCGTTGGAATTGGCGAAGGTCGATTTGGTCAGGCCGATCGCGCGGGCGCGCTGCGTCATCTTGGCGGCGAAGGCCGCTTCGCTTCCGGAAATCCCTTCCGCCAGCACGATGCAGGCATCGTTGCCGGAATGGATGATCACGCCATGCAGCAGGTCGTCGACGCTGATGCGGCTATGCAGCGCCGCGAACATGGTCGAGCCGCCCGACGGCGCGCCGCCCTTGCGCCAGGCATTCTCGCTGACCGGGAATTCGTCCTTGAGATTGAGCCGGCCGGACTTCAATTCGTTGAAGACATATTCGGCGGTCATCAGCTTGGCGAGGCTGGCCGGAAAAATCAGCTTGTCGGGATCGCGCTCGAACAGCACGCCGCCATTCTCCGCGTCGATCAGGATGGCGTGCGGCGCGGTGATCGGCGGCTCGTCTTTTTTCGGGCCATCCTTCTTGGCGGAAAGTCCGGAGGCCGGCTTGTGCGCGAGACCCGATCCCGGCCGGTGCGCCGGGGTCGCGCCTTGGGCCGCCGACAGGCAAAGCCCCGCCAACAGCAAGAGCGCGCTCAGCAGCCGTCCCGACTTATATTTGCCAATGGCCATGCTTACCAACGTCATTCCCGGCCAATAAGCCACACGGTTTTCTGCGGACCGCTTTCGCAGACCGGCAAGGCGGCGCTGTGACCGGAAATTGCGGCTCAGTAAAGGCCGCGACCGCTCATGAATCCCACCGGCGCATCATAGCGCCTCGGCGCGAAGGCCGATACCGGCGAAACCGAAGGGCTTGTTGGCAAGTTGGCGGCCTGCTGGGCCAAAGGCCTTGCGTCCACCATCGGCGCGCGGCCCATCGCATCCGCGACGCGCGGCCGCGCCACCGGCCCGGCCGCGATCTCTTCGGCTTCCGGTTCGACACTGGCCATGCTTTGCGCGCCGCCGGACGGCGCGCCATCGACGCGGAACGGACGTTCCGGCGGGCGCGGTACCTCGGTCATCGGCCGTGAATCGAAATAAGCCGGCGCAAAGGCCTGGTTGGAGGCGACCAGCACCTTGTCGTTCGTTCTGTCATTCGCCGGCGAATTGCCATCGCGCAGTGTGGCCATCAGTTTGCGGTCGTCGGAACCGGCTAAAGGCGCGCGGCCGACATATTCGACTTTAACCTTGGCGAGGCCCTGCCCGTAGAAATCCAGCAGCTTGGCGGTCCGCACCGACAGATCGATGACTCGGTTGCCGACATAGGGCCCGCGGTCGTTGACGCGCACGATGATCGACTTCTTGTTACGCAGATTGGTGACCCGCGCATAGGACGGCAGCGGCATGGTCGGATGCGCCGCCGTGATCGAATTCATGTCGAAGACTTCGCCATTGGCGGTGAAGCGGCCATGGAAATTGTCGGCGTAAAAGGACGCGAAGCCCTCGGCTTTGTAGCTGGGGTCTTCTTCGGGAACGTAAGTGCGGCCGGCGACCTGATAGGGCTTGCCGACGCGATAGACGCCGCCGCCTTTGGGCACCGGCGCGCCCGGCTCGACGACGCGGGCGCTGGCCGAGACGCCGTATTTCGGATCGAGCTTGGAGGTCGAGCCGGAGCAGTTGGCAAGCAGCAACGACCCCGCCGCGACAGCCAAAAGGCGCGCGAGCAGACCGAAACGGCCGCTGTCCCCCACTCCGCCCATTAAGATGTCGATCCCCGGTTGTCGATCCGCCAGCCTAGCCCGCCCCGGAGGTGGCGTGAACCACAGCACTTTGTTCGTGGTAAACAATTGGTTCCGCTCAGGCTTTGGATGGCGCGACTCTGCCCTGAACGGTCCGGATAACCCGCCGCAAAGCCCTCTTGCAAGTGCGGCGGGCTTCGACCATTGAACTAAGGCCGAGTTGGACCCGGATTCCCGGATATCGGGCAGCGCCGCCCCCCGGGCGGCAAGTCCGGACCGTACAAGTCCGGGCCATATCGGTAATGGAAGGGTGGCCGAGCGGTTTAAGGCACCGGTCTTGAAATTCGCATGTACCCGTATTGTTCTGTATCGACCTGTAGCGTATAATATTGAAAACTATAGACTTTTTAATACCGTGGCAATTTGTGGTGATGTCCGATAACGGGCCGTACTAACGAATTGGGTAGCAAAATGGTAGCAAACCGTTCTATCTTTGTTCTTGCTGACGCAGCCGTTTTTAGCCTCAGGTTTCGCCAACGAATTCCCCCAAGGATAGAAACACGCGGCTAGCGCTAGATTGTTAGGCGTGTTCGCAATTGACGCACATCGTCGAGCTCAAACAGCGACGCGACGGGCCGGCTTCCGTGGGTTAAAGCCCCGTAGAGCAGGCGCGGGTCCATAGATGTTCCGGCAGCCTTCAAACAATCGGCGATCTTGGCGCGAAAGACTGGATCGGTTTCAAAACCCGACTGACTGTCTAGCCGCTCAGCGGTTTCCGCAAGTTCCGACCCGTCTTTGAATTTTACGGACACACGCGACCAGCGCACCCCACTGTCGGATTTCAATTCCTTAATGGTCGTGCGCATCGCAAGGCTTCTGATGTCATCGCGAGTTAAGGCGGCATCTGTAAAAGTGTTTAGCGAAATCGCGCGGTCAATCATCGCGGCGGCCACGTTAAATTCCAGACTAAACTTTGCTTCGTCCGGGCTGTTCGGCAGCCTATCTAATAGAGGGTCGTGGCTTCCCTTGCTGCTTTCAACCGAAATAGACGCAACATTTCCAGCGTCGATTGTGTGCTTAGCATGCAGGCGCATGACTGCCGCAACAGCGCGATGAGCCGCGTAGCACATCGGATAGTGCTTGCGCTCCAGCTTTGCAGCTGTAATCGCAAACGGCAGCGTACCAACGTCGGTAAACTTGCTCGCGATGTCGGGGTTTTCGGCATAGAGACCGGCAAAGCCCGTCCGACCATCAATCGCCGCACTCGATGAGGCGATCCCGGCTTGTGCCAGCGCCAAAGCTCGCACTGCGCCCATAGCCGCGAAACCCGCGTGCAACGGTTTCGCTGTGGTACCGAAATTCGCCTGGACCCCGGCGGCCTGAGCCACCGCCAATCCAAGGCCGTTCTCGATGACCTCGCGCTTGGCGCCAACCAGCCGGCAAACGGCGGCCGTCGCTGCGATGATCCCGATTGTCGCTGTGGCGTGCCATCCACGCGGGTAGTGAGTTGCAATTACCGCACGCCCTAATCGCGCGCCAACCTCAAAACCCACAACATAAGCGTCGAGAATATTGTCGATCGAGTGATTAGGACCCACAGCCGTGATCGCAGGAAACATCACCGCGCTGCCGTGGCCCCGCCAGCTTGGGCTTACGTCATCATAGTCCAAAGCATGGGCGACAACGCCGTTGAGCAAAGCGGCTTGTTCAGCCGCTCCCGTATCAGAAAACGTCCAAAATGGCGCGTCGCCACGCCCCCCGGATTGCCTGACATAGTCCAGGGTTTGGCGTGAGACTGCTTCGCGCGCGCCGGCAAACGACACCGCAAGCGTGTCGAACAACGCATCGCGAGCTAATTGCCGCATTTCGGACGTGATCGCCACGTCCCCGATCACAAAGTCAGCGATCAGTCTTTGGCTCGACGGCAGGGTCATCTTACGCCTTGCGGTTCACCGCATCACCCGCCGCGCAGAGCAATTGTCGCGGCGATGTCAATGTTACGGCCGGTGTGATCGATCACAACACCATAGAGGTCGCGCGCGCTTTGTACGCTGACGATCTCGTCGCGCACATCACGAAGAACACGCATTGGATCGCGCTTTTTGGGATCGCCCCATCCCCCGCCCGCTGTACCTTCAATCCATACGCGCATCGGCCCGACACGCTGAATGATATATTGCGGCGGCCGCTGCGGCATCCCGCCCTCTTCTTGCATCACGATCGAGCCCTTCGCTCCCGCTCCGCCACCGAGCACGCCGTAACCCGAGGTGCGTTTGAGCCCTTCCGCCCTTACCGCGTGCGTGCTGGGCACGAGAATCTGCGCCTCATAATTCACGCTCGAACCACCGCGATATTCGCCTGGCCCAGCGGAGTCGCGCCGCAATTCGTGTTTGTGGATGCGGCAAGGATAAAGCCGCTCGTACGTTTCCACATTCGGCATCGTGCGGCCGCCGAGCGATGGGAGATTGCCGCCTTGCGCATAGCCATCGCGACCGTTAACGGCGCCCCCCGCCGGCGTCGCGTGCCAATGATACATGACGAAGGCTCGTCCATCCGCCTTGCGGCCCGAACTGATGCCGTAAGCGCTCTTGCCCCAACCGGCGCAGGCACTTGGCGGTAAAACCTGAGCCAGCGCTTTCCAGCAGGCGTATACGATTTCGGTTGCTGGATAGATGGTATTCATCGTCATCGGCGCCGGAGGCAACGCGTTCACGACCGTGCCCTCGGGCGCGATGATACAGACCGGCCGGAACGTACCGCCGTTGCGAGGGATAGAGGCATCAAAGAAGGCCGCGACGGCGACATAGACCGCCGAATGCGTATTGGCGAGCGAGCTATTCTTGAAACCTTTGACCTGCGGCGCACTGCCCGTGAAGTCGAAAATGAGTTCGTCCCCGGCGACCGTCGCCTTGACCCGAACCGGAACATCGACATCGACGAAGCAATCTGTATCGCTGCCGTCTTCGCCGTGCCAGCTGCCGTCTGGCAGCTTGGCGATCTCGCCGCGCAGGCGCATTTCTCCGTAGTCTAGCAGGCCTTCGAGGTAGTCGATGCCGCGACCATTGCCGAGATCTTCCTTCATCACGCGCAACATGCGCTCCGCACCGATATTGACCGAACCGAGCATAGCGCCCAGATCACCTTCAAGTAGTTCGGGCGTGCGCGAATTGAGCAGGAGCAGTTGCCACAAATCCTTGCGCAGCTTGTCGCGCTCGACGAGCTTCATGACGGGAAGGCGAATTCCCTCATGGAAAATTTCTGTCGCTTCCGGATTGTAGGTACCGGCAGCGCCACCTCCGATATCCGATTGGTGGGCGCGATTGGCCGCGAAGCCTTCGAGGATACCGTCGATGAACACCGGCTTGATGATTGTCCAGTCTGGCAGGTGGTTGCCGCCCGCAACGTAAGGATCACTCAGAATAAAGATGTCACCTTCCGCCATGTCACCAGAATAAGACTTAATTAGCGCCTTGAGCGCGAAGCCGCCGGCGCCGCTGTGAATAGGCAAACCGTCCGCCTGCGCTGCGACTTCGCCGCTCTTAGTACCGAGGAAGCAGGAAAAATCGTGGCTCTCACTAAATACCGGACTGCGCGATGTCCGCGTCATCACCCAACCCATCTGATGCGTGATGTGGTCGAGCTGCTTTTGTACGATCGCCAGGGTAATCGGATCGCGCGTGCTATTTTTTGACGTGCGCGGAACGACGGTCTTTTTGGTTGCGGCTTGCTCAGTGGACATGGTGCGCACCTCCGCTGCCTGCCTTGGAGGCCAACCGGATCAGATAGTTCTCGGCCTCAGTAACAGTGAGTTCATCGCCGGGGCCGATAAACAAGGTGGTCGTGCTCTCGTCGATCACTGCCGGACCAATAATCTTGTCCTGCGCGCGCAAGGTGCGCCCATCATAGATAGGCACCTCTTTTGTCCCAGTAGCGGCATCAATCCAGATCGGGCGGCGATCGATTACATTCGGCTTTGAGCCATTGCGTCCGGCGACCTTTATTTCGGCGATCGAAATGTGCCCGAACGCAGCAATCCGCAGATTGACGATCTCGATCAGCCCATTCGGCTGCACATAACCGTATAGCCGCCGGTGCTCCGCCTCGAACGCAGCTCTGACATCAGCGGGCGCGAGTGTTTTCGGCTCGACCTTGATCAACCACTGCTGACCGTAATAGCGCAAATCGAGCCCACGGACGTTCTCGACATTTGCGCCTGAGAAACCTTCCCGCGCCAATACCGGCGCAGCCTCCGCTTCCATATCCGCAAAAGCAGCTGTGGCTGCGTGCTCGTAGTTGGGATCATCGAGATTGCGGAACCAAGGTCGCTGATAGTCGTGGCGTAAGTCGGTGTTGCACATGCCAAACGCACAAAACACACCCGCGAGACGCGGGATGTAGACTGCTGGACAGCCCAGTGCCCGCGCGACCGAGACCCCGTGCAATGGCCCGGCGCCGCCGGCGGCGATGAGCGTGAATTCCCGCGGATTATAGCCACGTTGAGTAGTGACACGTTCAACCGCGTTGTTCATATGCTGATCGACCAGGCGGAGAATTCCAGATGCCGCCTCTTCGACGCTTAAGCCCAGCGGCTTGGCGACATGAGTTTCAATCGCGTCGCGCGCACGCGCGATGTCGAGATTAATGACGCCGCCCGCATAAGGCCCGGGCTTAAGCCGCCCCAGCACAAGCTGCGCATCTGTCACTGTCGGCTTATCGCCGCCGCGGCCGTAGCTTGCCGGGCCCGGCCGTGCGCCCGCACCCTTCGGCCCGGCATGCAGAAGCCCGGCCGGATCAACATGCGCGATCGTGCCGCCGCCCGCTCCTACCGTGTGAATGTCTACCGCAGACATAGCGAGGTGATATCCATCGATCTCGAGCTGGTCAGTCATTGCCGTCACGCCTTCGACCGACAGCGTGACATCGCAGCTGGTGCCGCCGACCTCGATCGCCACAAGGTTCGGTGTTTTGATGTCATTAGCAAAAAACCGAATGGCGCCGACACCGGCTGCCTGTCCCGAAAGAATGAGCTGGATAGGCCGGTCGGCAAGTTCGTTAACCGAAACTCCGCCGCCATTGCTCTGTATCAGCAACAGGCCGCTCAACAGGCCGCGCTCGGCAAGAGCCTTATCGAGCGCACGTAGATACGGAATGACGCGCGGCGCAACGTAAGCGTTTACCACTGTGGTCGAGCTGCGCTCGTACTCGCCGATGATCGGCGCAACATCGGATGAGCAAGAAATCGAGATATTCGGCCATAGCTCGCGAACGATGTCCCGCGCACGCCTTTCGTGCGCTGAATTCGCGTAGCTGTGCAAGAAGCAGATGGCGAGGCTTTCGACGCCCTCAGCGCGTAGCGTCTTTACGGTTTCACGCACAGCGGATTCATCGAGAGGAGTGAGCACGTTGCCGAGATGATCCATACGCTCGGGAATTGGCAGGCGCCGATACCGCGGCACGAGCACTTCAGGCACCGGCGCGCGGTGATCCCAGACATTGGCCTTGATGCAACGACGAACTTCTAAACTGTCGCGGAAGCCTTGGGTTGTCAGCAGGCCGACCACCGCACCCTTCTTCTCAAGCAGGGTGTTGGTGGCGATCGTCGAGCCGTGTACAAAGACTGTGCAATTCCGTAGCAATTCGGCAGTCGTAGTACCGATCTGCTCCGCCGCCAAATCGACGGCTGCGAGGACACCTGCCGCTGGGTCAGATGGATTCGATGGGGATTTGCAGACGTGGGTACGGCTTGAGCCGTCGAGAACTACGATGTCGGTAAAGGTACCTCCGACATCAACGCCAATGCGAAAGGACAGCGCAGCTGGACCGCTCATTACGCAATCTTAGCTGATTGAATAGACGAAAGAAAAGCGAATATTTGATCAAATATCAAAATTACGGTGCTAAAGGCTGGATATTGTCGAGGTTTTGATATCTATTATTTTCAGAGAGTCTCGCTAAACAAGCCGGTTTAGAAGGAACTTCCGATGACCTCGCGCACTGCCGCCGTTCTGTCCCTCCTCGCCCTGCTTGCCGCCCCGCCCGTTGCTGCACAGCAGGCCTCGTCCTACACTTCGGACGAAGCCAAGCTTTATGAGGCGGCCAAAGCTGAAGGCACCGTTGTCTGGTACGTCGGTGGTCCGCTCGATGGCATGAACGCCATCGCGGCCGAATTTCAGAAAGTATATCCGGGCATCAAGGTTGAAACGTTGCGGCTCGTAGGCGTCGCACAGTATCAGCGCTTCCTCGACGAGACCAACGCCAAGAAGTACCTCGTGGACGTCCTGCAAAGCACTGACTATCCCAGCATGGTGTCGCTGGTTGATCTTGGCCACATCGCGCAGTGGAAATTGCCGACCTTCGACAAAATTCCTGAGCGTTACCGCATCAAAGACTACGCTTATGCGCAGTACACTTCGACAAATGCAATAGTTTACAACGTTAATAAAGTCACGCCCGAGGAAGTGAAACTACTCGAGAGCGGGTGGGAAGCCGTGCTCGATCCGCGCTTCAAGGGCCGCTTCTCGGTGTCCTCGATGAAGTGCGGCGTGTGTTACGCGCCGGTCCACATGTTCATGGATCCAAAATTCAAGGATCGCTTCGGACCTGAATTCTTGCGCAAGGTCGTTGCTCAGCAGCCCGCCGTCTATGCCGAAGTGCTCGTCACGCTCGATCGCGTCGTTGCTGGTGAACAGGACTTTACGATGTGGGGCTGGGAATCGGCGGCTGCGATCAAACAGATGGAAGGCGCGCCCATTCGCTGGATCTTCCCGAAGCCGACGCCGGACTTTGGCAACTCTTGGCAGGGAATTTCTAAATATTCAACCCATCCCAACGCCGCCCGTCTCTTCTTGAATTGGACGATGAGCGAAAAAGGCGCGCTGGCGATGGAGCGCATCTATGGCGGCTATTCCACCCTGCAGGGCATTCCGGATGTCCGCGTCTATGCCCAAGAGAAGTGGTATGCTCAACCGAAGGAAATTTATCCCGTCGACTGGGAGCGCTGGGGTAATAATTATCACAAAGACATGGACGAATGGGCGGCAATCATCAAGCGAGGGCGCAACTAGCGCGCCTCACTTGATCAAAACGGTAGGCGGGCATTTCAAATTAGCGGAATTCGTCGCAACATTTTGGCATTGTTCCTGACGGCGGTCGTTCTCGCCCTTGCCGTCATCCCGCTTGTCTATGTTTTTGATGCACAGTTTTATAAGGAAACCCGGGTCGGTCTGTCCGAGGAGCGCAGTCTCGATGCCGTTAAGGCCGTCTATGCCTCCGCCGAATACCTAGGCTATCTCGCCAACGCTCTGATCCTTGCCGCGCTGGTGACGGCACTTTCGCTTCTTGTTGGCGTTGTTCTTGCCTTGCTCGTGGCGCGGACGGATCTGTCCCACAAGTCGCTTTGGGACACAATGATCACGCTGCCGCTTTATCTGTCGCCATTCACCGGCCTAATGGCGTGGATCACGCTCGGCTCCGAGAAAACCGGATTCATCAATCATATTCTGCGCAAAATTCTTGGCGTCTTTATCGAAAATCCGAAGCCGCTGGTGAACATTTGGAGCTACGGCGGCGTCGTATTCATTATGTTCTTGTTTTTCTGTCCGTTCGTTTACCTGTTCACGGTCGGCAGCCTGCGTTCCATGAACACGTCGCTCGAAGAAGCGGCCCGCATGAGTGGCGCGACGGCTATCACAGGCTTGCGCAAGATCACTTTGCCGATGTGCCTGCCGGCCATTCTCGCGTCCGGCCTGCTTGTTTTCGTCCTCAGCGTTGAAATGTACACGGTGCCTGGAATCATCGGCGCCACGGTCGGATTCACGACGCTCCCATGGAAGATCTTCGAGGATTCTACGGCGATCCCCGTTCATCGCGCGCATGCCGCGGCCGGCGGATGTCTCCTGCTGTTTGTAACGATCGCCGGCGTCTGGCTGCAGAATCGGTTGACGCAAGTATCCAGCCGGTTTGTGACCGTCGGCGGCAAGGGTTTTCAGGGACGCCCAATTGCGCTCGGCAAGTACTCTTGGCTCGCAGTCGGAATCATTTTGCTTTACGTGCTTCTGGCGGACATTCTGCCATTTGGCGCCCTGTTGATCGCATCGTTCATGCGCTTCAGCGCCAGCATGATCACACCCGACCTTTTCACGACCAAGCACTACGTCGCATTCTTTACGACCCAGAACATGATGGCAGCGCTTTGGAACACGATCTTTCTCGCGGTCCTGACGGGCATCATTTGCGTCCTGCTTGGCTTTGTTATCAGCCTTATGGATTTGCGCAGACCAAGTCTGGTCACAAAAAGCATCGCCTTTCTAAGCATCCTACCAGTTGCCGTTCCGGGCCTCGTCTATGGCCTGGGCCTGCTGTGGACCTATCTCCAAACTCCCCTTTATGGGACGATCTGGATTTTGCTGCTCGCGCACGTTGCGAAAATGCTGCCCTACGGCGTAATCGTCAGCCGATCCGGCCTGCTCCAGTTGCATCCCGAGCTTGAAGAGAGCGCAAGGATGTGCGGCGCTACTCCGACGCGTGCCATCGCATCAATTGCCGCCCCGCTCGTCAAGCCAACCCTGATCGCCATTTTGTTCTTTGTGATGCTGAACAGTATCAAGGAGCTCTCCGCTTCAATCCTACTTTACAGCTCCAACAGCCACATTCTGTCGGTGCTGACTTGGCACTACATGGACAACGGCGACTACCAATACGCGGCCGCGATCGGCATTATTCAGACCGCCATCATGATCGGAATTGTGCTGATCACACGCATGTTATTCCGCGCGCGGCTTGAAGCGGCCTTTGGACAGTAAGAAGAAAAGACCATGAGCAGCGTTCGCCTGAAGTCTCTCACTAAGCGGTTTGATAAGACGACCGTGGTCGACGGCATCGACCTTGACGTTAGCGAAGGTGAATTCCTTGTTTTGCTGGGGCCTAGCGGCTGCGGCAAGACGACGACCTTGCGCTGCATTGCCGGCTTGGAAGATGTCTCGAGCGGCGAAATTTTGATCGGCGATAAAATCGTCTCAGCGCCCGGCCTAAGTGTGCCACCTGAGCGGCGCGCTATCGGCATGGTGTTCCAATCCTATGCGATCTGGCCGCATATGACTGTGAAAGAGAACATAGCCTTCGGCCTCAAACTCAAACGCGGTCTTTCCGCCAGCGATATCGACACACGTGTCCGCGCCGGACTAGATCTGGTCGGATTGAGCGGGTTCGCCGAGCGGGAAATCCATAAATTGAGCGGGGGCCAGCAGCAACGCGTAGCTGTAGCGCGCGCGGTTGTTCTCGAGCCTCGCGTTCTGCTGTTTGATGAACCGTTAAGCAATTTGGACGCCAAATTGCGCGAACACATGCGTTTCGAACTCCGACAGATCCAAAAGCGCCTCGGCATCACCTCGATTTACGTCACCCACGATCAAGAAGAGGCCATGGTGGTGGCGGACCGCATCGTGTTGATGAATGCCGGAAAGATTGAGCAAATCGGCCCGCCCAAAGAGATCTACAACCGACCTGCCTCGCTGTTTGCGGCGGATTTCATCGGTCTCACCAACTCAATCTCTGGAAAAGTCGTGCGATCGACCAACGACGCAACGCTTATCGCTATTGCCGGCGGCTACGAAATTAGCGTTGTGGGCGGTGGACATAGCGCCGGTGATCTCGTCGACTTGCTTTGTCGGCCAGAATTTCTCGCCATTTCCGCAAAACCGTTCGATGGCGCGAACGCGTTTTCTGCCGAAATTGATGAGGTAATATTCCTGGGCAATAGCGCCGATGTTTATGTGCGTCTGGGAGAGCTACGCTTGCGAGCGCAAGTCAGCCCGGCGCGCGATTGGCCTGCCGGCACTAAAGTGTGGATCAAGATTTTGCCCGAAGACTTGCGAATCCTTGGCAAGGGCAAATAGACGAACAATGGGTTACCTACACTCGGCCTCAATCTTTCAGGGATTTGGATTTTAGATGGCTGCATCTACAAAAATCAGCGACCCGTCGACCAAATCTCATTTTGCTTATCAGGTCATCAAGCGGGAAATTCTCAACGGCGACGTAAAACCTGGTCAACGCCTGCGGTTGCGCGAATTGTCCCGGCGCTTGAAGACCAGCGACATGCCGGTCCGCGAAGCTCTCCGGATGTTGCAATTGGAAGGACTGGTGCAGTCTGAAAATCACCGCGGCGCGATGGTAACGGATCTTACTATTGAGCGCGTGGTCGAGATCATTGCAACACGGACTTACCTTGAGGTGCTCGCCGTCGTGGAATCTGTACCATATCACGACGACCTCAGTATTAAAAGAATCGAAAAGCTAATCGACGTGATGCGCGCGGCACGCACTCCAGCAAGGTACAGCGAGATCAATCGGCAATTTCACGCGGCGCTTTACGCGCCATGTCCGAACGAATTTCTCAAATCGCAAATTGACGATCTTTGGAACAAAGTCTGGAGGACACGATCGCGCTCGATCTTCGATCTAAACCCCAGCCGCATCGACAAGGCGACCAAAGAACATGAAGCCATCCTGAAGGCCTTGAAGGATCGTTCGACAGCGCAGGTTGAAGACGCAGCTAGGGCGCACCGGCGGACTACCTTGAAAGGCTGGAACAGTGAGATTGACAAGCCTTAAGCGTAATAGTCATCGCGCGGTCAGGCGACGTGTCGCCAGTGCCGATAGTTCGGGCTAATACCTCACCACCAATACTGCCGTCGCTGGACAAGCATAAATCCGGGCGGTATTAGATTTGATATTTGATCAATTATTGAAATTGCGGGGCACCCACCATGAACCAGGCATCTTTGATTACCGGCGACCTCACCTATCTGCGCGCTCCATTCCTGACAAATGTCACGAAGGGCATGAAGGTGCTTGTGGTCACCGACTTTGCGCACGACCCCCGGGTTTGGCAGGCCATCATGAGCACGCTGACCGAGATCGGCGCCGACGCGGCGTTGTCAATCTTCGACGCTCGTCCGGCCGACTATTACGATCCACCGACGCCCGTATGCAATGCGATGATGCAGGCCGATTTGGTTGTCCTCATCGCCTCGACTGGAATGTTGCACGCTCCCGCCAGCATAAAGGCGCAGGTCGCGGGGATTCCGGTGATCTGCATGGACGGCGGCATGACGCTGGAGATGTTCCAGTCCGGCGCTGTCACCGAAAATCAGCGTGAAATGGCGATCCGCCATCATTACGTCGGCATGAACATTCTCGGCGTTGATGCCAAAATGTGCCGCGTTACTTCAAAGTTCGGCACCGATCTGACCTATTCGGTAGAAGGCCGCATTTACCCTCCGAAACTACCAGCCGATGACTTTACCCCGTACAAGGTCAATCACCTGTCCAAGACCAGCAACCGGAAGTCGTCGCTCTTTCGATTCTTGTATCCCAATGGCGAACTCAACATTTGTCCGGTCGAATACAGCGCGAACGGCAAGCTGGTAATCGACCTCTGTATGCATCAGCTCGGCCTTCTGAAGGAACCGATCGAACTCACCATTGAGCAAGGCCGCATCTCCCGGATCGAAGGCGGTACGTCCGCATTTAAACTCCGGCAGTATCTCGAGGCGAACGCCGACGAAAACGGATACGTGTGCCCGGCCGAGGCGTCTGTTGGCATCAATGCGAAGGCGACGATCCGTGGCGTGCAGCGCGAGGACAAGAATATCCTGGGTTCAATGCATTTTGGGCTAGGAACCAACGTTGATGTCGGCGGAACGATCGCTTCGAACATTCATATGGACGGCGTAATTCTCGAGCCGACACTTTATGTCGATGGGGACAAGCGTATTGAACACGGCAAGTTCTTGCGGCAACTCGATCGCCTAGTGTGACTTTCCGACCACTGTTTAGCAGTCGTCCGCAAGCGCGGGGCGCGGGACACTGCACTCATGGTCATTGCGCACTTTTTTATCAGTTTTAGCGCGGTAGCTAATGGGTGCCAGGGGCGGCACCTCGGCTGGACCCTGTCTGTAGCCACCGCTGGCATGGTCGCTGCCACAATCGCAGAAAATTGACTTCACGAACCGAGCACTCATCACAATGGCGTAAGAAAACGGATTTCGCCTATGGTCTGCTTGGTCATGCGAATAAGCGCCGTGATGTTTGCACTGGCCGCCTCCAGACGGTGAGCTGCATACATCATGGAGCTTTCCACCGGCGTATGCGCCTCAAGGATGCGAAGTTGACCGTCAGAGTTCTCGCCTGCGATTAGCGGCAACGGCAGGATCCCGATGCCGATCCCACGCTTAATGAGCTGAACGATCACATAGACGCTGTTGCACGGTATCAGACGAGTAGGTTCCGCGCCGCCGCTCCGAAACCACCGCGTGGTTGAGGTTTCGGATGAACCGCGTGGGGGAATAGTCAGGATTGGCATTTGCCTGATTTCCTCCGCTCGCAGAGGCAGCTTTACGTTCGCCTTCAAGCCGCAGACCCAGCGGCGTTCAAGATAGCCGAGCGGCACCTTGTAAAAATGATGGGCTTTAACTGGATCGGTTATGAAGCCCACGTCAATCCGGCGCTCTTGCACGTCCTCCACCAATTCTGCACTTGTGGCGATATGGATCTCCACGCGCAGGTACGGGTGCGCCGCCGACAGATTTGCAAGTAGAGCTGGCAAACATCGCACTGCAAAGACTTCGGGCATCCCGATCCTAAGCGTGCCGCGCACGGGCTCCTGAGACTTAGCCAGGTTTCTTATGTGCTCGGCCTCGCCGAGCATAAGCAACGCCCGCTCCATGAGCTCCGTTCCATCGTCGGTTAGGCGCATGCCTTTTCGCGACCTTTCGAACAGCGCCGTGGCGAGCGCGGCCTCCAGTTCGCGAATCCGCAGCGAGACCGAGGGCTGGGAGAG
>CAMAUC010000008.1 GCA_945861265.1 Rhizobium sp. Q54 | reverse complement strand
AATCTGCGCTTTCAGCGGGCCACCGGTCAGCTCGAGAACACCTCGCGCGTTCGCGTCATCCGCCGCGACATCGCGCGCATGAAGACGATTGCCGCGCAGAAGCGCGTCGGCACCGAGCCGGCCGTGAAGACGACGGCAAAGACCTCGGCGAAGCCCGCCGTAAAGACGAACAAGACTCCGAAGTCGGCCCGCCGCAAGGCCGCTACGAAAGCCGCGCCGGCCTCGGCCAAGCGCGCACTCGCCAATAAACCCAACAAGACGAAGAAGTAGGGGTAGTAGATGCCGAAACGTACGCTCCAGGGCGTCGTCGTCAGCGACAAGCAGGCCAAGACCGTGGTCGTGCGTGTTGACCGGCGCTTTGCCCATGCGACGATGAAGAAGACCATCAGCCGCTCCAAGAAGTATCACGCGCACGACGAAACCAACCAGTATTCGGTCGGCGACGTGGTGTGGATCGAGGAGCGCCGCCCGATTTCCAAGCTGAAAACTTGGGAAGTGATCCGCGGCGAGAAGAAGCAAAAAGTCTAAACGCCGCTATTTTGTTGAACCTGGGTGCCGAGGCCTTGAACGCCTTACCCGCCCAAAAAGAATGAGAGCCGCATCATGATTCAGATGCAAACCAACCTCGACGTCGCCGACAATTCCGGCGCGCGCCGCGTCATGTGCATCAAAGTGCTGGGCGGTTCGAAGCGGAAGTACGCGACCATCGGCGACATCATCGTCGTCTCGGTGAAAGAAGCCATTCCGCGCGGCCGCGTGAAAAAGGGCGAAGTGATGAAGGCCGTCGTCGTGCGCATCCGCAAGGATATAAAGCGCGCCGACGGTTCGGTCATCCGCTTCGACCGCAACGCCGCGGTGCTGATCACGGCGCAGAGCGAGCCGGTCGGCACCCGTATCTTCGGGCCCGTGCCGCGCGAACTGCGCGCCAAGAACCACATGAAGATTCTCTCGCTCGCCCCGGAGGTGCTGTAATGGCTGCCAAGATCCGTAAAGGCGACAAAGTCATCGTTCTGACCGGCCGCGACAAGGGCCGCACCGGCGAAGTCGTCGAAGTGCGCCCGGACGCCGATCGCGCGCTGGTGCGCGGCATCAACATGATCAAGCGTCATCAGCGTCAATCGGCCCAGCAGGAAGGCGGCATCATCTCGAAAGAGAGCGCGATCCACCTGTCCAACCTGGCGCTGGCCGATCCCAAGGATGGCAAGCCGACCCGCGTCGGGTTCAAGATTATCGGCGAAGGCGACAACGCTAAAAAAGTGCGTTTCGCCAAGCGCTCCGGAGCAGAAATCGATGGCTGATACGCAGACAGAACCCAAGGTCAAAAAGCCGAAGGTCGCCAAGCCCGCCGAGGGCGACGCGCCGAAGGTCAAGAAGGCGCGCGTTGCGTCCGACTATGTGGCGCGTCTGACGACGCACTACGAGAAGGTCATCCGTCCGGAAATGACCAAGCAATTCGGCTACAAGAACGTCATGCAGGTGCCGCGGATCACGAAAGTGGTTCTCAACATGGGCATCGGCGAGGGCGTTGCCGATCGCAAGAAGGTCGATCAGGCCGCAGGCGACCTCGCGCTGATCGCCGGCCAGAAGCCGGTCATCACCAAGTCGCGCAAGTCGATCGCGACCTACAAGCTGCGCGACGGCCAGGCAATCGGCACCAAAGTTACGCTGCGCAAGACGCGCATGTATGACTTCATCGACCGCCTGGTGAACATCGCACTGCCGCGCATCCGCGACTTCCGCGGACTGAACCCGAAGAGCTTCGACGGCCGCGGCAACTATTCGATCGGCGTCAAGGAACACATCATTTTCCCGGAAATCGACTTCGACAAGGTTGTCGATTCCTGGGGCATGGACATCACTGTTTGCACGAGCGCGCGCACCGACGAAGAAGCCCGCGCGTTGCTAGCCGCATTCCAATTCCCGTTCCGGCAGTGAGGGGCCTCAAAGCCACCTCAAACGCGGAAATAAGGAGCTAAGGTACATGGCGAAGAAGAGTTCGATCGAGAAGAACAATCGACGGAAGCGGATGACGAAGAAATTCGCTCCCCGCCGCGCGAAGCTCAAGGCTATCGCTCACGACAAGACCCTCCCGATGGAGGAGCGCTACGCCGCGACGCTGAAGCTGGCCGAGCTGCCGCGCAACTCGTCCGCTGTGCGCATTCACAACCGCTGCGAACTGACGGGCCGTCCGCACGCATATTACCGCAAGCATAGACTGAGCCGTATCGCGCTACGCGATATGGGCAACAAGGGCGTGATTCCAGGCCTTGTGAAGTCGAGCTGGTAAGGGGGCCGAGATGGTAAACGATCCAATCGGCGATATGATCACCCGCATCCGCAACGCGCAGATGCGCGCCAAGGCCAAGGTCTCGATGCCGGGCTCCAAGCAGCGCGAGCGCGTTGCCGAAGTGCTCAAGGCGGAAGGCTACATCCGCGGTTACGCCGCCGTGGCGCACGCCAACGGCCGCAGCGAGCTCGAAATCGAACTGAAGTATTTCGAAGGCGAGCCCGTCATCCGCGAAATCGCGCGCGTCTCCAAGCCGGGCCGCCGCGTTTACGCTTCGGTCAAGGCGCTGCCGCGCATCAACAACGGTCTTGGTGTTGCCATCGTATCCACGCCGAAGGGCGTGATGGCCGACCACGACGCTCGCGAAGCCAATGTTGGCGGCGAAATCATCTGCACGGTGTTCTAATGTCACGCATTGGCAAAAAACCCGTATCCGTTCCGTCCGGCGTCACCGCCACCGTCGAAGGCCAGACCGTCAAGGTCAAGGGCCCGAAGGGCGCGGTCCAGCTGGTCGTGCATGACGACGTCATCGTCGCGCTCGACAAGGGCATGGTGAAGGTCGATCCGCGCAACGACTCAAAGCGTGCGCGCTCGATGTGGGGCACCTATCGCACGCTGGTGTCGAACCTGGTGACCGGCGTGACCAAGGGCTTCGAAGAGAAGCTCGAGATCACCGGCGTCGGTTATCGCGCCGCGGTCCAGGGCAAGAGCCTGAACCTGCAGCTCGGTTTCTCGCACGACGTCACCTTCCCGATCCCGGAAGGAATCACGATCGCGACGCCGAAGCCGACCGAAATCAACATTTCCGGCATCAACAAGCAGACTGTCGGGCAGGTCGCCGCGGAAATCCGCGGTTATCGTCCGCCGGAACCGTACAAGGGCAAGGGCGTGAAATACGCCGGTGAATATATCTTCCGCAAGGAAGGCAAGAAGAAGTAGAGGGCATAACGCCATGTCGAGATTAAGTGACCGGACCGCGCGGCGGACGGCGACAGTGCGACGCAAGGTGAAACTTGCGGCGCGTGGACGGACACGGCTTTCGGTGTTCCGTTCGTCGCAGCATATCCACGCTCAGCTTATCGATGACGAAAAGGGCGTGACCGTCGCGGCCGCTTCGTCGCTCGAGAAGACGATGCGTGAAAAGCAGAAGACGGGCGCCAACATCGAAGCCGCCAAGGCAGTCGGCAAGTTGATCGCCGAACGCGCCAAGGAAAAGGGCATCAAGGAAGTGGTGTTCGATCGTGGCGGCTATCTCTATCACGGACGCATCAAGGCGCTGGCGGATGCCGCGCGTGAAGGCGGACTCAACTTTTAACGGAACACGCATCATCCCGAAAAGTGGGAACCGGTTTTCGGACAAGATGATGCGCAGGGAACACTGAATATGGCACAAGAACCCCGACGAGACCGTCCGCGTGGTGGCCCAGGTGGCCGCGAAGAGCGCGACAGCGAGTTCACTGACAAGTTGGTGCACATCAATCGTGTGGCCAAGGTGGTCAAGGGCGGCAAGCGCTTCGGTTTCGCGGCACTCGTCGTTGTTGGCGATCAGAAGGGCCGGGTCGGTTTCGGCCATGGCAAGGCGCGCGAAGTGCCTGAAGCCATCCGCAAGGCGACGGAAGCCGCCAAGCGCTCGCTGACCCGCGTCGCGCTGCGCGACGGCCGTACGCTGCATCACGATGTTGCCGGGCGTCATGGCGCCGGCAAGGTGTTCTTGCGCGCCGCTCCTGCCGGTACCGGCATCATCGCCGGCGGCCCGATGCGCGCCGTATTCGAAACGCTCGGCATGCAAGACATCGTCGCCAAGTCGCTCGGTTCGTCGAACCCGTACAACGTCGTGCGCGCCACTTTCGACGCGCTCAAGCATCAGGACTCGCCGCGTTCGGTCGCGTCCCGCCGCAACGTCAAGGTTTCCACGCTGCAGGCTCGCCGCCGCGAAGGCGCCGACGAAGTCGTGGCTGACTAAAAAGTAGGAACTTAAGTTATGGCTACCGCGAAAAAGACGATCAAGCTCGAGCAATATGCCAGCCCGCTGCGCTGTCATCACGATCAGCGCGAAACGCTGATCGGTCTCGGCCTGAACAAGGTCGGCCGGGTCAAGGATCTGCCGGACACGCCGGAGACCCATGGCATGGTCCGCAAGATTCGCCACCTGGTGCGCGTGGTCGAAGCCAAGAAGTAATTCTGCGCCGGGCTCGAAGGTGAGCCGGCGAACGCAGAGAACGAGGACGTGAGATGAAACTGAACCAGATCGCCGACAATCCCGGCGCCCGCAAGAACCGCATGCGCATCGGCCGCGGCATCGGCTCCGGCAAGGGCAAGACCGGCGGCCGTGGCGGCAAGGGCCAGACCGCGCGCTCCGGCGTGCGCATCAAAGGCTTCGAAGGCGGCCAGATGCCGCTGCATCGCCGCCTGCCGAAGCGCGGCTTCCGCAACACGTCGTTCGCGGTCAAGCTCAACGAAATCGGTCTCGACAAGCTGCAGGCAGCGATCGACGCCGGCAAGCTCGACATCAAGGCGACCGTCGACGCCGAAGCCATGGTCAAGGCCGGGTTGATGCGGCGCGCCAAGGGCGGCGTCAAGCTGCTCGGCGGAACTGAGTTCAAGGCGAAGGCGAATTTCGCGGTGTTCGGCGCGTCGAAGTCGGCGCTCGAAGCCATCGAAAAGGCAGGCGGGTCGGTCAAGATCACCAAGCCGGTCGTTGAGGAAGACGCGGAGCCGCGCGGCAAGAACAAGCGCATGGCGCTTGAAGCTGCCAAGCCGGCGAAGCCTAAGAAAGCCGAATAATCGCGGCAGGTTAGCCGCCGGCCGCCGCGCGCGGCCGGTGCGACGTCCTGCCGGTTACAAGTTTGGACGACAGCGCCTATGTAAGGCTCTCGGGTTTTGGAGCCTCCAGGCGGCGAAGGCTAAGGCCGGGGGCTAGGGCGGCAGGAGCGAGCGAATGGTTTCGGCAGCAGAACAATTAGCGGCCAATCTCAATTTCGGCGCGCTCGCCAAAGCCGACGAGCTGAAAAAGCGAATCTGGTTCACCGTCGGCGCGCTGCTGGTCTATCGCCTGGGCACCTATATTCCGTTGCCCGGCATCGACCCGAACGCCTGGTCGCAGATTTTCAATACGCAGTCCGGCGGCATCCTCGGCATGTTCAACATGTTCTCCGGGGGCGGCATCCACCGCATGGCGATCTTCGCGCTCAACATCATGCCGTACATCTCGGCCTCGATCATCATTCAGTTGATGACGACAGTGTCGCCGCAGCTTGAAGCCCTCAAGAAGGAAGGCGAAAGCGGCCGCAAGGTCATGAATCAGTACACGCGGTATCTCACCGTCGTGCTGGCCACGTTCCAGTCCTACGGCATCGCCGTCGGCCTTCAGGGCACCGGCAGCGTCGTGAGTGAGCCAGGCGTGTTCTTCCTGATGTCGACCACGATCACGCTGACCGGCGGCACCATGTTCCTGATGTGGCTCGGCGAGCAGATCACCGCGCGCGGCATCGGCAACGGCATCTCGCTGATCATTCTGGCCGGCATCGTCGCCGAGCTGCCCTCGGCCATCGCCGGCACGCTCGAACTCGGCCGCCAGGGCGCGATCTCGACCGGGCTCATTTTGCTGATCATCGTCATGGCCGTCGCGGTCATCGCCTTCATCGTCTTCATGGAACGCGCCCAGCGCCGGCTGCTGATCCAGTATCCCAAGCGGCAGGTCGGCAACCGCATGTTCGAGGGCCAGTCCTCGCATCTGCCGCTCAAGCTGAACACCTCGGGCGTCATCCCGCCGATCTTCGCCTCGTCGCTGCTGCTGCTGCCGACGACTGTTGCGAACTTCAACGCCGGCTCCGGCCCCGAGTGGCTCACCACGATGACCGCGCTGCTCGGCCACGGCCGGCCGCTGTTTCTGGTGCTGTATATCGCGCTGATCGTGTTCTTCGCCTTCTTCTATACGGCGGTCGTCTTCAATCCGACCGAGACCGCCGACAACCTGAAGAAGCACGGCGGCTTTGTGCCCGGCATTCGTCCGGGCGAGCGCACCGCCGAGTACATCGACTATGTACTGTCGCGCATCACCGTCGTCGGCGCTCTCTATCTCGCCATCGTCTGTCTGGTGCCGGAAATCCTGATCTCGTATGCGGCGGTGCCGTTCTATTTCGGCGGCACGTCGCTCCTGATCGTGGTCAGCGTCACCATGGATACGGTCGCGCAGGTGCAGGGCTATCTGCTGGCGCATCAATATGAAGGCCTGATCAAGCGGTCGAAATTGCGGGGGCGCAATCGATGAGACTGATTCTGCTCGGCCCGCCGGGGGCGGGGAAGGGCACGCAAGCGCAGCGTCTGGTCGCGAAGCACAAAATCGTGCAGCTCTCGACCGGCGACATGTTGCGCGCTGCCGTCGCCGCCGGTACGCCGGTCGGTCTTCGCGCCAAAAGCATCATGGACGCCGGGCAACTGGTACCCGATGAAGTTGTCGTCGCCATCATCGCCGACCGCATCGGGCAGCCCGACGCCAAGAACGGATTCGTGCTCGACGGCTTTCCGCGCACTGTGCCGCAGGCCGAGGCGCTGGATAATCTTTTGGCCGAACGCGGCCTCAAGCTCGATGCCGTCATCGAACTCAAGGTCGACGAAGGCATCCTGGTCAAGCGCATCGAAACGCGCGTTGCCGAAATGACCGCGCGCGGCGAGCCACTGCGCAAGGACGACAATCCGGAAGTGCTGAAGGGCCGTCTCGCCGCCTACCGCGCGCAGACCGCGCCGCTTGCCGGCTATTACGACGCCAAAGGCATGCTCAAGGGTGTCGACGGCATGGCGCCGATCGATGACGTGACTGTCGCCATTGACCGAATCCTTGCCGCCAAACCTGCCGGTAAAAAAACGATCAAGAAGGCGACCGCGGCCACGGCAAAGGCGAAGCCGGCCAAGTCAAAGCTAGCCAAGGCAAAGCCAGCCAAGGTTAAAGCCAAGGCCAAGGCCGCCACGAAGGCCGAAAAGAAAGCAGCCAAGAAGGCAGCGAAAGCAGCTAAAAAGGCCGCCAAGAAGGCCGAGGCGGCTCGAAAAGCCGCCAAAAAGGCCGCCAGGAAGCTGGCGGAGAAAGCCTCCAAGAAGGCCAAAAAAGCTAAAACCGGCGGCAAGGCCGGGGCGGCGAAAGGTAAGGCGGGACGGGCCAAAACCAAGGCCCGACGGAGGTTGACGAAGGCCTCATGAATCCCCTAATAAGTAATGTATTCAGAGTTTTGGCGCGATGCCGGTCCCCCAAAGGGCGGGGGCGGGTGTCGTGTTACGCTTTGCGCTATCCCCTTCAAGGGACAGAAGAAATTCGTACAACAGAATTCGGCGCTGCAAGCGCCGCCGACCGATAACAGGAGAGACAATCCGTGGCTCGTATCGCGGGCGTGAATTTGCCCACCAACAAGCGTGTCGTCATCGCGCTCCAATATATTCATGGCATCGGTCCCAAGATCGCCAAGGAAATCGTCGCCAAGGTTAACTTGCCGGCGGAACGGCGTGTCTCGCAGCTCACCGACGCCGAGGTGTTGCAGATTCGCGAAATGATCGACCACGACTTCCTGGTCGAAGGCGATCTGCGCCGCGAAACGTCGATGAACATCAAGCGGCTCATGGACCTCGGTTGCTACCGTGGCCTGCGTCACCGCAAGGGTCTGCCCGTTCGCGGTCAGCGCACGCATACCAATGCGCGCACCCGCAAGGGCCCGGCCAAGACCATCGCCGGCAAGAAAAAGACCGCTTAATCAGCTGAACTCGTCCGCGCTTCGCCCTTGAAACGGCGAACCGCCGTGGACCTCGAAAGGACTGACTATGGCCAAAGAAGCCACCCGCGTCCGCCGGCGCGAACGCAAAAACATCGCCTCGGGCGTCGCGCACGTCAATGCGTCGTTCAACAACACCATGATCACCATCACCGACGCGCAGGGCAACGCCATCGCCTGGTCGTCCTCGGGCACGATGGGCTTCAAGGGCTCGCGCAAATCGACGCCGTACGCGGCGCAGATGGCCGCCGAGGACGCCGCCAAGAAGGCGCAGGAACACGGCATGAAAACCCTCGAGGTCGAAGTGTCGGGTCCCGGTTCGGGCCGCGAGTCGGCTTTGCGCGCGTTGCAGGCGGCGGGTTTTACCGTCACCTCGATCCGCGATGTCACCACGATCCCGCATAACGGTTGCCGTCCGCGTAAACGTCGTCGCGTCTAAAGACTCGCTTATTGAAGCGGGCGCGCCTCGCGCGTCCGCTGCCGCCGACTATTTCCCCCACATGGCGGGTGGGGTTGCGCTGGCCAAAGCCCAGCGCTGCATAACGGGTGAAGATGTGATCCAGAAAAATTGGCAGGAATTGATCAGGCCGAACAAGCTCCAGGTGACCGCCGGGTCCGATCCGTCGCGCATCGCCACGGTTGTCGCCGAGCCGCTCGAACGCGGCTTCGGCGTGACTTTGGGCAACGCGCTGCGCCGCATTCTGCTGTCGTCGTTGCAGGGCGCCGCCGTGCAGTCGGTGCACATCGATGGCGTGCTGCATGAGTTCTCCTCGATCGCCGGCGTGCGCGAGGACGTCACCGACATGGTCCTCAACATCAAGGACATCGCCATCAAGATGCAGGGCGAAGGCCCCAAGCGCATGGTGGTCAAGAAACAGGGTCCCGGCACCGTCACCGCCGGCGACATCCAGACCGTCGGCGATGTCGTCGTGCTCAACCCCGACCTCGTGCTCTGCACGCTGGACGAGGGCGCCGAGATTCGCATGGAATTCACCGTCAACACCGGCAAGGGCTATGTCCCGGCCGAGCGCAACCGTCCGGAAGACGCGCCGATCGGCCTGATCCCGGTCGACTCGCTGTATTCGCCGGTGCGCAAGGTGTCCTACAAGGTCGAGAACACCCGCGAAGGGCAGATCCTCGATTACGACAAGCTGACCATGACCATCGAGACCAATGGCGCGGTCACGCCGGACGATACGCTCGCTTACGCGGCGCGCATCCTCCAGGACCAGCTCAATGTGTTTGTGAACTTCGAAGAGCCGCGCAAGGAACAGGCCCAGGAAACCATCCCGGACCTCGCCTTCAACCCGGCCTTCCTCAAGAAGGTCGACGAGCTGGAGCTGTCGGTGCGTTCGGCCAACTGTCTCAAGAACGACAATATCGTCTATATCGGCGATCTCGTGCAGAAGACCGAAGCCGAAATGCTGCGCACGCCGAACTTCGGCCGCAAGTCGCTCAACGAGATCAAGGAAGTCTTGGCGCAGATGGGCCTGCATCTCGGCATGGAAGTGCCGGGCTGGCCGCCGGAAAACATCGAAGAGCTGGCCAAGCGCTTCGAGGACCACTACTAGGATTTCCCGAACCGGGCGCCGCCCGGTTCGGACTTTTAGCCGCCTTCCGCGGCGTGCCGGAATGATCCGGTGCATACAGGATAGAGGCAGGGAGTTTCGCGATGCGTCACGGCAAAGTTTACCGCAAGTTAGGGCGACATTCGTCGCATCGAATGGCGATGTTCGCCAATATGGCGGCGTCGCTCATCAAGCATGAGCAGATCGTCACGACACTCCCGAAGGCGAAAGAGCTTCGCCCGATCGTCGAGAAGCTCGTCACCATCGGCAAGAAGGGCGATCTCGCCGCCCGCCGTCTGGCGATCTCCGAGCTGCGCGACAAGGACATGGTCCGCAAGTTGTTCGACGTGATCGCGCCGCGCTACAAGGATCGTCAGGGCGGCTACTGCCGCATCATGAAGGCTGGCTTCCGTCACGGCGACAATGCCGCGGTGGCGGTGATCGAATTCGTCGACCGCGACGTCGAGGCCAAGGGCAAGGACTCCGGTCCGGTGCAGGCCAAGAAGGTCTCGGAAGACGCCAACGCCACGGCTTAAAGCCCGCGCGTTGATCGGTTCAAACGAAGCGGCCGGGTCATGCCCGGCCGTTTTCTTTTTGGACGCCACGGCGGCGGTCTCAGAACGCCGGATAGGCTTCGTTGCGGTCGAGCCCCAGCTCCATGCGGCCGAAGTTTTCCGCCGGCACGTCCCAGTTCATCACGACATGCGACGAGATAGCATGTACGTCGCGCCAGCAGCGCTGGATCGGGTTACTGTCGAGCAGGCCGGCCGAGCCGCTGATCTTGATCAGCATATCCATGGCGTTGCGCAGCACGCGCATGGCGTAGGTGAAATCGCGGCGCAACAGGGCGCGCGTCTCCATGCTCATGCCGGAGTAATCGGCGCGCGCCTTGGCGAGGCAGCGGCGGGCCAAGAGTTCGGCGACGTCGATCTGCGCGGCGATATCGGCGATGGTCATCTGCACCGGCACATGTTGGGCAATCGCAAGCTGCGTATAGGTCAGCACGCGCTTGCGCGTCCATTGCGTGAAGTCGGCATAGGCGCCGCGCGCCAGGCCAAGCGCCGGCCCGAGCAGCGCATAGGTGTGCACGGCGAGGAACGGCGTGCGGTACATCGGATTCGGATTGACCTGCGCGCCCGGCGGGTTGGCATCGCGCATGGTGCTGAAAGACAGGCTGCGATGCCTGGGCACCATCACGTCGTCGGCGCGAACGGTATTCGAGCCGGTGGCGCGCAGGCCGGCGCAGAACCAGGTGTCGATTTGCGCAAGCTCCGAAACCGGCACCAGGAACAACCGCATGTCCGGATGGCCGCCGTCGCGATGGACCAGGCCGCCGAGCATGATCCATTGCGAATGGCGCAGGCCGCTGCACCACGACCACTCGCCGTTAAGGCGATAGCCTTGCGGCGTTTCCTCGGCCTTGCCGGTCGGCGCCGCCGAGGTGGCGATGCAGGCGTCGACGTCGCGGCTCCAGATGTCGTGCTGCGCTTCGTCGGGAAATTGCGCCAGCATGCAGGCGTGATCGGTCAGATAATTGAGGCACCAGGCCGACGAGCCGCAGGTCGAGCGGCCGAGCTCGATGGCGATGTTGAACTGGGTTTCGTGGTCCTGCTCGTAGCCGCCCCAGCGCCGTGGCATCAGCGTGCGCATCAGACCGGCGCCGATGTAGTCGCGCACCGACTCCAGCGGGACGTTGCGGTCGCGCTCGGCCTGCAAGGCGCGTTCGCGCAGTTGCGGCGCCAGCGCGCGGGCGCGCGCGACCAGTTCGTCGGCGCCGGGTGACGGCTTTTGGGCCGCTCCCGGCGCCGGCGTTTGCACAACGTTCATCGGTCGTATCCTTGTGCTTTGTTCGACGGCGGGGCCGGTTATTTGGCCTTCTCGTAAGGATAGATCAGCTTGCCGGTGGCGAATTGCGGCGGATAAAGCACCTCCATCGTCGAGGTGTCCTTGAACTGCATGATATCGTTGCCCTTGATGCCGTGGTGCTGCACGGTCAGCATTCGGCCTTTTGCGAATTCGCCATCGGGGCCGAATTTGATGTCGCCGACCACGGTCTTGAATGTGGCCTTGCGCATCACGCCGGCGATCTTGTCGTCTTCGAGGCTGTGGGCGCCCTTGACCGCCTGCTCGATGATCTGACCGTAGGCATAGGCCCACGGCGGCACATAGATGCCGATCGGATCGACGCCGGCGCCCTTGGCCAGAACCTGGTAGCGCTTGATGACCTCGAGGGCTTCAGCGCTGGCCTGCGCCGGGGTCGGCAGCCAGAATTCGTAATTGATTACGCCGTTGAGGGCAGGGCCCAATTGCGCCTTGAGCACCGGCGCCGGAAGGCCGTTGAGCACGCCGCCGACCACTTTTGGCTTGAAGCCGATCTCGTTGATGGCGCGCAGCATGCCGATCGAGTCGATCGGATAAGTGCTGAGGAAGAAAATGTCAGGGTTGACCGCCTGCACCGCGCGCACGATCGGCGAGAAATCGGTAGTGTTAAGCGGATAGCGCTGATCGTAGACGATTTTCAGTCCGTTCTTCTTGACGTGTTCATGCACGCCATCGGTGACCAGCCGTGTCGCCTCGCCGTCGGCGGTGATGATGGCGATGGTCTGGGGCTTTGGATTTTGCGCCAACGCCACCTTGAAGAAGCCGTCGCTGAAAGCCGGCTTGGGGTCGGGCCCGGCCGGATGCAGCGAGAAGTAGCGCGGATATTTGAACTGGTCGTTCAAGCCGATGCAGAACATCGACAGGAACACCTTCTTGCGCTGAATAATGATCGGCATGGCCGGCGCCACGACGTTGGTGGCGTAGCTGGAGAACAGCAGATCGACTTTGTCGACATCGAGCAGCTTGGCGTAGATGCCCGGTACCTGCGAGCCGCTGCTCTGGTCGTCGTAGTAAATCAGCTTGACCGGCCGGCCGAGCAGGCCGCCGCGCGCATTGATGTCGTCGGCCCACATTTGCAGGGTGATCAGCATGACCTTGCCGCCGGAGGAAAGCGCCCCGGTGAGTGCCATGCTCATGCCGATCTTGATCGGTTCGCCCTGCTGTGCCGAGGCGACGCTCGCCGTCAGTGCCATGACGGCACTCAGCACCGCGCCACGTATGAACGCTGCAAAGCCGATTCGTTGGCCCATGGTGTCCTCCCCAATATTTCGCCGGCGCTTATGACCGCGCCTTGGCCCGACGCCACACCGCCGGGTCAGGGTGACCCGGCTGCGGCGGTAAGATGGTGGCCCGCCGACTCGACATAAACCAAATGCATTTGCATAATGCCGTTTATGCGCTATACGCATATACGTCGCGTCGACCTCGGCCTCCTGGCCACCCTGCAAGCCCTGGTCGAGGAACGCAGCATCACCCGGGCCGCCGACCGCATGGCTTTGAGCCAGCCGGCGATGAGCCGCGCCTTCGACCGCTTGCAGGCGATGTTCGGCGACGAGCTTCTGGTGCGAACCCGGCAGGGCTACGAGCCGACGCAACGGGCGTTGCGCCTCTATGCCGAACTGGACGAGCTTTTGCCCCGGCTGGACGCGCTGGTGCGCGGCGATCAATTCAAGCCGGCGACGGCGACCGACAATTTCCGCATCGTCGCGACCGACTTCGCCGCCAGCGTGCTGTTTCCGGCGCTGATGAAACACCTCACCGAGGTCGCGCCGCATGTGTCGCTGGAAATCCTGCCCTGGGACGACAGCATTTTCCGCCGCCTGGAAACCAGCGCCCTCGATCTCGCACTCTGGGTCAATTCGGCGCCAAAGGAGTTCCGCACCCAGGTGCTGTTCGAGGACCGCTTCATGTGCCTGGTGCGCAAGGGCCATCCGGTCGGCCGCAAGCCGCTGACACTTGACCGCTATCTGGCCCATCCGCACGCCGTGGTGAGCCTGACGCAG
This sequence comes from Rhizobium sp. Q54, assembly GCA_945861265.1. GTDB lineage: Bacteria > Pseudomonadota > Alphaproteobacteria > Rhizobiales > Xanthobacteraceae > Pseudolabrys. The sequence goes on along the minus strand of CAMAUC010000008.1, from coordinate 74,876 downwards.
CACCGGCAGGGCGTGATCGACAAGGCGGTCGAAGACCTCGGCCACGCGCGCCGCGTCCAGTTGATCACGCCGTATTTTGCCTCGGCCGCATGGGCGATCGAGCATTCGGACATGATTCTCACGGTGCCGAAGCTGATGGCGGTGCGGCTGGCCGGGATTTCGCAGACCCACATGCTTGAGCCGCCGCTCGAACTGGCGGGCTATCGCTATATCCAGGTCTGGCATCCGCGCCGCGACAGCGATCCCGCCCACCTATGGCTGCGCCGCAGCATCGCCAGTGTATCGGCGCTTGTCTGATCCCGCGCGGCGCGGCCGGCGTCATCACTGCCCGCGGCTGACGGATTTTGCGTTTAAAACTGAAAAACCGTGATGGCTGTCACATCGGCGGGCCGGTATCATGGTATCCGGGCGCTGTTTTTCAGCAGGAGGCTATTCATGAATCGCGGTGGAGTGTTGGCGCTGACGTTGGCTGTGACATTGGCTGGTTCGGCAGGGATGGTGCAGGCGCAATCGCCGATCGAGCGCGGCGGCTATCTCGTCAACACGATCATGACCTGCCAGAACTGCCATACGCCGATCGGGCCGAATGGTCCCGATTTCAGCAAAGCATTGTCCGGCGGGCTGTCCTGGGACGAGCCGCCGTTCAAGGTGACGGCGTCCAACATCACGCAGGACAAGGAAACCGGCATCGGCGCCTGGACCGACGCGCAGATTAAGACGCTGCTGCGCACCGGCAAACGGCCGAACGGCGTGCAGGTCGCCGAGATCATGCCGACGGCGTTCTACGGCATTCTCACCGAGAATGACCTCGACGCCATCGTCGCCTATCTGCGCACGGTCAAGCCGGTCAAGAACAAGGTGCCGGACCCGGTCTACAAGATCGCGCTGCCGCACATTGCGTTTCCCGGTTCGGAGAAGCCCTACACCGAAGCGATGCTGACCGACAAAGTGAAGAACGGAATCTACCTCGTCACCATCGGCCACTGCATGGAGTGCCACACGCCTTTCGGCGCGCGCGGCAAGGATTTCGTCGGAGATCTCGGCAAAGGCGGCATGGAATTCCCAGGACCCTGGGGCAAGTCGGTGTCGCGCAACATCACGCCAAGCAAGGCCAAGGGCATTGGTGGGTGGAGCGATGCCGAGATCAAGGCCGCGATCACGACTGGCGTCAGCAAAGACGGCAGCAAGCTCAAACCGCCGATGGGCTATCCGTATTATAGCCACATGACCGGCGGCGATCTCGACGCCGTCGTCGCCTATCTGCGCACGGTGCCGGTGAAGGAGTAGACTGGCGCACGCCACAAGCTCCGTTCGTTCCCGCGCAAGCGGGGATGAACGGAGAAAGTGTTACCAGCCGCTCAGCACCACCTTGCCGATGGTGGTGCCGCTTTCGATCTGCGCATGCGCCTTTTTAAGGTTCGCCGCGTTGATCGGCGACAGTTCCATCGCCGCGGTGGTGATGAGAAGCTCGCCGTCGATCATCGCCGAGATTTCGTTGAGCAGCCGATGCTGCGCGATCATGTCGGGCGTTGTGTAAACCGGGCGGGCGAACATGAACTCCCAGTGGATCGACGCGCATTTGCGCTTGAGCGCCATGGCGTCGAGCATTTTCGGATCGTCGATCAGTCCGAACTTGCCTTGCGGCGCAATGATCTCGGGGATCGCCGGGTAATGCTGTTCGGTGCCCGTCATGCTGGCGATTAGCGCGACAGTGGGATGACCGATCGCCTTGAGTTGCTCGGGCATCGGCTTTGAATGATCGATGACGTGATCGGCGCCGAGTCTCTTGCACCAGGCGGCGCTTTCCGGCCGTGACGCCGTGGCGATCACCGTCAATGCTGTCAGCTTGCGCGCGAGTTGAATCATGATCGAGCCGACGCCGCCGGCGCCGCCGATCACCAGCAGCGCGCGGCCGTCCGGCGTCTTGCCGGGGGCGACGCCGAAGCGGTCGAACAGCATTTCCCAGGCGGTGATGCCAGTGAGCGGCAGCGCCGCCGCCTGCACGAAGGACAGCGACTTCGGCTTGAAGCCGACGATGCGCTCGTCGACCAGGTGGAATTCCGAATTGGTGCCGGGCCGCGCGATGGAGCCGGCGTAGAACACCTCGTCGCCGACCTTGAACAGCGACACATCCGGGCCGGCCGCCTCGACTACGCCGGCAGCGTCATAGCCGAGGACCTTGGCCGGCTCGCCGGGGGCGGCCTGGGCCCGCATCCGCACCTTGGTGTCGACCGGATTGACCGACACGGCCTTGACCGCCACCCGCAGGTCGCGGCCGGTCGGGGCGGGGGTGTCCACGGTGATGTCGATCAGCGAATCCGCCTCGCTGAGGGGCAGGGACTTGAAATAACCGACGGCCTTCATGCGGGGCTCCTTGCGCGCCTGTCCGGCGCCCGTGACGGGTTGCAGCCTTCCATGCCGCCTCCGGCAAGGGTTGGCAAGCGACGGCGGGGGGTGGGCGGAGCGCAAAAAACCACCGTAAAAACGGCCAAATCGGCGGCCACGCCTTCAATCCGCGCGGGCCCCGGCCTATATCGGAGGCACGGCAGCCGGAGAGAATCGACATGGTCTTGAACGTGCGACTTGCAGCGCTCGGGGTAGCGCTGGTGGCGGGGGTCCATGCGCCCGCGCAGGCGCAGCTGCTGGAGCGGCGGGTGCCGAACGCGGCCGAGCTGCGGCTGTCTTATGCGCCGGTGGTGCAGCGCGTTGCGCCTGCCGTGGTCAATGTCTATGCCGCCAAGACGGTGGTGAACCGCAATCCGCTGTTCGACGATCCGATCTTCCGCCGCTTCTTCGGCGTGCCAGGCGACGCCGGCAACCAGCTGCAGCGCTCGCTCGGCTCCGGCGTCATCGTCGATGCGTCGGGCCTGATCGTCACCAATGTGCACGTCATCGAAGGCGCCGACGAAATCAAGGTGTCGCTATCCGACAAGCGCGAATTCGAGGCGAGCGTCGTGCTGAAAGACCCGCGCACTGACTTGGCGGTGCTGCGCGTCAAGGACGCCCGCGAGAAATTCCCGGTGCTCGATTTTTCGAATTCCGATGCGCTCGAAGTCGGCGACATTGTGCTCGCCATCGGCAATCCGTTCGGCGTCGGGCAGACCGTGACGCATGGCATCGTCTCGGCGCTGGCGCGCACGCAAGTCGGCGTGTCCGATTATCAGTTCTTCATCCAGACCGACGCGGCGATCAATCCCGGCAATTCCGGCGGCGCGCTGGTCGATCTCACCGGCAAACTGGTCGGCATCAACACCGCGATCTTCTCGCGCTCGGGCGGCTCGCAAGGCGTCGGCTTCGCCATCCCCGCCAACATGGTGCGCGTGGTCGTGGCCTCGGCCAAGACCGGCGGCAGCGCCGTCAAGCGGCCTTGGCTGGGAGCCAAGTTGCAGGCCGTGACCGCCGACATCGCCGACAGCATGAACCTGAAGCGCCCGGCCGGCGCGCTGATCGCCAATGTCACACCGGCAGGTCCGGCGGCGCAAGCAGGGCTTAAAGCCGGCGATCTGATCATTTCGGTGGACGGGCAGGCGGTCGACGACACCAATGCCTTTGACTATCGTTTCGCAACCAAGCCGCTCGGCGGCAATGCAAAGCTCGGCATCATGCGCGCCGGGCAGGAGCTGATTGCGACCGTCGCACTTCAGACCGCGCCGGAATCGCCGCGCGAAGAGATCACCATCCGCTCGCGCTCGCCATTCTCCGGCGCCAAGGTAGCCAATCTGTCGCCTGCCTTGGCCGACGAATTGCAGTTGCAGAATGTCGACAATGGCGTCGTCGTTCTCGATGTCGACAACGGCTCCTATGCGAGCAATCTCGGCTTCCAGCGCGGCGATGTGATTCAGGAAGTCAACGGCGCGCGCATCGGCAAGACGCACGACCTCGATACTGCCAGCAAAACGCAAAGTGCCTCCTGGCGCATTGTCCTGATGCGGCGCGGCCAGAAAATTTCCGCGGTGTTCGGCGGATGACCTCCCGCCCCAAGCCCGGGCCCAATCTGTTCGCCGCCGCCGGCCTCGACAAGGACGCGCCGCGTCCGCTCGCCGACAAGCTGCGGCCCTCGAAGCTCGAAGAGGTGGTGGGGCAGGACCATCTGCTCGGCCCGGACGGCGCGTTGACCCGCATGCTGGCAACGCGCTCGCTCGGCTCGCTCATCTTCTGGGGCCCGCCCGGCACCGGCAAGACCACGGTGGCACGCCTCTTGGCAGACGCCACCGAGCTGCATTTCGAGCAGATTTCAGCAGTGTTTTCCGGTGTCGCGGATCTGAAGAAGGTATTTGATGCCGCACGCTTGCGCCGCGAAAGCGGCAAGGGAACGTTGCTGTTCGTCGACGAGGTGCACCGCTTTAACCGCGCTCAGCAGGACTCATTTTTGCCGGTGATGGAAGACGGCACCATCGTGCTGGTCGGTGCCACCACCGAAAATCCGTCCTTCGAACTCAACGCCGCTTTGTTGTCGCGCGCGCGCGTGCTGGTGTTCCGTTCGCTCGATGCCGCCGCGATCGAGAAGTTGCTCACGCGCGCCGAGGAACTCGAAGGCAGGAAGCTGCCGCTCGACGATGGTGCGCGCACCGCGCTCGTCAATATGGCCGACGGCGATGGCCGCGCCTCGCTGACTTTGGCCGAGGAAATCTGGCGCGCGGCGCGTCCCGGCGAAGTCTTCGATCAGGCCCGATTGCAGGACATCGTGCAGCGGCGCGCGCCGATCTACGACAAGGCGCAGGACGGCCATTACAATCTCATTTCGGCGTTGCATAAATCGGTGCGCGGCTCTGACCCGGACGCCGCGCTCTATTATCTCGCGCGCATGTTGGATGCCGGCGAGCCGCCGCTTTACATCTGCCGCCGCGTTGTGCGCATGGCAATCGAGGATATTGGGCTGGCCGATCCGCAGGCGCTTGTCATCGCCAATGCCGCCAAGGAAGCCTACGATTTTCTTGGGAGCCCGGAAGGCGAACTGGCCATCGCGCAGGCCGTGCTCTATGTCGCCACCGCGCCGAAATCGAATGCCGGCTATGCCGCTTTCGGCGCTGCCAAGCAAGTTGCCAAGAGCGCCGGCTCGCTGGTGCCGCCGAAACATATTCTCAATGCGCCGACCAACCTGATGAAGTCGGAAGGTTACGGGCGCGGCTATTCTTACGATCACGACACCGAGGATGCGTTCTCGGGCCAGAACTATTTTCCCGATGCGCTGCCGCGCCAGCAGTTCTACAACCCGCCCGAACGCGGCTTCGAGCGCGAGGTCCGAAAGCGCCTCGATTACTGGGCCAAGCTGAGGAAAGAAAAGGGCGGGGAATGACGTTGAGGAAATGGGCGGTCGCGGCCGCGCTGCTGGCGGCTTTGAGCGCGTCGTCGCGCGCCGCCGACGCCATCGCCGGCCGCTGGGCCGCCGATGCCGCCGCCTGCGAGGGCGGGATGTTCGAGACCGGCGCCGCGCCGTTGTTGGTCGTCACCAGCTACGCGGTGCGCTGGCGCGGCGACAGCTGCCGGATCGGCCGCATGTACAAGGCGGGCGAGACGACCTACATTCAGGCTTTCTGCTGGGGCGAGGCCGGCGAACGCTCGATCTCGGTATCTTTGCACCCGCATGCGGGTCGGCTTTCCCTGAGTTGGGACCGCGGCCCGCGCGGCGATTTGCAGCGGTGCCCATGACGCTTGCAGCAGTGCGCATGAATCCGAGCATGAGGGAGCGGCCGTCATGACAATCGACCTCGACGCTTATTTGGCACGGATCGGCTACGCGGGCGGGCGTTCGGCCACGCTCGACACGTTGAAGGCGCTGCACCTGTTGCAGCCGCAGGCCATTGCGTTTGAAAATCTCGATCCTCTGCTCGACCGCCCGGTACGATTCGACGCCCGGTCGCTTGAGCAAAAGCTCATCCACGACGGCCGCGGCGGCTATTGCTACGAGCAGAACCTGTTGTTCGCGCATGCGCTGCGGGCGATGGGCTTTGCGGTCAGCGAGCATGCAGCGCGGGTGCTGTGGAACGTGCCGGCCGGTGTGCGGACGCCGCGCGTGCATATGCTGCTGGTCGTCGATCTCGACGGCGAGCGCTATCTGGTTGACGCTGGTTTCGGCGGCAATGTGCTGACCGGGCCGCTTTTGCTGAATTCGGCGGCCGAGCAGGAGACCCCGCACGAGCCGTTCCAGGTGCTGCGCGACGGCGACCATTATACGCTGCAATTCAGGCTCCAGGACCGCTGGATGAAGTTCTATCGCTTCGATCTCTCGGAACAGTTGCAGAGCGACCATGAACAGGGTAGCTGGTTTGTCTCCACCCACCCGCAATCGATCTTCGTTAACGGGCTGATGGGCGCGCGCGCCGAGCCTGATCGCCGCTATGCGCTCGCCAATAATGCGCTTTCGGTGCACCGCAAGGACGGCAGCGAGAAGCGCGTGCTGCGCTCGGTGGCGGAATTGCGCGACGCGCTCACGGACATGTTCAAGGTCCGGCTTGCCGGTCTTGACGGTCGCGATACCGCGCTTGCGCGAATGACCGCCGGGTCGGCATGACCGGTTGTTGCAGAAGGAATGAACGATGACCCGTAATGGTAACGGCCCGCGGCCCGGCGGCGGCAAATCGTCCGTCGGCAGACCGCCTGCCGGGCGCGGCGGCCGCCAGGACCGGCAGAGGGATCGCGGCGACGGCAAGCCGGGCGGCAAATTCGCCGGCAAAGCCGCCGCCGGCAAAAGCCGCGACATGCGCGGCGACTTCAAGCCCAAGCGTGACGGCAAGTTCGCCAAACCGGGCGCCCGGTCCGTGGCAAAGCCCGAGGGCCGGCCAGCCCGCCGCTTCGATGCCAAATTCGACGTCAAGCCGGGGCGCGCTGCCGCGCAGCCCGGTGACAGACCCGGTTCGCGTTCGCGCACGCGTCCCGAGCCGCGTCCCGATTCATTCCGCAATGAAAAAGGCCGCGCCTTTCCGGCCCGTCCGCCGCGCGACAATTCATTCTCGACCAAGGCCGCGATGGCGGCGGCGCCCGCGCCGAAACCTAAGCCCGTGCCCAACCCGGCCAATTATTCCGCCGGCGTGCAGACCATCTTTGTCACGCCCGACGAAGACGGCATGCGCGTCGATCGTTTCTTCGAGGCGCGCTTTCCCGGCCTGTCGTTCAGTCACATCCAGCGCATCGTCCGCAAGGGCGAAGTGCGCGTGAACAGCCGGCGCACCGAACCGAAGAGCCGGCTCGTCGCGGGGCAGGCGGTGCGCATTCCGCCGCTGCAACTCGAGGCACCGAAGGTACGCGAGGAAGCCCCGCAGGCGATGAAGGACCGCGAATTCCTCCGCTCGATCACGTTGTCGGAAGACGACGACGTGCTGGTGCTGAACAAGCCGGCAGGCCTTGCCGTGCAGGGCGGCTCCGGCGTGAAGGAGAATGTCGACGACATGCTCGAGTCGTTGCGCGCGCCGCACGCCGATGCGCAGCGTCCGCGTCTGGTGCATCGCCTCGACAAGGACACCGCCGGCTGTCTGCTGGTGGCCAAAACCCGTTTTGCCGCCGCCGCGCTCGCCAAAACGTTCCGCACCCGCGCCGCGCGCAAGATCTACTGGGCTTTGGTGGCCGGCGTGCCGAAGCCGAAGCAGGGCCGCATCTCGACTTATCTGGCGAAATACGAGGACGACGAGGATTCGTATATGCGCATCGCCAAGCATGGCGAGAAGGATGCCGTCCATGCGGTGACCTATTACGCGGTGGTGGAAACCTCGGCGCAGAAGCTCGCCTGGATTTCGCTGAAACCCGTCACCGGCCGTACCCATCAATTGCGCGCGCATATGGCCCATGTCGGCAATCCGATCATCGGCGATCCGAAATATTTCAACATCGAGAACTGGGAGCTGCCCGGCGGCATCCAGAACAAGCTGCATTTGCTGGCGCGTCGGATCGTCGTGCCGCATCCGCGCGGTGGCACCATCGACATATCGGCGCCGCTGCCGCCGCATATGCTGCATTCCTGGAACCTGCTCGGTCTCGACGTCAGCCAGTACGACCCGATCGTCGACGCGCCGGAAGAGGACTAGCGCCCTTCGCTTTTCATGCCCATCTTGAGACTATGCGAAGTTTGATGGCCATAGGCGTGCTGGTTGTTGCGGCGCTTGCGCCGCCGCTTTCGGCGCGCGCACAAACGGTCGACGATCCGTACAGCATCATGAAGCCGGAGCCGGGCACCCGGCAGCCAAAGCCGTCCGAACCGTGGCTGGCGCCGAAATATCAATCCCCGCGCGGCAGCCATCGCCACGTCCGTGTGCCGCTCAATACCGAGCCAGATGTCAGCGGCTCGCCAGCCGTTCCGCCGCCGATCTATGTGCCGGACACCGGCCGCCTGCTGCCGAATTTGCCGGGGGCGGGCGTCGGCGGCGCCGAAACGGGGCAGGACCGCGCCATGCGCTGCGCGCATCAGGCCGGCGTTTACGGTCAGGCCGCCGGCAACCGCGAAGCCTACGTCGGTGGCTGTATCAACCAGTAGCGCGGCGCAGTCTCAGATCTCCTCCATCACCTGCGCGTAGGAGATCAGCGCGAACAGCGCGGTGCCGCCGATCATATTGCCGAGCAGCACCGGCACAAAAAACTGTCCGAGCATGCGCCACCATTCCCAGTCGCCCGACATGATCAACATGTTGGCTTCCATGCTGCCGGCGACGATATGGGTGAAGCCGCCGATCGCGATCAAATAGGTCATCAGTGTGATGACGGCGAACTTGGCGCTTTCGGCGGAAGGAATCATCCACACCATCGCGGCGATGAGAAAGCCCGACGTGATTCCCTTAAACATCATGTCCCACCAGCTCAGGGCCAAAAGCACGCGGCTGATATCCTGCATGCCGTGCAGAAGCGCGGGCTCCAACGCCGGCGTGAAGGTGCAGAATGCAGCCGCGATGAGAGTGCCAAAGAAATTCGCGCAGAGCACGATTCCCCATAGCCGGCCCATGCGCCAGAAATTGCGCAAGTTGATGTCCTTGAACACCGGCAGCACCACCGTGATCGTGCTTTCGGTAAACAGTTGCTGGTTGCCGAGCACGACCATCAGGAAGCCGACGCAATAGCCGAAGCTGACGACCAGCGGCCGCCACGGCGCATCCGGCAGATGCTCTTGCAGGATCGCCTGCGCCAGGAGCGAAAAGCTGATCGACAGGCCGGCGGCGACGCCCGACCACCACAGCGAAGTGATCGGCCTGGACATCTCGTCCTCGCCCAGCCGCCGCACCACCTCGTAGATCACCGGCGTGCGTGGCGCCGACATCTCCTCGACGTCGGCGACTTCCTTCTCGCTGATGCCTTTCGGCGGACCCTTGGCGCGCCCGGCGCGCTGGATCTTGCTCGGTGCGGTCACCATTGCGCGCCTTTCGTAAAGTCGGCCATTGCCGCGTCGTCAACGTGCCGGGGGAGGCCTAAGTTCCCCGCAGGGAACCGCGACACAGTGTCTTGACAGGCAACCAAAAGGTTGCATATTGTTTTCATGGATGCCGTCTTCAAAGCGCTGGCCGATAGCAGCCGCCGGGAGTTGCTCGATCGTCTGCGTGCCGAGAACGGCCAGACCTTAGGCGAGCTATGCGAGCGGCTGGCGACATCCGGCATCGGCATGAGCCGGCAGGCGGTGAGCAAGCATCTCGCCATTCTGGAGGAGGCCAACCTCGTCGCTACGGTCAAACGCGGCCGCGAGAAACTGCATTACCTCAATCCGGTGCCGATCCACGAGATCGCCGAACGTTGGATCGGAAAATTCGAAGAGGCGCGATTGCAAGCGCTGAGTGCGTTGAAAAAAAATCTGGAGAAGCGTCATGAGTAAACCGACATTCGTCTACGTCACCTATATCGCCGCGTCGCCTCAGAAAGTTTGGCAGGCGCTGACCAAGCCGATCTCTCCGAACAATACTGGTTCGGCTATCGCGTCGAGGCCTCCGGCAAACCCGGAGACCGCATGACCGCCTTTACCGCGGCGGGTGCGAAGGCGCATGACGATCCGATCATCGAGAGCGATCCGCCGCACCGTCTCGTTTATGGCTGGAAACCAATGTACAAGGATTTGCCCGATGAGCGGATGTCGCGCGTCACCTTCGAACTGGAGCCGTTCAAGGACCAGACGCGCCTGACCGTCACGCATGACGACTTCGACGAAGGCAGCGTCATGTTCCGCATGATCAGCAAAGGTTGGCCGGCGGTGCTGTCGAGCCTGAAGAGCTTCCTGGAGACGGGGAAGGGACTTGCGCCGTCCTGGGACGACGAGGCGCAAAAGCGCGCCGCCACCGGAGCGTGATCATGATCGATATTGCCAGGTTCAAACCGAAGACGGTTTACGTCATCTTCATCGCATCGACGCCGGAAAAGATCTGGGCGGCGTTGACGGCACCGGAGTTCAGCACGGCCTATTTCTTCGGCTCGGCGATCGAGATCGAGCCGAAGCAGGGTGGGGCGTTCGTCATGCGCAAGCCCGATGGCACGATCGACGTCTCCGGCGCGGTGGTCGAATGGTCGCCGCCGCGCCGCTTGGCTGTCACTTGGGGCGTGCGCTGGTTGCCGCAGATGCGCGACTTGCCGGATTGCCTGGTGAGCTACGACATCGAACAGGCCGGCGACAGCGTTCGCTTGACGATGACCGAGGCGCACCAGTGGGACGTGCCGGACGCTCTTCTGTCGGGTGGCCGCGCCGGCTGGCCCGCAATTCTGTCCAGCCTCAAGAGCCTGCTGGAAACCGGCAAGCCGCTGGCCATCAAGATGCAGCCGCCGCGCGAAATGCTCGAGGCGCTCGCTGCGCTGAAGCGTTAACCATCTGAAATAAAGGAGTTTTATAACCACAGAAGTTTCCGGTGACAGGCCGGCGCTAGGACTTTGTCAACGGCTCACATCCTATACCCAACATAGGGAGTGGACGTTGATCGAATCTCCAGCAAACGGACGGCTTAAACGCGATGACGTCGGCGTGGCGATCACGCCGGTCGCGGTGACGCGCTGGACCGCGCGCCTTGCGGACCCAAAATGCGAGCGCGATTATCAGCAGCACCGTTTTCCTGAGGATCGGGGCCGTGTTCTCCTGCTGCTGGTGCTGGTCGCCGTCGCCAGCGGCCTGAATTTTTTTGTCGAACTCGACGCCTGCGGCCGTGGCGTCAGTAATACGGCGGCGTTGGCGCAGGCCTTTACCCTGATCTGGCTGCCGCTCGTCGGTTTGGCGATCGGCGCGCGCATTCGTTCGCCGCAACTCCTCGAAGCCATGACGCTGGCAAGCCTCGCTATCGGCATCGTCGGTCGCTTAGGCATGCTGACGCTCCGCCCGGATATGATTGGAATGTGGCCAACATTGATGGTCGGCATCGTGTTCGTCATCTATCTCTATCTGCCGCTTCGGCTGACCGGATCGACCGTGCTCGCCATCACCTTTTCCTGTATCGCGCCGATATGGTGGTCGCAGGTGCTCGGCGATGCGTTGGCGCCCGATGTTTTTTATCGCGCGCTGGTCTGGGTATTCCTCGCCAATGCGCTCGGCTTTACAGCGGCCAATTCTCTGCAGCGCAGCCAGCGGATGCAATATGCGCAAGGCCTGGTGATGACCCACTTGCTGTCGACCGACGCGATGACCGGCATCCCCAACCGCCGCCGCTTCGACGCCGCGCTGGAGCGCGAATGGCGCCGCTGCCGCCGCGCCGGCGCGCCGCTATCGCTGCTGATGATCGATGTCGACCACTTCAAGGCCTATAACGATCATTGCGGCCATCCGCAGGGCGATGCCTGCCTGCGCCAACTCGCGCAATTGCTGGTCGATACGATCAAGCGGCCGGGCGATATCGTTGCGCGCTACGGCGGCGAGGAATTCGTCGTGCTGATGCCCGACATCGGCACCGCCGGCGCCTTGGCGGTGGCCAACAAACTCGCGGCCGCGCTGCGCCACGCCGACATCACGCATCCGCGTTCGCCGGCCGGTCCGCGCATGACCATCAGCATCGGCGCCGCGACCGCCAGAAACCTCAGAGGTGAGCCGGCCGCCCTGGTCGAATTCGCCGACCGGCTGCTTTACGCTGCCAAGGCCGCCGGCCGCAATCAGGTATCGGTCGGCCAGTTGCCGGCCGCCGGCGACTTGCGCGCCGCCTGAGCGATCCGCATCCCGCCCTTAAAGCGCCGGCGGGTTACCGCATGCTGGCGTTGAACTTGTCGAGCGCGGACTGGCCGGGGCACAGTTCCTTCTCGTTCAGCGCATTGAGCGGCGTGTCGACCGTGTGCAGATGCGCGTGCAGATCGTCGGCGTCTTTTTCGACATACAACAGGCCGGTGACGATCTGGCCCTTGGCCGCGTGATGCTGGAGGAACGCCTGCGCGGCGGCGCGGTCGTGCACCTGATAATCGGCATCCAGTTTGCGCAATGCGATAGTCGAGCCGTCATGCTGCTCGACGATCTCGATCTGGCCGGGCGCGTATTGCACTTCGATCGGCATGCGGCCGGAAATGACGTCGAGGCGGTTGACCGCCTCGTTGTGCTCGCGCACGAAATCGAAGCTCTTGGTCGAGCCGGCGTGGTTGTTGAAGGCCACGCATGGCGAGATGACATCGATGAAGGCGGCGCCCTTGTGCGCGATCGCCGCCTTGATGATCGGCACAAGCTGCTGCTTGTCGCCGGAGAACGAGCGGGCGACAAACGAGGCGCCGAGCTGTAGCGCAATGGCCGCCAGATCGATGGAATTGTCGGTATTGGTGACGCCGCGCTTCGACTTCGAGCCGCGGTCGGCGGTGGCCGAGAACTGGCCCTTGGTCAGGCCGTAGACGCCGTTGTTTTCGACGATATAGGCCATGTTGACGCCGCGCCGCAGCGCATGCGCGAACTGGCCGAAGCCGATGGAGGCTGAATCGCCGTCGCCGGAGACACCGAGATAGATCAGGTCGCGATTGGCGAGGTTCGCTCCGGTCAGCACCGACGGCATGCGGCCGTGCACCGAATTAAACCCGTGCGAATTGCCGAGGAAATAGGTCGGCGTCTTCGACGAACAGCCGATTCCGGAAATCTTGGCAACGCGATGCGGCTCTATCGACAGCTCGAAGCAGGCCTGGATGATCGCGGCGGTGATCGAGTCATGGCCGCAGCCGGCGCACAAAGTCGACACCGTGCCTTCGTAATCGCGGTGAGTGTAGCCGAGATCGTTTTTCGGCAGACCGGGATGATGGAATTTCGGCTTGGCGAGATAGGTCATGAGGTCACCTTCATCGGCGTCAGCTTGAGCTGGTCGAGATGATCGCCGATGGCTTTGGCGATAAAGCGCGCGGTAATCGGCGTGCCGTCATAATGCAGGATCGGCACCAGCCGCACCGGGTCGATGCCGCATTCGTTGACGATCAGCGAGCGCAGTTGAGCGTCGCGGTTCTGCTCGACGACGAAAACGAAATCGTGGTCGGCGACGAACGAGTTGACCGACGAATGGAACGGGAAGGCGCGGATGCGCATGCGGTCGAGCGCATGGCCGCGCGCCTCGATCATGTGGATGGCTTCGTCCATCGCCGGCGCGGTCGAGCCGAAATACAGAACGCCGTATTTGGTCTGGTTGACCGAGGTGGCCTGCAGCGGGCGCGGCACCATATCCTTGGCGGTGTCGAACTTGCGCACCAGGCGCTGCATGTTGTCGACGTAAGGTGCGCCTTCTTCGGTGTATTTGGCGTAGCGGTCGCGCGAGGTACCACGGGTGAAGAACGAGCCCTTGGTCGGATGCGTGCCGGGATAGGTGCGGAACGGAATGCCGTCGCCATCGACGTCGAGATAGCGGCCGAAATCCTTGCCGGCCTCGAGTTCCTCGGCCGTTATCACCTTGCCGCGGTCGAACTTCTTGCTGTCGTCCCAAGTGAGCGGGCGCGACAGATGATGGTTCATGCCGATGTCGAGATCGAGCATGACGAAAACCGGCGTCTGCAGGCGGTCGGCGAGATCGAAGGCGATGGCGCCGAATTCGAAGGCTTCGGCCGGGTTCTCCGGGAACAACAGGATATGCTTGGTGTCGCCGTGCGAGGCATAAGCGCACGAAATGATGTCGCATTGCTGCGTGCGCGTCGGCATGCCGGTCGAGGGGCCGGCGCGCTGCACGTCGAAGATCACCGCCGGAATTTCCGCGAAATAGGCGAGCCCAATAAATTCTTGCATCAGCGAAATGCCGGGGCCGGACGTCGCCGTGAAAGCGCGCGCGCCGTTCCAGGCAGCTCCAATCACCATGCCGATCGAGGCCAGTTCATCCTCGGCCTGGACGATGGCGTATTTCGCCTTCTTGGTTTCCGGATCGACGCGCAGTTTTTCGCAATGCTTGGTGAAAGCGTCGGCGAGGCCGGAAGACGGAGTGATCGGATACCAGGCGCAGACGGTGGCGCCGCCATAGACCGCGCCGAGCGCCGCCGAGGCATTGCCCTCGATGAAAATGCGGTCGCCGACCTTGTCGGCCTTCCTGACGGTCAAGCCGATCGGGCATGACAGATTGAGGATGGCGAAGTCGCGGCCGATATTGAGCGCTTTCAGGTTCGGTTCGATCAGCTGCGGCTTGCTCTTGTATTGTTCGCCGATCAGTTGTTCGACCGCCTTCACATCCATGTCCAGAAGCGCGGTCAGCGCGCCGATATAGATGATGTTCTTGAACAGCTGGCGCTGGCGCGGATCGGTGTATTCGCGGTTGCAGATCGCCGTCAGCGGCACGCCGATGACGGTGATGTCGGGCCGGAATTTCGAGGCCGGCAGCTCCTTGGTCGAATCGTAGAACAGATAGCCGCCGGCCTCGATGCCGGCGATGTCCTTATCGAAAGTCTGCGGGTTCATCGCCACCATCAGGTCGACGCCGCCGCGCGCGCCGAGATGGTTGGCCTCGGTGACGCGCACCTCGTACCAGGTCGGCAACCCTTGAATGTTCGACGGAAAGATGTTGCGCGGCGCCACCGGCACACCCATGCGCATGATGGCGCGGGCGAACATTTCATTGGCGCTGGCGGAGCCGGAGCCGTTGACGTTGGCAAAGCGAACGACGAAGTCGTTTACGCGGCTGATCGGCGCTGCGCTGGATTTGGCGGTCGGCATGAGCTTCCTGCGTGTGTTACTTCGAGCAGATATTTCTGCATGTCCCAGGCGCCGGTCGGACAGCGTTCGGCGCACAGGCCGCAATGCAGGCAGACGTCTTCATCCTTGATCATGGCGCGGCCGGTCTTCAGGCCGTCCTGCACATAAAGCGCCTGAGTGAGGTTCTTGGCCGGAGCGGTCAGGCGGGTGCGCAATTCGGCTTCCTCGCCATTCGGCGTGAAAGTAATGCAATCCATCGGACAGATGTCGACGCAGGCGTCGCACTCGATGCACAAAGGCGCATTGAACACGGTCTGCACGTCGCAATTCAGGCAACGCCCGGCCTCTTTCAGCGCCAGATTGACGTCGAACCCCAGTTCGACCTCGGACTTGATATCCTTGAGCGCGATGCCGAGATCGCGATGCGGCACCTTGTAGCGCTTGTCGAGATCGATCTGGTTGTCATAGGACCATTCGTGAATGCCCATCTTCTGGCTGATCACCTCGACCGCCGGCAGCGGGCGCTCGGCGATGTCCTCGCCATTGAGCATCTTGTCGATCGACACCGCGGCTTCGTGGCCATGCGCCACCGCCCAGATGATGTTCTTGGGGCCGAAGGCGGCGTCGCCGCCGAAGAACACTTTCGGGTTGCTCGACTGGAAGGTCTTCTCATCGACCTTCGGCATGTTCCATTCGTCGAAGGCGATGCCGGCGTCGCGCTCGATCCAGGGGAAGGCGTTTTCCTGGCCGACGGCGACCAGCACGTCGTCGCAGGGAAAATGCTGATCCGGCTCGCCGGCGTTCACCAGCTTGCGGCGGCCCTTGGCGTCAAACTCCGCCTTCACCTTTTCAAAGATGACGCCGGTGAGCTTGCCGTTCTCGTGAGTGAATTCCTTCGGCACCAGGAAATTATGAATCGGGATGCCTTCGTGCTGAGCGTCTTCCTTTTCCCAGGGCGACGCCTTCATCTCGTCGAAGCCGGAGCGCACCACGACCTGCACTTCCTCGCCGCCGAGCCGGCGCGAGGAACGGCAGCAGTCCATCGCCGTGTTGCCGCCGCCGAGCACGATGACGCGCCGGCCGATCTTGCTGATGTGGCCGAACGATACGGAAGACAGCCAGTCGATGCCGATATGAATATTCGCGGCGGCTTCCTTGCGGCCGGGGATATCGAGGTCGCGGCCGCGCGGCGCGCCGGTGCCGACGAAGATCGCGTCCCAGTCCTGCGCCAACAGCGCCTTCATCGATTCGATGCGCTGACCGCCGCGGAAGTCGACGCCGAGATTGAGAACGTAATCGGTCTCTTCGTCGATCACTGAATCGGGCAGGCGGAATTTCGGGATCTGTGTGCGGATCATGCCGCCCGCCTTGGCGTCGGCGTCGAACACGGTGACGCTATAGCCGAGCGGCGCAAGATCGCGCGCGACGGTCAGCGACGCGGGGCCGCCACCAACCAATGCGACGCGCTTGCCGTTGTGGCGCGCGGCCGGCTTGGGCATGCGCCCGGTGATGTCTTCCTTGAAATCGGCGGCGACGCGCTTCAACCGGCAGATCGCGACAGGCTCTTCCTCGACGCGCACGCGCCGGCAGGCCGGTTCGCACGGGCGGTCGCAGGTGCGGCCGAGAATTCCCGGAAACACATTCGACTTCCAGTTCACCATATAAGCGTCGCCGTAACGCCCGGCGGCGATCATGCGGATATATTCGGGAACGGGCGTGTGCGCCGGACAGGCGTATTGGCAGTCCACGACCTTGTGGAAATATTGCGGGTCGGAAATGTCGGTATTCTTCATTGCTTTCTCAAAACGCGGCCGCAAGTGATCTCTGTACGAGCGGTTCGCGTTATAGCCAGCACCGGGCCGGTTTCCCCCGGGTCGGCCTTGTTATCCGGCACGACTCCGAAGGTGATATTATGAGCAGAATTCGCCCAAGGCTACTTATCCTTCCGTCATAGCGCTGATCTTTCAACGACATGCGCAGGGCGTCTTTTCGCGCTCCGAAACAACGTGCGCCATGATATAGCGCAATGTCGATGCCCGGTCTTTCGCAGCGCGGCATGTCGCTTTGCTGACCATGGCGGGGCCTTTTTGCGGCTGATCGCCTCCATGTATTGCGGCGCACAATCAGGTTCCCTTGGGGCAGGGGAGGCGCTATGCATCCCCGGCGCGGCAATAAACCATCCGTAAAAAAATCACATGAAGCTCATCCTTTTCGATGTCGACGGTACGCTGATGGATAGTCAGCACATGATCTGTGCGGCGATGGACATGGCCTGGCGCGGGCAGGGCTTGCCCAGTCCGGAGCCCGCCGCGGTGCGCGCGATCATCGGCCTGTCGCTGGCGAATGCGATGGAGCGCTTGTCAGCCGGCGAGGATCATCCGATCGACGAGCTGGTAATCGGCTACAAGCAGGCCTTCACGGCGATGCGCGCGGCTGGCACCTGGAAAGCGCCGCTTTATCCCGGCGCGCGTGACGCGCTGGAAAGTTTGCAACGGCGTGACGATTGTGTGATCGGCGTCGCCACCGGCAAATCGCGGCGCGGCGTCGCCGCCATGATCGAAACCCATGCGCTCGACGGCGTTTTCGCGACGATACAAACCGCCGACACCGCGCCGTCCAAGCCTCATCCGGGCATGGTGCTGGAGGCGATGCGCGAGACCGGCATCGGGCCGGAGAATACGGTCGTCATCGGCGACACCGTGTTCGATATGGCGATGGCGCGAAATGCCCAAGCGTCGGCCATCGGCGTATCGTGGGGCTACCATCCGGTCGCCGATCTGCACGAGGCCGGCGCCGTGTCGGTCATCGACGACTTCGCCGCGCTCGATGCGGCGCTGGCTGGGCTGTGGCCCGCGAGCGACAAGAGCGACATGAGCGAGAAGGTTGTCCGTCATGCGTGAGTTCATCGAGGAAATCTTCATCAACCAGCCGCTCGATCCGATGGTGTCGGCGCGGCAGGGCGCGCGCGCGTCCTTGCGCAAGCGCTTCTACAAGCAGGCGCAGGTTGGCGAGAATAACGGCGAGGGTTTTCCTCTCTTGCTCGACGGCAAGCAGGTGATGACGCCGGCGCGCAAGGCGCTGGTCGCGCCGGTGCGCGAACTGGCGACCGCCATCGCGGCGGAATGGGAAGCGCAGGTCGAGGTCATCGATCCTTTCGCCATGTCGCTGACGCGCCTTGCTAACGTCGTCATCGACGGCGTCGCCGCGACTCCGGGTCCGGTGGTCGAGGAGATCGTCCAGTATCTCGGCTCCGATCTCATTTGCTATCGCGCCGATACGCCGCCGGGTCTGGTCGAATTGCAGAAGGCCGAATGGGACCCGGTGATCGCCTGGGCGCGCGACGCGCTCGGCGCGCGCTTCATCCTGATCGAGGGCATCGTTTATGCGCCGCAGCCGCAGGAAGCGATCGCGGCCGCGTCGGCGAGCATACCGAAAGACCTATGGCGCCTCGGCGCAGTCGCCTCGATCATGACCTTGACCGGCTCGGCCTTGATCGGGCTGGCGCTCAACGCCGGCGCGCTCGATCCGGCGGCGGCGTGGAAAGCGGCGCATGCCGACGAGGACTATCAAATGGCGCAATGGGGTCTCGATGACATGGCGCTCAAGCGTCGCGAAGGCCGCTTCGCCGAATTCATGGCGGCGGCGACGGTGCTGAAGCTGGTGGTTTCGTGATAGGGATGCTTGCGGCGGGGCAGGCGATATGAAAATCACGCTCGACATTTCCAGGCTGGTCGAAGAGGGCAAGCTGACGCCGGAGGAGGCCGTGCGCCTCAAGGGCCTCGCCTCATCGGATGTCGGCACTTTGGCCTTCAATATCCTGATCGGCTTTGGCGTGGTCGGAGTCGCCGCCGGCGCGGTGGCTTTGGTGCCGACGCCGGCGACCGCGGTCGCCATGGGCGTCGCGATCTTCGCCGGCGGCCTTGTCATCGTGCGGCAGCCGCCGTGGTTCGTGCTCGGCGAGATCTGCCTGATCGTCGGCGCGTTGATGTTCTGCGGCGGCGTGCTGGCGCTGGGCGAGGGCTCGCTCGCTTCGACGCTTGTTGTCACTGGCGCTTTGACGCTGGCGGCGATCGCCGCGCGCTCCAGCCTGCTGATGTGCTTTGCCGTGCTGGCGGCGTCCGCCTGCCTCGGCGCGCGTACCGGCTACAGCCACGCGGCCTATTCGCTGGCGATCTTTGAGCCGACATTGACCATTGCATTATTTTCGGCGCTGGCGCTTCTGGCCTATCAGGCATCGAATCGCTTGAACGCCGGCTACGAGCGCATCGCGCTCGCCGCCGCGCGCATGTCGATCGTGCTGGTCAATTGCGGCTTCTGGATCGGTTCACTGTGGGGCGATCCCTTTTTCATGTTCAACGGCGAGCGTGTGCCGCCGCGTTCGGTGGCGAATATAAAGGTCGTCATCCCCGACTACGCCTTCGGTATAGCCTGGGCGGTGCTGCTGGTCGCGGCGATGGTCTGGGCCATGCGCGCCGGGCGTCCCTGGCTGGTCAATACCGTTGCCGTGTTCGGCGCCATCCACTTCTATACGCAGTGGTTCGAGCGGCTGGGCGCCACGCCTGTGTCGGTATTGATCGCCGGCGTGCTGCTGTTGCTGGCGGCACTCGTTCTGCGCCGGCTCAATCGCAAGCCGGCGCCGGAGCAAACCTGAAGCTTAAAGCCGGAGCCTTAATGCCCGCCGCCGTCGCTGTTGCGGCCGGCCTCGAACAGGAACCAGGCGCGCTTTTCCGCGGCATCGATGAAGTTTTCCAAAAGGCTCGCGGTCGCGACATCCTCGTGGTCGTCGCACAGCTTGTGCGCCTTGCGCATCGCCTCGATCGTGTGCTGGGTGTCGGCGCGCAGCTCGGCCAGCATGTCTTCCGGCGATACATAATTGGCGTCATTGTCGGCAATCGTCTGGTGCTTGGCGACGTCGCCGATGGAACGCAAAGTATTGCCGCCGATCTTGCGCACGCGCTCGGCCAGTTCGTCGGTCGAGGCGAACAATTCCGCCGCCTGTTCGTCGAACATCAGATGATAGTCGCGGAAATGCGGACCGCTGACATGCCAGTGGAAGTTCTTGGTCTTCATATAAAGCGCGAAAGTGTCGGCCAGGATCGCATTGAGCGCGCCGGCCACCGCTGTCGTCGCCTTGTTTTCCAGATCGGTCGGGGTCTTCAGCCGGGTGACGGTCTTGGCGGTCATGGGGGCGGGTCCTTTATCGGGGAAGGTTTCGCCCCGATAATGGCTGGCCGCCGGAAAAGTTCCCTTTTGCCGGCCGCGCCGTTCAGGCCAGCTTTTCTCGCACCGCAGCGGCGATGTGTTGGAAGACCGGTCCCCATTGTCCCGGCGCGGCCTGCCGGAACACGCGCATGGTCGGGTACCACGGCGTGTCGTTACGCCCGAGCATCCAGCGCCAGTCGGAGATCACCGGCACGGCGGTGAACACCGGCCGCGCCAGGCTTCCTGCCAGATGCACGACCGAGGTGTCGCAGCCGATTACCAGATCGAGGCTTTCCATCACCGCCGCGGTGTCGAGGAAGAAGTCGGCGTCCGCCTTCGTGTCGGCGTCGATAACGCGGATCTTGTCGCGGAACGCCACCTTGGCGATATCGTCGACGGCCGCGCCTTTTTGCAAAGCGATGAGTTCGACGCCGGGCAGGGCGGCTAGTTCAGCGAAAGCGGCCAGCGGAATATCGCGCTGCGACGTCACCGTATGATCGGCATGGCCCGGCGACCAGTTGATGCCGATCTTGAACGTGGCGTCCCCCAGTTTGCCGGCCCATGTCGCGACCCGCGCCGGATCGGCCTTGAGATAAGGCGTCGCGCGCGGCAGCGTGTCGATTGTCGTGCCGAGAATATGCGGCGCGCTCATCAGCGGCAGCCAGACAAACGCGCGGCCTTCCTTGCGGATGGCGTCGGCGTCGGTCGCGATAGTGACGTTCGGCAGCGTTGCCATCAGCGGCGCCATCGCCGGCTTGACCAGCAAGGTCACATCGACCCCTTGCGCCGCCAGCACGGGTGCGAAGCGGCAGAACTGGATGGTGTCGCCGAGGCCTTGTTCAGCCAGCAGCACCAGTCGCTCGCCGGCGGCAAGCGGCGCACCGTCCCAGCGCGGCTCGTCCAGCGGCGTGAAGCCGGGCCGGCCGACGTCCGAGCGGTGCTCGTAATCCTCAAAGCCGGCGACCCAGTCGCCGCGCATCAGCTTGAGCATGGCGCGCGCGAGATAGGCATCGTGCAGGCGCGGCTCGATCTTGATGGCGCGATCGTAGCCGGCGAGCGCCGCGTCGAGATGCGCGCTGTCGGTGCTGCCGGCGCCGATCTCCATCATCGCCAGGTCCTTGAGGACATTGGCGCGGTTGGTGTGCACTTCCGGAACGGACGGATCGAGGGCGAGCGCCTTGTCATAGTCGCGCAGCGCGTCCTGGTAGCGGCCGAGCGGGGCGAGCAGCGCGCCGCGGTTGATCAAGTCGGGGATCGAATCCGGGGCCAGCGCCAGCGCCTTGTCGAAGCTCTTGAGTGCTTCGAGCGGCATGCCGGCGTCGACCAGGATATTGGCGCGGTTGCCGTGCGCGGCGGCGAGCTTGGGGTCGAGCGCGATCGCCTGGTCGAGCGCCTTCATCGCCTCGAGCGGCTGGCCGAGACGGTCGAGCGCCTGGCCGAGCACGTTGAGCATGCGCGCCTCGGGCTTCGCGAAGGTCATGGCGCGCCGGACCAGATCGACGCCCTGCTGGAACTGGCCTTCCTGGCAGGCGATGACCGCGACGTAATACAGCGCGTCGGCGGATTTCGGGTCCCGAGCCAGGACGTCGGCATAGCGGTCCATGGCCAGCTGAATCTCGCCCCTGCGATGGTGGTAAAGCCCCTGTTGCAGCAACTGGGCGATGGTCTGGTGGCCTGCGCTCTGGTCGGGCTTTTGTTCGTTCATGGGGGGCTTGTAAACAGGGATTGGCGGGAATGCCAAGCCTCGTGGGGGCCTTGGCAAGATATGCCTTTTGCAGCGCACCAAAGTGGGCCAAACTCCGGTCCACGGATTTTGAGGGGGCTAAAAGGCGACCATGAAGGACATTCTCGACAGGCTGGAGACGCGGCGCGGCGAGGCCCGCCTCGGCGGTGGCGGCAAGCGCATCGACGCCCAGCACCGGCGCGGCAAACTCACCGCCCGCGAGCGCATCGAACTGCTGCTCGACAAGGGCTCGTTCGAGGAGTTCGACATGTTCGTCGAGCACCGCTCCTCCGACTTCGGCATGGAAAACCAGAAGATCCCCGGCGACGGCGTCGTCACCGGCTGGGGCACCGTCAACGGCCGCACCGTCTATCTGTTCTCCAAGGACTTCACCGTGTTCGGCGGCTCGCTGTCGGAAGCGCACGCGCAGAAAATCGTCAAGGTGCAGGACATGGCGATGAAGGCGCGTTGCCCGGTCATCGGCCTGTTCGACGCCGGCGGCGCGCGCATCCAGGAAGGCGTCGCCGCGCTCGGCGGCTACGGCGAAGTGTTCAAGCGCAACGTCTTGGCCTCGGGCGTCATCCCGCAAATCAGTATCATCATGGGCCCCTGCGCTGGCGGCGACGTCTATTCGCCGGCCATGACCGACTTCATCTTCATGGTGCGCGACACGTCTTATATGTTCGTCACCGGGCCCGACGTGGTGAAGACCGTGACCAACGAAGTGGTGACGGCGGAAGAACTCGGCGGCGCGAGCATTCACACCACCAAGTCCGGCGTCGCCGACGGTTCGTTCGACAACGACGTCGAGTGCCTGTTGCAGATGCGCCGGCTGATCGACTTCCTGCCGTCGAATTTCGAGGCCGGTCCGCCGTCATGGCCGACGCTTGATGAAGTCGACCGCATCGACGAGTCCCTCGACACGCTTATTCCGGACAATCCGAACAAGCCTTACGACATCAAGGAACTGATCACGAAGGTCGTGGACGAGGGCGACTTCTTCGAAATCTCCACCGCCTACGCCAAGAACATCGTCACCGGCTTCGGCCGCATCGCAGGCTCCACCGTCGGCTTCGTCGCCAACCAGCCGATGGTGCTCGCGGGCGTGCTAGATTCCGACGCCTCGCGCAAGGCGGCGCGCTTCGTGCGCTTCTGCGACGCCTTCAACATTCCGATCGTCACCTTCGTCGACGTGCCCGGCTTTCTGCCCGGCACCGACCAGGAATATGGCGGCCTAATCAAGCACGGCGCAAAACTACTGTTCGCCTACAGCCAGTGCACCGTGCCGCTCGTCACTGTCATCACACGCAAGGCCTTCGGCGGCGCGTATGATGTTATGGCGTCCAAGCACATCGGCGGCGACGTCAATTATGCCTGGCCGACCGCGCAGATCGCGGTGATGGGCGCCAAGGGCGCGGTCGAGATCATCTTCCGCGCCGACATCGGCGACAAGGACAAGATCGCCGCGCGCACCAAGGAATACGAGGACCGCTTCCTGTCGCCCTTCGTCGCCGCCGAGCGCGGCTATATCGACGACGTCATCATGCCGCACGCGACGCGCAAGCGCATCGCCCGCGCGCTGGCGATGCTGAGGAACAAGCACGTCGAGGTGCCGAAGCGGAAGCACGATAATCTGCCGGTGTGAGGGCAAAGTCTAATTGCCGCACCGGGCAGCGCGCCCCCTTGCCGGTTTGCGCATTCGCGCGCAGTCTTAGCCCCTGAACCGCAACCAAGACGGCACCAGGGGGAGACACAACCATGCTCACAGCAGGAATTCGTATCGTCGCGGCCGCGGCCACCGCCGCGCTGATATTCTCAGCACCCGCGCAGGCGCAATACCCGGAACGCAACATCACCTTGATCGTGCCTTATGGCGCCGGCGGCGGCACCGACATCACCGCGCGCATGCTGGCTCGCGACCTCGAAGCCGCGCTGGGCAAGCCGGTGACGGTGGAAAACCGCGCCGGCGGCGGCGGCTGGGTTGGCTGGGGCGCGCTGGCGCAGGCCAAGCCGGACGGCTACACGGTCGGCTATCTCAACGTGCCGAGCATGTATGCCGGCTATCTCGACAAGCAGTACAAGCGCACCGAGACGCTCGACAGCTTCACGCCGCTGATGAACCACGTGCTCGATTACAATGTCTGGGCGGTGAAGGCGGACTCACCATTCAAGAGCGTCAAGGACGTGGTCGAGGCGGCGAAGAAAACGCCGGACACGCTCACCGTCTCGGCCTTCGGCGCCGGCTCCGACGATCATCTCGCCATTCTCTCGATGGAAGTCGAGAACAAGATCAAGATGATCACCGTGCATCACAAGAGTACGGCCGAGGCCAAGACCGCGGCGCTCGGCGGCCACATCCACATTCTCGGCGCCAATATCAGCGAAGTGGCCGAGGAGGCCAAGGCCGGCACCATCCGCATTCTCGGCGTCATGTCGCCGGAGCGCTCGCGCTTTTTGCCGAGCGCGCCGACTTTCAAGGAGCAGGGCTTCAATCAGAACTGGTCGGTGTCGCGCGGCATCGCAGCTCCGGCGGGTTTGCCGAAAGATGTCGAGGCCAAGCTCGTCGCGGCGCTTGAGAAGACGCTGAACTCGAAGGAGCACCAGGACAAGGCGGCTTCCCTCAGCCTCGAGCCGCGCGTCATCAAGGGCGCGGACTATGTGAAGTTCCTGAAGGACAACGAGGCTTCGACCAAGACGTTGATGGGGTGGTAGCGCTTCTTAACCCTCCCCCTTTTGCGGGTGGGGTGGGGGTAACCAACATATCGCGTCATGGCCGGGCTTGTCCCGGCCATCCACGTCTTTACGATCAGCTCGGCGCGAACGAGAGGGAGGGTACGATGGTCGTTCTCGACACATCGCGTGTGACAATCGTCAAGCCGGGCCAGACCTATGTCGGCAAGCAGGGCATCACCTACGGCGCCGGCGCCTCGGCCGAGACGGTCGGCGCCAACAAGATCTGCATGAACATCATGCCGATGCCGCCCGGCGCGCGCGCCAAGGCGCATTATCACAAGGGCATCGAGACCATCGCCTATATGCTGACCGGCGAATGCTACGTCTATTACGGCGACGCTCTCGAACATCGGGTGCTGGTGCGCGCCGGCGAACAATCCTTTGTGCAGGCCGATCTGCCGCACGCGCCCTGCACCTGGATCGTGGTGCATTCGTCCGGCAGCGATCAGGAAGGCATCGTCATGTTGCCGGAGCTGGACAAGGCGCTGGCGGAGCGGGTGGGGTAGTGAGGTGGGCGCGGCTCGCAGTCGCAAGGAGGCCTACAACGCTCTCACCTCAACGCTCTTGAATTTCTTCGCCGCCGCCAACAGCCGCTTGTCCGCCGTCACCAACGGGCAGCGTTCGCGCTCGGCCAACGCGAGATAGAAGCAATCGTAGACCGGATGCTTGAGTTCGACGGCGATTTCAGTGGCGCGGGCAGCCAATTCTTCCGTCGCTATCAATTGCGTGAAATGGGTGAGGGCTAGGTCGATCGCGCTAAGCCCGTCGGCAAGCGGGAAGTCCTGCCACATCACGCGCTTCCAGACGGCATTGCCGATTTCGGCGGCGACCAGATTAGGCGCAACGAACCTTTCTTCGGGGCGGCGCAACGCAGCGGCGCGGTCGGAATTCTCTTCCGGCAATACCCATTTGACGGCGATGCTGGCATCGACGACCAGCATCACCGGTAGGGTTCTTTGTTGTCGCGCCACTCGCGAATGATATCCGTCGAGTCGCCGGTGACCTTGCCGATCTTCTCGCGCAGCGCATCAGCCGCCGCCCAGGCTTCTTCCTTGCTCGGCTTCAGGCCCTGAGTAATTAATTGGCGCGCTGTCTCGTTCACTGACGCGCCAGCGGCCTTGGCCTTTTCCTTCAGGCGGCGGGCGATATCGTCGTCGAGATTGCGGATCAGAATGTCGGCCATGAGGGGCCTCCGTTCAAAATGATATCAATATGATATCATCGGTCGCGCCGGATTTTCAAGGCCGCTGCCGCGCGCAGTTTCCCAAGAAAAGATCCCGCGCTTCATATTGACCTTATTCCCAACCTATATAATCCTATTGCCGTTCCACCCGACGAGGGGCGCTGTCATGAGGCGTCGTGAAAGCGGGGTGGGATGCGGCGCCCGCGGGCGGTGAGTTTACGCACTCATCGCGCCCGGGCGGTGCCGGGGTTCCGCCCGGAGGCACAAGGACCTCCCGCGAGGAGCTCGCTGACGATGCGAAGCCTTTGGCTTTGCCCGGACTAAAGAGGCTCGGTGCCCAAAAGGGCCGAGGCTCGGCCGTCCTGGAAGGCCAATAGCCGTCGGAAGCGCGGCCCGGCTGCTGTAAGACGCCGCATTGGCGCGCCGAGAGGCGCCCGCGCTCCGCGCATTGGGTCTCACGCAAACTGCGTAGACTTGTTTGCGAATGAAGCGCGGACATAAGGATAATGGAAGCGCCCTTCGGCGCGCCATTCCCTCATCTTTGAGGGAACTAACGAAAGACAGGCGCACCCGGCGCCTCACAAATAATACGGGCGGCGAAGCGTTGGCTTTTGTCTTGAGCTTGCCCGCCGAAGCTTTAGCGAAGGCGGGCTGTTTGAAAATTTCATCGCCGCGTCAGCACGCCGCAACCTCGCCCGCGTATTTTTGCTATGATGGCGAACGGGAAACCACCAAGGGGACCTGGTCATGGCAAAAATCGAGAATACATCGCGCAAGCTCGTGCTCACCGAAGGCGCGACGACGCTGACGCTCGACAAGGATTCCGGCAAGGCGGCGCTGCAACAGAAGCTGTTGTTCTGGAGCAAGAAACCGGTCGAGTTCGCACTCACCGACATCGACGACATCGCGGTGAAGTCGGACAAGGATGGCCTCTCCGGCGCGATGATCTATCACAGCGTGCTGCACCGGCGCACCGGCGAGACGATGGTGCTCACGACCGGAGAAGCAAAGGAAGCCGAAGCGACGGTGAAGGAGCTGCGCGGTTTCGTCGGGCTCTCGGCGCCCGCATGATCGCGCGCGCTTACCCCTTCAGGCTCGAATAGACCACGCGCATGAAGTTCTTCGCCATTTGTTCGTTGGCCGAGAGCTTGGCGTCGAAGTCGGCATAGGGCTTGGCGGCGTAAACATCGTCGAGGCTCTTGCCCTCGGCGATCAGCTTGGCCATGCGGTCGCGCGCCGTCACCAGCATCGTCCGGTATTCGATCAGCTGCGCCTTGCTGGAAACCGGGCCGTGTCCGGGCACCACTTTGGTGTTGTCGTTGCTGAGCGCGATATAGGCGTCGACCGCCGCGATCATGCCCTTGACGCTGCCGCCATTGAGATAGTCGATGTTGGGATAGCGGCCGAGCGTGACGACGTCGCCGGTCGACAGCACATTGGCGTCGGCGAAATAGATGTAAGTGTCGCCGCCGGTATGCGCATTGGCGGTGTGCTTGAGTTGCGCGGCGCGGCCCTTAACGTCGACCGTCATTGCGTCGGTATAGGTCTTGGCCGGCAGCGCGGCGCCGCTTGCCGGCGCAACAGGCTGCATCGAAACATTATTGGTGCCGCCCTTGGCCATGATGTCGCGCAGATTGGCGTGCGCGACGACAACCGCGCCGTCGGCGGTGAAGGCGGCGTTGCCGCCGACATGGTCGCCGTGATGATGCGTGTTGACGAGAAACTTGATCGGCTGCGGCGACACCGCGGCGATCGCGGCTTTCAGCTTGTCGTGCATCGGCGCGAACTGGCCGTCGACCATGATGACGCCGTCATTGCCGGCGGCGACCGTGACATTGCCGCCCTGGCCTTCGAGCATATAGGTGCGGTTGCCGAGATCGGTGGTCTTCACCTCGATCTTCGACCAGTCGGGTCCGACCGGCGGACCGGCGGGCTGCTGGGCGAACGCGGCGCCGGAAAACAACAGTGCCGTCGC
This sequence comes from Rhizobium sp. Q54, assembly GCA_945861265.1. GTDB lineage: Bacteria > Pseudomonadota > Alphaproteobacteria > Rhizobiales > Xanthobacteraceae > Pseudolabrys. The sequence continues at coordinate 47,059 of CAMAUC010000008.1, read as the reverse complement.
TGTCGCCAATGCGAATCTGATCATGGCATCCTCCCTGATGGCGGCTTGATCTGAGCTTTGCGCACGTTGCCGCCGCTTGATATTGCCGGGCCGGGTCTTCCGGTCCATCTGATTAAACGACGCAGCGTGGTGAATATTCCCGCCCGATACCGGGTTATTTCCAGCCAGTCTGCTAGCGTCCGGCAACCGGAATCAGCTTCGCGCATTTGACGCGACGGGCAGGGAGGTTGACGGATGATGCGCTGGCTTAAAGTGGCGGCCGTGTTGACGGCGTTTGTTTCCGGCGCGCAGGCGCAAGCTCAGGCGCCTGCGGCGGGGGATTATCCCAACAGGGCGGTTCACATCGTCGTCGGCTTCGTGCCGGGCTCGTCGACCGACCTGATCGCGCGGCTGATGGCCAATGAATGGAGCCGCCAGTTCGGCCAGCAATTCGTGGTCGAGAACCGGCCCGGCGCGGCTTCCGCCATCGCCGCCGACGCGGTCGCCCGCGCGCCGAAGGATGGCTACACGCTGCTCGCCGGCGGCGGCGTCAATATCAGCACCGGCCTGCTCAACGCCAAGCAGAGCTTTGACATGGAGCGCGACTTTTTGCCGGTCATCATGGTCGCCGGCCAGCCGATGATCCTGGCGGTGCATCCTTCGCTCAACGTCAAAAACGTTGCCGAACTGATCGCGCTGGCCAAGGCCAAGCCCGGCGAATTGTCCTACGGCTCGACCGGCGTCGGCGCCATTCCGCATCTGCTGACCGAATTGTTCGCGCTGCGCACCGGCATCAAGATGGTGCATGTGCCGTATCAGGGCTCGCCGCAGGCGACCACCGATCTTATCGCCGGCCGCATCCAGCTGATGTTCTCGCCGGCGGCGGCGGTGCTGCCGCACATTGCCTCCGGCGCGTTGAAGGCGCTGGCGACATCGACGGCGACGCGCTCGTCGGCCGCGCCCGATCTGGTGACCTTGCGCGAGTCCGGCGTCGATCTCGATGCCAGCCTGTGGTTCTCGATCTGGGCCCCGGCCGGCACGCCGCGCGCGGTAATCGATAAATTGTCACGCGCCGGCAATATCGGCATCAAAGGTCCCGAGGCACAGACCATGTTCAAGGCGCAGGGCTTCGACGCCATTGGCGGTTCGGCTGAGGATTTCGCCAAAGCGCAGGCGGCCGAACTGGAAAAATGGAAAACCGCGGTGGAGGCGGCCGGCTTGCGCAAATAGCTTTCAGCGAAAGCCGCCGCCTCCGTTCACATAGACGGTGTCGGCGGTCATGAAGCCGCAGGCGTCGGAACACATGAACAGCACGAGTTCGCCGATTTCCTCCGCTTTGCCGAAACGCTTCATCGGCACGTCGTTGAGCATTTGCGCTGCCATCTCGGGCGACGTCGCCGCCGCCGCTTGGAACGCAGTGTCGATCGGCCCCGGCGATATCGACAAAGCGCGGATGCCCTGCGTGGCGAATTCGCGCGCCACGCCCATTGTCATTGTCACCACCGCGCCCTTGGCTGAGGCATAATGCACGCCCGATCCCGGTCCGCCGCGCTTGTGCGATTGCGAGCCCATATTGACGATGACGCCGAACTTGTTCGTGAGCATATGCGGAAGCACCGCCTGCATGCCGTAGAACGTGCCCTTGACGTTGAGATCGTAGGTGCGCTCGAACAGATCGTCGTCGATGTCGAGGAATTTGGAACGGCGGATGGCCGAGCCGGCCGAATTGAACAGAAACTGCACGCTGCCGAATTCGCCGATCGCCAGATCGATCATGTCGTTGACCGCGTCGCGTTTGGTCACGTCGATGGTCAGCGCCAGGGTCCGGCCGGCATTGCTGCCGGATGTCTGGGCGGCGCGGTTGTGCGCATCGACCATCGCGGCGGTCTCGGCCGCCGCGTTCTCATTAATATCGGCGCAGACGACATTGGCGCCTTCGCGGGCGAAGATCAGCGCGGTGGCGCGGCCGATGCCGCTGCCGGCGCCGGTGATGACGATGGTCTTGCCGTGGAAATAATCCGGCGTCTTCGACATGCGTCTTCCCCGTGCTTTTCAGGTTGTCCGGTTGTAACGCTAGCGCATCCGGCCGCCGCGTCGAAACCGCGGACCGGCGCGCGTCACCCCTTGTCGCGGAGTATGGTTCCTGCTTCGATACACGTTACGCGGGTATGGGGTGCGTCATGGTGGGGTGGGGTAAGCGTTGCTCGGCGCGGCCGGCCGCCTTCGCGGTCCTGCTTGCGTTTAGTGCCGTCCTCGGTGGCTGCGCGACCCAGCCGCGCGAAAAGGTTTATGTCGGTATCGGCACCGGCGAAATGACGGACCAGGCAGCCGCCGATTATGCGGCGCTGTATAAGCCCTACGCCATGATGGCGACCATCGCCTATACCAATGAAAACGCGCTCAACGACGACACGCGTTGTCCCGATCCCAAGAAGCTCATCAACCATCTCCCCCGGGACAGCGACGGCCAGTATAAGTTTAACAAGACAGTTTTGGACTGGGTTCGCACCCTGAAAGATCGCCACCATTGGGAATGTATTGCCGGACGGGCTGGCAGTCTGCCCTGTCCGGAAAAACTTGGCTCGAAATGTAAGCCGGTGAGCGGGCTTGAATATCACGTGTGGCGCCGGCGCGAGAAAGGTCGATGCCATGTCGCGATTGCTTTCCGAGGCACCGACGGGAACGAGTTCGGCGACTGGATTTCGAACTTCCGCTGGCTTTACCGGCTGGCGCCGAAATTCGACCAGTACGCGCAGGTGCAGACTCACATTGCCGACATCCTCGAAGGTATCCGCAAAGGCGACTGCCGCGGCGCTGTCACCGAATTCGTTTCGGTCGGTCACTCGCTCGGCGGCGGCCTGGCGCAACAGGCGGCGTATGCCAGCGGCGACAAGCCAATTCGCTACGTCTATGCCTTCGATCCGTCGCCGGTCACCGGATTTTTCGACGTCAGCGCGTTGATCCGCGACAAATCCGTCGATGGACTTGGCATCGACCGCACCTATGAAGCGGGGGAAATTCTCGCTTTGCCGCGCATGATCGTGGAGAACTTTATCCCGCCGGCGGCTTGCCATCCGCGTATTCGGACGGTGCGCTTCAATTTGTTGACAGGCTTTGGCATCTCTCAGCACAGCATCGAAAAACTCACCCAGAATTTGATCGATGCCACCAAAGGCAAGGTCGCCAATCCGCGCCGGGTCAACGACGTGCTGCGCGCGCGCGCGTGCAAGGGTGCGCCGATGCTGATGGTGTCGCCGGCCTGACGCGGCGGCGCACAGGCCGCAGCCTTGCAGCGACCGCCGATGTCATCATAATCGGCCGCATCAAACAGCCGCGAGGATGACGCTCCATGCCGACGCCGATTGAATATGCCGATGCCTCAGCCGCCGTGCGCGCGGTCTATGACGACATCAAGACGTCGCGCAATGTGCCGGACGTCAACAACTTCTGGAAATTTCTGGCGCACGATCCGGCGACGCTCAAGCGCACCTGGGAAAGCATCAAGGAGATCATGGCGCCGGGCGCGCTCGATCCGCTAACCAAGGAAATGATTTATCTCGCCGTCTCGGTCACCAATGGTTGCGCTTATTGCATCGCCAGTCACAGCGCCGCCGCGCGCAAGGCCGGTATGAGCGAGGCGATGTTCGGCGAACTGATGGCGGTGACCGGCATGGCCAATGAAACCAACCGGCTGGCCAACGGCTATCGCGTGCCGATCGACCCGGCGTTTCAGACGTGACGCAAGTCCCGGCGCAAACGCAGCGCCGGGACCGATTGCGTCAAACTACTGCTGCGAACCGCCTGAAGCCGGCGGCGACGCCTGCGGTGCCGGATTGGTCAGCGGCGAGGTCGAGCCTGAACCGGTGGTGCTTGGCGGCGTCACGTTGCGGATCGGGGCACCGCTGCCGGTCGTCATTGGCGCCGGCGTGGCTGCCGGCGGGTTGGACGCGGTGTTGGTCGTGGCGCTGTTCCAGCCGGCGACGACGACGAATGCGATCAAGGCAACGACGGCTAGCCCGGCAATCCAGCCCCAAACGCCACCGGCATTTTCGCTGCGCAACGGGGCAGGTGGGACGTAACGAGGATCGCTGTTTTGCGCGTCGCTATAGCGCGGATCGGTAAAGCGGGGGTCGGTCATAATCTCCTCCTTGGGTCACGAAACACGTTGCCGCGTCTCGAAAGGAGGAAACCCGCGAATTCGCGCTGAGTTCCTGATTCTCTTGAATTAACAGACCTGCAATGTCCTAAGCAGCCTTGGGTGCCGTGACCCGAACCGCGAGGCGCCAAGCCAGCCAGAACACCAGGAAAAAGCAGCCGAGGAACACCGGCAGGCTGCTCGTCGGCGACCATTGTTCCACGGTGCGGCCGACGAAATAGGCGCCGAGATCGCCGATCAAAACGAACACGATATAAAATGCCATGATCTGCATGTCGTTGCCTTGCCCCTTGCCCTTTTTTAAATGCCTAGCACAGGCCGGGGCGCTCGGCTACGCAGGCCGTCCACAGGAGCCACGACGCCTGCCGGAAATGCTATAGCGCGGGGGCCGCCGATTCACGTCCTTCCGGCGGAAAGCATTGGACCATCCGGCCCGGCAACAGAGATACGCATGCGCCTGACCAAATTTGCGATCGCGGCAGCGCCCGCGCTGTTCGTGCTTTTGTGGAGTACCGGTTTCATCGGCGCCCGTTTCGGTCTGCCGTACATAGAGCCAATGACGTTTCTCGGCGTCCGCATGGTGTTTGTCGTCGTCATCATGACGATCATCGCCGTCGTCAGCGGCGCGAAATGGCCGGGCCGCGCCGAAATCGGGCACAGCATCGTCATCGGCATTCTCATGCACGGGCTTTATCTGGGCGGGGTCTTTTTCGCCATCAGCCAGGGCGTGCCCGCCGGCATCTCGGCGCTGATCCCGGGCTTGCAGCCGATTTTGACCTCGGTCATCGCCAACCACTTCTTGGGCGAGACGGTGTCGCGGCAGCAATGGTTCGGGCTGGCGCTCGGCCTGGTCGGCGTCGCATTCGTCCTGCACGACCGGGAGATGGTCGCCGAAGCATCGGTGATCGGCTGGGCGGCCAGCGTCGTCTCGCTGCTCGGCGTCACCGGCGGCGCGCTGTATCAGAAGCGATACAGCGGCAATATCGACTGGCGAACCGGCAATGTGTTCCAATATGCCGGCGTGGTGGTCCTCTATTGGTGCGCGGCTTTCGCCTTCGAGACGCGGGTGATCCACTGGAACGGCGAATTGATCTTCGCCATCGCCTGGCTGGTGCTGGTGCTGTCGATCGCCGCGGTCGGCCTGATGTACTGGCTGATCCGCCGTTCGGCGGCGACCGGCTTTGCCAGCCTGTTCTATCTGGTGCCGGCGGTGACCGCGCTGATGGCCTACGGCCTGTTCGGCGAAAAGCTCGACGCGCTGTCGATCGCCGGCATGGTGGTCTGCGCGGTAGGAGTCGTGCTGGTCAATCGCGGCGCGCAGGTGACGCCGGTGGCGGGCAACGCGGCGGCGTCGTCGACGCCAGACAAGTAATTACTTTTTTCGCTCCAGCACCATCTGCGTCTGCGTCACCATCGCGCACAGCCGGCCGTCATTGCGGGTGATGCGGGTCTGCCAGACCATGGTCGTGCGGCCACGGTGCAGGGGAATGCACTCGGCGCGTGCCGTGTCGCCGATCGGGATCGCGGCGAAGAAATTTGTCTTGCTTTCGATCGTCGTGGTGGTCTGACCGTCTTTAAGATTGGCGGTGGTGGCGGTGCCGCCGACATTGTCGGCGAGCGCCATGATCGCGCCGCCATGCATGATGCCGAAGCGGTTGTTCAGCTCGTCCTTGACGAACAGTTCGGCGGTGACGCGCTCGAGCGATATATGCGTCATCTTGATGCCGAGGAATTGCGCGAAGGCCGGCTGGGTGAAGGCGGTTTCGTTGACGTCGGTCATGGGAGCTACTCCGGAAAGCAAGGCGGCACCGCGGCACATAGAGAAAGAGCGCGGATTTGGCAATCCGCGCCCTCGATCTTTAGCAGTTTATGCCGGATGTCTACTTCGGCTGCGGCACGACGCGCAGATAAGGCTTCACGGTCTTGTAGCCTTCCGGATACAAGGTCTTGGCTTCGTCATTGCTGATCGCGCTGGTCAGGATCACGTCCTCGCCCTGTTTCCAGTCGGCCGGCGTGGCGACGCGGTGCTTGGCGTTGAGTTGTAACGAGTCGATGACGCGCAGGATTTCCTGGAAGTTGCGGCCGACCGCCATCGGATAGACCAGGATCAATTTGATCTTCTTGTCGGGACCGATGACGAACACGTTGCGCACCGTCTGGTTGTCGGCCGGCGTGCGGCCTTCCGACGTGCCCGAGGTCGAGGCCGGCAGCATGCCATAGGCCTTGGAGATCTTCAGTTCGGTGTCGCCTATCATCGGATAGTTCGGCGCAAAGCCGCCGACGTCCTTGATATCGACCGCCCATTTGGCGTGGTTATCGACCGGGTCGACCGACAGGCCGATGACCTTGACGTTACGCTTGTCGAATTCCGGCTTCAGGCGCGCCACGGCGCCGAGTTCGGTGGTGCAGACCGGGGTGAAGTCTTTCGGGTGCGAGAACAAAAGGCCCCAGGAATTGCCCAGCCATTCGTGAAAGGTGATTTTGCCCTCGGTGGTTTCCGCTTCGAAGTCCGGTGCGGTGTCGCCAATTGCCAATGTCATGAAAAGTCTCCAATTCGAAAGCCGGTGAAATAGTGAGAACGTTGAATATAAGCATCGGGCGGCAAGGGGAATAGGGCCCAGCATAAAGAGTAAGAATGCTCCGGCAATCCGGTTTGACGGAGATCAAAGTTGGCGACAGGGGCCGGGCTGGCGAAATAGAATTCCGGGAAGCGCCGCCCGGCACATTGACATTTCGCTGCAGTGCCGCAAAGTTGAAACGCCGGTACGGGCGGGGAATTCAGCGGCCATGTTCAAGCGCATCTTGATTGCCAATCGTGGCGAAATCGCCTGCCGGATCATCAAGACCGCGCGAAAAATGGGAATCGAGACGGTCGCCGTCTATTCGGAGGCCGACAAGGACGCCCTGCATGTCGAGATGGCCGATACCGCCATCCTGATCGGCCCGCCGGCCGCCGCGCAAAGCTATCTGATCATCGAAAAGATCGTCGCCGCCTGCAAGGAAAGCGGCGCCGAGGCGGTCCACCCCGGCTACGGCTTCCTGTCCGAGCGCGAGGCCTTCCCGAAGGCGCTGGAAGCGGCGGGAATCGTCTTCATCGGTCCGAACCCCAAGGCCATCGCCGCCATGGGCGACAAGATCGAGTCCAAGAAGGCCGCCGCGGCCGCCAAAGTGTCGACCGTGCCCGGCCACCTGGGCGTCATCGCCGACGACAAGGAGGCGGTGAAGATCGCCAACGACATCGGTTATCCGGTGATGATCAAGGCTTCCGCCGGCGGCGGCGGCAAAGGCATGCGCATCGCCTGGTCGGAATCCGAAGTGGCCGAGGGCTTTGCCCGCTCGAAGTCGGAAGCCAAATCGTCGTTCGGCGACGACCGCATGTTCATCGAGAAATTCATCGTCGATCCGCGCCACATCGAAATCCAGCTGCTCGGCGACAAGCACGGCAACGTCATCTATCTGCACGAGCGCGAATGCTCGATCCAGCGCCGCAATCAAAAAGTCATTGAGGAAGCCCCGAGCCCGCTGCTCGACGCCGCGACGCGCCAGAAAATGGGCGAGCAGGCGGTGGCTCTCGCTCAGGCGGTCGGCTACGACTCGGCCGGCACCGTCGAGTTCGTCGCCGGGCAGGACAAAAGCTTCTTCTTCCTCGAGATGAACACGCGGCTCCAGGTCGAGCATCCGGTGACCGAACTGATCACCGGCATCGATCTGGTCGAGCAGATGATCCGCTCCGCCGCCGGCGAAAAACTGTCGATCAAGCAGAGCGACGTGAAGCTCAACGGCTGGGCGGTCGAGAGCCGGGTTTACGCCGAGGACCCGTACCGCAATTTCCTGCCATCGACCGGAAGGCTGACGCGCTATCGTCCGCCGGAAGAACGCAGCGTTGCCGGCGTTACCGTGCGCAATGACACCGGCGTCTATGAAGGTGGCGAGATTTCGCTGTTCTACGATCCGATGATCGCCAAGCTGGTGACGCATGCGCCGACGCGCATCGCCGCCATCGAAGCGCAGGGCGACGCGCTCGACGCTTTCGTCATCGACGGCATTCGCCACAATATTCCGTTCCTGTCGGCGCTGATGGCGCATCCGCGCTGGAAGTCGGGCCACCTCTCGACCGGATTCATCGTCGAGGAATTTCCCGAAGGCTTCCACCCGATCGCGCCGGAGGGCGAGCGCGCCCAGGTGCTGGCGTCCGTCGCGGCGGCGATCGATCATGTGCTCGGTGAGCGCAAGCGCAACATCTCCGGCCAGTTGACCGGCCGCAGCGTCACGCGCGAAAGCCAGCGCGCGGTCTGGCTCGGCGCCACTGAATATCGCCTCGAGGTCAGGCGCGAGAACGGCACCATCGCCGTGCGTTTTCCCGACGAGGACAAGCCGCGCCATCTGGCCTCGGAATGGGCACCGGGCGATCCGCTGTGGAGCGGCACCATCGACAGCAAGCCGGTCGCGGTGCAGGTGCGCCCGTTGCCGAACGGTTTCGCGCTGTCGTTCCGTGGCGTCGAGACCAAGTCCTATGTCTATACCGAAACGGAGGCGGCTTACGCGCGGCTGATGCCGGCGAAGAAGGCCGCCGACATGGGCAAGTTCGTGCTGTGCCCGATGCCGGGCCTCGTCATGTCGGTCACCGTGACCGAAGGCCAGGAGGTCAAGGCCGGTGAGGTGGTGGCGGTGGTCGAGGCGATGAAGATGGAAAACGTGCTGCGCGCCGAAGTCGACGGCACGGTCAAGAAGATCAACGCTAAGCCGGGCGACAGCCTGGCGGTCGATGCGGTGATCTTGGAGTTCGCCTAGCCTTTATTGCTAGGAAGCGCGACATTTGGCGCAGCGGGCCCGTGTATTTCGTTATATTTTCCGGTTAGGTGCTCAACGCGGACATTCCAGGACCGTCCAAGCGACTCGCGGCATGCATGGGCGAGGGCGAGCGAAAGGCCTGTCAGCATCTTATCGTCCGTGCCGCGATGGAGGCACCGCTTAAAGTCGATCATCGCTTGTTCGACCGTTAATTTTCGCTCGGCTGGTTGTGTACCGGATTGCCGAGCTTCGATGGCAGGGCGGCGTTCGAAATCTTCAAATATTGCCAATGGCCCGAAATAAAGATGGAGAAAATGGCTGTGGCGTTCCTTCCATTGTTTCGAATTACGCGGCAGCGTGGCGAGCATCGATGCCGTGGAGGTCGCGTCTTCATAAAGTCTGAGCTGCGCCTCGCGCAGCGGTTTGATGAAGTCTCGCCTTGAGGAGCTTCGGTACTGCCAAATGCCTGAGCCCACTGCCGTCAGCACGCCGACATAGCCGAGCAGGTCGGTCAATTGTACGGGCTCAAAGACAATCATTTGTGTCCCCCCAAAGACTTGCCAAGTCCCCACCGAGCTGCTGCAACCTTGGCTTGCCATTTAACTATTCAAAATTCCGCCCGGCAAGTCGCGCGGCCGTTCGGTTGTGAGCGCGAAATCGACCGATTGGATGCGCGGTCGAGGCGTACATCCGCTAGCCTTCTGGCGTTATTCTGCTATTTCCAAAGACAATGACCTTGTACTTCGCCTATGGCTCCAACATGCACCGCGCCGCGATGCTGGCGCGCTGTCCGAACGCGCGGGCGCTGGGTGCGGCGAAGCTCGATGGCTACAGGTTCTTTATCGGCATCGACGGCTGGGGTTCGGTCAAGCCGGCGCCGGGCGGGAGCGTGCATGGGGTGCTGTGGCGGCTGACGCCGCGCGATCTCGCCGCGTTGCATAATTACGAATTGCTGCACAAAGGTCTCTATGATGTGCGCTACCTGCCGGTGCGCCACGGTAAGCGCATGGTGCTGGCGATGATCTATCTGCTGCGGCGGCGCAGTGCCGGCCGGCCGAAGCCTGGCTACGCGGAAATGTGCGCCGCCGCCGCCCGCCACTGGAATTTGCCGGAGCGCCATGCGCGCGCGATTGCCCGCTGGTCCACCTCGCGCTGGACCGGCAGCCGCGTCATTGTTTGCGAAGAATTGGGCTGCGAAGATTTGGCCCGTGGTGTCGCCCGATGAACGATCAAGCGCCCATCGTCGTGCATATTGTCGTTTTTGGCCGCGTGCAGGGCGTCGGTTACCGCGCCTTCGTCGCGCGTGAAGCGGGCCGGCATTGTCTCGAAGGCTGGGTGTGCAATTGCCGCGACGGCACCGTCGAGGCCTTGTTCAAAGGCGAGCCCACGGTGATCGACGACATGATCGCGGCCTGCAAGCGCGGGCCCTCCGGCGCGCGCGTCGACCTGATCAATCAGCGTGCCGGCTCCGAAGCCGATTTAAGGGCGCGCGTGCCGGGCGAAGAATTTTCCGTGCTGCCGACATTTTGAGTAGCCCCGAACAATTCCTCGAAGGCGGCGCGCAGCGCGACATCGACATCGGTCATCGCGACAGGAATGCCGAGATCGACCAGACTTGTGACGCCGTAGCGCTTGACGCTGACGCCGCAGGGCACGATGCCGTCGAAATGGGCGAGGTCGGGTTCGACATTGATGGCGATGCCATGCAGCGTCACCCACTTCTTCACGCGGATGCCGAGCGCGGCGATCTTGTCCTCGAAGCCTTCGCCTTTATCGGGCCGCTTCACCCAGACGCCGATGCGGTCCTCGCGCCTCTCTCCACGCACGTTGAAAGCCGCCAAGGTGCGGATGATCCATTCTTCCAGCGTGGCGACGAAGCGGCGCAAATCGGGGCCGCGCCGCCGCAGGTCGATCATCACATAGCCGACGCGCTGGCCGGGGCCGTGATAGGTCATCTGGCCGCCACGGCCGCTTTCGTAAACGGGAAAACGGGCGTCCAGCACGTCGGCGGAGTTGGCGCTGGTGCCGGCGGTGTAGAGCGGCGGGTGCTCGATGAGCCAGACCAACTCTGGCGCCTCGCCATTGGCGATTGCTTCGGCGCGCGCCTCCATGACCGCCAGCGCGTTCTCATAAGAGACCGGTCTGTCGCTCACGCGCCATTCCACAGCCACCAGACCGGCGGGCGCGGGCATCCCCAAATTCAAATCGTCGCGCATATTAATCCCGCATTAACCATACCATGATGCCATGGCGTCTGCCCCCAATGACGCAGGGCACGACAGGAAGTTCTTACTTGGGCACATTCGACAAGGTTTCAATCGACATCACTGTGGTGCTGGGTACCACAACGATGCCGATCCATCAGGTTCTGCGCCTAGGCCGCGGCGCCATCATCGAGCTCGATGCCGGCGAAGACGACGCCGTCAGCATCCTGGCCAACAACCTGCCGGTGGCCAAGGGCACCGTCGTGGTCAACGGCAACCGCATCGCGGTCGAGGTCGGCGAACTGCTCGGCCGCCCGCTGGACATGCGCTAGAAGGCGTTTTCGGCCCCCGATCGCCCTATATTTGCGACCGGCGCGGGGCCCCTCCGGGCCTGCGGCCTAACGGATTGAAGCCACGGGCATTTTTCGGCCTATCCGGGCCGGGAGAACGGCCCGCGGCCCTTGTCCCTGTGGGTCCTATTTGTTACACGATCCGCCGTTACAGGGGCGCGACTACCGACGCGCTCCTTCTTCGTACTGTGCGGCCGTGGCGGAATTGGTAGACGCACTGCCTTGAGGTGGCAGCGGAGCAATCCGTGGAAGTTCGAGTCTTCTCGGCCGCACCAGTACGGAATTTCCAAAATTCGAGAAGGTATCGCGGGAAGCGCCTGAACTGCGCTCACACCGCCTCGATGCGGATCGGCTTGGCGCCTTCGTACAGCACCGCGCGGCCGAATTCGTACAGACGATCCAGCCCCGACGTCAGCGTGATGAAGTGGTTGCCGGCAAGCTGGCCGAGCTTGCTCGAGAAATGCACCGCGCCGTAAGCGAGCAGGATTTCGGTTTCGCTGATGCCGCCCGGATAGACGATCATCTGACCCGGATGCGGATAGCTGGTGTGGTTCTCGTAGGTCAGGCCGAGATCGAGTTCGCCGAGCGGCACCCAGACGCCTTCGCCGCTCCAACGCACATGGATGACCTTCTGCTCATAGGGCAGGAGCTTCTTGAAAATGGCGACGGTCTTCGGCGCCAGCGCGGTCTCGAACTTGGCGCCGAACACAAAAGATCCGGCGGTGATGCGAAGGTTGTCCATCCTGGCTCCTGAACCCTTTTCCTTGAGGAATTGCGACCGGCGCGGTGATGCTGCACCGGACGAGGCGTTCTGACAATGAGCGGAATTTACGCACAGCAGGAATGCCGAGCGTCCGGCGCGAGCCGGCCTACGACCTGAATGCGTGTGCCGCGGTCCGTGTCTTATGCTTCTTGCGCTTCAGCGCATAAGCGAGCCGGTGGCTCAGCCTTTTATGCCGGCGCGCAGTGTGCCCCGTCGTTGGCTCGGCCGCCGTCGTCGTTTCCGCGACCTTGGTCGGCAGCACGCGCGGCCAGCCGCCTTCGGCGACCGCCATGCTGGCGGGGAGCTCAGGCACCGTCTCCGGACGCGGGCCGGCCGGCACCGCATGGACGATTTTATAGCCCCTGGCCTTGAGCTCCCTGAGCAGTGTCGGCAACGCCAAAGCGGTTGCCGGCTGGATATCGTGCAGCAGCAGCACGCCGCGATTGCCCCGCGCTTCGATCCGGCGCATGGCGCGGATCACGATCTGCTCCGGCGAGATGCGGCGATGCCAGTCATCGGCGACTTCGTCGGCGCTCCACACCGAGAGTTTCTGCGCGGCGAGATAGCTTTCGGCCTGATAGGAACGGGCAAGCCCGGGAATGCGGAAAAATGGCGCCACCGCGCGGGCGTTGCCGACCGCGTTCTGCACCGAGGCAATGCCTTCGTCGACCTCGCTCGATATTCGCTTCATGCCAAGGTCGCCGAGGCCGAACGGATGGCGCTGGCTGTGCGTGCCGATCGTGTGCCCGGCGTTGTAAATCTTGCGCACGGTGTCGGGATAGGCGCGGGCCATCTGGCCGACCATGAAGTAGGTCGCCTTGACGCACTCGGCGGCCAAAGTCTCGAGGATGCGGTTGGAGTAGGGCGGCAGCGGCCCGTCGTCGAAGGTGATGACCACTTCGTGGTCGTTGAGCGGCAGGCTGCGGTTGTATTGCATCGTGCCGATGCGCGGCAGCGCCGAGGTCTCGACGATGAGGGTACGGCTGGTGCCCAGGGCATCCGGATTGCCCGGACAGCCACCAGCCCATGCCGGCGAGACCGCCTGCATCATGATACCTGCCGAAAGACCCGACAAGACAAACAGCCCGGTACGCAACTTGGACATACGCAACCCCCCGGCATCGCCAGACCGCACCCGAATGGTGCAATCCCCCGTGGCGACCCCGAACCCTAACGACGCCGTTATTTACGGAACTTTAACCATGCCGCCTATCCAACCGGCTTGTTTTTCAAGGGATTTCGGCCGGCTGTGATAAAATTGTGACGGATTAGTTGGCCGCGCCCGAGCCGGCGGCGACCACATGGACGATGCGGTAGCCGCGTATTTTCAGCGCCCGCAGCAAAGCGGGCAGCATCGCGGCGGTCTGCACCTTGGTGTCGTGCAGGAGGACGATGCCGCGGCCGACCTGGGCGATGCGGGCCAGCAGCAGTTGCAGTTCCGCCTCGGGCCCCATCGGCAGCCAATCGCTGGCCCAGACATCGGCGCCGAACACGACGATGCCGCGCTGCTGCAAACGGTCGAGCAGCGGCCCGCTCGAGGCAAAGCCGGGAAACCGGAAAAATGGCGTCGTCGGTTCGCTCCGCGCCCGGCCATAGGACGCCAATTCATCGCGGGCGATGCCGCGGTCGATCTCAGCCTCGGCTCGCTCGAACGGCAGATGGTCGAGCAGCGGATGCGAATAAGTGTGGTGGCCGATCGTGTGGCCCTCGGCCAGCGCCCGGCGCACGATCTGCGGATGCGCATCGGTGTTGCGCCCGAGCAGAAAGAACGTGGCGCGGACACATTCCGCTTTCAGGGCATCGAGTACCCTCGGCGTCGTCGTCGGCCAGGGGCCGTCGTCGAAGGTCAGGACCAGTTCCTTGTCGCGCAGCGGCAAGGTATCGGGGAAATGCTTGCGCCCGACGCGCGGGGTGGACCGCGCATCGACCGCGATCATCCTTTCGGTGCCGAGGGCATCGCTATTGCCCGGACAGGGCTGAGCGCGCGCGGACGCCGCCGCGAGGGACATAAGCGCCGCCAGCATCGCGGCGGCAAAAAGACGAATCATAGGGAGCATCCCTGTCACGATCTGAGAGGCATATGACCGCAATGGCCGCGGCGGGCAAGAGTGCCATGGGCGCATCGGGGGTGCATCAAAGACGCGGTTTGCGGCGAATATCTGCGATTAATATTTGCTTCCGCGTCGGCGGCGAGCGTACAAGCGCGATCAAGTTGCAACGCCCGTTGCCGAGGCCCGGCATGACCGACCAAATCACCGAGAAGCCGCCGCTGCGCGACGACGATGGCACGATCCGTGCCGACTTCGTCGCCGAGGCCGCGCGCGCCATCGAGGCCGTCGACGTGCCGGCGCTGCGCGTTCTGGTCGGCGACCTGCACGAATCCGATCTCGGCGCGCTGCTGGAAGCGCTCGATCCCGACCAGCGCCCGCGCCTGGTCGAATTGCTCGGCATCGACTTCGACTTTACCGCACTCACCGAAGTCGACGACGCGGTCCGCGAGGAAATTCTCGACGAACTGCTCCCGCAGACCGTGGCCGATGGCGTCCGCGACATCGAGACCGACGACGCCGTCACCATTCTCGAGGACATGCCGCGCGAGGAGCGCACCGAGATCCTCGATCATCTGCCGCCGGCCGAGCGTATCGCGCTGACGCGCAGCCTCGATTACCCGGAAGATTCGGCCGGCCGACGGATGCAGACCGAATTCATCGCGGTTGCGCCGGACTGGAATGTCGGCTGCGCCATCGACTACATGCGCGAGACCGCCGAGCTGCCGGAGCAGTTCTACGAACTCTATGTCGTCGATGCCGACAGCCGCTTTCTCGGCGCGGTGCCGCTCGACCGGCTGCTGCGCAGCCAGCGGCCGGTGCCGATCAAGGACCTGATGGAGGCCGAGCGCCGCCGGGTGCCGGCCGACGTAGACCAGGAAAGCGTGGCGCGGCTGTTCCAGCGCTACGACCTGGTGGCCGCGCCCGTGGTCGACGCCAACGAACGGCTGGTCGGCGTCATCACCTTCGACGACGTCGCCGACGTCATCGTCGAGGAGGCGGAAGAGGACATCAAGGCGCTCGGCGGCGTCAAAGCCGACGAAGAATTGTCCGACACGGTCTGGACCATCGCGCGCGGCCGTTTCAACTGGCTCCTGGTCAACCTTGCCACCGCGTTTCTGGCGTCGTCGGTGTTGGGGGCTTTTGAAGGACAGATGGAAAAAATGGTGGCGCTGGCGGTGCTGGCGCCGATCGTGGCGAGTCAGGGCGGCAACGCCACCACCCAGACCATGACCATCGCGGTGCGCGCGCTGGCAACGCAGGAACTGAGTTACGCTAACGCCCGGCGCGTCATCATCCGTGAGCTTCTGGTCGGCCTGCTGAACGGTCTGGCCTTCGCCGTCATTACCGGCGTCGCCGCCTATGCCTGGTTTCAGGTGCCGGGTCTCGGCATCGTCATCGGCCTGGCGATGATCTGCAACCTGATCGCGGCGGCGGCCGGCGGAATTCTCATCCCCCTCGGCCTGCACCGGCTCGGGATCGACCCGGCGGTGGCCTCCAGCCCGTTCGTCACCACGGTCACCGATGTGGTCGGATTTTTCTCGTTTTTGTTCATCGCCACGCTCTGGTTCGGGCTGCGCTAATGGCCAAGAATAACAGCAAAAAACCTGTGTTATTCGTCCGCGCCGGTGGAATTCTTACCCTTCGTTCACCTTCTTTGCTGACCCGCTATTAAGGCTGACTCCCTATCCCTGAAGGCTTGGGGACCGCAGCGTAACGCGGGGAGTAACGAGTGAGCGGCGAAGCTAAAACAACAAAGACCCGGTCCTTGCCGGGGCGCCAGCTGTTGGCCTGGGCCGGCGGGCTCTTCGGCGCGAGGCGCCAGAGCGACGCCGCCGGCGTGTCGCGGGCGCGCGCGCGCCGCACATTCTCGGCCTCGCGCGTCATCGTCCTGCTCGCGCTGTTGGCCACCGGCGCCACCTTGATCAGCGCCGGCGCCGGCTATGGGCTGGCGCAACAGAGCGACGAGCGGCTGTGGTCGGAGCAGCGCGGCGCCTTGCGCAATGCGGTCGCCGAATTCCGCAACCTGTTTGGCCAGACCCGCGAAGTCGATCCGCGCTTCGTGCGCATGGTCGAGCAGAGCGCTCGCTTGCAGGGTCTGAAATTTGAAATCGAGCCGTCGGCCAGCGAACGCGAAATGCAGCCGGTGCTGGATGCGCAAGGGCGCATTGCCGGTTTCTTCACCTGGGAGAAAACGCGGCCGATGGCGATGGCGATGGACCGGCTGATGCCGTTCGTCGTCGGGCTCGCCATTGTCCTGATCGGCTTTGCCGGATTTTCGCTGACGCAGTTGCGCCGCGCCGGTCGCGATTTGGCGTTAAGCGAGGAACAGGCCCGCCGCGCCGCCGACGAAGACAAGCTGACCGGTCTGCCCAACCACGCCAAGACCCTCGAACTGCTCGATCTGTTTCTGGCCGAACATGCCGGCCATGAGGCCACCACCTTCGCGCTCATCGAACTCGACGGCATGGAAGACGTCACCGCCCATCTCGGCGTGCTCGGTAGCGACGAACTGATCGTCGCGGTCGCCGAACGCTTACGCGAAGCGGTGCCGCCGGACGCCGTGGTCGGCCGCGTCGGCAGCGACGAATTCGCCGTGATGCTGACCGCCGACGCCACCGTCGATATCGAGGCGATGCTGCGCGCCGTTCTCGACAGTGTCGCGCGCCCGCACTGGTTCGACACCGTGGTGCGCGTCAGCGCCCATGCCGGCTTCGCCCAGGCGCCGCGCCACGCGACGACGCGCGGCGAACTCACCCGCCGCGCCGAACTGGCCCTGCGCGCCGCCGACAAGAAGGGCACCGGCAGCATCGTTGCCTTCGACACGGCGATCGATACAGTCTCGAACGACCAGAAATTCATCCACCGCGAACTGCCGCGCGCGCTCAGCGCCAATGAACTCGAACTGCACTATCAGCCGATCATCGCCGCGCATGGCGGCCGCATCGTCGGCGTCGAGGCCTTGCTGCGCTGGACGCATCCGACGCGCGGGCCGATCGGCCCGGCGGTGTTCATTCCGGTCGCCGAGCAGATGGGCCTGATGGATACGCTGGGCGCCTTCGTGCTGCGCCGCGCCTTGCACGAAGCCAAGCGCTGGCCCGACCTCTACATCGCCGTCAATCTGTCGCCTTTGCAGGTGCGCGACCGTACCATCGTCGATCTGGTGCGTTCTGCGCTCGAGGAAAGCGGCGTCGCGCCGTCGCGCTTGATGCTGGAAATCACCGAAGGCGTGCTGATCGACAATCCGGAAGAGATGGTCAAACGCATCGAGGATCTGCACGACCTCGGCGTCCGCGTCGCGCTCGACGACTTCGGCTCCGGCTATTCCAATCTCAGCTACCTGCAGCGTTTCCCGCTCGACAAGCTCAAGATCGACCGCAGCTTTGTCGTCGCACTCGGAACCTCCGCCAATGGCGGCGTCATCATCCAGGCGATCGTCGCACTCGGCCGCGCGCTCGGCCTGTCGGTATTGGTCGAAGGCGTTGAAACCGAGCAGCAGCGTGTGTTGCTGCGGCTGGCCGGCTGCGACGAGATGCAGGGCTTCCTGTTCGCCAGGCCGGCGCCGGCCGCGACAATCGACCGTCTGCTGAGCCAGCAGAAGCAGAATACCGGCGCTAAGACCTTGGCCCCGCCGCCGGCAACGCTGACAGCCTGACACTGACGCGATAGAGTGCCGTCGTGAGACGCGACCGCGACGAGCGGTTCAATAATTCACGCGGAGGCGGCGCAATGATCCCCAATAGCTGGGCGGGCTTCGATTTTGGTCTGGGCGAGGACGCCGACATGCTGCGCAAGTCGGTCAGCGACTTCGCGCAGGACAGAATCGCGCCGCGCGCCGACGAGATCGACCGCAGCAATGTCTTCCCGCGCGACCTCTGGCCGGAAATGGGCGCGCTCGGCCTGCACGGCATCACCGTCGACGAGGCCTATGGCGGTTCGGGCCTCGGCTATCTCGCCCATTGCGTGGCGATGGAGGAGGTGTCGCGGGCGTCGGCCTCGGTCGGTCTGTCCTATGGCGCGCATTCCAATCTTTGCGTCAATCAGATCAGCCGCAACGGCAGCGAGGCGCAGAAGCGCAAGTATCTGCCGAAACTGATTTCCGGCGAACATGTTGGCGCACTGGCAATGTCGGAGCCGGGCGCCGGTTCCGACGTGGTGTCGATGGCGACGCGCGCCGACAAGGTCGGCGATCGCTATGTGCTCAACGGCTCGAAGATGTGGATCACCAACGGTCCCGTCGCCGACACGCTCGTCGTCTATGCCAAGACCGACCGTACCGCCGGTTCGCGCGGCATCACCGCGTTCATGGTCGAAAAGGGGATGAAGGGTTTTGCGCCGGCGCAAAAACTCGACAAGCTCGGCATGCGCGGATCGGATACGTCGGAACTTGTGTTCACCGATTGCGACGTGCCGGAAGAAAATATCCTCGGCGTCGTCGGCAACGGCGTCAACGTGCTGATGTCGGGGCTCGACTACGAGCGCGTCGTATTGGCGGCGGGGCCGCTCGGCATTATGCAGGCCTGCCTCGACGTGGTGATCCCTTACGTCCACGACCGCAAACAGTTCGGCCAGTCGATCGGCCGCTTCCAGCTCATCCAGGCCAAGCTCGCCGACATGTATGTGACGCTCAATGCCTCCAAGGCTTACGTGTATGCCGTGGCGCGGGCTTGCGACGATGGCCGTGTGACGCGCGAGGACGCCGCCGGCGCTATCCTTTATGCCGCCGAGCGGGCCACCTGGATGGCGCTGGAGGCGATCCAGTGCCTCGGCGGCAACGGCTATATCAACGATTTTCCGGCGGGCCGATTGCTGCGCGACGCCAAGCTCTACGAGATCGGGGCGGGCACGTCTGAAATCCGGCGCATGCTGATCGGCCGCGAGATTTTCGAGAAGACGGCGTGACCGGCTCGCGCCGCGCGTTCAGTTGAGATTACTCAAAATATCGGCGATCGGATTTTCGGTCCACGCTTGCGTCACGAAATCCTGATGCGTGACGTCCGACGCGGCCGGAAGAAGTGCGACGCGGCCGCGCCACAGATGCTTGCCGATTTCGCCGCTGACTGCCACCTTCTGCTCACGCAGGATATCGGCGAGCGCCTGGTTCTGCCGGCGTGTCGACTGCGTAAAGGCGCTGACAAAGAAGACCTTCTTTGAACTTTTGATCCAGTTGACGAAGTGCTCGATCTCGCCATAGAGGCCGTCGAGCAGCA
Source organism: Rhizobium sp. Q54 (assembly GCA_945861265.1). GTDB lineage: Bacteria > Pseudomonadota > Alphaproteobacteria > Rhizobiales > Xanthobacteraceae > Pseudolabrys. The sequence goes on along the minus strand of CAMAUC010000008.1, from coordinate 27,558 downwards.
CCAGCCCGTGCAGCCGGTTGCCGAGGCCGCCGACGCGGATGCTCCAGGCGGCGGGCAGATAGCCGCCGCTATAGGCGACGATGATAACCGGCATATTGGCAAATTGCCGCGCCTTGGCCGGCGTCCCGCCGAGCGCCGCGAGTTTCTTGGCTGCTTCGCTGACGAAGCGGGCAAAGCCGCCGGGCTGCCAGAAACGACCGGCGCTAGAATCGGCGGCATCGACGGCGAACTGCGGTGCGACCAGCACCGCGTTCTTGCCGGACAGCGAAATCTGCGCCGGCACGTTCTGCCGCTCCAGCACATCGCGGGTCAGTTCGGCGCCATGGCCGTGAAAGTACACGACCATCACCGCGGGTTTGTTGATGTTGAATCCGCCCGGTATATGCAGCAGCACGCGGCTGTCGTTGAATGTGTCGTGTTGCCAGAGCACCGTGCCGCGCGCGGTGCGGTGGCCCTTTTGGCCGTCCTTGACGACGTCGAGAAACCGCCGCTCGGATTCCGGTATCAGGCCGTCATAAGGGAAGGGGGCGGTGGCGAATTTCACCAGTTCGGTCTTCGGCTGCGCGCGCGCCGGGCTGGTCGCTTGCGATGGCAATTGGGGTTGCGGCGCGCGCGCGGCTTGCGGCGTCGTGCGCACGGCGACGGCATCCTGTGCCGGCGGGTTGGACGGCCAGCGGGCCGCGAAGACGTCATTGATGAGTTGCGGCTTCAGGTTTGGCAGTGACGATTGCGCGAGCGCTGCACCGCCGGTCGCGCTCACGACCGCCAGCGCGAGCGCCGGCAACATGTGTCGGCGCCATCGGCCTGAAATGGTTAAGTTCGCCTTCGGCACTGTCCGTTCATCTCCGGCGAAAACGTCCATCATACGCAAACGCGAAGTTAATAGATTCGGCCATTCCTGAACGGCTTTTCCGGCTTTTTTGCGGGCATGCGCCGGAGCGCCAAACGCCAGGTTAACCTAACCGGCCGATTCAAATTCCACAGACGACCGCCCGTTTATAAATCCATACCAAGAAGCTCAATTTTGTATTAATGATCGGTCGTGGGGGACGTTGGGTGACACATTCGATTCCGGTCCGGGCTTCGGTCCCGGGGGTCAAGACATTCGCGGCGACCGCCATCGTCATTGCCGACATGGTCGGCGTCGGTGTCTTCACCAGCCTCGGCTTTCAGGTTCAAACGCTGAGTTCGGGGTTTTCGTTGATCCTTTTATGGGTGGTCGGCGGCATCGTCGCTTTTTGCGGCGCGCAGGCCTACGCCGAACTCGCCGGAATGTTCCCGCGCTCGAGCGGCGAATATAATTTTCTGGCGCGAACCTATCAACCAATCTTCGGCTTTCTCGCCGGCTGGCTGTCGGCGACTGTCGGCTTTGCCGTGCCGGTCGCGCTGGCGGCGATGGCCTTCGGCGAATACGCCAGACCCTTGTTGCCCGGCGTGCCGCCGCTGGCGCTCGGCCTCGGCCTCATCTGGCTGGTGACGGCGTTTCATCTGTCCGGCATCCGCTACGGCTCGGCGTTCCAGAACATATCGACGATCATCAAACTGGTGCTGATCGTCGCCTTCATCGTTGCCGGCGTCGCCGTCGCTTCGCCGCAGCCGATCTCGTTCGCGCCGGCGCCCGGCGACTTCGGCCGGATCGTCAGTTCCGCCTTCGCCATCAATCTGGCTTTCGTGATGTATGCCTATTCGGGCTGGAACGCCTCGGTCTACATCATCGACGAACTGCACGAGCCGCACCGCACTTTGCCGCGCGCTCTGTTCACCGGCGTCGCCGTCGTCTCGTTATTGTATATCGCCCTGAACATGGTGTTTCTCTACACCACGCCGATCGAGAAAATCGCCGGGCAGATCCAGGTCGCGACCATCGTCGGCGGCCACATCTTCGGCCCGCTCGGCGGCAACCTGGTCGGCGCCTTGATCTGCCTCGGCCTGATCTCGTCGGTCAGCGCGATGATGTGGATCGGGCCGCGCGTCACCATGGTGATGGGCGAGGATTTTTCGCTGCTGCGGCTTTTCGCGCAGAAATCGAAACACGGCGTGCCGTCCTTCGCCATCGTGTTTCAGCTTCTGGTCGCCAGCCTGCTGTTGTTGACGCAAAGTTTCGAGGCGGTGCTCGACTTCATCCAGTTCAGCCTGACGCTGTGCTCGTTCTTCACCGTGCTCGGCGTGATCGTGTTGCGCGTCACCAAACCGGCGCAGCCGCGCCCGTATCGCGCCTGGGGCTATCCGGTAACGCCGCTGATCTTCCTGTCGGTGACCGGATTCATGCTGTATTACCTGCTGGTCAGCCGCCCGATGGAATCGCTCGCCGGCGTATTGCTGATGCTCGCCGGTCTTATTCTCTATGCGATTGCGCAAAATTATCCGGCCGATGCGGCCAATGAAAAAGTGACGGTCGTCAAATGATGCGCTTTACTCCTGTTGCGGCCGCGGTCGCCGGCTATCTTGCTTTGGCTATTTCCCCCGCGCTTTGCGCCGACGCTGCGAGCGTCAACGACACCGCGCGCTATCTCGCCGGCATGCCGCCGTCGGCGAATTCGCCGCTGGCGCCGTTGACCAAAAGTGCTCACTGGCAGCAGCACGCCAGGACGATGGACCGGGCCTTTGCCCAGGTTGAGAAGACGACTTTGGCGCCGGCGCGCGAATGGTCGGCCACTCATCTGACGTCGCCGCGCCCGGCGATGTTCTATATGTTCAGCGGCCCGGATTTTCTGTTTGCCGATACCTTGTTCCCGAAGGCCACCACCTATGTGCTCGCCGCGCTCGAGCCTGTCGGCGATATTCCCGATATTCTCAAACAGCAGCGCCATGGCGAAACGGTTGGCCTCGGCCAACTGCAGACCGCGATGCGTACGTTGCTGTCGATCAGTTTCTTCATCACCAAGGAGATGCGCGAGGACATCAGCGAATCCTCGCTGCGCGGCACGATTCCGGTCCTTTATGTTTTTCTGGCGCGCAGCGGCAAGCAGGTTCGCTCGACGGAACTCGTCTATGTCGATGCGCAGGGTGACGTTCATCCCGAACAGAAGAACGCCAAATCCGCAGCGCACGGCGTCAGAATCGTCTTTGCCGGCGCCGATGGTGCCGAGCGCACGCTCTATTACTTCACCACCAATCTTGACAATAACGGCGCCAAAAGCGGCGGCTTCCTCAAGTTTCTCGACAAGCTCGGGCCGGCCGACAGCTTTCACAAAAGCGCGTCCTACCTGATGTTCAAAAACGAGTTCTCGCGCATCCGCGACTTTATCGTCGCCAAGAGCGCGACCGTGGTTCAGGACGACAGCGGCGTCCCGATCCGTTACTTCGACGCCAAGGCATGGCAGTTGCGGCCGTTCGGCCGCTACCTCGAGCCGCTCAATATATTCCCCGAGGGCCGCCAGCCGAAGATCCGCGAGCTGTTTGAGAAGGGCGCCGGCAAGCTCAATTTCGGCCTCGGCTATCGCTGGCGGCCGGGCGAGTCGAACCTGCTGCTCGCGGTCAGGCGCCCGACGGCTGAAAAGGCCGAGAACAAGTAAGCCGCTGGCCTGCGCCTTTGCGTTAACTTTTTGGTTTGCCGAATCAGCTAGTGCATTGGCCCACTCGAAGCGGAGGGGTCGCGATGCGCGTGCGCTTGAAAGCCGACGGACGGATCGTCGAGATCATGGCCGACGGCAGCGAAAAGACCGTCGAGCACAGGGATCCGGCCGCCTTCGTGCGCCATGTGCGGGCGCGCTGCGGACTGACCCAGGCGGCCTTTGCCGAACGCATCGAGGTGCCGATCGAGACCGTGCGCAACTGGGAGCAGGGCAAGCGCAATCCGCGTGGGCCGGCGAGAGCGCTGCTCAAGCTGATCGACAGCGCGCCGGAAGCCGCCTTCGCGGCGTTAGGCGGAAGACGGCGCTGACGCGCCTTTTGGGCGGCACGAGAAAGCGCGCGTGAGGCGCTAGACCGCCACCCGTTCCTGCGGCCGGTAGCGCGCGAGGCGCATCAGCAGGCCCATGGCGAACAACGTGCCGATATAGACGGTGAGCTGCAGTTCGGTCGGCCGCTCGGTATAGCCGATCAAGGTATGCATCAGCTTGCCGAGGATGCTGCCTTCCGACAAAATCCATGACGTGTCCCAGACCGTATTGCCGAGCACTTCGGCAAAGCCTGCATTGTTGAGAAACTGCACCGAACTCGCGGCCATGCCGGCGGCGAGCAGCGCGATCAGCCAACTCGTGACCGAAAAGATGTAGCGCTGCGGAATAGCCAGAAGACCGAAATAGGTCAGCCCGGTGAACGCCGCGCCGGCGACAATGCCGAGCAGGCCGCCGAGCGCGATCGACACGCCGGACGTGCCCGACGCCAGAATGCCGTAGAGGAACAGCACGACTTCGGAGCCCTCGCGCAGCACCGCGACGCCGATGACGACGGCCAGCGCGGTCAGCGGCTTGGCGCCTTCGCTGACGGCGGTGCCGATATTGCGCATCTCGGCGGCGATCTCGCGGCCGTGCCGCGCCATCCAGGCGTTGTGCCACATCAGCATCACCACGGCGACGGCGAGGATGCCGGCGTTGAACAGTTCCTGACCGGAGCCCTGGAACGCCTGCGAGATGACGCCGGCGAATGCCGCGACAATGGCTGCGCCGACGACGCCGGCGCCGATGCCGATCGAGATCCAGCGACCGCGGCCCTCGACGCCGCGCGTCGCCGCCATGACGATGCCGACGATCAGGCCGGCTTCGAGAACTTCACGAAAGACGATAATCAGTGCGCCAAGCATGATGCTATTCCGCCAACCCTGTTTTATTCAGCAATGACCACGCCCTTGGCGGTGGCTTCATGAAACTCGCCGACGAAGGGATAGCGGCCGGGCTTGAGCGGCCCGATGCGCACGGTGCCGCTGGACTTGCCGGGAATGACCTTCTCGACCTTGAGAATGTTGCTTTCGAATTCCTCGGCGGTGGCGTCTTCGTTGACCACGGTGATGATGACCCGGGTATTGGCCGGCACCTTCAGCTCTTCCGGCGTGAACTTGTGGTCCTTGATGGTCAGCTTGAAATCCTGGGCGTGCGCCGTCGCCGGCGACAGGGTCACCAGGGCGGCTATGGCAAAAGGCACAAAAAGAGCGATCATCCGGCGCATGGCGGTTCCCATCGGTTCGACAAAGCTCACAAAACCACTATCGCGTGCCGATGCAAGTCCTTATTTTTACTCTTGAATTATTCCAATGTGAGAACGCTTCGCAAAAGCTTGCGCTAACAACGGACGCGCCGTCTTGCGCTTGGTCAAATGTCGTGCGGTTTTTGCGCGCAGGCCGCCGGGGATTGCCACCGCCGCCGCCGGAGAAGGCCGGGTTGGCAGGGCCACCGCAAGCGGGCATTCTCCGCCCTCCAGAACGGCGGGTCACCCGCACTTTCCATCCAGGCCTTCAGGAGCCCCCCGATGCAATACGTTGACGCCCATGGTGCCCATATTCCCCAGATCGGGCTTGGCACCATGACCCTGAAAGAGGACGTCTGCGTGCAGGCGGTCAAGGCCGCGCTGGAATGTGGCTATACGCATCTCGATACCGCCGCCTTCTACGGCAACGAAGTGGAAGTCGGCGCCGGCTTGCGGGCGTCTGGGAAAAAGCGCGAGGGCATATTCATCTGCACCAAGGTGCGCGAGAACAACCTGCTGCCGGAAAACTTCAACAAATCGCTCGACCAGAGCCTGAAGAACCTGCAGCTGCCCTTTGTCGACCTGCTGCTGATCCACTGGAACAACAAGGACATCCCGTTCTCGACCAGCGTCGCCGCCTTGTGCGCCGCCAAAAAGGATGGCCGCGCCAGACATGTCGGCGTCGCCAATTTCACCACCAAAATGCTGGACGAGGCCTGGGCGGTGACCACCGAACCGCTTGTCTGCAACCAGATCGAGATGCATCCCTTCATCAATCAGGACAAGGTGGTGGCGGCGAGCAAGAAGCACGGCATGGCGGTGGTCGCCTATTGCCCAATCGCGCGCGGCAAGGTGCAAGGCTCCCAAGAGTCTGGTGCGGATGCGCTCGAGCGCATCGGCACGGCGCATCGCAAGAGCGCGGCGCAGGTGTCGCTGCGTTATCTGGTGCAATTGGGCGTCTGCGCCATTCCGCGCACCGCGACGCCGGCGCATCTGAAAGCCAATATCGACATATTCGATTTCAAGCTCAGCGATGCGGAGATGGCCGAGCTGAAGGCGCTCAATGCCAACAATATGCGCGTCGTCAATCCGCCGCACGCACCGGTGTGGGACACGCCGTAACGGGAACGCGATGCAGACCGTCGATGTCAAAGGCTTCAAGCTTCCGATCGTCGGTCTCGGCACCTGGCAATTGACCGGGCGCGACTGCGCGCGCCTGGTCGAGCAGGCGATCCGCCTCGGCTATCGCCACATCGACACCGCGCAGATGTACGGCAACGAGGCGGCAGTCGGCGACGGCGTGCGCGCTTCCGGCAAGCGCGCCGAGGTGGTCGTCACCACCAAGGTGCAGCCGGAGCGCCTTGCGCCGCACGATCTCGAACGCTCGGTCAAGGAAAGCCTGCACAAACTGCGGCTCGACGTCATCGATCTCTTGCTGATCCACTGGCCGAACCCGCGCGTGCCGTTGTCCGAGACGCTCGGTGCTATGGCGCATATGAAAAGCGAGGGCTACGTCAAACAGCTCGGCGTCTCGAACTTCACCGTGGCGTTGCTCGACGAAGCCAGCAAGGTGTCGAGCGAGCCCCTGGTCTGCAATCAGATCGAGTGCCATCCGTTCCTCGACCAGTCCAAGGTGATCGCCGCGACGCGCAAACATGGCATGGCGGTGGTCGCCTATAGTCCGATCGCGCGCGGGGGTGCTGCCGGCGACGCGGTGCTGGAGAAGATCGCAAAGGCGCACGGCAAGAGCGCGGCGCAGATCAGCCTGCGTTATCTTGTGCAGCAGGACATCGTCGTCATCCCGCGCACCAGCAAGATCGGGCGGCTCGAGGAAAATCTGGCGCTGTTCGACTTCGCGCTGACCGAGGCCGAGATGACGGAGATCCGCGCTTTGTCGCAGCGCCAGGGCCGCATCGTCGACTGGTCGTGGTCGCCGAAATGGGATTGAGACAACCGCGCCACGGTGGTCTAAACCGCGCGTCATGACCACATCCAACGACTCCGCGCTTGTCCTGTTTTCCGGCGGTCAGGACTCCACCGTCGCGCTGGCCTGGGCGCTGGAACGCTTCGCCCGCGTCGAGACCGTCGGCTTCGACTATGGCCAGCGTCATGTCGTCGAACTGGATGTGCGGCCGCGGCTGCGCGAGCGCATGGCCGCGCTTAAATCCGAATGGAAAGCGCGCCTTGGGGACGATCACCGCATTTCGATCGACGCGCTCGCCGCCATTTCCGACAGCGCGCTCACCAGCGAGACTGCGATCGCATTTGCCGAAAGCGGTCTGCCGAACACCTTCGTGCCGGCGCGCAACCTGATCTTCTTCACCTTCGCCGGTGCGTTGGCCTATCGGCGCGGCGCCCGCCACATCGTCGCCGGCATGTGCGAAACGGATTATTCCGGCTATCCGGATTGCCGCGACGACACCATCAAGGCGATGCAGGTGGCCTTAAGCCTCGGGCTCGACAAGCGCGTCACCATCCATACGCCGTTGATGTGGATCGACAAGGCGGCGACCTTCGCGCTCGCCCGCGATATCGCCGGGCAGGGCTTCCTCGATATCGTTGTGGAGGACACGCATACCTGTTACGTGGGCGACCGCGCGCACCGCCACCCTTGGGGTTATGGCTGCGGCGCGTGCCCGGCCTGCGACCTGCGGGCAAAAGGATATGCTCAATTCATCGCCTCCTGACGCCAAATCCAAAACGAGAAACGACCGATCGATGAGCAACGACCTGCGCACCAGAATCGAAGGCTATATTTTCCTCGTCCTGTTCTGCCTCACCATCCCGGCGGCGAACTGGATGATCGGCCATGTCGGTACCTTCTGTATCCCGAACGGACCCTGTGTCCTGCCGGTGGCCCCTGGTCTGCTGGCGCCGTCCGGCGTTTTGATGATCGGCGCGGCTCTGGTGCTGCGCGATCTGGTGCAGCGCCGGCTCGGCGTCGAATACGGCATCGCCGCCATCGTCGCAGGCGCCTTGCTTTCGGCAGGCCTTGCGCCGCCTTCGCTGGTAATCGCCTCGGCGGCGGCCTTCCTGTTGTCTGAATTAGCCGATTTCGCCATCTATACGCCGCTGGCGCGGCGGCGGCTGGTGCTGGCGGTGCTCGCTTCCAGCACGGTTGGGCTGGTCGTCGATTCGCTTGTTTTCCTGTGGCTGGCCTTCGGCTCACTCGATTTCCTCGGCGGTCAGATTGTCGGCAAGGCCTGGATGGTGCTTCTGTCGATCCCGCTGGTCGCCTATCTTCGTCGCCGCGATGAGCGGCTCGGTCTCAACGCCGCCTGATCCGCGCAATCTCAAGGACAGCCCCAAGGACACCCCAATGCCCACCGCCATCGAAAAACTTCAGAACATCACCACCGGCACCATCACGACGATGCTCTTGAAGAAGGGCATTCGCCGTTCCTGGATGGCCGGCGCCATGCCGCTCGGTTTCTCCGGCAAGCGCGTGGTGGGACCTGCCTTCACCTTGCGCTTCGTGCCCGTGCGCGAGGATCTGGCGACGCCGGCGAGCTGGTCGGCGCCGATCTCGACGCGCTCGGCGATCGAGGCGATGCCGGAAAACTGCGTCGTCGTCGCCGATGCCATGGGCGTCACCGGCGCCGGAATCTTCGGCGACATTCTCTGCATGCGCATGGTCAAGCGCGGCGTCACCGCTTTGATTACCGATGGCGTGATGCGCGACAAGCACGGCGTTATTGCCACCGGCCTGCCGGTGTGGTGCCAGGGCATGGCGGCGCCGGCCTCGGTCAATCAATTGACCTTCGTCGGCTGGGAACAGCCGATCGGCTGCGGCGGTTGCGCCATTTTCCCCGGCGACATGATCGTCGCCGATGACGACGGCGCGGTGGTGATCCCGAAGGACCTCATCGACTTCGTCGCCGACGAGGGCGGCGAGCATGAACTCTTGGAAAGCTGGCTGGTACAGGAAGTCGAGAAGGGCGCCAAGCTGCCCGGACTTTATCCGCCCAATGACGAGAACAAGAAGCGTTACGAGGACTGGAAAAAGTCGCGCTAACCTCACGCCGCTGCCGCGGACCGGGTTTGGATCGCCATGTTCTTCATCCTGTCGAAAACCGTCGCCATTATTTTGCGGCCGTCCGTCCTGGTCTGCGTCATCGGCGTGATCGGGCTGCTGCTGATGGCGATCCGCTGGCGGCGCAGCGGCCGGACACTGGCAATCGGCAGCCTGGTTGCGCTTTTGGCGCTTGGTGTATCGCCGCTTGGCTATATTCTCACCCATGCACTGGAAAGCCGCTTCCCGCAGTGGCAGCCGTCGCGCGGCGGCGCACCGGATGGCATCGTCGTGCTTGGCGGCAGCATTTTGCCGAGAATGTCGCGGCTGCGCGACGAGACCGTGGTCGCCGGCGATGCCGGGCGAATTTTTGCCATGGCGCGGCTGGCGCGGGACTATCCGCAGGCGCGCATTGTCTATACCGGCGGCGACGGTACGCTCCAGGGCAAGGATGGGTTCGAGGCGGACTACGTGCCGCCCTTGCTCGATCTGTTCGGCATTGCCCGCGACCGGGTCATCCTCGAGTCGCGCTCGCGCAATACCGTCGAGAACGCTTTGCTCACAAAAGAGATAGTCAAACCGAAACCGGGCGAACGCTGGCTGCTGGTCACCTCGGCGCAACATATGCCGCGGGCGATGGGTATTTTCCGGCAGGCGGGCTTTCCGGTCGAGGCCTATCCGGCGGCCTGGCTTACCGAGTTGAATTACAGCTACCGGCCCAGTCTTAATATCGGCGGCAATCTGGCGCGTCTGGATTCAGCCGCCGCGGAATGGACCGGGCTTCTGGCCTATTGGCTGACCGGAAAAACCTCCGCGTTTTTTCCGGCGCCCTGAACGCCGGCACAAGCGGGCGATAAATACGCCGGCTGTTTGTGGAATAGCCGCACCGGGGTTATCCTTGCATGCAGATGGGCGATTCGTGCGCCCGAGTTCGCGTCCGCGTTCTCGCCGCACCATCCGTGGATCTGGCGATCCATTGGATGACTGATCGAAGGGAATTGCCTGCCATGACCTTCAATTTTGTGCCGAGCGATAGCCCGCCAAACGCCCATGACGGCGAAGGCTTTCGTAAATCTGCGTTGGAAGTGCGTCTGGGCGATCGGCTCGTGACCATTGTCGCGGTGACGCTGGCGGTCCTGTTCGTCACCACGGTCGCCGTGCTGATGGGAATGAACTGAGGCTGTTATGCCTCGGGAAACGCGGTGAACGCCTTGCGCGACGCCGAGGAGAATTGCCTGCGCCACATCACGATAACGACGCCGGTGGTGGTTAGTGCCAGTTCGAGCGGGCCTAAGAACCAGCCGAGATAACCGAGCGCGAAGAAGAAGGCGCGCTGGCCGCGATTGAAATGCAGGCCGGCGTCGGCGCACAGCCGCGATGCGCGATGGGCGAAAGCCCGCGCGGCCGGTGTATCTTTTTCTGACGGCTGCGGCGCCGCGCCCACCATGATGGCGAGATAATTGAACAGCCGGTACGACCAGGCGAATTTGAAGAACGCATAGACGAAGATGACGGCGAGGCCGAGAACTTTCAGCTCCCACATTTCCGCCGTCACCGGAACGCTGAACGGCAACGCGCCGATGACCACCAGGATCTGGTCGGTGGCGCGGATCAGGGTCAGCGTGCCGCCGATGGCGATCAGGCTGGTGGAGGCGAAAAAGGCGGTGCCGTTCTGCAACGCCGCCGTCACCTGCGAGTCGACGATGCGCACGTCGCGGCTCAACAGTTCTTCCATCCAGCGGTCGCGATAGCCGTTCATCAGCGCGTTCAGGCTGGTCTTGCCCTTGGCCGATTTCTCGATCATCAGCGAATAGCCGATCCAGCAGGCGCAGAACCACGACAGCGTCAGCGTGTCGGGCAAGGTGAAAGACAACATCGCGGTGACCTCATGAATCGCCGCGCAGGATGCCCGCTTCAAGGCTCGCCGACAACGGCTTGAGCGGCGGGCGGCGCTCTGCCAGACTTGGTTCCGCCAGACTTGGCGCAGAGGAAGTCGTCATGCCCCAGACCATCACCATCGGCTACAAAGAACTGTGCGAGGCCGCAGAGCGCGAGATCGAGACGCTGCCGGTAGCGGAGGCGGTCAAACTGGCCGGCCGCGACGATACGGTGCTGGTCGATATCCGCGACATCCGCGAATTGCAGCGCGAGGGCAGGGTGCCCGGCGCGTTCCATTGCCCGCGCGGCATGCTCGAATTCTGGATCGATCCGAACGGCTCCTATTTCAAGCCGGTGTTCGGAGAGGACAAGAAATTCGTGTTCTTCTGCGCCGGCGGCATGCGCTCGGCATTGGCGGCGCAGACGGCGCAGCGCATGGGGCTCAAGCCGGTCGCCCATATCCGTGGCGGCTTCGGTGCCTGGAAGGCGGCCGGCGGCCCGGTCGAGGCGCCGGAAGCCGGACCAGGCGAGCCTAGGAAAGCGTGACGCCGATCGATTACATCGGCTGCTGCCGCACATTTGCAAAATTCATTTGCGGCGCCGCCGGCTTCCCCGCATTTTGACGGGACGGGACGGGACGGGACGGGACCGGACGGGACGGGACGGGGCAGGGGCGGCCATGACGTTGACGCTGATCGTCGGCAACAAGAAATATTCGAGCTGGTCGTTCCGGCCGTGGCTCGCGCTCTGCGTCGCCGGCATCCCTTTTGAGGAAAAGGTCATCCCGTTCGAGACCGAGGAATTCAAACGCGAGGTCGGCGGCGTCTCCGGCACCGGCAAAGTGCCGGTGTTGATCGACGGCGACATCCGCGTCTGGGAGTCGCTCGCCATTCTCGAATATGTAGCGGAGAAATTCCCGCAAGCCGGCCTGTGGCCGAAGGATGTGGCGGCGCGGGCGCATGCCCGTGTCGTCGCCAATGAAATGCATGCCGGCTTCCAGGCGATGCGCAATCACCTGTCGATGAACTTCGCCCGCCGCGTCATCAAGCGCGATTTGACGCCGGAGGTCATCGCCAATGTCAGGCGTATCGAGGCCTTGTGGGCCGATTGCCGCGCCCGCTTCGGCAAAGGTGGTCCGTTCCTGCTCGGCGCTTTCAGCAATGCCGACGCCATGTATGCGCCGGTGGTCGGGCGTTTTTATACGTATGATGTCGACGTCGGCGAGGAGACGCGCGCCTATATGAAGACCATCATGACGCTGCCGGCATGGCAGCAATGGGTCGCTGCCGGCATCAAGGAGCCCTGGCTGTTTGCCGAAGACGAAGTCGATTGGCCGCAGACCCACAACCTCACTTAAGCAAACGGACCCGCGCGCATGTCTCTTACGCTCGTCATCGGCAACAAGAACTATTCCTCGTGGTCGCTGCGGCCCTGGATCGCCATGAAGGCCGCCGGCATTGCTTTCGAGGAAATCGTGATCCCGCTCTATGTGCCCGGCAGCGCCGAGGAGATACGGAAATACTCGCCGGCCGGCAAGGTGCCGATCCTGATCGATGGCGACGACACGATCTGGGAATCGCTGGCCATCCTCGAACATCTCGCCGACCGCTTTCCGCACGCCGGGCTGTGGCCGTCGGAACCACGCGCGCGCAGCTTTGCCCGTTCGGCGGCGACCGAGATGCATGGCGGCTTCCAGCCTTTGCGCCAGCACTGCACGATGAATCTGTGGCTGCCGGTAAAGGCGCGGCCGATGCCGCCGGAAGTACACGCCAACATGAAGCGCATCGAGACCTTGTGGGCGGAGTGCCGCGCCCGCTTCGGCAAAAATGCGAAAGAGGTCGGGCCATTCTTGTTCGGCGCCTTCGGCAATGTCGATGCCATGTATGCCCCGGTGGTGGCGCGTTTCCACAATTACGGCCTGCCGGTTGGCGCCGAGACCCGCGCCTATATGGACGCGGTGATGGCGACGCCAGCCTGGCGGGAATGGTACGCCGCTGCGATGAAAGAGACCTGGGTGATGCAGGGCAACGAGCCGGATTGGCCGCTGGTCCGTGGCGTCGCGCCGGCGACCTGATTCCCCGAAACCGGTAGAACCAAAGTTCCATTGGCGCGTTGACCAACCGTGGCTTTTCGCCCGCCTCTGGCGGGCGAACGGCATTTGAGGGAACCGGTCGCGCCAATGCAGGTCCAGCCAAACCATAATGTCTGGCGCGTGGCGCGCGCCGGACGCGCAGCCATGCTGGTCGATGGCGCCAATTATTTCGCCGCCATTCGCGGCGCGATGATCCGCGCCGAGCGCTCGATCATGATTGCCGGCTGGGACATCCACAGCCAGGCGCGACTGGTCGGCCCGTCCGGCAAAGCTGACGACGGCTATCCCGAACCGTTCGCCGAATTTCTCACCGCGCTGGTGACGCAGCGCCCCGCACTGCAGGTCCGCATCCTGTTGTGGGATTTCTCGGTGCTTTATGCCGCCGAGCGCGATCCGTTTCCGACCATGACTTTGCGCTGGAACACGCCGCCCAATATCCGCTTCTGCCTCGACGACCGCGTGCCGATCGGCTCGTCGCAACATCAGAAGCTGGTCGTGGTCGATGACGCGGTCGCGTTCAGCGGCGGCCTCGACATCACCATCCGCCGCTGGGACACCAGCGCGCACCGGCTCGACGATCCGCAGCGGGTCGATCCGTCCGGCAAGCCCTATGCGCCGTTCCACGACGTGCAGATGCTGGTCGACGGCGAGGCGGCGCATGCGCTCGGCGACCTGATGCGCGAGCGCTGGCGCTGCGCGGCTTACGAGAGCGTGCCGGCATTGGGCGGCCGCGCCGATTGCTGGCCTGACGGCGTCGCACCCGATTTCAGCGGCGTCGATATCGCCATCTCCCGCACCCAGCCGCGCTTCGACGATCTGCGGCAGGCGCGCGAGGTCGAGCAACTGTTCTTCGACATGATCGATGCGGCCGAACGCGCCATTTATATCGAGAACCAGTTTCTCACCGCGCTGCCGATCGCCAACCGGCTGGCCGACCGTTTGCGTGCACGGCCCGATCTCGAAATTCTCATCGTCTCGCCGCAGACCCATGTGTCCTGGCTCGAGGCGCAAAGCATGCGCGCCGGCCGCGCGCGCTTTTCCGCCGTACTTGAAGGCTTCGGCGAGCGCGTCTGGCTGGCTTATCCGGAAGTCAGCGACGGCGAGACCCGCGTCGCCACCATGGTGCATTCCAAGGTGATGATCGTCGACGACAGGATCCTGCGCGTCGGCTCGGCCAATCTCAATAACCGCTCGATGGGCACCGACACCGAATGCGATCTGACGATCGTGGCTGAAAATGATGCGCAGCGCGACAGGATCACTGAATTGCGCAACAACTTGCTCGCCGATCACTGCGGCGTCACAGCGCAGGACGTTCGTGCGGCGCTCGCCGCGCATAAAGGCGCGCTGATCGCGGCCGCGCGCTCGCTCGGCGGCGACGGGCATCTGTTGCGCGATATCGTCGATCCGCCACAGACCTCTCCGGAAGCCTTCTCGTTGATCGCGGGCGTTGCCGATCCGGAACGGCCGATCGGCGCCGAGGAATTCGTCAGCAACATGTTCGGCGGTTTCGTGCCGGCCCGTCATTTCTCCACCGTGCTGAAAGTCGTCGCCGCCGGCCTTGTCATCGTCGCGCTCGCTTTGATCTGGGAGTTCGTGCCGCTGGCCAAGCCGGCCGAGGTGCGGGCGCTGCTGGCCTCGCTCAACGACAATCCGCTGGCGCCGGTCATCGTCGTCGCCATCTTCGTCATCGGCGGCGCCGTGATGTTTCCCGTCACGGTGCTGATCGCGGCGAGCGCGGCGGCGTTCGGACCATGGCTAGGTTTCGGCTATGCCGCCACCGGCGCGTTGACGAGCGCGCTGGTTGCTTTTTCGATCGGCGCCGCGCTCGGCAAGCGCGCTTTGCGCGATCTTCTGGGGCCGCGGCTCAATCGCGTGCGGCAGCGCGTCGCCAAGCGCGGCGTCGTCGCCGTCGCGGCGATCCGGCTGGTGCCGATCGCGCCGTTCACGGTGGTCAATCTGGCCGCCGGCGCCAGTTCGATCCCGCTGTTCGATTATATGGTCGGCACCGCCATCGGCATGCTGCCGGGGCTGGTCATGATCTCGGCGGTCGGTCATCAGTTCGGCCGCATCATGACCGCGCCGACAGTTTTTGATCTTGCGATTCTCGCCGCCGTTGTCGCCGGCTGGGTGGCGCTGTCGATCGGCGTGCAGGTGGCGGTGTCGCGTTATTGGGGCCGCGGGCGGTGAGGGCTGACAAAGCGGGCTCGGTCCGCGTCATGACCTGGAACATTCATGGCACGCTGGGGCGCAACCCGCGCTTCGATCTGGCGCGCGTCGTCGAACTGATCCGGCTCTGGGACCCCGACATCGTCGCCTTGCAGGAAGTCGACTCGCGCCGCGCTTTGGCCGGCGGCGCCAATCCGTTTGAATATCTCGCCGGCGCGGTCGGCACCTATGGCATCGGCGCCAAGTCGATTACCGGCGCCGATGGCGATTACGGCCAGATGCTGATCAGCCGCTTTCCGGTGATGGCGCAAACAGTGCGCGATATCTCATTCGGCGAACGCGAGCCGCGCCGCGCTATCCGCGCCGAAGTGGAAACGCCGCAAGGCCCCCTGATCGTCGTCGCCACGCATCTCGGCCTGAGCTTTCATGAACGCCGTCATCAGGCGGCGCTGTGGCGCGACCTGGCGACCGGCGCGGCGCCCGCCGTCGTCATTGGCGATCTCAACGACTGGTTCTGGCCCGGCTCGGTCGGCCACCTGCTCAGACGCGATCTCGGCGCCCATACCCGCTTCCGAACCTTTCCGGCGGCCTTTCCGCTGCTGCGGCTGGATCGCATCTATTGCCGGCCGGCGGCCGCGATGCTGCGCAGCTTCGTCGACCGCGACGCCCGGTTCATGTCCGACCATCTGCCGGTTATCGCCGACCTGACGTTACCAGGGGCAGTGCACTGAATTGGTCACATGCTCGCGGTCGGGCGAGGTGAAGCACAGGCCGACGCACAGATAGGACAATTCCGGATGCGGGTTATGGCCGCGATGGAATTTGGCGATCGGCTCTGAATAGCACTCGCCGGCCTTGGCCTTGACCAGAACGCCTTCCTGAAAATGGGCCTCGAACTGGCCCTGCAAGGCGACGAAGAACGCCGCGCCGTTATGACAATGCCAGTTGGTGAAGCCGCCGGCGACGATCTCGGCGTTATAGATCTGCACCTTCACCTGCGGGTCGCGCGGCAGCGAAGCGTACAGCGTTTCCAACAGCAGATTGCGGTGAAATCCCTGGCCCGGCGGCACGAAGCCATCGAGCTGGAGCTTGAGATCCTTGTAGTCGCTGACCTTGATGGCCGGGCTGGTTGTCACTTTGGCGTCCTCCGTCTTTGGCCGGAGACTAGCGCACCAAAGCAAAAGCGAAAACCCGGCGCGAAGGCCGGGTTTTGCTTTTGTACAGTTTGGCTTTGGTGAAGGGGAACGAACGATCAGTTGTCGAGAGCTTCCTTGATCGTGTCCTTCATGCCGCCGACGGCGTTCTGCACCTTGCCTTTGACCTGATCGGCCTTGCCTTCGGTCTCCAGCTTGGCGTCGCCCGTCACTTTGCCGGCGACTTCCTTGACCTTGCCTTTGGCCTGGGTGGCGCTGCCTTCGATGCGATCTTTGTTCATGCTGTCCTCTTTCGGTTTTGCGTTTCACGGAAATCGTCACGACAACGTCCAAACCGGCGCGTCGTTCCCGCGCCGGCGGGAATGCCACGCATGCGCGATCGCGCCGCGTCCGGCCGTCTATCTGCGCGACGCCGAGCCGGTGGTGCCGTGTTTCGGATTTGGCATGCAGCGCAGGAACTGCGGCTGTGCCTGCTTCTGGCAAGCCTTGAGGGTGGCGAAGTTGCAATACTTTTCAAAAGAGCCGGGCGATTGCTCCACGCAATAGCGGCCATTACCCGTCGACGCAGCGTTCGCGGACGTAAGGCCGGCGAATGACGCGGCGACAATTGCGGAAATCATCAGAGTTTTCATGGCGGTTGCCTCCGGTGGTTGCTTTTTGCGTCAAATCAACGGTCGGCGCAACAGCAGGTTCCGGCAGACCCAAAAGAAAAAGCCCCGCGACCGAAATCGCGGGGCTGATCAAACGTCGTTGCAGAAATTACTTCGCGGTGCCGGAGGGCTGCGAACCGCTCTTGTTCGAATTTGTGTCCGGCTCCTTCGCATTGATGCTGCTCGGCGGCACGTTCGCGTTGGCCTTCGTGTCCGAGTTCATGCCCGTCGTGGACGGAGCCGTTTTCGGATTGGCGGCCTGGTTGCCGCTCTTGTTCGACTGGGTGTCGGGCATCTTGGCGTCCAAGTTGCTCGGCGGCACATTGTTCTGAGTCGCCTGGCCTTGCTGCGCGCCTTTGGCCTTCATCTGCGCCGCGCCGGAACTTTCGGTGCCGCTCTTCGAGCTCTGGGTATCGGTCGCCTTCGAGTTGATGCTGCTCGGCGGCGTCGCGCTGTTCGACGGCGTGTTGCCGGAGTTCTGCGCGTTCGCAAAAGAGATGCCGGTGATTAGCGCCGCGATCGCGGTCATGGTGGTCAGGGTCTTCATGGTGTCGTCTCCTTGGGGATTGTCGGGTTGAGTGCGAGGGGGCACTGCGAAAGCAACGCATCGATCCGAGTTCGGTTCCGGGAACCAGCTGGCGTTAGGCAATTAAGGGGCGCGGTGTGTAACAACACGCCGCGCGCTGTCGCTCGATTTACGCCTCAATGATGGCGACGATTTCATGCGAGCGTGGATCGATGATCACGATCTGGTCGCCGACCAGGATGTAATCGTAGCCGCGCCATTCGGGATAGATTGTCACGACCTCGACCGGCAGCGGATAGTAACGCACGCTCGACGGCACGCGGGTACCGACGCTGATCGACACGTCGAGACGCACCGGCTGAACTTTCTGCTGGCGGATCACGGTGGTGATTTTGCTCCGCTGCTCGGTCGAGAGCTTCGCCGCACCCGATGCCGCGCCCTGACCGGTGGTGGAAGACTTGCTGGTCTCCGATGCCTTGCTGCTATCGGAAGCCTTGCTGCTGTCCTTGCCGGATTCAGCCGTCTTGTTCGGCTCGGCCGCGCCCTTGATCTCGGCCTTACCGGCATTCGCCGGCGTCTTGATATCGGCCTTGCCGCTGGCGTCGGCGGCGCCCGTGGCGTGCGCGCCGGCCGCCGGCTTCTCGTCGGAAGCTTTTTGTTCCGATGCCTTCTGTTCAGAAGCCTTGCGCTCGACGGATTGCGAGGCCGGCGCGATCTTTTCGGCCGGCGCGTTCTGCTGCGCGGCGGGCGCGGGTTGCGCCGGCGCCTGGTCCTTTGACGGCGCCTGGGCAAAGGTTGCACCGGCGCCGAGCATCAGCGCGATCGCCGCGGTCGACCATAGGCGTGACTTGTTCATTCCACTCTCCTGTGCACCCCGGCGACAAATGCCTGGTGAGTGGAAAGAACGTCGTCGCACCGCTACTGTTCCGAATAAAGGCGGCGTGCCTCAGTTCCATTGGTCGCGCGCGCGACCAAATCGTCGCGACGATTTCGTCACGGCAGCGTCAGCGCGCCGCTGCGGTAATGACAATCTCGACCAGATGCGGATGTTCCAGATCGACGCCGAGGCAGGCGCGCATCGGCG
Organism: Rhizobium sp. Q54; assembly: GCA_945861265.1. Lineage (GTDB taxonomy): Bacteria > Pseudomonadota > Alphaproteobacteria > Rhizobiales > Xanthobacteraceae > Pseudolabrys. Next base: position 8,869 of record CAMAUC010000008.1, on the reverse strand, counting down.
GATTGGCGCGGTCCACCCATTCATCCCAGGCTCTGTTCATTTCCGCTTTCTGCTTGATGCCGGCGATGTAAACGATGGCCGACAGGATATGGCTTTTGTCCGAACCGGCTATCTTGAGACTCTCGTCGATGCGCCTGAGCGCATTGACGGTCTGCTCGTAGAGCCCGGCCGGTGCCGGATCGGGCGTCACCGCGACGGTCAGCACGAGCCCATCGTGGACGACGGCGCGGCTGCGGGTCGGGGTCAGGCCGGGGAAACGGGTGATCATTCAAGGGCTCCTTGATAGCCGCCGGAAGGGGCATTGCCGGAGGTTAGCCTAGTCCGGCCGCCGTTTCCTTCCCCCCGCCGCCGCGCCATAGTGGTTGCCAAGAGGAATCGGCGGGAGGCTAAAAGCGTGGCGCAGATCGGCAGTCCAATCGACGGTACTTCGGCGGAATACCGCGCCAATGCCGCCCGCATGCGGCAGCTGACGGCCGAATTGCAGGCGCGCCGCGCCGAGGCCGCCTTCGGCGGCAACGCCAAGACGCGGGAGCGCCATGTCGGCCGCGGCAAGCTTTTGCCCCGCGACCGGGTGATGAACCTGATCGATCCCGGCTCGCCGTTCCTGGAGCTGTCGCCGCTCGCCGCCAACAATATGTATGACGACGCCATCCACGGCGCCGGCCTGATTACCGGTATCGGCCGCGTCGAGGGCCGCGAATGCATGATCGTCTGCAACGATTCGACGATCAAGGGCGGCACCTATTATCCGATGACGGTGAAGAAGCATCTGCGGGCGCAGGAGATCGCGCGCGAGAACCGGCTGCCCTGCATCTATCTCGTCGATAGCGGCGGCGCCAATCTGCCGCACCAAACCGACGTGTTTCCCGACCGCGAGCATTTCGGCCGCATCTTCTACAATCAGGCGACGATGTCGGCGATGCGCATTCCGCAGATCGCCGTGGTGATGGGGTCATGCACGGCCGGCGGCGCTTACGTGCCGGCGATGTCGGACGAGAGCATCATCGTCAAGAACCAGGGCACCATCTTTCTCGGCGGCCCGCCTCTGGTGAAGGCGGCGACCGGCGAGGTGGTCAGCGCCGAGGATCTCGGCGGCGGCGACCTGCACGCGCGCCAGTCCGGCGTGGTCGATCATCTGGCGCAGGACGATCATCACGCGCTCAGCCTGGCGCGCCGCATCGTCGCCAACTTGAACAGCAAGAAGCAGCCCGACATCGCGCTCTCCCTGCCGCGCGATCCGCTGTTCGACATCAATGAGCTGGACGGCATTGTGCCGGTCGACCTGAAGAAGCAATACGATGTGCGCGAGGTCATTGCGCGGCTGGTCGACGGCTCCGAGTTCGACGAATTCAAACAGCTCTACGGCACGACGCTCGTCACCGGCTTTGCCCGCATCCACGGCATCCCGGTCGGCATTCTCGGCAATAACGGCATTCTGTTTTCACAAAGCGCGCTCAAGGCCGCGCACTTCGTCGAATTGTGCAGCCAGCGCCGCATTCCGCTGCTGTTTTTGCAGAACATCGTCGGCTTCATGGTCGGCCGCGAATACGAGGTCGGCGGCATCGCCAAGGACGGCGCCAAGATGGTGACGGCGGTAGCGAACGCGCAGGTGCCCAAGATCACGCTCGTGCTCGGCGGCTCCTACGGCGCCGGCAATTACGGCATGTGCGGGCGCGCCTATTCGCCGCGTTTCCTGTTCACCTGGCCGAATGCGCGCGTCTCGGTGATGGGCGGCGAGCAGGCAGCCTCAGTGCTGGCTACCGTCAAGCGCGACAATATCGAGGCGGGCGGCGGCGTCTGGTCGGAGGTCGAGGAAGAAGGATTTAAGAATCCGATCCGCGAGCAGTACGAGGAAGAGGGCAATCCCTATTACGCCACGGCGCGGCTGTGGGACGACGGCATCATCGCGCCGAACGAGACGCGCCGCGTGCTGGCTTTGGCTTTTTCCGCCGCGCTGAATGCGCCGGTGGAGGAGACAAGGTTTGGCGTGTTTAGGATGTGAGGGAGGCGATAATCCGACGACTGAGGTTATAACAACAGTCTGCGAGCGCGTATTCTTTAAGTCCTCCCTCGTTGGTCAGGATGGTACATTGAATGTCTAGTGGAAATCTCGCAACAATATTTCAGTGGGCCGCCATCATTCTTGGCGCATTCGGTGTGATGGCCCAGGGCAGTGCGCTCTACTTTCGAAATATTGCGAGTGCGGAAAGTGCTGCCGAAATCGCTCGCCTGAAGGGCCGTGTTCTTACGCCTGCGCAGAGAGCAAAATTTATCGAAGTGCTGGGTGCGCCGCCGTCTGCTGTGATTATCGTCAATCACCGATTGATGGACGGCGAAGGAAACGACTTCGCGAGTCAAATTGCCGATGCCTTTCGCTTCGCTGGATGGAATTTGGGGAATGTGGCAGGAAACCTGTTGATGGAGAATCCCGGTTTTATTGTAGTTAAAACCATTGACCCCAGCATGTCTGAAGCGGCCGATAGAATTCGTAGGGCGCTTGATGCTATTGGCGTTGTCCAAAGAGACATTGATATCCCATCAAATCGAATTGGTGGTACGTTTCTGGGTGGGCACATTTATGTGGTAGTTGGCCGCAAATAATAGCCCGTAGCGCGGATGAGCGAAGCGCAATCCGCCGTTGCCTGCGTCCGCGCGGCGCGTTACGCCTTCCGCCTTCGCTCTGCGAGCTCCGGCGGACAAGTCAGCCACCGCGCCCTACAGACTGCGATATTGACTCATGCCCTCCGCCCTCAAAAAACCGTCCGGCCACTCGTGGGAAGTCTTCTTCGTCTATCTCGAAGATGGCGAGGATGACAGCATGCAGGTCGTCGGCTGCTGGACGCCGGAGGAGGCGATTGCCAAGGCGCGCGACGCGCTCAACGCCTTCTGCAAAAGCGACGACGAGAAGGATCAGTTCGAGATCGTCGCGGTCGTCCGCTCGGATGCGGCGATTTAGCCGCGCCCGCCACGCCGGAAATGCGCGATGATGGGGCTCCGGGTTCGGCGCGGCCGACTCATGCCTGCGACCTTAGTTGCAGCCGAATTGTGACATTTATCACAGTCCGCCCGCCGGCCGGACGCTAAGGACAGCGGTACCGGGATAATGTCTGCCGCGATTCGCCGCGCGGCGGAATCGTGAAAGGCTTGCCGCGCCCATGCGCATTCGTTTGATCGCTATCGCCTTTATTTCCGGCGCCTTGCTCGCCGCCCAGCCTGCTCGCGCCGCCATCGAGCTCACCCCCGGTGCCTGGCAGGATACCGAAACCGGCGAGGAAAACGGCAAGCCGGTGCCGCCGCAAGTCACTGTCGATTGCATGACCCCGGAAGAGGCCAGGGACCCGGTCAAGATTCTCACGGCGATGAAGGATCAGGCCGGCGAGTGTGGCAAACTGGACATCAAGCAAAGCGGCAACGTCGTCACCTTCATCATGCAATGCGGCGATCCGCAGCAGATGGCGATGGACATGCAGGCGACCTATACATTCATCGACGCCAAGCACTATACTGGCGTGCTGACATCGACCGTCATTCTCGCCGGCAAGAAGACCACCGCCAACAAGCAGGTGACTTCCGTCTGGGTCGGGGTTTGCAAAAGAGAGAACAAAAAATAGTTCAGCTAAGAGAACAAGTCATAAGCGCCACACTTTGGCGCGCGCAACACCGGACCGGACATCATGACTTATAGATCCGCGCTCATCGTCGGCGCCGGCTCCGGACTGTCGGCGTCGCTGGCGCATAGCTTCGCCAAGGCTGGCATGACGGTGGCACTCGCCGCGCGTTCCCCGCAAAAGCTTGCCGAGTTCGCCACTGCCACGGCTGCGCGCACCTATAACTGCGACGCGGCCAAACGTGACGAGGTCGAGGCTCTGTTTGCTCAACTGGATGCCGAAGGCAACGCGCCCGATGTCGTCGTCTATAATCCTAGTTACCGCGTGCGCGGTCCTTTGATCGACCTCGATCCTGCCGAAGTCGAGAAGACGATTGCGATCTCCGCCTTCGGCGGCTTTCTGGTCGCGCAGGCGGCGGTGAAACGCATGTTGCCGCGCAAGGAAGGCGCGCTGCTGTTCACCGGCGCCTCGGCCAGCGTCAAGGGCTATGCGCAGTCGGCGGCCTTCGCCATGGGCAAGTTCGCGCTGCGCGGCCTCGCGCAAAGTCTGGCGCGCGAACTGGCCCCGCAAGGCATCCACGTCGCGCATTTTGTTATTGACGGCGGCATCCGCAGCGCGCGCCGCCCGGCCGAGGCCGACAAACCCGACGCGCTGCTCGATCCGGACGCGATTGCGCAATCGTACCTGCAGGTGCTGCAACAACCGCGTAATGCGTGGTCGCAGGAAATCGAGCTGCGGCCCTGGGTCGAGAAGTTCTAGATCGCGCGTCTATCGCCGCAGACGCCATCCTGCTTCGAATTAGACCAATTCCAATGTTTGCTCGGCGTCTTGCTTTAACGCGCGCGCGGTGACACTCATTTGCATGCGCGCTTTCCGAAACTTCGGGCGCGCTTTATCAGCGAGGTCCTCCGATGAATTTCCGCACAATCGCCGCCGCCATTGTCGCCGCGATGCTGGTGCCGCTTGTCGGCCTCGCGCAGACGCCGTCCGTGCCGGCGCCGGCCGCCGCGCCCGCCGCTGCCGTGCCGAAAGTTTACATCCCCGGCCTCGAGCAGTTCATGAATGTCATTCTCACCGAGCACAACAAATTGTGGTTCGCCGCCCAGGCTGGAAACTGGCCGCTCGCCGATTACGAACTTGGCGAGATCAAGGAAGTCATGGGTGACGTGCAGGACCATGTGCCGGTGTTCAAGAACCTGCCGCTGGCGCAGATGCTCGACGCCGTCATCACCAAGGAAATCGTCGATCTGGAAAAGGCCATCGCAGCGAAGGATTTCAAGAAATTCGCCGCCGGTTACGACGCGCTCAACAAGGCCTGCAATGCCTGCCATGTCGGCACCGAGAACGGTTTCATCGTCATCAAGCGGCCGACGACGCCGGCCTTCACCAATCAGGACTACGCGCCGCGGAAGAAATAGCGGCGGGTAGTTGGCGCCCGAGATGGGTCCGTGCTATGCGCGCGCCCATGACACAGCCGATCGATCCCGCCGACCTCAAAGACCTCGCGCCCACGGGCAAGCTACGTTGCGGCGTCGTGCTGGCCCCGGCGGCGTCGGCGTTTTTCGCCGTGACCGACGATAAAGGCGCGCCGCGTGGCGTCACCGTCGATCTTTTCCGTGCCTTTGCCGACCGGCTCAATGTGCCGCTCGATGTGCAGCTCTATTCGAATTCGGGGCAGGTGACCGACGCGGTGGCGTCCGGCGCTTGCGATCTCGCTGTCATGCCGCGCGACGCGACGCGCGAGGGCAAGGTCGATTTCGGCCCGGCCTATTACTTCATCGCCTCGACCTATCTGGTGCCGGCCGGCTCAATTATCCAGTCGATCGACGAAGTCAACCGCGCCGGCATACGCATCGTCGCCATCGCCAACACCACGACCGCGCGCAGCGCGGCGCGCACCGCGCCTTTGGCCTCGGTCGAGGAAGTTGCCGGTGTCGATCTGATGACGGCGAAGGCGCAGAAAGGCGAGGGCGATGCTTTTGCGCTGTCGCATGATTCCTTCGTCGGCATGTTGCCGCAGGTGCCGGGCGCGCGGGTGCTGCCGGGACATTTTCAGCAGACCGGCATATCGGTCGCGGTGCCGAAGGGCCGCCCCGGCGCGCTACGTTTGGCCAGCCTGCTTCTGGAGGAGGCCAAAGCGTCCGGCCTGGTGCGCCGAGCGCTCGACGCCGCCAGCTTCACGGATGCCGCCGTGGCGCCGTAGCATAGCGACGTCGGCGCAATAAAAAGCCCCGACGGCCGCGACCGTTCACACGCGCGGCCGCGGAGAATTAGTTTGTTTCAATGCGATCAGCCCGCGACGCGCGTCCATTCCGAGCGCGCGCGCTCAGTCAGGTGCTGCCATTTCACGCCGACGACGTCCCAGTTGACCATCGGCCGCTGCACGGCGGCCGGTGTTTCCGCCGCAACAGTGGTGTTGTGCTGATCGACGAGATAGGCGCCGCCGATCGTCAAAAGCGCGCCAAGAATAATGCCAAGCAGAAGTCGCATGTGTCTAATCTCCCGTGATCCCGCTGCAAAAACGCGCCGGCCGGGCAAGAGTTCCGCCCGCGACGGCTTCCTCCGGACCGGAGAGGCGGTTCTTTGGTCGCATGTGGACCCGAAAGGGCCTGTTTAGGCATCGTCCGGTGATTTGCCGGTGGCCTTGGGAGCGCGGGCAGGCGGCCTTGGCATTAACCAAATCTACTATATCAACCGGTTGATAAGATTAACTTATTTGCGGAAAAAAGTTCGCGCCTTTTTGAAATTAACTGCTATATTACAGTCATGGGTACACATTCGACCAAGACCGCCCGGCGGGCCGCCAAGGCATCCCGGCGGAGCGCCAAAAAAGCCACCAAGGGCGCCAGCGCACACAAGAGCGCTCGCACGCAGGCCAAAAAGCCGGCGTCGAAATCCGCGCGCCGTGTCGCCGCCGCCACCACGCGGGGCGCGCGGCCGTCGACGGCTGCGTTCGTGGCGCGCAACGCCAGTGGCAAAGCCGCGGTGACGAAATCTTCGACCAAGCCGGCGGCCGCCAAGTCCGCGAAGTCCCCGAGCAAGGCCACATCCAGGGCCACATCTAGGGCCATGTCCTCGCCTGACGCCAAATTGATGTCGAAGCCGGCCGCGAAGACCGCCGCCAAGGTCGCGGTCGCCACGGCGCCCAATCCGGCCTCCAAGCCGGCTGCGTCCAAGCCGGTGTCCAGCACCGTCTCGAAAATCGCCGCGCAAATTGCCGCGCGGATGGCGTCGGCGAAGACGCCCGTTCAGACCATGGCCAAGGAAGCGCCGGCGCCGAAAATGATGCGCACCTACAGCCCGCCGGTGCAGCCCATCGCGCCGGAACTGCCGGTCGTGCGGCACAAATATCAGGTCGGCGAGACGGTCTATTTCACCTCGCCGAATTTCGGCCGCGCTTCCGCCTCCGGCACCTATACGGTGATCAAGCTGCTGCCGTCGGAAAGCGACGACTATCAGTACCGCATCAAGAGTTCCGGCGAGGCCTTCGAGCGTGTCGCCAAGGAAAGCCAGCTCGACCGCGTCTAAACGGCGTGCGCTCCGGACAGCACGCGCGCGGATGTGTTCCGTGCGTGTGCGAATAATTTTCAGTCAAAGATCGTGCGCATTCGCAAAAGCGTCCTGATTTCCGTCCCGCTTTAAATTATAAGTGCCGGGCAGCCCGGACCGTTTCCGACGCGAGGAAGGAGCGCATGCCGATTTATATCACGCAAGGCCGCTATACCCGCGACGCCATTCTCGGCATGCTGGTCAAGCCCGAGGACCGCGCCCACGAAGTCTCGCGTCTTCTCGGCAAGGTCGGCGGCCGGCTGATCGGCTACTATGTCACCTTCGGCGATTATGATTTCCTGTCGATCGCCGAAGTGCCGGACAACACGCAAATGGCGGCGGTGCTGCTGGCGGCGGGCTCCGGCGGCGGCGTCACCGATCTGCGCACCACGGTGGCGATGAGTTCGGTCGAGGCCAAGGGCGCCTTTGCCGCGGCCAGCGATCTGGCGCCGAGTTTTCACTCGGCTGGCGGCTCGTAAAGCCGGAATAAAGCGGCCGGCGAAGCATTAACAACACAGAGCAAAACGACACAATGGGAGGATTCATGCACATCGATTTTCGTAAACTCATTCGGGCCGTGCCGGTCATGCTGGCCGCGGCGATCACCTTTGCCGCGCCGAGCGCGCCGGCGCAGGCGCAAGGTTATCCGAACCGCACCGTCCGACTGATCGTGCCGTTCGGCGCCGGCGGTCCCGCCGACGTCTATGCGCGCGTTTTGGCGAAATATCTCACCGACGAGACCAAGCAGGCTTTCGTCATCGAAAACCGTCCCGGCGCCGGCGCGTTGATCGGCACCGACGCGGTCGCGAAATCGACGGCGGATGGCTACACGCTGCTGGTAATGTCGAATACGCACACCACCAACGAGTCACTTCTGTCCAACAAGCCCTATGAGCTGATGCGGGACTTCGTGCCGGTGGCGCCGATCAACTACTCCGACCTCTTGATGGTCGTGCACCCGTCGGTGCCGGCCAAGAATGTCGCCGAATTCATCGCGCTGGCCAAGAAGGACCCGGGCAAGCTGAACTATGCCTCGTCGGGTCCCGGCACGCCGTATCACATGGCCGGCGAACTGTTCAAAGCCATGAGCAAGACCGACATCGTCCACATCCCGCACAAGGCCTCGGGCGACGCGCGCAACAGCGTGCTCGCCGGTACCGTGCAGATGATGTTCGACGCGGTGACGACGATGTCGGAACTGGCCAAAGCCGGCAAAGTCCAGGCGCTCGCCACCACCGGCCTCAAGCGCAGCCCGCTGACGCCGGATCTGCCGACGGTGGCGGAAACCGTGCCCGGTTACGAGGCGACCATCTGGCTCGGCATCATGGCGCCGAAGGATACGCCTAAGGACGTGATTGCCTATCTCAACGGCGCCATCAACAAGGTCATCAATCTGCCCGAGGTGAAGGAAGCCTGGCTCAAGCAGGGCGCCATTCCGCTGGTCATGACGCCGCCGGAATTCGATGCCTATCTGCGCAAGGACATCGACAAATGGGCCGAGGTGGTGAAAGTCTCCGGCGCGAAGGTGCAATAAAAGTCGGTAAAAGGTTGTGATGGCGAAACTCGATGGCGCGCTGGACATGATGCTGCGGCTGGCGGTGCCGGCCGTGGCGCTCGTTGCCGTCGGGTTCGCCGTCGTCGCCGTGCTCGACCGGATGACGCTCGACGGCAAGGCGGCCGAGCGGCGGGCGCTTGTCGCGCGCAGCGATCAG
>CAMAUC010000007.1 GCA_945861265.1 Rhizobium sp. Q54 | reverse complement strand
TCGATCCGGGTCTTCCCTTTGAAGGCCGCGGACACAATATAAACCCTGAAATGGGTTTGCCCGCCGGGCCGCGCCCCGGCATGGCCTTCATGCTGGTGCGATTCGTCCGCCACATTGAGGCTTTCCGGCGTGAAAGCTTCGGTTAGCTTCTTGGTGAGACGATCGGCTGTTCGCATGCCCCTCAATTAGGTAACGGCGTTAGGCCGGTCAATGGCCTAATACCGCCAGAATCGTGTTGCCCTGTGGTTGTCAAGTCTTGAAGCGATCATCAAAAAAAGCGCATAACATTCGGTCATGAAAATAGACTCACCACTTTTCGACAGCATTCGCGTCAAACCGGGCAAGGACCGTCGTGTCAAAAACGACGGGCCGGTCTGCCAATGGGCGGGCTGCAAGGAAAAAGCGACGAATTTCGCGCCCAAGGGCCCCAATATCGACGGCCGCTGGCACTATTGCGTCAAGCATGTGCGCGAATACAACCAGTCGTACAATTTTTTCGCCGGCATGGCCGACGATGCCGTGCTCGCCTACCAGAAAGACGCGCTCACCGGCCATCGTCCGACCTGGAAGATGGGCACCGGCAAGCGCAAGGCCAAGCCGGACCTGTCCGCGCTCGGCGGCGCCGGCGATCCGTTCGGCCTGTTCGAGGGCACCGGCAAGGAACAAAAGACCAAAGTCGAGACCCGCGTCATCCGCAATGCCGAGCGCAAGGCGTTCGAAGCGCTCAGCCTCGAGGTCAGCGCCACCGCGGCGCAGGTGTCGTCGCGCTACAAGGAATTGGTCAAGCGGCATCACCCGGATGCCAATGGCGGCGACCGCTCGACCGAGGACCGCCTGATCGAAATCATTCAGGCCTATAAATATCTCAAATCCGTCGGGATGGGCTGATTCCTGGCGCTTCTCTTATCCCGGTACCATGCGCGTCTTTGTCCCGATTTTCGGCCTTTTGCCCCTTGCGGCGGGCCGGTTACGGGGCCTATTCCAATGCCAAATCGGGCATGAACCGTCTGAAATTCCCCGGTATTCGAGCTATGCCCGGGGGTAGCTTTCGCTCACCCTTGGCTTTCTGTTAGTTTGCGTCGCGTCTCATCCTTTACAGCCTTATCCCGGCGAGAAGTGCGGCCCCGCGCCGTTTCCGGGGCCACGGAGTAGATATGGCAACTGCAGTCCAAGAACCCGCCAAACTGCCGGATTTGAAAGTGTCAGTCCGTCAGGTTTTCGGCATCGATAGCGACATGGAAGTGCCGGCCTATTCGCAGGGCGACCCGCATGTCCCGGACATCGATTCGGATTATCGTTTCGACCGGCCGACGACCTTGGCCATTCTCGCCGGCTTCTCGCATAACCGCCGCGTCATCGTCACCGGCTATCACGGCACCGGCAAGTCGACCCATATCGAGCAGGTCGCGGCGCGGCTGAACTGGCCGATGGTGCGCGTCAATCTCGACAGCCACATCAGCCGTATCGACCTGATCGGCAAGGACGCCATCGTCGTCAAGGATGGCCAGCAGGTCACCGAATTCCGCGACGGCATTTTGCCCTGGGCCTATCAGAACAACGTCGCGCTGTGCTTCGACGAATACGACGCCGGCCGTCCCGACGTGATGTTCGTCATCCAGCGCGTCCTGGAATCCTCCGGCCGGCTGACGCTGCTCGACCAGAGCCGCGTGATCAAGCCGCATCCGGCGTTCCGGCTGTTCGCCACCGCCAACACGGTCGGCCTCGGCGATACGTCGGGCCTCTATCACGGCACGCAGCAGATCAACCAGGCGCAGATGGATCGCTGGTCGATCGTCACGACGCTGAATTATCTGCCGCACGACAACGAAGTCGAGATCGTGCTGGCCAAGGCCAAGCACTACCAGAACGACAAGGGCCGCGACATCGTCGGCAAGATGGTGCGCGTCGCCGATCTGACCCGCAACGCCTTCATGAACGGCGACATCTCGACCGTGATGAGCCCGCGCACCGTGATCACCTGGGCCGAGAATGCCGCGATCTTCAACGATGTCGGCTTTTCGTTCCGGCTGACCTTCCTGAACAAGTGCGACGAACTCGAACGGCCGATCGTCGCCGAGTTCTATCAGCGCTGCTTCGGCATCGAATTGCCGGAGTCGTCGGTGAACGTGGCGCTGAGCTAACCTGTCATTCCGGGCGCGCGCTTCAGCGCGAACCCGGAATGACGAGAAGAAAAAAATGGCCTCCAACAGCAAGCCGAAGCCCTCGTCCAAGGAATCGCCGACCGAGCCGTTCAAGCGGGCGGTCGCCGGCGCTCTGCGCGCGCTGGCGCGCAAGCCGGATCTGGAAGTTTCCTACGCCGCCGAACGTCCCGGTCTGATGGGCGGCAAGGCGCGGCTGCCGGAGCCGCCGCGCAAATTGTCGAAGGCCGAAGCGGCGATCGTGCGCGGCAACGCCGACTCGATCGCGCTGCGGATCGCCTGTCACGACGCCGTCATGCATCGCAAGCTGCAACCGACCGGCCAGCAGGCGCGCGCCGTGTTCGAAGCGGTCGAGCAGGCCCGTGTCGAGGCCATTGGCGCGCGCCGTATGGATGGCGTGGCGATGAATCTCACCGCCATGCTGGACGACCGCTTTCATCGCAACAAGTTCGACGACGTTTCCGATCGCGCCGATGCGCCGATCGAGGAGGCGCTGGCTTTGATGGTGCGCGAACGGCTCACCGGCCTCGCGCCGCCGCCGGCCGCGCGCAAGCTGGTCGAACTCTGGCGTCCGCTGATCGAGGAGCGCGCCGGCGGCGATCTCGATCGCCTTGAAAGTCTGGTCGAGAACCAGCGCCAGTTCGGCGATGTCGTGCACGAACTGCTTGAATCGCTGGAGATGGGCGAAGACCGTTCCACCGACTCCGAGGAAGAAGACGACGAGGGCGAGGAAGAAAAGAAGCAGCAGGAATCCGGCGAGGATGGCGATGCCGCCGATTCCGACGAGATGCAGAAGACGGCCTCGGAAGACACACAGGTGTCGGCCGAGGACATGGCCGAATCCGCGACCGAAGCCGCCGATGCGCCGTCGGCGGACATGTCCGACGACAGCGAGATGGGCGACAGCGAGACGCCGGGCGAGCCGCAGCGGCCCAATCAATTCGGCAAGAACGAGCCGCGCGGGCCGGACTATCGCGCCTTCACTATGAAATTCGACGAGACCATCGAGGCCCAGGACCTGTGCGAGCCGGAAGAGCTCGATCGTTTGCGCGGCTATCTCGACAAGCAATTGTCGAGCCTGCAGGGCGTCGTGTCCCGTCTGGCCAATAGGCTGCAACGCCGGTTGATGGCGCAGCAGAGCCGTTCCTGGGATTTCGACCTCGAGGAAGGCATTCTCGATCCGGCGCGGCTGACCCGCGTCATCATCGATCCGATGCATGCTTTGTCGTTCAAGGCCGAGAAGGACACCGAATTCCGCGACACCGTGGTGACGCTGCTGCTCGATAATTCCGGCTCGATGCGCGGCCGCCCCATTACGGTCGCCGCCACCTGTGCCGACATTCTGGCGCGCACGCTGGAGCGCTGCGGCGTCAAGGTCGAAATCCTCGGCTTCACCACGCGGGCTTGGAAGGGCGGCCAGTCGCGCGAGCATTGGCTCACCGCCGGCAAGCCGGCCAATCCCGGCCGCCTTAACGACCTGCGCCACATCATCTACAAATCGGCCGACGCGCCGTGGCGGCGCGCGCGCAAAAATCTCGGCTTGATGATGCGCGAAGGCCTGCTCAAGGAAAATATCGACGGCGAGGCGCTCGACTGGGCTCACAAGCGTCTGCTGGCGCGCAGCGAGCAGCGCAAGATATTGATGATGATCTCGGACGGCGCGCCGGTCGACGATTCGACCTTGTCGGTCAATCCCGGCAATTATCTCGAGCGCCATCTGCGTTGGGTCATCGACGAGATCGAAACCCGTTCGCCGGTCGAACTGATCGCCATCGGCATCGGCCATGACGTCACCCGTTATTATCGCCGCGCCGTCACCATCGTCGACGCCGAGGAATTGGGCGGCGCGATGACCGATAAGCTCGCCGAACTGTTCGCGGAAAAAGCGGGCGAGGCCGAGCGGCCGTCCCGCCGTCCGCGCCGGCGCGTCGCGTGAGGATTTCGCGCCGGCGGTGGCTGATCGCCGCTGCTTTCGTCGGCACCCTCGTTTGCGTCGGCACTTACACCGTCTCGGCGGCGTTGCGCTATGCGGCGGCGCCGGCGCGCATCGATGTGCGAGCAACGCCGATCACTGCCTTCGACAACCGCGATCCGAGCCAGGTGCGTTTCGGCAGTCTGGAGTTTCGCGGCGGGCTGGAGTTGACCTCGGCCGATGCGGCCTTCGGTGGCATATCCGCGATCCATATCGAGCCGGACGGCAGTCATTTTCTCGCCATCACCGACAACGGCTCCTGGCTGCGCGGCCGCATCGTCTATCGTGACGGCAAGCCAGACGGCGTCGCCGACACAGAAGTGGCGCCGATCCTCGGCGCCGACGGCAAACCGCTGGCAGGCCGTGGCTGGTTCGATGTCGAGTCGCTTACCGAACTCGGCGGCCATTTTTACATCGGCATCGAGCGCGTCGAGCAAATCTTGCGATTTGATATCCGGCGCGGCGGGCTGTTGGCGCACGGCGAGCCGATCGCGGTGCCGGCCGATTTCAAGACTTTCGTCTTCAACAAGAGTCTGGAATGCCTGACGGCGGCGCCGGCGAATTCGGCTATTGCCGGCAACCTCATCGTCATTGCCGAACAGAGCCTCGATGCCGCGGGCAACCACCGCTCGTTTCTCTTGAAAGATGGAGCGGCGCAGCGCTTCAGCGTCACGCGCAGCGACGACTTTGATGTCACCGATTGCACGATTCTGTCGCCCAGTGACCTGCTGCTGGTCGAGCGCCGCTATTCGCCGGCGCGCGGCGTCGCCATGCGCATCCGCCGCATCCCGCTGGCTGCGATCAAGGAGGGTTCGCTGGTCGACGGCAAAGTGCTGATCGAAGCGGACCTCGCCTACCAGATCGACAACATGGAAGGCATCGCGGTGCACCGCAACGCCGCCGGCGAGACGGTCGTCACTTTGGTGTCCGACGACAATTTTTCGGTGATCCAGCGCAATCTGCTGCTGCAGTTTGTGCTGGTTGGGGAATAGCCACCGCAAACAAAAACGCCGCCTTGCGGCGGCGTTCTGTAATTCTAACTCAGATCGATTAGTTCGCTGCCGCAGCCGGCGCTGGCGCGGTCTTGCCGACCTTCTTCACGATCTGGCGCTTGAGCAGCAGCATTTTCGGCGCCAGTTCGGAATCCTTGGCCTTGAGCAGGAAGGCATCGAGGCCGCCGCGATGATCGACCGTGCGCAGCGCATTGGTCGAAATGCGCGCGCGCACCGTGCGCCCGAGCGCATCGGAGGTCAGCGTCACGCTCTGCAAATTGGGCATGAACCGGCGCTTGGTCTTGATATTGGAGTGGCTCACCTTGTGGCCGGAGAGCGGCTTCTTACCGGTCAGATCGCAACGCCATGACATGGCAAATCCCTCGAAAAATCCAAAAATCCTGTCGCCACCCATGCCCGAACGTTTCAGGCGCAAGCGCTGCGCCAGCTTAGTCCAGGCTTTTGGGTAGGACGGCTGGACGTATAGAGAGAGGGGTGGGACCCGTCAAGCTTGAAGGATTTGAGGCGTTTTTAACGCTTCTCCCCTGGAATGCGCAGCCGCGCTATCACAGATTCGGCGTATTCGACGCCGACCACAAGGGTCTCACGGGGCTGGCTATTGGCCCAAGGGATGGAACTTCGTGCATCAATCGCGGCAGGTCGGAAAATGGGCGTCGCCGGGGCTGGCCTTGCTGGCTGTTGCCCTCCTGCCGGCGCCGGGCCCGGCCGCGGCGCAAGGCCGGCTGGAAGCCCAATATACGATGACTCTGGCCGGGTTGCCGATCGGCCAGGGCACCTGGGTTATCGACCTGTCGGACCGCCAGTACTCCGCCGAGGCCACGGGCGGCACCACGGGCCTGCTGCGGGCCTTTACCGGCGGCGAGGGCGGCACGACCGTGCAAGGCACCCTGCAAGCCGGCAAGCCGGTGCAATCGGCCTACGCCGCGACGATCAAATCGAGCAAGAAGACCGACGAAATTCGCCTCACCGTCAGCAATGGCAGGGTCAAGGATCTCAAACTCGATCCGCCACGCGACAATGATGCCGAGCGCGTGCCGATCACCGAGGACGACCAGCGCAACGTCCTCGATCCGATGACCGCCACCTTGCTGCGCGTGCCCGGCTCCGGCAACCCGCTGGCCCCGGAAGCCTGCCAGCGCACCTTGGCGATCTTCGACGGCCGCCTGCGCTACGATCTGCAACTGGCCTTCAAGCGGATGGACCAGGTCAAGGCCGATAAGGGCTACCAGGGTCCGGTCGTGGTCTGCGCCGTCTATTTCTCGCCGGTCGCCGGCCACATCCCGTCGCGCGCGGCGGTCAAATACATGTCGAAGCTGCGCGATATCGAAGTCTGGCTGGCGCCGATCGCCGGCACGCGCGTGCTGGTGCCGTTCCGCGTCGCATCGCCGACGCCTGTCGGCTCCGCCGTGCTCGAAGCCACGCAATTCGTGTCGGTGGCGGTGCCGTCCAAGGAGGCGGGCAAAGCCGTCGATCAGGCACCGGCGACCAATGCGTCGGGGGCCCCGCCCAAAGCGCCTTGAGGCATCGCGCCTCAGGACTTCGTCAGGCGTTCCAGATAGGCCCTGGAACGTTTGAAATCGCCTTCCACATCGACGAATTTTCCCTTGGCCGGTTTCGACGCCAAAGCCCTTTTCAGGTCGGCGATGGCGCCTTGCTTGTCGCCCTGCGCCTCGCGCACTGTGGCGCGGTTGATATAGGCGGACGGATTTTCCTTGTCGTGACTGATGGCGACACTGTAGTCGGCGAGCGCGCTCTTGAGATCGCCCTTGAGCTGGTAGGCCCGGCCGCGGTTGTTGAAAGACAGCGTGCCGGTCGGCAGCAGCTTAATCGCCGTGGTCGCATCCGAGATAGCGCGGTCGTATTCCTTCTTGGTGATCATTTCGGCGGCACGATTGCTGTAAGCGTCCGCCAGATCGCCCCCCTGGTAGCGGCCGGAGTTGATCGCCCGGTTGCAGGCCTCGATGGCGACGTCGCCATTTTCGTAAATGCACATGTGCAGATCGTCGGCCGCGCTTGCGCCGCCGGCGAAGCAGATGGCCGCCAGCAGGAAAAAACAGAAAAACTTTTTTCTCGACATCCGATACCCCCGTTACGGAAATCTCTGGCGAATTTAGCAGGACGCCGCAAAAGCCGGACCGAGTATTTCCTTGACTCGCCGCTCCGAGACGCCGGATCGGCGTCGTTAAGATTTGAACGCCGAAAAGCTGAATGAATCGGTGCGCCCGCACCGGATATGGTAGCAGTCCTCGTGAGTCAGCCTATATATCGCCGTGAACGAACCCGCATGAAGTGCGAGTCAGCGATTCGGGCGCGGTTCGTTCCAGACTCGTTCCAGACCTTAACCGTCACGCACCGCACTGACCCATAGTGAGACAGGAACGAAATTTCGCGCGGGTTTGTGTCAAGGGAAGCGGCGTCACAATGGTGGCGCAGATTGGGACAACTAGTTTGCTGCCGTTAATCTTTGCGTGGCATTTGACGCAAATTGGACAGGCTTCGGGTCTCGATCTGGTAGGAGAAACGATGCGCAAGCTAGATGTGGCCGTGAACAAAGCCATACAGACGATCAATCAGCGATTCGGGCGCGGTTCGTTCCAGCCCCGTTCCAGAAGTTAACCGAAGGCGGCTTTTCCAACTCATTGTGATACAGGGAGCGCGCTTTACCCGGCGAACGGGTGACGCCGACATCGCGGACGCCTCATGGCCATTTCATTTTCTTCCCCGCCCAATCGAAACCAGAAGCAGCGCGGCGCCGGTGTCACCGCCGTGCTGGGGCCGACCAATACCGGCAAGACGCATCTGGCGATCGAGCGCATGCTGGCGCATTCGTCCGGCATGATCGGACTGCCGCTGCGGCTTTTGGCGCGCGAGGTCTACAACAAGGTGGTCGATCGCGTCGGCGCCGACGCGGTGGCGCTGGTGACCGGCGAGGAAAAGATCAAGCCGCCGCATGCGCGCTTCTGGGTCTCGACCGTCGAGGCGATGCCGCGCGATCTCGATGTCTCTTTTCTGGCCGTCGATGAAATCCAGCTCGGTGCCGACTTCGAGCGCGGTCATGTTTTTACCGACCGCATGCTCAATCTGCGGGCGCGCGACGAGACGCTGATTTTGGGCGCCGCCACCATGCGGCCGATGGTCGAGAAACTATTGCCCGGCGCGCATATCGTCAGCCGGCCGCGGCTGTCGACCTTGGTCTATTCCGGCGCCAAGAAAATTACCCGGTTGCCGTCGCGCTCGGCCATCGTCGCCTTCTCGGCGGCGGAAGTGTACGCGATTGCCGAACTGATCCGCCGCCAGCGCGGCGGCGCCGCCGTCGTTCTCGGCGCCTTGTCGCCGCGCACCCGCAACGCCCAGGTCGCGCTCTATCAGTCCGGCGATGTGGATTATCTGGTGGCGACCGACGCCATCGGCATGGGCCTCAATCTCGATGTTGACCATGTCGCATTTGCCTCCGACCGCAAATTCGACGGCTATCAATTCCGCAAGCTCAATCCCGCCGAACTCGGCCAGATCGCTGGCCGCGCCGGCCGGGCGACGCGCGACGGCACTTTCGGCACCACCGGACGCTGCGATCCGTTCGAGCCCGAACTGGTGCAGGCGCTGGAAAGCCATACGTTCGAGCCGATCCGCCTGCTGCAATGGCGCAACAGCGCGCTCGATTTTGCGTCGATCGGGGCGCTGCAGGCGTCGCTGTCGATGTCGCCGCAAAGCGCCGGACTGACGCGCGCGCCAACCGGCGAGGACATTCTGGTCCTGGAACACGCGGCGCGCGACGAGGATGTGCGGGCTTTGGCGCGCAACCCTTTGGCTGTCGAGCGTCTATGGGATGCCTGCCAGGTTCCGGATTATCGCAAGATTGCGCCCGCGACCCATGCCGAATTAGCCGTGACCCTCTATGGATTCTTGATGCGAGAGGGTAACATCCCTACAGATTGGTTCGCCCGTCAGCTCGCTCAAGCCGACCGGACCGACGGCGACATCGATACTCTCTCAAACCGGATCGCTCATGTCAGGACTTGGACTTATGTTGCCAACCGCCCGGACTGGCTGGCCGACCCGGAACACTGGCAGGGGATCACCCGCGCGATCGAGGACAGATTGTCCGATGCGCTGCACGAGCGCTTGGCCGAACGCTTCGTGGACCGCCGCACTAGCGTCTTGATGCGGAGGCTGCGAGAGAACACGATGCTTGAAACCGAAATCGGAAAAACTGGCGAAGTCACCGTCGAAGGTCATGTCATTGGCCGGCTCGACGGCTTCATGTTCGCGCCCGACGCCTCGGCCGCCGGCTCCGAAGCCAAGACGCTGAATTCCGCCGCGCAGAAGGTTCTCGCCAGCGAGATAGAGGCGCGCGCCACAAAACTGTCACAGGCCGCCAACGAGCAGATAGTGCTGGCCAATGACGGCGCGCTGCGCTGGACCGGCGATCTGGTCGGCAAGCTCGTTGCCGGCGATGACACGCTTCGTCCGCGCGTGCGCATCCTGGCCGATGAGCATCTCACTGGACCGGCGCGCGAACTGGTGCAGACCAGGCTCGACCTCTGGCTCAAGAGCCAGATCGAGAAACTTCTGGCGCCTCTGTTCTCGCTCACCGTCGCCGACGACATCACCGGCATGGCGCGTGGCATCGCCTTCCAGTTGGTCGAAGCACTCGGCGTTCTCGAGCGGCAGAAGGTCGCGGAAGAGGTCAAGGGCCTCGATCAGCCCTCGCGCGCGCTTTTGCGCAAATACGGCGTGCGCTTCGGCGCCTATCACATCTATTTGCCGATCCTGCTCAAGCCGGCGCCGCGCGCTTTGGCGACGCAATTATGGGCCCTCAAGCATGAAGCGCCGGACGCCAAGGGCGTCACCGAACTGCTGCATCTCGCGGCGTCCGGCCGCACCTCGATCCCGATCGACAAGGAAACGCCGAAGCCGCTGTACCGCACCGCAGGTTACCGGGTCTGCGGCGAACGCGCGGTGCGCGTCGATATTCTGGAACGGCTGGCCGATCTCATTCGCCCCGCTTTGTCGTGGCGCGAAGGTGTTGCGACGCCAAAGCCGGACGGCGCCTTCGATGGCCGCGGCTTCACCGTGACCGGCGCAATGACGTCGTTGACCGGCGCGTCGGGCGAAGACTTCGCCTCGATCCTGCGCTCACTCGGTTACCGCATGGATCGCAAGCCCAAGCCGGCGGCTAAACCTGCTGATGCGGCTCAAGCTGAGCCTGGCGTTCCGGCCGACGCATCGCCGGCTGACGCCCCGGCGGTCGCCGAAGCGGCTTCGACCATTTCGCTGTTGCCGGAAGTCGAAGTCTCGCCGTCTGCGCCCGCCGCCGTCGAATCAATTGCGACGCCGCCCGCTGACACGGCCGTCGAGACGACGATCGCCGAAGCTGTCGAAGCAACCGTTCCACTTGCCGGCGATGGCGCCGTCGCTGTCGCGCCCGCCGACGCAACGAAGGCGGAAGAGTCCGCCAAGGAAGCCGAGACGGTCGAAGTCTGGCGTCCCGGCGGCCATGCCGGCGGCGAACGCCGGCCGAACAATCGTCCGCGCCGCGCGCCGCGCGCGCAGCAGGCGGCAACGCCGGCCGAAGGCGCAACGACAACGAGTCCACCCGCCGAAGGCGCTCCCGGCGAAGAGCGCAAGGATGGACCGCCGCGTCACCGGCGTCCGGACCGCAACGAGCGCCAGCAGCGGACGGAACGCCAGGCCAAGAGTTTTGAATCGAAGGGTTCGGAACGGCCCGGCCAGCCTGCGCCGCATCCGGCATCCAAGCCGGCGTTCAACAAGCCAAACTTCAACAAGCCAGGTCAGCCCGGTGGCCGTTCCGGTCCGCCCGGCGGCCGCGGCGATTTCGGCGGACGTCCGCGCCGCGATCGCGGCGATCAGGTCGAGCGCGCCGAGCGCGAGCAGTACTACGCCAAGCCGCATGGCGCAGGATCCGGATCGCGCGACAAAGCGCCGGACCCGAATTCGCCTTTCGCCAAACTGGCCGCGCTCAAGCAGGCGCTCGAAGGCAAAGAATCGTAGCGCCTGAAATGCCGGCATTCATGCGCCATGCCTGAAGGCCGCCAGCGCATCGACAAATGGTTGTGGCATGCGCGAACGGTGCGCACGCGCACCGATGCCGCTTCCCTTGTTGAAGCAGGGCATGTTCGGCTCAATGGCCAGCGCGTAACCGCGCCGGGCCACACCGTACGTATCGGTGACGTCCTGACATTGGCACTCGATCGGACAGTACGGGTGCTGGAGGTGACAGGCTTTTGCGAGCGGCGAGGCGGGGCGGCTGCCGCCGCGGCAATCTGGCGCGATCTCAGCTTCCGCACGCCGCAAGAATCGGACTAGCTGACCCAGATCAATGGCAAAGTCCGCGCTTGCAGCCTATTTATCGTTACGTTACGCAGCAGGTGTTCCCTGCCCGTCCGGAGCCTTGCATGACCTATATCGTCAATGAGAGCTGCATTAAGTGCAAATACATGGACTGCGTCGAAGTGTGTCCGGTGGACTGCTTCTACGAAGGCGAAAATATGCTGGTGATCCACCCGGACGAATGCATCGATTGCGGGGTCTGCGAACCGGAATGCCCCGCCGACGCGATCAAGCCGGACTCCGACCCGGGTCTTGAGAAGTGGCTCGAAATCAATGCCGAATATGCCAAGACCTGGCCGAATATCACGGTCAAGCGCGACCCGCCGCCGGATGCCAAGGATTGGGACGGGGTGCCGGACAAGTTCGCCAAGTTCTTCTCCCCGAAACCGGGCGAGGGCGATTAAGGAGATTATTTAATTCGCCGTATAATTAATTGCCTGAATTTCAGGCAGCATAGTCGACGATTTCATGAATTTGCAGGCCTGTATCGCCTGAAATGCACAAATGGCGCCTCATAAGGCTTTGATTTTGGCCAAAAATGTGCTATATTACTGAAATCCGATGAAGATGAAAAACGCCGCTAACGGATACGCTCCCAACGCCTTGAAAGAGACTTGGGAGCCTTATTTTTGCGGCCGCTCCCCAAGGGCTTCATAGAGGGCGTGCGTTCCACGCGTTGAGCAGTGGCAGGTAAATCGCGTCAAAAACCGAAAAAGGGTTCAGCCGGCAACAGCCGGAAGCCCAAAAAGGCTGCCGAGGTTCGGCGGTCATCGCAAGCTTCGCGCGGCGCAGGCCGCGGCGGAGCGCCCGAAGCCAAATTGGCCGGTAGCCGCAAAGCGGCCGCCGGTGAAGGAGTTTTGCCCGGAATGCCCACCAGCAAGAAGACGACCCAGCGCCAAGGGTTCAAGACCAACGAATTCATCGTCTATCCCGCCCACGGGGTCGGCCAGATTCTGGCCATCGAGGAGCAGGAAATCGCCGGCGCCAAGCTGGAGCTGTTCGTCATCAATTTCATCAAGGACAAGATGACCTTGCGGGTTCCGACCGCCAAGATCGTGTCGGTTGGCATGCGCAAGCTGGCCGAGCCGCCGCTGGTCAAGCGCGCGCTCGAGACGCTTAAGGGCCGCGCCCGCATCAAGCGCACCATGTGGTCGCGCCGTGCGCAGGAATACGAAGCCAAGATCAATTCCGGCGACATCGTCGCCATCGCCGAGGTCGTGCGCGACCTGTTCCGCTCCGACACCCAGCCGGAACAGTCCTATTCCGAGCGTCAGTTGTACGAAGCGGCGCTCGACCGGTTGTCGCGCGAAATCGCCGCCGTGCAGAAGGTGACCGAGACCGAAGCGGTCAAGGAAATCGAAGCGGCCTTGGCCAAGGGTCCGCGGCGCGGTCCCAAGCCCGCCGAGGAAGCCGCCAGCGACGACGCGACCGAGGAAGAAGCCGCCTGAAAGTCCGACGGCGAAAAGCCGGAAGACTGAAGACAGGTTTCATTCATTTAAGAAAAAGCCCGGCAGCGATGCCGGGCTTTTTTGTTGGGCGATCGGGCTTTTGCGTTGGGCCGAATGAATGGCTGAGCGTGGTTTTGCTTAATAAGTTCTTAATGCCGGGGACCGTAGTCTGGCAAAGTTCTACATAAGCCGCAGTCACACAATGCCCTCCGTCACATTGCCGCCGTTTGGGACTTCCGCAACTGGCGCATCGCTGACCCAGTCGGCGCAGCTTGCGCCCGGGCAGATTATCGACGTCCTGGTGTTATCGCTGATCAAAGATACGACATTCCGGCTACAGCTTCCGACCGGTACGCTCGATATTCAAACCGATATCCCGCTGATTCCCGGTACGCGCGTCGAACTCGCTGTCGAAGGCAGCGCAAGCCAGCCGCGACTCGTCGTGACTCCGCTTCCGGACGGCGCGATGCCCGCAAGACTTGCGGCGACGGCAAAGACCTCGACGCAGCTCCCCGCAACGCCAATCGTCCCGCAGACCGACAACGTCGGTCAGGCTGCGGCGACCATCGTCCGCGATGCCGCCACGCGACAGGGCGGCGTGGCGCATCTTTATGCCGATCTCGCGGCCGGCCTTGCGCGCGCAGACATCACGGTGCCGGCGCCAGTCATCGCAGCCGCAAAACAATTGTTCGCGCTTCGGCTCGATACGACGGCTCCCACAGGCGTTTCCGCCGACGACATCAAGGCGGCGCTGGTGCGTGCGGGGCTCGTCGGCACGCCGGTAGGGTCGAGCGACCTGTCGCAGTCGGCTCCGCCGCTCGATGTCAGGGCGGTTTTGCTGTCGCTGCGTCAGGCGCTGAAAAATTGGGAAAGCATTGAGAAAGCGGCAACATCGACGGCGGGAAAGACGCCGTCCGTTGGTCCACTCGCCGCGCAAGCAATGCCGCGGACCGCAGGTCCCATGCCGCCGTATCCGAACGGTCCGACCGTGCCGCAAGCGCAGACCGGCGCCTCGATTCCACCTAACGCGGCACCCGGCGAACTTGCGCTGCATCTTCTCGACAAAACCGACGCGGCAATCGCTCGTGAAATGTTGCTGACTATTGCGTCATTGCCCGAGACCGCCGATCCAGGCGCCAAGCCGAACGCTAAGCCGGGCGAAGCCGCCGCCAGCCGCATGACCTTCGATATTCCGTTGGCGACGGCTACGGGCACGGCGGTCGCCCAGATTCGAATCGAGCGCGACGCCGCGCAGCGCAATAACGACAACAAAGTCATCGCACCGGTCTGGCGCGCCAATTTCTCGGTCGATGTCGAACCTATTGGCGCGGTCCATGTGCGTATCGCCCTGCAAGGCGGCAAAACGGTTGTGACGCTTAATGCCGACCGAGCCGTCAGTGCGCAAAGACTTTCTGCGGGGCTGCCGCTCCTTGAAGCAGGTTTACGCAACGCAGCGCTCGATCCCGGCCATCTCAGCTGTCAGCAGGGGCGGCCAGCCGTGGCCTCGGCGGACCGCGGTCTTTACGTCGATCACGCCACATGACCGAAAATCCCAAGACCTTGGCGGTGGCGCTTCAATACCAAGCGCCACACGCGCCCAAAGTAACGGCAATCGGCCGCGGCGAACTGGCGCGCCGTATCGTCGAAGTCGGTGGCGCCAGCGGCGTGCCGATTTCGGAAAATGCGGGACTCGCGGTCGCGCTTTCCAACGTCGAGATTGATCAGGAAATTCCGGAGAACCTCTACCGGGCCGTCGCCGAGGTGCTCGCTTATATTCTGCGCGTTTCGCGGCAATTGAACTAGCAGCCGCCGACGCCGACGAACTGTGCCCACCCTCGCGGGACTAAAACAGACTAAATGGGAATATTGCGATCCGGGTGCGCCGCCTTGTCTGCAACTCAGTCGGGACGGGTTCCTCCGATGCCGCGCTCGGACGTTGCGCCACGCGTTGTGCCGCGCGCGGCGCCGGTTCCACCTTCCGGTTGCGCGCGGTCAGCCATTTCGCCGATTCCGCATCGCTGATGGCCTGGCGCTGCAAGGATGCCACCGGCATGCGGCCCGCCTGGCGTACTCCGACGATCGGCCCGTTCAACAGCGGATTGGCGCTTGCCAGCTGCGGGTTTTCATAGACCTGCGGCTTGGTCGCAATATAGACCGGCGCCGCCAATACGGCGAAAGCGCCCAGAATGGCGCCCATATAAACCAGCAGTGACAGGCCGAGGCCGTCCGAATCCGACGTGTTCATGCCCATCAATGCCGCGACCGCCGTGTTCGTTCCGTGGGCGGGTTAATCGCGTGTTCAGGTGGGCAGATTTTCACGCCGTCGCAGCGGAAAACGTCGATCAGGAAGCGGTTTGCGGCGCGCCGTCGCCGGCGTATGATAGCGACAAATATCCCCCTTCAAGGGCCTAGGGAGTTTCAGGATGACGGCAATTCAGGGCTACGTCCCGCCGACGACAGAATCCGGCGCGCTCGGCGTGCATTCACTCGATCAATTCGTGCTGTCGGTTCCCGACATGAATGTCGCCGACGAGTTCTATACGAACTTCGGGCTGAACATGGTGAAGAACGGCAATTCACTCCAGCTCAAGACCTTTGGCCACGACCACAGTTGGGGTTCCGTGGTCGAAGGCAAGACCAAGGCGCTGCACCACCTGTCGTTCGGCTGCTATGCCGAGGACATTGCGCGGCTGAAGGCGCGCATCGAAGGCGAAGGCGTCAAGTTGATCGATCCGCCGCCGGGTTTCGAGAGCAACGGCTTCTGGTTCCGCAATCATGAAGGCGTACTGATGGAAATCAAGGTCGCGCCGAAAGTGTCGCCCGACCAGAAATCGGACAGCCAGTGGATGACAGTGCCGGCCGGCAAGGCTGCCGCCACGGTGCGCGCCGCGGCGCCGCCGGTGCGTCCGCGCCGCCTGTCGCATGTCCTGATCTTCACCAGCGACGTGCTCAAGTCGATCCAGTTCTACGAGCGCACGCTCGGCCTGCGCCTGTCCGACCGCGCGTCGGACCTCGTCGCCTTCATGCACGGCATTCACGGCAGCGACCATCACATGCTGGCGCTGGTGAAGTCGTCGGCGCCGGGCTTCCATCATTGCAGCTGGGACGTTACCAGCGTCAACGATATCGGCCTCGGCGCCATGCGCATGCACGACAAGGGTTACCAGAAGGGCTGGGGCCTCGGCCGCCACGTTCTCGGCTCGAACTACTTCCACTACATCATGGATCCATGGGGCAGCTTCTCGGAATATTCCTGCGACATCGATTACATTTCGAAGGAAGACCGTTGGCCTACGGCCGACCATGCGCCGGAAGATTCGTTTTATCTCTGGGGACCGGACGTGCCGCGCGAATTCACGCTGAACGGCGAGGCGGGCGAGGTCTAGGCGCGCCGGCGCGTCTCACTCCACCACGATCTTCACCTTGTCGCCCGGCTTGAGCGCGTCGTGCGCCGTTAGCCCGTTGAGCACGAGAAACCGCTCCAGCGGGTGGTCGGCGATCGCCATGCGCTTGGCCAGTCTATCCACCGTATCATCGGCGCGGACGGTGACGATCCGTAGCCGCAACGGATGGATCTGTGCGCTTTCCTTCAGGCTCATGCGGCGAAATGTACTGACCGACTCGCGGAAGGCGCGGTCGCTCGGCGCCGCCATGGCCTTGGCGGCGAAGATGAAGCGATAGACGTCGCTGCCGAAGCGCAACGCAAACAGCCGGAACGACCATTGCTCACCTTTGGCGGTCGCGGTCGCCGCCGAAAAACCGTTGATCTTGAATTCCTCGACGCTGCCGGCATCGACATTCTCGATCCAGCCCGCCTTGAGATAATCCGTCAGCGTCTGCTCGGCCGGCACGCTGACAAGATCGAGGCGCATGGCCTCGCCGCCGCCGTCCTTGAGGCCCAGCACCGCTTGCGCCGTATTGTCGAGCGCGAAGCCGGGCGGCGCCGTGAAGGTGAAGCCGAGCTTGGGATGCTGGAAACGCCGGCCGCGCGCGAAGCCTTCGCTCGGGTCCTCGCCATATACAATGCCATCGAGATCGGCGAGGTAGTCGGCGCGGTCGCGCTCGCCGGCGCCCGGCCCGGAAAATTGGCGGGCATTGACCAGCGCGTTCTTCACCCGCTCGGGCGTTGCCGGATGGCTGGATAGAAAGTCGACGGTCCGCGCTTCGCCGCCGCCGCCCGGCGTTTTCAGATCGGCATTGCGCTGCATCGCGGTGAGAAAGCGCGAGGCGCCGAACGAATCGAAACCGGCGCGCGCCGACATGCCGACGCTGATGCCGTCGGCCTCGAATTCCTGCGCGCGCGAAAAACTCGCCAGAGTGAGTTTCGATTTGGCCAGAGCCAGCGCGCCGGTCTCCGGATCGCTCAGCACGTCGTTAACCAGCGTGCCGATGATGGCGGTCTGCCGCGCCTGCTCGGCGCGGATGTCGGCGTGACGGGCGATCACATGGCCCATTTCATGCGCTAGCACGGAGGCCAGCTCGGCCTTGTCGCTGGCCAGCGCGATCAGGCCGCGCGAAATATACAAATGCCCGTTCGGCAGCGCGAAGGCGTTGATCGCCGGCGAATTCAGCATGGTCACGCGATATTTGAGATCGGGCCGCTCCGACGCCGCGACCAGAAGCTCGACGGTCTTTTCGATCGTCGCCTGCAGGCGGGCGTTTTCATAGACGCCGCCATAGGAGGCCAGGATGCGCGCGTGTTCGCGCTGCGCCGTCGGCTGCGACGAATCCGCCGACGTTCCATCCGGCACCGGCAGCGACACCTGCCGGTTCGTCGGCGTCGCCGTGCAGCCGGCAAGCAACAGCGCGCCGAGCAAGGCAAGGCTCAGCGTTCTTCTGGTCGCGGTGGGCACGGTCCAATCCAGCATCAATCGATCAGTTCAATCTGTTCCGGCGCGGCCGCCTCGACGATCGGGCCGCCACGCCGCTCGATCCAGCCGCGCACCCTGATGCGTCGGCCCTCGAGCTGTTTCAGGTCGACGCCGGCGTCGGTAAAAAGGCGCTGCTGACGCTTCAGCACCGTGACGGTGAAGTCGCGGGTCCAGCGCCGCCCGAAATTCATGTAGATGACGGCGCCGCTTTCACGCACTGACAATATCCTGCCTTCGATCAGGGAGAAATGGCCGGCGGCGGCCTCCAGACCGGGCAGATTTTCGGAACTCAAAGGGGCGGAATTGGGGTCGGCCCACACCCCCCGTCTGGCCGCCCGCGCGCCGCGTTCGGCGGCGAAAAGCGCTTCGGCGCAGGCTTTATCGCCGATTCGGGCGGAAACCAGCGCTTGTCCTTGCGCCACCAGCGTCTCCTGCACCGTTTGGACGGCTCCAGGCAGGGTGGCATAGGCGACCAGCCGTCCGTAACGGTCGGCGCCGGGCGCACGATGCAGCCGCAGGGTCTGTCCGTCGACCAGCGCCCGCAAGGCGTCGGGGCCTTGTCCGGCCACCTCGATGCCGGCCAGGCGCAGTTCGCGGCCATCGTTGAGCAGCGCCGTCCGCGCATCGCGCACCGAAACGACACCGGCTGAATCGGCCGCCGTCAAGGCGCAAGGCTCACCGGCCGTGGCGACGCCCGGCGCCATCCATCCCAAGGCCGCGACAACAAAAGCAGGGACGTAACGCCGGTTCATCGTGGCGGCCCGCCGGAAAATCCCGTTACAATGCCGCGGGGATCATAACCAAAGAATACATCCGAGGGGAGCGACAATGAATGTGAGAGGTTCGATCATCAAGAACGGCCGGCGCGCATTGCTGGCCGTCATGGCCATGCTGGCTTTTCCGGTGGCGGCGTCCGCCGATTATCCCGAGCGTGCCATCACCATCGTCGTGCCATTCGCCGCCGGCGGCCCGACCGATATCATTTCCCGGCTCTTGGCGGTGCCGATGAGCCAGACGCTCGGCCAGCAGGTGCTGATCGAGAACGTCGTCGGCGCCGGCGGCACGATTGGCGTCACCCGTGTGATGCGCGCCAGCCCGGACGGCTATCAATTGCTTATGGGCAATCTCGGCACGCAGGCCGCTAGCGTCGGCCTTTATCCCAAGCTCGCTTACGATCCAAAGACCGATTTCGAGCCGATCATGAACACCGGTGGCACGCCGATGGTCGTCGCGGCGAAAAAGGATCTGCCGGTCAAGGATTTCCGCGAATTCATCGCCTATGTGAAGGCCAATGCGTCGAAGCTGAATTACGGCACCGGCGGTATCGGCGCGACATCGCATCTCACCTGCCTGTTTCTCGATTCGCTGCTCGATGCAAAGCCGCAACATGTACCGTTCCGCGGCTCTGGCCCCGCGCTCAACGCGCTGATCGGCGGCCAGGTCGATTATGTTTGCGATCAAACCGTCGGCATCGTGCCCAGCATTCAGGGCAATTCGGTCAAAGGTCTGGTGGTCGCCGTACCGGCCCGCCTCGCGTCGATCCCCGGCGTGCCGACGTCGGCGGAGCAGGGGCTGCCGGCATTCCAGGCAGTCGGCTGGAACGCTTTATTCGCACCCAAGGGCACGCCGAAAGCCATCGTCGATAAGGTGAATGCGGCAGCGCGCGCGGCGCTGAACGATCCGACGGTCAAGGCGCGGCTGCTCGAACTCAGCGTCGAACTGCCGAACGAGGAGGCCAAGACGCCGGAAGCGCTGCGCATCTTCGTCGCCAAGGAAATCGACAAATGGGTGCCGATCATCCAGAAGGCCGGCGTCACCGCGCAATAATACGCGCCTTGCGATCATGGGCGGCCCGCGACGGCGGGCCGTCACGCGACCAAAAAACGGACGCTCAGGGGAGGGAATCGATGTCATTGCCAAGCAAGCCGGTGAACCGCCGATTGTTTCTGCAAATCGCGGCGGCCACAGGTGCATCATTCGCGACCGGCGCTCATGCGCAGTCCTGGCCGGATCATAATATCCGGCTGATCATTCCCTATCCGGCCGGCGGCTCGACCGACGTGCTGGCGCGCATTCTGGCCGAGCGCATGAAGGACATGTTCAACCAGACCTTTGTGATCGAAAATCGCCCCGGCGCCGGCGGCAATATCGGCATCACCGCGCTCACCACCAGCGCGCCGGATGGCTACACGATCGGCGCGGCGACCGTCGGCCACTTCGCCATCAATCAGTTTCTCTACAAGGACATGGCCTACAATCCCGAACGCGACATGATCCCGGCGACCTTGACCTGGGAATTGCCGAATGTGTTCGTCGTCGCCGCCGATCATGTGCCGGCCAAGACGCTTGCCGAGTTCATCGCCTGGGCGAAGCAGAAGACCAAGATCAATTTCGGCAGCCCCGGCGTCGGCACCTCGCCGCATCTGTCCGGCGTGATGTTCGTCAACCGCACCGGTCTCGACGCGGTTCATGTGCCGTTCCGGGGCGCGGCGCAGACGATTCCGGCGATGCTGTCCGGTGACGTCACCTTCGCCATCGACAACCTCGCCTCCTACATCGCGCAGATCCAGTCCGGCAAAATGCGGGCGCTGGCGGTGACCTCGGCGCAGCGCTGGCCGACATTGCCGGAGGTGCCGACCATGGCGGAAGCGGGGCAGAAGGATTTCGTCGTTACCTCATGGGCGGCCTTCGTCGTGCCGGCCGGCACGCCGCGCCCGATTATCGACCGGCTGGCGGCGGCGATGAAGACTTTGGCCGCCGACGCCGACCTGCAAAAGCGCTTTCAGGTGGCCGGGGCGCGCTGCATTGCCTCGACGCCGGAGGAGGCGATTGCCTTCGCAGCCAAGGAACGGGCGATGTGGAAAGAGGTGGTGGCGCTGTCGGGGGCCAAAGCTGAATAGAAAGAACCGGAGTAGCGGGAAGTGCGAAAACTGGCCCAAAACCGGCGCGTGCGCGGGGCAAAACCCTGTGCTAGATCGCTGTCCGACGGTCCCGTAGCTCAGCAGGATAGAGCAGCGGTTTCCTAAACCGAAGGTCGGAGGTTCGACTCCTCTCGGGACCGCCAGCCCTATTCCAAAAAGAAAAGCGCTAAAGAGCGTGAATGCTCTTTAGCGCTTTTTCGTAAAGC
The DNA here is from genome assembly GCA_945861265.1 of Rhizobium sp. Q54. Taxonomy (GTDB): domain Bacteria; phylum Pseudomonadota; class Alphaproteobacteria; order Rhizobiales; family Xanthobacteraceae; genus Pseudolabrys. The sequence goes on along the minus strand of CAMAUC010000007.1, from coordinate 68,240 downwards.
GGCTGGTGGCGGTTACTTCGCTACCGCGATTTCCAGCGGGAATTTATCGACCACCTCGTGACCGGTTTCGTTCATGATGAAAGTGTGGCCGAGGAAGATCCCGAACATCCCGTCGGCGGTGATCGGGTTCGGCTCGGCCATGATAACCATGCCGGGCTTGAGCACCATGTCGACGGCCTCGCCGCGCACGTGCTCGGCCGAGACGTGCGGATTGTCGGTCACCAGATCGATGCCGTGCACCTGGGTCGGGCGCGACTGCACGCCATTGTCGCGGAAGAAGCGGCTGGCGGTGCGCATGTCCTCGGTCGGCTTGCCGGGCATCATCGCGGCGAGGATCTTGTGATAGCCGGGCAGCGTGATCTCGTTCCAGAACTTGCGCACCATCTCGTTCGGTTCGCCGAGCGTGATCGGCGAGCCGATCTGCGCGGTGTAGCCGCGATAGCCGGCGGCCAGCTCCATGTTGATGATGTCGCCTTTCTTTAACACGCGCTGCGACGGCCGCGGATTGCCGAACACCATCGCCGGATTGTCCATCGGCGTCGAACCGATGATGAGAAAGTCGATGTCGCCGCCGCCGTCGAGAATGGCGGCGCCCGCCGCCGCACGCAGTTCGTATTCCATCACGCCGGGTTTGGCGCGCGCCACCATGGCCTGCATCGCCCGCTCGCACAGCACGCCGGCCTTGCGCACGCAGTCGAGTTCCTCGGCGCTATGGATGACGACGAGGTCGTGCAGGAAGTTCTTGGTGAACACCAGCTCCGCGTCCGGCAGGCTCGCGCGCAAAGTGTTGTACTGGTTGACCGGCATGTAGTCTTCGTGGCGCGGGTCGATTTCCATCAGGCCGATGCGGCCGCGCTCGAGCTTCAGCTCTTTCAGGCGCTCGACCATCACCTCGGCATATTTGCCGTTGCGGCTGTGGCGGACGTCCTTGATGGCGACCTCGACATGCCGCCGCACTGCTTCCGCATGCGTACCGCCCATCGAATAGATCATGGTCGGTTCGCCATCGAGCGGCACCAGCACGTAGGAGGCGAGCGCATGCCACTCGACATGGCCGGTCAGCCACAGCGTGCCGGCGCCGAAGCTCCAGTGGCTCGGGCCGCCGGCGGCGATGACGGCATCGAGCTTGTGCTCCTTCATCTTGGCGCGCAGCGCGGCGTAACGGCGCTCATATTCCTTGGCCGAGAACTGCTCATAGACCGCGTCGCGGTAGTAAGGCGTGCCGCGCATATTGGCGAAGGGAATGGCCTGATCGAGCTTGGTGCGGACGCTTTCCCACGGCTGCGGGCCGAGCGGCGTGCGCGGTGTCTGAACATTCATGGCTGTGCCTTTGGCGATGCGCTGGGGGTGAACATAAAAGCGGCGCGGCCTTGCGCGGGCCGCGCCATGCTTCGGAAATCTATTCGGTGCATTTGCCGATGGTGACGCGGCCGCCGGCGACCTTGACGGCTTCCTGCGCCAGCGCGACGTCGGACACCTGTTCGATCGTCGGCTTTTTGTCGGGCTTGATGTAGCCGTTCTCGACGTCGTTATCGATGCTCCATTGCGTGCGCTCGCTGTTGAAGCCGTCATTGACCGACCAGATGCAGTTCTTGGTCAGCGCATCGATGGCGAATTCGACGGCGTCCTGCGGCTTGCCGGTCGCCTTCATGATGATCGGCACGACCTTGGCTTTGTCGCGATACATCATGCGGTTGGCTTCGATCATCGCCGCCACCGTATCGATCATCAGCGGCCGTTCCCGCGCGATCCAGTCGGTCGAGGCGCCATAGGCGTTGAACATGTGGTTCGGCAGCAGTTCGGAGAAATTCAGCAGAGCGTGCAGATCGGGCTTTTTCTGCTGCGCCAGGAAGACGTCTTCCGGATGCAGCATCACGGCGTCGACCTGACCCGTCACCAGACCGGGCAGCCGGCCGGCGGTGCCGCCGGCGATGAACTGGGCGTCATCGACGGTCAGGCCCGCGGTCTTCAGCACCTCGCGGCCCATCAACCAGTTGAGGCCGCCGACGCCGCCGCCGGCCGCGCTCAGGCGGCGGCCTTTGAGGTCCTTGACGGTTTTGACGTCGCCGGGAACCTCGTAGGCTTGCGGCAGGCGCGGCGCGAGACCCCATATCTGCTTGACCTTGACGCCGTTGCCGACCGCGACCGCCTGCACCGAGACCAGCGCGGTGCCTTGCGCGGCGGCAGCTTTCGACGCGGCCGAGCCGCCGCCGTCGAACTGGATGATGGTGGCGTCGACGCAGTGCTTCTCGAACAGGCCGAGTTCCTTGGCGACATAGGGCGTGGTGTGCACGACGTTCGGCGGCGCCACCGAGACGCCGATATTGATCTTGCGCATTTCGGCGCAGGCGGCCGAGGCGTCATGCGCCCAGGCGTCGGCGATGAGGACGCAGCCGGCCAGCATCAAAACGCCGGCGCCGCGGCGGTGCCATTGATTGTCGCGCATCGTGAAGTCCTCCCGTTGGTTTTTTTAAAAAAAGACGCCGCTCAGTCCTGTTGTCCCGACTTGGTCCAGGGCGCCACGCTGGTCTCGAGGAAACGAACCGCCGCGGTGAGCCCGACGCCGAGCAGGCCGAGCGTCACGATTGGCACGAACATCTTGTCCACTTCGTAGGTAGAAGCGGTGCGCACGATCAGATATCCGATGCCGGAGATCGCGGTATAGAGGTCGGCCAGCACCATGCCGATCAGGCCGCGCCCGATGGCGAGGCGCAGGCCGGTGATGATGAAGGGCAGCGCGCCGGGCAGGATGATGTTGATCCAGAGTTGGCGTTCCGAACAGCGGAACGAGCGGCCGACCTCGAGAAGCTTGGGATCGACGTTCTTGACGCCCTGATAGGTGTTGATCGCCATCGGGAAGAACGCGAACAGGAACAGGATGATGACCTTCGCCGAGGTCTCGAAACCGGCCCACAGCACGATCAGCGGCACCAGCGCCACGCTCGGGATCGAATAGAGGAAGGTGATGTAGACGCCGAGCGCGAGATCGAGAATCCAGTATCGCGCCAGCAAGACGCCGATCAGGACGCCGACGACCACCGCCATCGACAGGCCGATCAGCAGCACCAGCAGGCTGGGCGCCAGATAGTTCCACAATTCGCCGCTGGCGATCATGTCGACCGCGGCGACGGCGATCTTGCTCGGCGTCGTGAACAAGGTCTGGTCGATCCTGGCGCCGAATATTTCCCACAGCGCCAGTACGACGATCAGCGACGCCAGGCGGATGCCGATATTGACCAGGGCCTGATTGCGGCGGCGGCGCATGGCGATCGCCTTGGCGCGGACACGGTCCTCGCCTTCGCTGCGCGCGGCGACAGTCGGGACGCTTGAGCTGTCGGTCTGGACGCTCATGCCGACACCGCGGCCTTGGCCGTCGCCTTCGGCGTCCGCGTATTGTGCAACTGATGCCAGATATGGGCGCGCAGTTCGGTGAAACGCGGATCGGCGCGCACCTCTTCGACATCGCGCGGGCGCTTGAACGGCATATCGATCATTTCCTTGAGACGACCCGGACGCGCCGTCATCACCGCCACGCGATCGCCGAGCAAAATCGCCTCGTCGATGGAATGCGTGATGAACACCATGGTCTTCCGCTCTTCCGGCCGCTCCATCAGATGCAGTAATTCTTCCTGAAGAATTTCGCGGGTCTGCGCATCGAGCGCGGCGAACGGCTCATCCATCAGCAGGATCGACGGGTTGGTGGCCAGCGCGCGCACCAAGCCGACGCGCTGCTGCATGCCGCCGGACAATTGATAGGGGTAATGCTTCTCGAAGCCGGTCAGGCCGACCAGATCGAGATAATGGGTGACGCGCTCCTTGATGAACGCCGCCGGCTTGCCGGCCATCGCCAGGCCGAACGCCGCGTTGTCATAAACCGTCTTCCACGGCAGCAGGCCGAAATGCTGGAACACCATGGCGACGCCTTCCGGCGGCGCGGTCACAGGCTTGCCGGCGACCAGCAATTCGCCGTCGCTGGTATCGGTCAGGCCGGCGATGCAGCGCAGCAATGTGGTCTTGCCGCAGCCGCTCGGGCCGACAATGCAGAGAATCTCCTGATGGCGAACGGCGAGGCTGAGCTGATGGAACGCGACAACGGTTCCGTCCAGAAACAGCTTGCTTGAGTTGGTGGCGACGATGGCAAACCCATCGCCGGTGCCGGACGCAGTCATCGCCTGGATACTCCCTCGAAATTGATTTTACGGGCGTTTGGCCCGCTCCGATCTCGGTCGGCTGTGGTCGACAGTTCTGCCCCACAAGGGACTTAAGTCAAGCGGTTTGGCGAAACATGCCGGTTGCGTCACGCCGCCTTGCCCACCGAATGACCAACGTCGTCCGGTTTCCAATTCAAATTTTCGCGATGCGGCAATTATGGCGAGATGCAGCGGCGAATGTTTCAACTCGCCGTCAATCCCTCAATGCGAAGGCGAACCGCTAACTGACCGGAATGACGTTGACCGACACGTCGATGTGCTGCCCGCCGGCGACGACGATCACGCCATCCATCGGCGCAACGTCGGTGTAGTCGCGGCCGATCGCCAGCACGATGTGTTCATCCGACGCGATCATGTCGTTGGTTGGATCGAAGCCGACCCAACCGGTATCGGACCCGCACCAGACCAGCACCCATGCGTGCATCGCATCGGCGCCCTGCAGACGCGCCGCGCCGGCGGGGCGGATAGTGCGCAGATAGCCGCTCACATAAGCCGCCGGCAGGCCGATGCCGCGCAGGCCGGAAATCATGATGTGCGCGAAATCCTGGCAAACGCCGCGCCGCAAGGCGAACGACATCGGCGGCGTCGTCGTCACCGACGTGGCGCCGATCTCGTAGACCATGTCGGTCTTGATCCGATGCATCAATTCGCTCGCGGCTTTCAGCATATCGCGGCCGGGCGGGAAGCTCTGGCGTGCGTAGTCGCGGATTTCGGGATCGAGCGAGACCATGCGGCTGGCGAACAGAAAATGCGCGGGCGCGCTCGGCCCAATGTCGGCGGAAGCGAACACTTGTTCCTGCACCGCTTCCCAGGCGGGGGCGCTTGCCGGCAGCGCAAAGGCATCGATGGCAATCCGCGCCGACACTTTCACCGTCAGCGTATCATGCGCGTCTTCAAGCGCGATCCAGGTCAGCCTGTTGCCGAAGAAGTCCTGGCCCTCGCGCCGGCTCACCGGCGCCGGCTCGATCTGCAACGACGAGACCTGAACGCGCTGCCCCGGACGGTTGACCGGCGTCTGGCGCAACACATGAAAGGCGTTCGTCACCGGCGAGGCATAAGTGCAAGCTGTGGTCTGGCGAATGTCGTAGATCATGACTGCGCATCCCACGCGGTTTGCGAGCGCTCGATATGGGTTAGATAGCTCGAGGCAATCGCCTCCGACAATTTCATCAGATCGTCTTCGACGTCGATGATCTGCGCATCGGTCATGTTGCCGGCGTCGGCGGTGCGGAAGCGCGTGGCGATCGAGGCGGCGATCTGCTGCACCGGCGTCAAGCGCCCGGCCGGCGTCGGGCCTTTCGGCAGAGCCGCCAGATGCGTCTCGATGCGGTCGACCTGAAAGGCGACCGAGCGCGGGTTGTTCGGGTCCAGCATCACCAGATCGATCACCGGCGCCTTGGCGGCGATCATTACATAACGCTGCCGGTAGGTGAGCTGGCTGTCGGCAAGCTCCAGCAGCACATCGAGTCCGCCAGATGGCGCGCTGCCGTCGGCGAAGCAGCGCACGAAGCGACAGGTCTGCAAGGCGCGCTCGATGCGGCGGCCGAGTTCGAGAAAGCGCCAGCCGGCCAGCTGCGTCATATTCTCTTGCGCCAGGCCTGAGAAGGACGAGATGATCCGCAGCGCCGCCTCGACGCGCTCGACCATGGCGCGCTCGACCGGGCCGGGCGCCAGCGATAGCTCAATCAGCGCCACCAGATCGTCGATGGCGCGCCAGGCATCGGGCGAGAAGCGCTCGCGAATGACGGAAGCGGCGGCGCGGGCGAAATACACCAGGCGCGGCAGCGAACCGTCGAATTCGCGGCCGGTCAGCACTGAACGCGCCACCAGGGCCGGCGTCGTGCCGCCGGTATCGATCGGCGCGGCGCTCCAGCTCCGCAGTAGGTCGGTAATCGCCGCGACGATCGGCGCGGCGGTGTCGCCGGCATCGGCGACGCGGTTGAGCAGTGCGCGCGTCAGACGCAATGTCGCCTCGGCGCGTTCGACATAGCGGCCGACCCAAAAGAGATTGTCGGCGGCCCTACTCGGCAACATGCCGGTCGCGCGCTGGATCGTCACCCGTTCCGGCGCCGGCAACAATGTAACGGCGGACACGGGTCCTTCCGACAGCACCCAGGCATCGGCGGTGGCGTCGCCGCCTTGCAGGCTGATGGCGCGCGCGTCCGGATTATCGGCGATGCGCACGAAGCCGCCCGGCATCACCTGCCAGCCGTCGCCGACCTTGGCGAGAAAAAGCCGCAGCGAGAATGGGCGCGGCTGCAATCTGCCCTCGCGCCAGACCGGCGTGCTCGATAACGTAACCGCTTCCTGCGCGACATAGTCGATGCGACGGTCATGGATCGCTTGCAGCAGATCGCGGCGTTGGACGTCGTCCAGCTCGGAACCGAGGCTGCCGCCAGCCGGGCCAAAAGCCGGTGCGATTACCATGCTGTCGAGCTTGGCGAGAATCTCGTCGCGCACATCGGCGCGGCCGAGCCACCAGGTCGCGACATTCGGCAACAGCAGTTCCTGGCCGAGCACATGCGGCGCCAGTGCCGGTAGGAAAGCGAGCATGGCGCGGGCCTCGACAAGTCCGGCGCCGAGCGCGTTGGCGATCACCACCTTGCCGTCTCGCACCGCCTGCACCAGACCGGCAACGCCAAGACGCGAAGCGGCATTGAGTTCGAGCGGGTCGGCGAAATCGGCGTCGATGCGGCGCAACAGCACCTCGGTGCGGCGCAGCCCCGATATGGTGCGGATGAAGACGCCGTCATTGCGCACGATCAGGTCTTCGCCTTCGACCAGCAGCAGGCCGAGATAGCGCGCCAGATAAGCGTGCTCGAAATAAGTTTCGTTCATCGGCCCGGGCGTCAGCAAGCAGACGCGGGCATCGTCCTGCCGGTTGTATTCAAACAGTTCGGCCTGAAACGCCTGAAAGAACGGCGCGACGCGCTTGACGCGTGCCTTGCCGTAGATGTCCGGGATGGCGCGCGACAGCGCCAGCCGGTTCTCGATCGCGTAGCCGGCGCCGCTTGGCGCCTGCGCGCGATCGCCAAGCACCCACCAGCGCCCGTCCGGCCCGCGGCCGACATCGACCGCGTAAAATCGCAAATGCGATCCGCCCGGCGGTTCGACCCCGGCCAGCGGTCTTAGATATTCGGGATTGCCAGCGACCAAAGCGGCGGGCAGGCGGCCGTCTTTGATCAATTGGCCGGGGCCATAGGCATCGGCCAAAACGGCTTCGAGCAGCGCGGCACGTTGAATAAGTCCGGCTTCAAGCTGCTTCCATTCGGAAGGATCGATCAGCAGCGGAATGTGGCTGAGCGGCCAGGGCCGCTCGACGCCGGCCGGGTCCTCATAGACGCGATAGAACACACCCGAGTCGCGCAAGTAACGGTTGGCCGAGGCAAAGCGCCGGTTGATTTCCTCAGGACCGAGATCGGCCAGCATCGACAGCAGCGGCTTCCAGTGCGCGCGCACGCGGCCGTCGCCGTCCATCATCTCGTCGACAATGCCCGGCAGCGTCCGGTAGCCGGACACGAACTGATCCAGGCCGCCGGTGTCGAATTCACGGGGGCTGTCGGGTTGAGCTGGCATTATCGGTGCGGCTGCCGGGATCTATACGGTTGAAGGGCGGTTACGGCGCGCGCCGCAGGTCGAGCGTCGTCGGATATTCGAGCGAGCGCGCCGATTCGGGCGGATCGAAGCGGCCGGGAGTATGGCCGATATCCTCGAAGCGCGCCCGCCGTCTGGCCTCCGCTTCGTAGGAGTTCACAGGGAATGTCTCGTAATTGCGGCCGCCAGGATGCGCGACGTGATAGACGCAACCGCCCAGCGAGCGCCGGCTCCAGGTATCGACGATATCGAAGGTGAGGGGCGCATCGACTTCGAGCGTCGGGTGCAGCGCCGAGGCGAGCTTCCACGCCTTGAAGCGGACGCCGGCGACGAATTCGCCGGAGCGCCCGGTCGAACGCAATGGCAGCGTGCGGCCGTTGCAGGTGACGCGGTGACGGCCTTCGACGAAGCCCTCGACCTTGATCTGCAAGCGCTCGACCGAGGAGTCGACAAAGCGCGAGGTGCCGCCGGCGGTGTTTTCCTCGCCGAGCACATGCCACGGCTCCAGCGCGTGGCGGATTTCCATCTTGACGCCGGCATGCTCGACCGCGCCGTAGCGCGGGAAGCGGAACTGGCGCTGCGCGTCGAACCAGACCGGGTCGAAGTCGTAGCCTGAGCTTTTGAGATCGCGCAGCACGTCCTGGAAATCTTCCCAGACGAAATGCTCGAGCATGAATTTGTCATGCAGCGCGGTCTGCCAGCGCACCAGCGGGCCGTGGAGCGGTGCGCGCCAGAATTTGGCGACCAGCGCGCGCAACAGCAATTGCTGCGCCAGCGACATGCGCGCATCGGGCGGCATTTCAAAAGCGCGGAACTCGACGAGGCCGAGGCGCCCGGTGGCGCTGTCCGGCGAGAACAATTTGTCGATGGAGATTTCAGTGCGGTGCGTATTGCCGGTGACATCGACCAGAATGTTGCGGAACAGACGATCGACCAGCCACGGCGGCGGTGCTTCGCCTTTATCCGGCGCCGGCACTTTTGCGAAGGCGATTTCGAGTTCGTACAACATGTCGGTGCGCGCTTCATCCATGCGCGGCGCCTGGCTGGTCGGACCGATGAACAGGCCGGAGAACAGGTAGGACAATGACGGATGGCGCTGCCAATAGATCAGCAGGCTCTTGAGCAGATCGGGCCGGCGCAGGAACGGACTGTCGGCGGCATTGCGGCCGCCGAGCACGACGTGATTGCCGCCGCCGGTGCCGGTGTGACGGCCGTCAATCATGAATTTGTCGGTGCCGAGCCGCGAGTGATGCGCGTCTTCGTAGAGGCCGCGCGTGATGGTGACCGCTTCGCGCCAGCTCGAGGCCGGTTGCACATTGACTTCGATGACGCCGGGATCGGGCGTGACGCGGATGACGTCGATACGCGGATCGACCGGCGGCGTATAGCCTTCGATATGGACCGGCAGCTTCATCGCCGCCGCGGTCGCTTCGACCGCCGCCAGCAGTTCGAGGTAATCCTCCAGCCGCTCGGTCGGCGGCATGAAGATGCACAGACGGCCGTCGCGCACTTCCAAAGTCAGCGCGGTGCGCACCGGAATGCCGGAGGCCTGTAACCCTGCCAGCGTGCGCGGACCAGCCTGCGCGACCAGAGTTTCGGCGGCGGGCTGTTTGTCGGCGCGCGGCGGGGCTGCGACCATGGCGGCCGCCGGCAATGGCGGATGCTCGTCCATCGGATCGCCCGGCACCAGGTGCGGATAATCGGCGGCGACGAAATAGGGCAGTTGGCTCAAGGGCAGGCGGAAGCCGGCCGGCGAATCGCCGGCGATCAGGAACAGCCGGCCGCGCCGCGTCTGCCACAGCTCGCTGAGCCAGCCGGCTTTCGCCGAAGCGTTCCAGTGCTGCACCGGCAAGACGAAGCCGGTCGGATGGGTGAGGTGACGCTCGAAGGTACGCAGGATGCGGCCGCGCTCGGCAGCATCGTCGAGCTTCGGATTGCCCGGATCGATATTCGGCGGCAGCGCGCCTTCCTTGAGCAGACGGTCGGCCGGGTCTTCATAAAGCGGCTGCACGAATTCGCCTTTCAGCCCGAGCCGCGCGGCGACGCCTTCAGCGAAGTTCTGCGCGTCGAGCGAGGTCGGCTCCGGCGTGGTTCGGCCGCGCGCGATCAATTCGAGATTCTGCCAGACCGGCTGACCGTCGCGCCGCCAGTATAATGAGTAGGCCCAGCGCGGCAGTTCCTCGCCGGGATACCATTTGCCCTGGCCGTAATGCACCAGCGCGCCGGGCGCGAAGCGATCGTGTAGGCGCTTGATCAGATCGTTGGCGCGGATGAGTTTCTGCGGTCCGAGCGCCGAGGTGTTCCATTCCGCCGATTGATAATCGTCGATCGACACGAAGGTCGGCTCGCCGCCCATGGTCAGGCGCACGTCGCCGGCGATGAGATCGGCATCGACCTTCTCGCCGAGCGCGTCGAGCGCGGCCCAGGCGTCGTCCGAAAACGGCGCGGTGACGCGCGGCCGTTCGGCGATGCGCTCGATCTTCATTTCGAATTCGAAATCGACGCCGCTCGGTTCGACCATGCCGGTGATCGGCGCGGCGGAACGGTAATGCGGCGTCGCCGCCACCGGCAGATGACCTTCGCCGCACAACAGGCCCGACGTCGGATCGAAACCGATCCAGCCGGCGCCGGGCAGATAGACTTCGGTCCAGGCGTGCAGATCGGTGAAGTCGTGATCGGTGCCGCTCGGGCCGTCGAGCGATTTGATGTCCGGCTTCAGCTGAATGAGATAGCCGGAGACGAAACGCGCCGGCAGACCGATATGGCGCAACAGCTGCGTCAGCAGCCAGGCCGAGTCGCGGCATGAACCGTAGCCGGAGACGAGCGTCTCCTCCGGCGTCTGCACGCCCGGTTCGAGACGCACGATATATTTGACGATCGACTGGATGCGCTGGTTGAGCTCGACCAGGAAGTCGACGGTGTTGCGCTTCTCGCGCGAAATCGAATCGATCAGCGTCCGCAGCAGGGGACCTGCCGGTTCCGGATCGACATAGGCCAGCAAATCTTCCTTGATGTCGGCCGGCATCTCGAACGGCCACTGTTCGGCAAACGGTTCAACGAAAAAGTCGAACGGATTGACGACTTCGAGATCGGCGAGGAAATCGACCGTCACCGAAAATTCGCTGGTCTTTTCCGGGAAGACGAAACGCGCCAGCCAGTTGCCGTGCGGGTCCTGCTGCCAGTTCACGAAATGCTGTTCGGGCTTCACCTTGAGCGAATAGCTCGGAATTCGCGTACGGCCATGCGGCGCCGGCCGCAGTCGCACGATCTGCGGCCCGAGGGCGATCGGCTTGTCATAGATATAGCGGGTGACGTGGTGCAGGCCGGCGAGGATCGACATTGGTTACATTACTCTGTTGACCGTGGCAGCGCTCGATTGACCGGCTGCGAGTGTACCGCCGTTACCGCCAAATCGCTGCCCAATAATCATGCAAGTTCCGGGCCGCGCAGCCATTTAGCCGCGCAAAATCGTGATTAGCCAGCCGTTCCTGCCTGTTTGGTTAGCCGGTTATAGCGGCCGTCAAAGCCGCGTAAACGCGGTCCGGCTTGAACGGCAGCCGATAGCAGCGCACGCCGGTGGCGTCGCGGATGGCGTTGCCGAGTGCCGCGGCGACCGGATTATACGGGCTCTCGCTCATCGATTTGGCGCCGAACGGACCGAGCGTGTCGGACGTCTCGGCGAACAGCACCTCGGTGCGCGGAATGTCGGCAAATCCCGGAATGCGGTAGTGGCGGAAACTCGGATTGCTGACGCGGCCGTTCTCGTCGATGACGATTTCCTCGAACAGAGCAGCACCCAGTGCCTGCGCCACGCCGCCTTCGACCTGGGCTCGGCATTGCATCGGGTTGATGACGGTGCCGGCGTCGGCGGCTTGGACGCTTTTCAATATCTTGATTTCGCCGCTGACGCGGTTCACCGCCACGCGGAAGCCCTGCACGTTGAAGGCGACCGAGCGCGGAATGCCGTTGGTCGTGCCGTGCGCGGACAGAACCACGCCGGCGACATTCGCGGCTTCCCGCAAGTCGGCGAGCGCGATCGGTTTGCCGCCGCAGACGATGGCGCCGTCGGTGAGCGTGCAGTCGGTCCGCGCCGCTCCGCTGTGCTTCGCGGCGAAGTCGAGCAGCGTGTCACGTAGCGCCTCGGCCGCCTTCTGCGTCGCCCGGCCAGCAATCACAGTGCCGGTCGAGCCATAGGCGCCGGTGTCATGGCCGCCGTAATCGGTGTCCGATTGCGTTAGCCTGATCCGCGACGGCGTCGCGCCGAGTACGGTGGCGGCGATCTGCTGATGCACGGTCGTGGTGCCATTGCCGAATTCGGCGGTGCCGATGGTCATCGCATAAGTGCCGTCGGCCTCGAGCCAGATATAAGTGTCGGAGTAGTGTCCGCCCGGTGGCACCGTGTCGATCATGGTCAGCGCCGTGCCCTGACCGATCAGCCAATCCGGCGGCAGCGTGGCGCCCGGTGAATCGCTTTGCATCGCCGCCTCAACCAGATCGAGGCATTGGTCTAGCCCATAGCTGCCGTAGATCACGTCGTCAGGCGAGACATGCGCGCCGATCATCGGCTCGCCGCGCTTGACCACGTTGCGGCGGCGGAATTCGAGCGCGTCCATGCCGATGGCGCGGGCGACTTCGTCGATCGCCGATTCCACCGCGAACGAAGTCTGCGGCAGACCGTAGCCGCGAAATGCGCCGGCCGGCACCGTGTTGGTGTAGACGGCGTAGCCGTCGACTTTCTTGTTCGGGCAGCGATAGACGCTGATCGATTCCGAGCAGGCATGTTCCAGAACGGGCGCGCCATGATTGCCATAGGCGCCGGTGTTCGACACGACGTGCATCTGCATCGCGTTGAGCGTGCCGTCACGCGTTGCGCCGATCTTGACATGCACTTTCATCGGATGGCGCGTCGTCGCGGCGATGAACTGCTCCTCGCGGGTGAATTCGATCTTCACCGGCCTGCCGGTTTTCAGCGCCGCCAGCGCGGCGATATCCTCGACCATCATTTCCTGTTTGGCACCGAAACCACCGCCGACGCGCTCGCAGAACACCCGCACTTTTTCTTCGGCAAGTCCGAACACACGCGCGATCTCCTGCCGGGTCAGGAACGGCACCTGCGTGCTGGAGCGAATGTTCAGCCGCCCGCCGGCGTCGAGCCAGGCGATGGCGCACAATGTCTCGAGATGCGCGTGCTGCACGCGCGGCACGAAATAGGTGCCCTCATGGATAGCGTCGGCCTTCGCAAAGCCCGATTCGACGTCGCCGAATGAGCTGTTGACCGCATGAATGAGATTGCGCTTAGCATCGTAGATGCGCGCTTCCGGTCCCTTGTCACCGTGCAGGAGCGGCGCGCCGGGCTGCATCGCCTGTTCGGGGTCGAACACCGCGGGCAGAATGTCGTAATCGACCTTCAGCCGGCGGCAGGCTTCCTCGGCCGCCGCCTCGCTATCGGCCACCACGGCGGCGACGCGCTGGCCGATGTAGCGCACGACCGTATCGAGCACCATGGTGTCGTCGGCGTCGATCTCGCGCACTTCGTGGCGCGCGGTGGAAAAGCCGACCTTCGGCGCGTCCTCATGTGTCAGCACCGCAACGACGCCTGGCACTTTCAGCGCTTCCGTTTTGTCGATCGACCGGATGCGCGCATGTGCATGTGGCGAACGCAACAGTTTGATGTGCTGCAAACCCTCGACCGCGACGTCGAGGGTGAAGCGCGCTTTGCCGGTGACGACATCCGGACCTGCCGGTGCCGGTACGTTATGGCCGACGCCGCAGCCGGCGTGTCCATCCTCGGCGTTGCGCTTGCCGGTGATCGCATCCTCGATGGCGCGATAGCCGGTGCAGCGGCACAGATTGCCCTTGAGCGCGCGCGGCAGATCGGCGCGCTGCGCTTGGTTGAGCGACGCCGCGGTCATGATCATGCCGGCGGTGCAGAAGCCGCATTGGAAACCTTGCGCGTCGAGGAAGGCGCGTTGCATCGGATGCAGTTCGTTGCCTTTGGCGAGGCCCTCGATGGTTGTGACCTCACGGCCTTCGGCGCGGAAGGCCGGCATCAGGCATGAATGCACCGGCTCGCCGTCGAGATAGACGGTGCAGGCGCCGCAGTCGCCGGCGTCGCAACCTTTCTTGACGCCGAAATGACCGAGCGCGCGCAGGAACGTGCGCAGGCATTGCCCGGCGGCGGGCTGTTGAGCGAAGGGCTTGCCGTTGACGATGTATGTCATCGCGCGCCCTCGCCGAGTTCGCCGAGAATTTCTTGCGCGAAATGTAGTGTCATGTGCCGCCGCCACGCCGGCAGACCGTGAATGTCGTCGTACCAGGCGTCGACCGACGCTTCGATACGCGCATGCAATAATTCAAGCGAGGGGAGGGTGGCGAATTCAAGTTTGACCGGGCGCGGCGTCGAGGCAGTGATGGTCAGCGCGAAGGCGCCGTTGCCGCTGAGCGTACCGATCACCAGCGCGCCGGAGCGGCCGTGATTGGCGAGCGACACTTGCCGGAACGCTGTGCGCGCGGTCAACGCGGCGGCGGGCAGGAAAATGCTGCGCACGACTTCGCCCGGCTTCAGATCGTTGTCGAGCGGGCCTTTGACGAAATCGGCGACGGCAACCCGCCGCTCGCTACCGTCCGAGGTCCAGATCAACAGTTCGCCGTCGAGCGCGGCAGTCAACGAAATCATCGGCCCCGCGGGCAGCGACATGCAGATATTGCCGCCGACGGTGGCCGTATTCCAGATCTTGAACGAAGCCAGAAAGGCGCGGCAGCACTGGCCGATCAAGGGCGCGGCGGTCCATTCCACCGGCGGCGTCAGCGCATCCAGTTGCGCGACGGTGCAGGTGGCGGCGATTTCCAGACCCTTCACGCCGGCCGTCAGCGGCTGCCAGCCCAATGTCGATAAATCGACGAGTCGCGTCAGCTTCGGTTGCGGCTCGGAAAACAGCCAGGTGCCGCCGGCAAGAAAGGCGTCGCCTTCGCGCCAGCCGGTCAGCTCGCCGCGCGCCTTCGGCCGCATCACCTGTTTGATCGTGTTCAGATCCATGACGCGCTCTGGCCCTGTGCTTGCAAGGCACTATAGTCTTGTCGGAGAGCAAGAGGATGACGATGACTGAATCGATCTGGATCAAGGACCCGATGGCCATTCTGGCCGACGGCGCCGAGCGCGGCATTGTGGTCGCCGATGGCGCGATTGTCGAGCTTGTGCCGAAGGGCAAAGCGCCTGCGATCGCCGCCGCGCCCTTCGAGGCGCGCGACCATGTCGTCATTCCCGGCCTGATCAATACCCATCATCACTTCTATCAGACGCTTACAAGAGCCGTGCCAGCCGCGCTCGACCGCGAACTGTTTCCCTGGCTCAAGGCGCTCTACCCGATCTGGGCCAGGATGACGCCGGACGCGCTCGACGCCGCCGTCACGGTGGCGATGGCCGAACTGATGCTGTCCGGCTGCACCACGACCACCGACCATCATTACGTCTTTCCGAAAGGACTTGAAGACGGCATCGATATCGAG
Source organism: Rhizobium sp. Q54 (assembly GCA_945861265.1). Lineage (GTDB taxonomy): Bacteria > Pseudomonadota > Alphaproteobacteria > Rhizobiales > Xanthobacteraceae > Pseudolabrys. The sequence goes on along the minus strand of CAMAUC010000007.1, from coordinate 52,929 downwards.
ATCGCGGCGGCAAAACGTCTCGGCATCCGTACTTTGCTGACGCGCGGCTCGATGAACCTGTCCGAACGCGATGGCGGCCTGCCGCCGGATTCGGTCGTGCAAGACGAGGATACCATCCTCGCCGACAGTCAAAGGCTGGTCGACCGCTATCACGAGCGCGGCGATGCGGCGATGACGCAGATCGCGCTGGCGCCGTGTTCGCCGTTTTCCGTGACGACGTCGCTGATGAAATCCACCGCGGCGCTTGCCGCCAAGCTCGATGTCCGCCTGCACACGCATCTGGCCGAGACCGAGGACGAAAACAAATTCTGCGAGCAGCTTTATGGCGTGCGGCCGCTCGATTATCTGGAAGACTGCGGCTGGCTCAACAGCCGCACCTGGCTGGCGCACGGCGTGCATTTCAGCGCCGATGAAATGCCGCGGCTCGCCAAAGGCGGCGTCAGCATTTCGCATTGTGCCTGCAGCAATCAGACGCTCGGCTCCGGCGCTTGCCCGGTGTGCGATCTCGAAGCCGCCGGCGTGTCGATCGGTCTTGGCGTCGATGGCTCGGCCTCGAACGATGAATCCAATCTGATGCAGGAAGTGCGCGCGGCATTTCTGTTGCAACGCGGACGCTATGGCGTGCTCAAGGTCAGTCACAAGGACGCTTTGCGCTGGGCGACCAAGGGGTCCGCTGCTTGCGTCGGCCGTCCTGAGCTGGGCGAAATGGCCGTCGGCAAGCGCGCCGACCTGGCGCTGTTCAAGCTCGACGAATTGCGGTTTTCCGGTCACGGCGATCCGCTCGCGGCTTTGGTGCTGTGCGGCGCGCATCGCGCCGACCGGGTCATGGTGAATGGCAAGTGGACGGTTCAAGACGGCGCTATTCCCGGGCTCGATATCGCGGGTCTCATGCGCCGCCATCAGGCAGCGGCGCGAAAACTTCAAGCATAAGTGCATTGAGAAGGAGCGCGGGAGGCGCGTCGCCAGCCCCCCGCGCATTTCCCATTACTTCCCCGGGATCTTGTCGTCGACGCCCTTGACGTAGAAGTTCATGCCGAGGATCTGGCCCGGATCGAGGTTCGCCCCGCCTTTGCATTCCACGGCCTTGCCGTCCTGTCCGAGCACCGGACATTTGAACGGATGCAGCGTGCCGCCAACGATCGCAGCTTCGGTCTTCTGCGCCAGCGCTTTCACGTCGTCGGGCATGTTGGTGTAGGGCGCCATCAGCACCATCTTCTCTTTCAGACCGTCCCAGGTGTCGCCGGCCTTCCACGAGCCGTCGAGCGCGGCCTTGGTGGCGCGGATATAATACGGGCCCCAGTTGTTGACGATCGCGGTGAGCTGGGTCTTCGGACCGAACTTGATCATGTCCGAGTCCTGGCCGAAGGCGTAGATGCCGCGCTGCGCGGCAACCTGCATCGCCGCCGGCGAGTCGGTGTGCTGCATGATCACGTCGGCGCCCTGGTCGGCCAGCGCCTTGGCGGCGTCGGCTTCCTTGCCCGGGTCGAACCAGGTGTTGACCCAGATGACTTTCAATTTGATGTCAGGATTGACCGTCTGCGCGCCGAGGATCGTCGCATTGATGCCGGAGATGACTTCCGGAATCGGGAACGAGGCGATGTAGCCGAGCACGCCTTTCTTCGACATTTTGCCGGCGATCACGCCCTGGATATAGCGGCCTTCGTAGAAGCGGCCCGAATAGGTGCCCATGTTCGGCGCGCTCTTGAACCCGGTGGCGTGCTCGAACTTGATCTTCGGATATTTCTTGGCGACCTTGAGCGTCGGGTCCATGTAGCCGAACGAAGTCGTGAAGATCAGCTGGTGGCCGGTGCGCGCGAGCTGCTCAATCGAGCGCTCGCTATCCGGACCTTCGCTGACATTCTCGAGATAGGTTGTCTCGATTTTGTCGCCCAGTTCCTTGACCAGCGCCTGGCGGCCGACCTCGTGCATGTAGGTCCAGCCGAGATCGCCGACCGGGCCGAGATAGATAAAGCCGACTTTCAGCTTTTCAGCGGCTGTGGCGCTAAAGCCGGTCGCCACAATAGCCACGGCGGCGGCCGCGGCGGTCATCATCAGTTTTTTCATCGTTTCAACTCCGTTTATCAGAACGAGGGGGGAAGATTAGCGATCGGGAACGAACACGATACCGAGTGAGGCGGGCGCCACCGATCCGGCGCTGCCGCGCGCGCGCGAAATCAGAACAAGTACGATAACGGTCGCGAGATAAGGCAGCGCCGTCATCAATTGCGATGGGATGCCGAGGCCGAAGGCCTGCGCATGCAGTTGGAGGATGGTCACCGCGCCGAAGAGGTACGCGCCGGCGGCCAGCCGTCCCGGCATCCATGAGGAGAACACGACCAAGGCCAGCGCGATCCAGCCGCGGCCGGCGGTCATGCCGGGAATGAAGAACGGCGTATAGGCGAGCGGCAGGAACGCGCCGCCGAGTCCGGCGCAGCCGCCGCCGAACAGCACGGCGAGCAGGCGGATTTTCAAGACCGGATAACCGAGCGCATGCGCCGAGGTGTGGCTGTCGCCGACCGCGCGCAGCACCAGTCCGGCGCGGGTGTGGTAGAGAAACCACCAGATCGCCGCCACCAGCGCGACCGAAAAATAGACAAAGCCGTCCTGGCCGAACAGAATCTTGCCGACCACCGGCAGGTCGGTCAGCACCGGCAGATAGAGATGCGGCGCCGGGACAATCTTCTCGCCGACGAAGCCGGCGCCGATCAGGCCGGACAGGCCGACGCCGAGAATGGTCAGCGCCAGTCCCGCCGCCACCTGATTGACCGCAAGGCCGAGCGTCAGCGTCGCGAACACCAGCGACAACGCGCAGCCGGCGGCGATGCCGAACAGCGCGCCGATGAAGGTCGAGCCGGTGAGCCAGGCGCCGGCAAAGCCGCAGGCTGCGCCCATGATCATCATGCCCTCGCTGCCGAGATTGAGCACGCCCGAGCGTTCGACGACGAGTTCGCCAGCCGCCGCCAGCAACAGCGGCGTCGAGGCGGCGATCACCGAAATGATGATGGCTTCAAGCAGTCCCATGCGATGCCTTTTTCTGCGTGGCGATCAATCGGATGCGATAGAGGATCAGGGAATCGCAGGCCAATACGTAGAACAGCAAAATGCCCTGGAATACCTTGGTGAGATCGAGCGGGATCTTCATCGAGATCTGCGCGCCTTCGCCGCCGATGAAGGTGAGCGCGAGAAACAACCCGGCGATCAGGATGCCGACCGGATTCAGGCGGCCGAGAAAGGCGACGATGATGGCGGTAAATCCGTAGCCCGGCGAAATGCCCGGCTGCAAAACGCCGACCGGGCCGGCGACTTCGATGATGCCGGCTAATCCCGCGAGCGCGCCGGACACCGCGAAGGTGAACAGCACCAGCCGGCTCGAGCTGAAGCCGGCGAAACGCGCCGCGCGTGGCGCCGCGCCGACCACGCGAATTTCAAAACCCTTGATGGTGCGACCTAACATCACGGTGGCCAGCGCCACGACGATCAAGGCCGCCAGCGCCCCCCAGTGGATGCGGCCGGTCTCGAACAAGGCAGGCACCGTGGCGACGGGGTCGAACGAGGCGGTGGTCGGGAAGTTCATGCCCTTGGGGTCGCGCCACGGCCCGCGCACCAGATAGTCCATGATCAGGTCGGCGACATAGACCAACATGAGCGACGTAAGAATTTCGTTAGCGCCGAATTTCACTTTGCATAAAGCCGGGATCAGCGCCCACAGTGCGCCGCCGGCCGCGCCCATCACCAGCATCGCCGGCAGCACCCAGGGCCCGGCGCCGGTGCCGTTGGTGACGACAGCGAGCCAACTGCCGCATACGGCACCCATGATGAACTGGCCTTCGGCGCCGATATTCCAGACATTGGCGAGATAGCAAAGCGACAGGCCGATCGCGATCATCACCAGCGGTGTCGCCTTGACGGCGATTTCCATCAGCGTGAACGAGTCGGTCAGCGGCTCGACGAAATAGACGATCAGCGCCGCGACCGGATTCTTGCCGAGAATGGCGAACAGGATCGACATCGTCACCAAAGTCAGCGCGATCGCCAGCAGTGGCGACAGGATGGCGATTTTGGTCGAGCGCTCGGCGCGTTTCTCAAGCACCAATTGCATGGACCGCCTCCTTACTTACGCCGGCTTCCGCCTGCGCGGGCGAAGCGCCGCCCATCAGCAGGCCGAGCTTCTCGCGCGTCGCGTCGGCGGCGGCGATCGGCTCCGACAGATGGCCATGAAACATCACGGCGATGCGGTCGGCGATTTCGGCCAGTTCGTCGAGGTCCTGGCTGATCACCAGTACCGCGCTGCCGCGCCCGGACAGATCGAGCAGCGCCTGACGGATCACAGCGGCGGCGCCGGCATCGACGCCCCAGGTCGGCTGGCTGACGATCAGCACGCCGGGCTCGCGCAGGATTTCGCGGCCGACGATGAACTTCTGCAAGTTGCCGCCGGACAGGCTGGCCGCCTCCGGGTCGCGCTTGGCCTTGCGCACGTCGAAGGTCTTTGTGGTCTTGTCGACCGTCTCCAGTGTCTTCGGCTTGTCGACGAAACCGTGATGCACCATGTCGCTGGCGGCATGTCCGGTCAGCAGCGCATTCTCCGACAGCTTCATGCGCGGCGCGGTGCCGTGGCCGAGGCGCTCCTCCGGCACGAAGGCAGCGCCCAGCTTGCGCCGGTCGGTGACCGAGAGGTGGCCGGCGGCATGGCCGTCGATGATGACGTTGTCATCCTTGGGCGCCTGGCGCTCACCCGACAGCGCCGAGAACAATTCATCCTGGCCGTTGCCGGCAACGCCGGCGATGCCGAGGATTTCGCCGCCTTTGACCTCTACTGAAATGCCTTTGAGATAGACGCCGTGCGGATCGTCCGGCTCAAGCGACAAATCGTTGATCAGCAGGCGCGGCACTGTGGTCGCGCGGGCACTGGTGGCCTTCACCTCGCCGATCTCGGCGCCGACCATCATGCGCGCCAGCGATGCGGCGGTTTCCTGGCGCGGATCGCAGGTCGATATCTTCTTGCCGCCGCGCAGGATGGTGGCGGTGTCGCACAGCCGCTTCACCTCATCCAGCTTGTGGCTGATGTACAAAAGCGCGCGGCCCTCGCTTTTGAGCCGGAACAAAACGGTGAACAGCTGGTCGGCCTCCTGCGGGGTGAGCACCGCGGTCGGCTCGTCGAGGATCAAGAGCTTCGGATTCTGCATCAACGCGCGCACGATCTCGATGCGCTGGCGTTCGCCGACCGACAGCCGCCACACTTCGCGGTTGGGATCGAGCGGCAGGCCGTAATCACGCGACACCTGCGCCAGCCGCGCCGACATGGCGGCGAAGCTTTCGACGCCGTCGAGGCCAAGCGCGACATTCTCGGCCACCGTCAGGTTGTCGAACAGCGAGAAATGCTGGAACACCATGGCGATGCCGCGTGAGCGCGCATCCGACGGGCCGGTTAGTTCGAGCTTTTCGCCCAGAAAACGCAATTCGCCGGCGCTCGGCTGGATCAGGCCATACATGGTCTTGACCAAAGTCGATTTGCCGGCGCCGTTCTCGCCCAGGAACGCGTGGATTTCGCCGGTGTAAAGATCGAGATCGATCGAATCGTTGGCGAGGAAGGTGCCGTAGCGCTTGCTGAGGCCTATCGCCTGCAGCAGCGGTTCGCGCGCGGAAGGGCTGCTGGCAGACGCGGGATTCACCATAGATACGCTGCCTCAAACGATTGACGGCGGCTGACAGGCTTGCCCTGACGTTTGTCCCGCAAGCGATGTCGCCCCAATATGACAAGCCAATAGTGTGCCAAATCGCCCGCCAATTGAAGCCATGAATTATTAGCAGGCACTGCCTCTTGTCGCGCCACGCGCCGGGCCAGCCAGAAAAACTCTTTAATGTCGTGCAGTTAGCGAACGAGTCGCGTGGCGTAAATTCTCTTCCGCATCGCGGGTCACGACCAAAGGTGCGTTGCCGGAATGTGACAGCGAAAACGGATTCGGCGTTGGCCGAAATCGGCCATGCCCAAGCAATAGTCGGCATTTGTCAGCGGATCGGTGAAAGACGGGGCCGCTGTTTTCAATGGAAAAATATTGAATCTGTCGGTGACACGGGCGGTTTCAATATTTCTGGTTGGCTGTGCGCCAACGTCCGCTTCGGTCGAAATGACGCATTTTTAGCGCCGACGCCAAAAACAATCCCAAAATGGGAGGAATCTTAAGGCTTTGCCGCGTCGCAAAAGCTGCGAAAGATTTGTGACGACTGCATCTGTCTGGTCGTCACCATTTGGGGGATAAAAAATGTTCGCAAGATTTCTTTCGCTCGCCGCGCTGCTCGCGGTCACGGCAAGCGGCGCCGCTTCGGCTGCCGATATGCCGGTGAAGGCCTTGAAGCCGGTCGCGCCGGCGCCGTTCTTCTTCGTCAACGAAAACTCGATCGGCTATTCGTATTACTTCACCGCCACCGATCCGGGCGTGTCGCAGACCGCCAAGAACGTTCTCAACTTCACCCACTTCGACGTGTGGGCCTATGGCACCAACTTCTTCACCGTCGATTGGCTGAAGTCCGACAGCCGCGATCCGGTTGGCGGCACCGCGGGCAGCCAGGGGGCGACCGAAATCTATGGTCTGTTCCGCAGCACGCTCGGCTTCAATCAGCTGTTCAACACCCGAGCCTTTACCGTCGGACCGCTCACCAATGTGTCGTTCATTGTCGGCGCCGACCTGAACACCGAGAACAACGCGCTTCAGCCAGCGAAGAAGAGCATGGTCGCCGGTCTGAATTTCGATTTCGCGTTGCCCTATAAGGGCACGTTCTCGCTGGCAGTCGAAGCCTACAAGGAATACAGCCATAACGCTTTCTATGTGCTGAATGGCGGCGACACCGACTTCAGGACTACCTGGCGCCTCGAGGGCATGTACACCCAGCCGCTTGACGCCATCGTTCCGCTGCCGCTGACCTTCAGCACCCTGTATGGCATCCAGGGCCCGAAGGGCGCTGGCAATCCGTCGGTGAACGCCTTCGACACCAAGACCGAATACTTCGTCTCACCGAAGCTGGCGCTCGATGTCGGCAAGGTGGCCGGCTATCGCTCCGGCATGACGTCGGTCTACGGCGCGTACCGTTACTGGAAGAACAAGTTCGGCATCGATCCGACCGCCGGCGCAGGCACCTGCTGCACCGTGGAAAGCTCGTGGGTTCTCGGTATCACCCAGGCTTTCTAAGCGCTGACAATACGGCCTGCGGTAGCTGTTGGCTGCCGCAGGCTATTCCTTTTCCGGCGTGTCTAACTGCCGCGATAGGTGGCGTAGCTCCACGGCGTCATCACCAGCGGCACATGGTAATGGCCTTCCGCCTCAGCAACGGCAAAGCGGATCGGCACGATGTCGAGAAACGGCGGCTCGGCCAACGTGGCGCCCCGGCTTTTGAAATAGCCGGCGACCGCGAAGCGCAGTTCATAGGCGCCGATCGGCACCGGGCGTCCGGCTATAAGCGGCGTGTCGGTACGGCCGTCTTTGTTGGTCACGGTGCGCAACAACAAACGCGCAGGCGCGTCGCGCGACAATTCCCACAATTCGATCGGTATGTTCTCGCCCGGCAGGCCGCCATGGGTGTCGAGTACATGCGTCGACAGACGGCCGTGCAAAGGCAGACGAACCGGCGCGGTTACCCGCTGGTCGAGGCGTAGCGCGGCGATGCGGAAAATTTCGTCAAGCGCGGTATCGATGGCGCCGGCTTTGTCCTGCGCCAAACGCCGTTCGAATTCGTTCAGGATTGAATCCTTGGTATGCCGCCGGACGCAGACGATGAAGGGGATGCCGAATTTGGCCTGATAGCTGTCGTTGAGCGTGGTGAAGCGGGCAAACTCCGCCTCGCTCAGGCGGTCGAGGCCGACGCTGGCCTGCTCGTTGGTCGAATCCGCGGTCAGAGCGCCAGCGCGCGCCGCCTTGCCGGCAAGATCGGGATGCGCCTTTACCAAAGCCAGTTTCGCCGCATCGGTCGCCGCGTACACCGCCGCCGTCATCGCCTCATGGAGCGCCGCCAACGTCGCGAACGGCCGCTTGCCGGCGGTCGCCTCAGCGACCCAGGGCGAATGCTCGAAGATGTCGCCCAGCGCCGCCGTGAAGTCGGCTTTGCTAAGGGCATTGAGTTGGTCGAGCGAGATCGTGGTCATTTATCCGGCGCGCCGGCGGCGATCCAGGCCGCCAGCACCTGGCGTTCCTCGGGCGATATTTCCGAGACATTGCCCGGTGGCATCGCGCTCGACATCACCGCGTTGACCGCGATCATGCGGGCATGGCGCTTGATCTCGGCCGGATCGTCGAATTTGACGCCGTTCGGCGCGGTGGCGATGCCGGGCCAGAACGGCTCGCTGGCATGGCACATGCCGCAGCGGCCGGCGACGATGTTCTGCACGTCGGCGAATTTCACAGTGGCCGGTAGCGCGCCGGTCTTGGTGGTACGCGGGCCGGCGCCCGACAGCAGCGCGATCGCGATCATGCCGGCGGCGGCGACGCCCCAGGTCCACCACGGATTGCCCTTGCCGGCGTGTTGCGAATTGAAGAAATGCCGGATCACCGGGCCGATCAGCAACACGATGGCGACGATAAGCCAATTGTATTTTGTCGCGAAGAAAAGCGGATAGTGGTTGCTCAGCATCAGGAAGATGACCGGCAAGGTCAGGTAGTTGTTATGCACCGACCGCTGTTTGCCGATCGCGCCCCAATAGGGGTCGGGGTCCTTGGCGGCGATCAACGCCGCCACGGTCTTCTTCTGGTACGGAATGATGATGACGAAAACATTCGCCACCATGATCGTGCCGATCAGCGCGCCGATCTGGGTGAAGGCGCCGCGGCCGCTGAACACCTGCGTGAAACCGTAGGTCAGCGCGATCAGGAACACATAGCCGACCAGCGCCAGCGGCACTTCGTGCTTGCCGAGCGGCGAGCGGCATAGCACCTCATAGGCTATCCAGGCCGCCGCCAGACTGACGAAGGCGATGCCCGCCGCCGCCGGCGCGCTCATGTCGAGAACCGACTTGTCGATCAGAAACAGCTCGGCATTGAAATAATAGACCACGACCAGCAGCGCGAAGCCGGACAGCCAGGTCGTATAGGCTTCCCATTTGAACCAGGTCAGTTCGTCCGGCATCTTGGCCGGTGCCAGCATAAACTTGATCATCTGGTAGAAGCCGCCGCCATGCACCTGCCAGGCCTCGCCCTTGACGCCGGACGGCAACCCGTCGCGCGGCTTCAGGCTGAGATCGAGGTGAATGAAATAGAACGACGAGCCGATCCAGGCGACGCCGGCAATGACGTGCAGCCAGCGGATAGTGGCGCTCAGCCACTCGGTCAAGACGAGATCCAAGGCGAATTACCCCACATTGAGCGCCGGCGCGATCAGCATGGCAGATCGCCGCCGGGCTATTCAAGTGAGGTTAGAGCAATTTTCATGCCCTGTGGCCATAGCCCGTTGGCTTTGGCTCACTCGCCGCCGCGGAAGAACGCCGCCGCGTCGGCGCTGAAGGCTTTGCGCGACTGGGCGTCGATGTAGAACATATGTCCGCCGCGATAGAGATTAAGCCTTGTGCGGCCGGCCGCGCCGATTTGCGGCAGATGATCGAGCACATAGCGCGTCATGCCGTAGGGCGTGACCATGTCGCTGTAGCCGTGCGCGATCATCAGTTTGAACGACGGGCTGAACGCCAGCAATGTGCGGATGTCGTCTTCGGCGCTGACCTGGAAGCGGCCGCCGTGCCAGTCCCAGGCGCCGTTGATATCGTTGGCGAGCAGGACGTAGGTCATCTCGGTCTTGAAGCCGATTTCGTTGCGGGCATAGTCGGCGAAGGCGCCGCCATAGGCGCGCGAGACGCCGTCGAGAATCGGGTCGCCGCCGCCGCGCGATGAACGCCGTTCCGGAAACGGGTCGTCGATGGCGAAGTCGGCGTCGTAGCGGCTGACGACCTTGCCGACGCGCAGGCTTTTTACGAAGTCGTTCACGAAGCCGCGCGATTGCGCGATGTTGTCCTCGGACAGGCCGGTCATCTGCGCGACGCGCTGGTAGAAGGCTTTGGCGGCGGCGCCTTGCGGCGGCCGCACCGCGAGCGTGGTCAGGTATTCGCTCATGGCGAATTTCTCCGCCGCGAGTTGCGCCTCCAGCGAGAATGTCTTCTTGCGTTCGAGTTCGGCCGCCGCCAGCGACGGCAGTTGCAGCGCCGCGCGCAACGCCGAACCGTCGTCGCCGAAGGTGAGCCAGCCTTCCAGGAGCGGCGACAGCATGACGATACCGGAGATGGCCACGCCCTGATCGCGCAGCAACGCGCGCGCCGTCTTCACCGCGCGCAAGCCACCATAGCTTTCGCCGAGCAGGAATTTCGGCGCGCCGCTTCGGTTATTGTGCGTGACATAGAGCGAGATCGCCTTGGCCATGGCGTTGGCGTCGCTTTGCACGCTCCAGAATCCCTTGGCGTCGCTCGCGGCGCGGCTCCAGCCGGTGCCGATTGGATCGATCAGCACTAAATCCGTAAAGCGCAGCCAGGTCTCCGGATTGTCGCGCAAGGTCGCGCGCGTTGCGTCGTGGCCATCCGGTCCGAGATCGAGAATGCGCGGACCGACCAGACCAAGATGCAGATAGGCCGAGGCCGCGCCCGGCCCGCCATTGAACGCGAACGTCAGCGGCCGGTTGGCGCCCTTCACGGTGTAGGCGGTGTAAAACACCGAGGCGCTCTGATTGCCGGATTGGTCGTAGAACGCCAAAGTGCCGGCGGTCGCGGTATAAGTGAGCTTGCCTTGCGCGGTCGTGATCGAATGCTCGCTCACCGCGTCGGCGGGCAGCAGGCGCAGGATGTTCTGCGCCGGCTCGCGCTTTTGCTCTTGAGCTTTCTCCGGTGGCTTGTCCGGAGCTTTCTCCTGCGCCAGCGCCGTGCCGGCGGTGAGCAGCAAGGCAAATACGACATGCAGCAGCGAAGCGGTTTTCATGGCCCACCCGGATTGTTCGGCGCTCAATGCTAGCGCCAATCTAGCCGGTGGCAATGTGGGCTTTGTGGGGCGGCCGATCAGCGGCCGGGTGCGGCATTCTCGGCAGCCAGGCTTTCCCGATAGGCGACAGGCAGCAGCCGGGCCAGGCGTTCGGCCCATTCGATCTGGCCGGCTTCCGCGCCGATGAGATCCTGGCGGATTTCGATGGCGATATGGTGCAGCGCACGCCGCTCGCCATGCACCGGGATGGTGTGGTCGGTGAAGTCATCGACGCTGTACGGCTCGTTGTCGCCGACCACGAGATGCGTCTCCTGCTCCAGCAGCAGCCGCAGCCGTTGCGCGAAACGCGCATCGCGATTGTACAGCACGCCGGCATGCCAAGGCCGCGCCACACCTTTGTAGAGGGGCGTGAAGCTGTGCATCGCAATCAGCGCCACCGGTAGGCCGCTTAGCTTGCGGCGGTCCAACTCGATGGCGATCGCATCATGGTAGGGCTGGAAAACTTCGCTGATGCGCGCGGCTTTGTCCGCTTCGCTCAAGCCGATATTGCCGGGGATCGGCGTCAGTTCGCTGATGACCGGCATTGACGTTTCCGAGCCCGGGGGCCGGTTGCAGTCGATCACCAGTCGCGAATAGTTCTGCTGGATCAGGCAGGCGTCGAGCGCATCGGCCAAGAGGCGGCAGACAGGCGCGATGCCGATGTCCCAACCGATGTGGCGGGCGCGTTCGCTGTCCGACACGCCGAGCGTGCCGAGCGCGCGCGGAATTCGGTTGCCGGCGTGGTCGGCGACAATCAGCAACGGCGATCGTCCGCCGGCATTGTGGACCGTGACCGGCTTTGGCTCGTCGGCGGCCAGAAGCCGCCCGGCCGGGTTGCGATGTAGATTATGCTCAATCGTACCCATTGGTTAATTCTTTGCTGTTCAAATGTCCGGAAGCGGCGCACGCCGAGCTTTCAGTGGAATGGAATATGCTTCTATAACAATACCTCGATTTGGGACCGCAATGCCGATTTTCGTCATTAAGCACGTCACCACCTACCACTACCGTCAGCCGGTCGCCTTTGGCGAACATCGCATGATGCTGCGGCCCCGCGACGACGGCGACCAGATCGTTCTCGATACCGAGCTGGCCATCGCGCCGACTCCTTGCAGGCTGTCCTGGACCCGCGACGATCTCGGCAATCACGTCGCCACCGCCGAGTTCGACAATCGCGCCGCCGAGCTGCGCTTCGAAAGCACCATCCGCCTCGATCATGCGGCGATGAATTTCGCCGCCGCCGACATCGCCGATCATGCCCGCGTCTTTCCCTTTGCGTGCGATACCGACCATCCACCGGTCGCGCCGCCCGCGCCGGCGCATCCGCGTGTGCAGAGCTGGGCCGAAGGTTTCCTGCGCGCCGACGGCACCACCGATACCTACGGGCTTTTGGTCGGCATGACACAGACCATCAAGACCAAATTCAAACACGCCGCGCGCCACCAGAAGGGCATCCAGACGCCCGAGTACACCTTGAAGGTCGCCAGCGGTTCTTGCCGCGATCACGCGCTGCTGATGATCGCGGCCTTGAGCCATCTCGGTTTCGCGGCGCGGTTTGTCTCCGGCTATCTCTATTTGCCGAGTGACGACGACGGCGAAGAGGCCGTGCTCGATGGCGGCAACACGCACGCTTGGGCGCAGGTCTATGTACCCGGTCCGGGCTGGGTCGACTTCGATCCGGCGAGCGGCACGGTCGGCAACCAGAATCTGGTCCGCGTCGCTGTGGTCAACGACCCGCGTCACGCGATCCCCTTGTCGGGCAGCTGGTTTGGCCGTTCGGCCGACCAGATTGCCATGAAGGTCGCGGTTCGCGTGGCCGCGGCAAGCGCATAAGAATACCGCGCAATTTTCAGAATTCTCCGCTACGATGGAACTTTATACCCTTAAGTTCCCTTAACATGCACCCGGCTGGCTTATCGCTAGCGCGGGTAATGGAGTTTGTATGAAAATCCGCGCGGGCTTCGAGATCACCTATGACTGCCCGCAACCAACCCCGATGATCCTGGAATTGAGCGTGCACCCGTCGCGCACGCCGGATCTCCTGAGCTGGGACCAGATCAAGTTTTCGCCGCCGATTCCGGCGCGCACCTATCACGACGGCTTTGGCAATTTCTGTCACGTCATCACCGCGCCGAAAGGCCAATTGAGCATCACCACCGATTTCCTGATTCAGGACAGTGGCAAGGTCGATCCGGTGGTGCCGCACGCGCGGCAGCACGCTTTGCAGGATCTCCCGCCGGATGTGCTGATCTATCTGCTCGGCAGCCGCTATTGCGAAACAGACCGCCTGTCGGAATTCGCCTGGGCGCAGTTCGGACATTTGCCGGCCGGCTGGAGCCTGGTGCAGGCGATCTGCGACTACGCGCACAATCACATCACCTTCGGCTACAACGACGCCGATGCAACGATGAGCGCCTATGAGGTCCACAAGAAGCGCAAGGGCGTTTGCCGCGACTTCGCCCATCTGGCCATCACGTTGTGCCGTTGCCTGAATATTCCGGCGCGCTATTGCACCGGCTATCTCGGCGACATGGGCACGCCGAAGCCCTGGGCGGCCGGCGATTTCGCCGCCTGGATGGAAGTCTATCTCGGCGACGCCTGGCACATCTTCGACCCGCGCAATAACGTGCCGCGGCTTGGCCGCATCCTGATGGCGCGGGGACGCGACGCCACCGACGTCGCTATCGTCACCTCGTTCGGTCCCAACACCATGACCGGTTTCAAGGTCATCACCGACGACGCCGATGCACCGCCGGACGCTGCCTGATTTTAAGGGCATCTGCCGTTTAATAATGCAGCAATTGACATACTTGGCGGCTTCGCAAGCGGCCTTGCCATGCGTACAATAATTTGCCGGAACTTTGTCGCCGAAAGACTCTTATCCAGCCTTCGGTAACCTCCAGAACGTGGGGCAAGAGTTTCGATGCATATCCGCGCCGGCTATGAAATTTCCTACGAGTGTCCGCAACCGACGCCGATGATCCTGCAACTGAGTGTGCATTCGTCGCGTGTCGGCGACCTGGTGACCCAGGATCGTATCGCGATGGACCCGACCATTCCGGTCAACACCTATCACGACACGTTCGGAAACTTCTGCCACGTCATCACCGCGCCAGCCGGCCGCACGACGTTCTCCGCCGATTTCACCGTCTGGGATTCGGGCGAGCACGACATTGTCGCGCCGCATGCCGAACAGCATGCGTTGCAGGATCTGCCGGTCGATGTGCTGGTCTACCTGCTCGGCAGCCGCTATTGCGAAACCGATAAATTGTCGAACACGGCCTGGTCGCTGTTCGGCGGCGTGCAAAAAGGCTGGCCGCTGGTTCAGGCCATTGTCGACTACACGCACGAGCGCATCGCTTTCGGCTATCAGCACGCCAATCCAATGAAGACGGCATGGGACGCCAATGAAGAACGGCGCGGTGTCTGCCGCGACTTCGCGCATCTTGCCATCGCGCTGTGCCGCTGCATGAATATTCCGGCGCGCTACTGCACCGGCTATCTCGGCGATATCGGCGTGCCGCGCGATCCGGCGCCGATGGATTTCAGCGCCTGGTTCGAGGTCTTTCTCGGCGGCCGCTGGTACACCTTCGATGCTCGCCACAATGTCCCGCGCATCGGCCGCATCCTGATGGCGCGCGGGCGCGACGCCACCGACGTCGCCATCGTCACCTCGTTCGGTCCCTGCACACTCTCCGGATTCAGGGTCATCACCGACGAGGTCGTGGATCGGGCGGCACGGGCGTACGCATAAAAAATGCCGGCGCGACGGCCGGCATTTTTCTTCTGAATTCTTTGGTCGCTACCGCCGCCGGAAATTCGGCCGCCGGCTCTGCGGCGAGGGCGAGGGAGCGTCGCCCTTGTGGCGGAAGCTGATGCGGCCGCGCTGCAAATCGTAAGGCGACATTTCAACGATCACGCGGTCACCGACGCCGGTGCGGATGCGGAATTTACGCATCTTGCCGGCGGTGTAGGCCAGCACTTCGTGCTCGTTATCGAGCTTCACCCGGAAATTGCCGTCCGGCAACACTTCGGTCACCGTCCCGTCGAATTCCAGCAATTCTTCCTTCGCCATCCAATTTCTCTCCCGGTCAGCTATCCGTTCGGCCCGCTCTATATCCGAAAAAATGCTCCCGCCCCAGTGCCAAGGCCCAAAGCCAGGGCAAAAGGGCGGGCTTTTTTCCGGAATTCGCTAGCGCGGCGTCCGATTGCCGCCACGCTGCAGAAAGCTAACAGTTCCAATGCTGTTTGGCTCGCCCGGCGAGGCTTCCGCGCGCGGAATCGCCGGGTTATTACCCTGGCTGCCCCGGCTCGGGCGGCCCTGGTTGCCGCCATTACGGTTGCCGCCGCCGCCGTTGCGATTGCCGCCGTTGCTACCGTTGCCGCCGCCATTGCCGGCAAAGCGGCCCCGGTTCGGACGGTTCGAGGCCTGGTGATGATCGGCCGGGCGCTGCGCCGGACGGACGCCGGTCCGCTTGTCGATCGATGGGATGGTGATGCGGATCATGCGCTGGATATCGCGCAGGAACGCTGCTTCCTCGTGATCGCAGAACGAAATCGCGATGCCGTCGGCGCCGGCGCGCGCGGTGCGGCCGATGCGGTGGACATAGGATTCCGGAATGTTCGGCAGGTCGTAATTGACCACGTGGCTGACGCCGTCGACGTCGATGCCGCGGGCAGCGATGTCGGTGGCGACCAGGATACGCAGTTTGCCGTTACGGAAGTCGGCGAGCACGCGCTCGCGCTGGTTCTGCGACTTGTTGCCGTGGATCGCCTCGGCGCCGAAGCCGGACTTCTGCAAATGGCGGACGACCTTGTCGGCGCCATGCTTGGTGCGAGTGAACACCAGCACGCGGTCGGTGGTCTCGGTCTTGAGCGTCTCGACCAGCAGATCGTTCTTGGCCGATTTCTCGGTCAGGATGACGCGCTGGGCGATGCGGTCGACGGTCGAGGCCTGCGGCGTCACGGCGACGCGCTCAGGATTGGTCAGCATCGAATCGGCCAGCTTGGTGATCTCGCCCGGCATGGTCGCCGAGAAGAACAAGGTCTGGCGCTCCTTGCGCAGCATCGCGACAACCTTCCGGATGTCGTTGATGAAGCCCATGTCGAGCATGCGGTCGGCTTCGTCGAGGACGAGGATTTCGACCTGATTGAGCGTGATCGCGCGCTGATGCACGAGATCGAGCAGACGGCCGGGCGTGGCGACGAGAACTTCGACGCCGTGCGCGAGGCCGCGGATCTGCCGGTTGATCGGCACGCCGCCGATGGCGAGTTCGATCGCCAGCGGCTTCATGTGCCGGCCATAGGCGCGGAATGAATCGGCGATCTGTCCGGACAGTTCGCGCGTCGGCGACAGAACCAGCACGCGGCAGGACTTGCGTTCCGGGCGCATGCGCTTGGTGTAGAGGTGGTTCAGGATCGGCAGGGCGAAGGCCGCGGTCTTGCCGGTGCCAGTTTGCGCGATGCCGATAACGTCGCGTCCGGTGAGGACGATCGGAACGGTCTGGGCCTGAATCGGAGTGGGGGTGGTGTAATTCTCTTCGACAAGGGCGCGAAGGATCGGCTCTGCGAGGCCGAAGTCGTTAAATGAGGTCAAAGGTAACTTTCTATATGGCAAGACGGCCGAATCGCTGATGCGACCGGCGGTATCGCGCGGTTTTTTGACATCCCGCGTTGCCAGGGCTGTCGCTTATTCAGGAAATCGAATGGGCGGGGCGAAATTCGTATTTAGAAGTTCGTGCACGCAGCCCGCAAACCCGAAGACTCGGGTCGTTCATTCGCAAGGCTGATATGACAGGGGTCAGTGGTCTTTTCAAGGCAGGGGCTGCTTTTATTGCGCGGTTTAATGAATAAAGTCGGCTCTTGATCCCCTAAATACCCCGCGAGGCACTCGGAGACCGCTCTTTCCCCCTGATGGACAAGCCTCGGCCAATCGGGGAATGTCTGCCCCCGCACCGAATTAATCGAGAGCCGGAGCTGCCATTATGACGTTTCCCCGGGCCTCCCAGGCCCTTTCCCGCTTCACTGTCCTCGACCTGACCCGCGTTCGCTCCGGGCCGACCTGCGTGCGCCAGCTTGCCGATTGGGGCGCCAACGTCATCAAGATCGAGACGCCGGCGCATCTGGAAAAAGGCGAGGGGCCGGGCGGGCCGCGCAACAATGCCGACTTCCAGAACCTGCACCGCAACAAGCGCAGCATTACGCTCGATCTGAAGTCGCCGCAGGGCCTCGCGGCGTTCAAGCGGCTGGTCGCGAAGGCCGACGTCGTCGTCGAGAACTTCCGTCCCGACGTGAAGGACCGTCTCGGCATCGCCTATGAGGACCTCAAGAAGGTCAACAAGCGCATCGTCCTCGCCAGCATTTCCGGCTTCGGACAGGACGGGCCTTATGCCGGCCGTCCGGGCTTCGATCAGATCGCACAAGGCATGGGCGGGCTGATGTCGATCACCGGCGAGCCGGGCCGCGGGCCGATGCGCGTCGGTATTCCGGTCGCCGATCTGTGCGCCGGCCTGTTCGCCGCGCTCGGCATCCAGACCGCGCTTTTGGAGCGCGAAGTTTCCGGCGAGGGCCAGTGGGTCAATACCTCATTGTTGCAGGCGCAGATCTTCATGCTCGACTTCCAGGCGGCGCGCTGGCTGCAAATGGGCGAGGTCGCCAAGCAGGCTGGCAACAATCATCCGACCTCGATCCCGACCGGCGTGTTCAAGACCAAAGACGGCCACATCAACATCGCCTCGACCGGCCAGGTGATGTGGGAGCGGCTGTGCAAATCGATCGGACTACCCGAACTGATCGACCATCCCGACTACAAGACCGGCGCGCTGCGCTCGAAGAACCGCGACGCCATCAATGCGGCGCTTGAAGCCAAGACTGTCGCCCGGACCAGCGCCGAATGGATCGATTTGTTCGAGCAGGCCGGCGTGCCGTCGGGACCGATCTATAATATCGATCAGGTTTTCGCCGACGAGCAGGTGAAACACCTTGGAATCGCGCAGGATGCGAAGAAACCGAACGGCGAATCGCAGACTTTCGTCGGCCAGCCCTTCGCGCTGTCGCGCACACCGAGCAGAATCGTCGCCACGCCGCCGGAACAGGGCCAGCACACCGATGAGGTGTTCAAGGAATTCGGATTTGCCGACGATGAAATCGCAGCGCTGCATGCTGCGAAGGCAGTTTGACGGCTCAAGTCAGCGAAGGAATGAAGCAATGAACGCGCCCGTAAAGACCGACAAGATGCTGTCCCGCAAGGAGGGGCAGGTCGGCTACCTGACCTTCAACAATCCGGAAAAGCACAACGCTGTGTCGCTGGAAATGTGGGAAGCCGCCGAAGGCTTTCTCGACGAATTCAAAAACGACAAGAACATCCGCGTCGTGGTGGTCAACGGCGCCGGCGGCAAGGCCTTCGTGTCGGGCGCCGACATTTCCAAATTTGAAAAGGAGCGCTCCGACAAGGAAACCTCCGACCGCTACAACGAGGCGGTGGATCGCGCCTATGGCGCCTTCTACAGTTTTCCGAAGCCGACCATTGCCATGATCCGCGGCTATTGCATCGGCGGCGGCGTCGGTCTGGCGCTGAGCTGCGACTTGCGTATCTGCACCGAGGGTTCGAAATTCGCGGTGCCCGCGGCCAAGCTCTCCATCGGTTACCGCTATGCCGGCCTGAAAAAACTTGTCGACGTTGTCGGCCCGGCCTTCGCCAAGGAAATCTTCTACACCGCGCGGCAGTTTACCGCGCAAGAGGCGTTGATGATGGGTCTGGTCAACCGCGTGCTGCCGGACGGCGAGTTCGAAGCCTACGTCAAGGATTATGCCGAGACCATTGCCGGCAATGCGCCGCTCAGCGTCGATTCGGTCAAATTCATCGTCGGTCAAATCCTCGCCGACGAGAGCAAGCGCGATCTCGCCAAGGCCGAGGAGATGGTGCAGGCCTGCTTTGCGTCCAATGATTTCAGGGAGGGCCGCACCGCCTTCATGGAAAAGCGCAAACCGAAGTTCACCGGTTCCTGACGCCGCCACATTGCTGCACTGCATGGCGCGGTCCGCCCCTCGGGGTGGCCGCTCACGGCTGAAAGTGCTATCTGACCGCCATAATTATCGTTGTCCCGGGTAACCACGAGGTCCCCCATGTATTCCGATCTGAAACTTTATATCGACGGCCAATGGCTCGACGGCCATGGCCGCAAGGGCGAAGACGTCATCAATCCGGCGACCGGCAAGGTGCTCGGCCAATTGCCGCACGCCAGCGCGTCCGATCTCGACAGCGCGCTCGGCGCCGCCCAGAAGGGCTTCCAGCTCTGGAAGAACACCTCGGCCTATGAGCGCGGCAAGATAATGCGCAAGGCCGCCGATCTGTTGCGTGAGCGCGTCGAGCATGTCGCCACCGCGCAAACCATGGAGCAGGGCAAGTCGATCAACGAATCGCGCATCGAAGTCATGACCTCGGCCGACATCATCGACTGGTATGCCGAGGAAGGCCGCCGCGCCTATGGCCGCATCGTGCCGGGCCGCGGCAAGGGCGTGCGCCAGATCGTATTGCAGGAGCCGGTCGGCGTCGTCGCCGCGTTCACACCGTGGAATTTCCCGACGCTGACACCGGTGCGCAAGATCGCCGGCGCACTCGCTGCCGGCTGCTCGATCATCATCAAGGCGTCGGAAGAAACCCCGGCCGGCTGTTATGAACTGGTCAAGTGCTTCGCCGATGCCGGCCTGCCGGCCGGCGTTCTCAATCTGGTGTTCGGCGTGCCGGCGCAGATTTCGGAGCACCTCGTCGCCTCCGACATTGTGCGCAAGATTTCCTTCACCGGCTCGATCCCGGTCGGCAAGCATCTTGCCGGTCTCGCCGCCAAGGGCATGAAGCGCGCGACGATGGAGCTGGGTGGTCACTCTCCGGTCGTCGTGTTCGACGATTACGATCCGGAAAAGGCCGCCGACATCATTTCCGCGTTCAAGTATCGCAACGCCGGCCAGGTCTGCATTTCGCCGACGCGCTTCTATGTGCAAGAGAAGGGCTACAACAAGTTTGTCGCCCGCTTCACCGAATACGCCAAGAACCTCAAGCTCGGCGACGGCCTCGAAAAAGGCACGACGCTCGGGCCATTGGCCAATCCGCGCCGGCTCGACGCCATGGAATCCTTCGTCAACGACGCCAAGGCGCGCGGCGGCAAGATCCAGACCGGCGGCAACCGGCACGGCAACCAGGGCTTTTTCTTCGAGCCGACCGTCATTACCGACGTGCCGGACGATTCGAAGATCATGACCGAGGAGCCGTTCGGGCCGGTGGCGCCGATCGTGCCGTTCAAGACCTTCGACGAAGTCGTGCAGCGCGCCAACTCGCTACAGTTCGGTCTGGCCGCCTACACTTTCACTAACTCCAGTTCGCAGGCCATCGCCATCGGCGATGCGATTCAGTCCGGCATGGTCGGCGTCAATTCGGTCGCCATCTCGACGCCGGAAACGCCGTTCGGCGGCATCAAGGAGTCCGGCTACGGCTCCGAAGGCGGCATCGAAGGTTTGCAGGCCTATATGAACACCAAGTTCATCAGTCAGGCGTAGAAGTCCGTCATTCCCGCGAAGGCGGGAATCCAGCGCTTACGAATTAGAATGGCCGGGAAAATTCCCGGCCATTTTTTTATTATCGATGCGTGGAGTGCTGGGTCCCCGCCTTCGCGGGGACGACACTAGGGAAGTCGGGACGACAGCTATAGCGCCATCCCCTTGCGCACTGCGTCCCACACCTTCGACGGTGTCGCGGGCATTTCCATGTGATCCGCCGCGCCGTTCGGGATCGCATTGGCGATCGCATTCATCACCGCCGCGATCGCCGCGGTGGTGCCGGCCTCGCCGGTGCCCTTGACGCCGAGCGGATTGGTCGTTGCCGGCGTGATGTGCGTCGCCTCGCGCAATTCGACCGGCATGTCGTGGGCGCGCGGCATGCCGTAGTCCATGAACGAGCCGGTCACCAATTGCCCACTCACCGAATCATACACCGCGTTCTCGGTCAGCGCCTGGCCGAGACCGTTGGCGATCGAGCCTTGCACCTGGCCTTCGACGACAATCTTGTCGAGCATGTTACCGCAGTCGTCGACCGCCGTATAAGTGACGATGTCGAACTTGCCCGTGTCGGGATCGATCTCGATCTCGGCAATGTGGCAGCCGTTCGGAAACGTCAGCGGCGCTTCCACCTTGTCTTTAGTGTCGAGCGTTTCGCCCGTCTCCTTGGCGCGGCGTGCGGTGTCGAACAGCGAAATCCTGCGGTCGGTGCCGACCACTTCAAAGCCGCCATTCTTGTATTGAATGTCGGACTCGGAGGTCTCCAGCGCCGCCGCGGCGATCTTCTTGCCCTTGGCCAGCATCGCGTCGGCGGTGACGACGATGGCCGAGCCCGCGCACATCGCCGAGCGCGAGCCGACCGAGGCAAATCCGGTCAGGCCCATATTGGTATCGCCATGTCTATGCTCGATCGTCTTTGCATCGATGCCGAGTCTGTGCGCCAGCATGCGGCCGAACACGGTGGCGTGGCTCTGCCCGGTCGATTGCACGTTGCAGCCGAGGATCAACTTCTCGCCGCCGGGAAAGCCGATCGACGCGGTTTCCATCGGCATCGCGCCGGCATGCTCCAGCATGCAGGAGACGCCGATGCCGCGCAGCTTCTTGCGCTTCGCCGCCTCGCGCTTGCGCTTGGCGAAATTGTCGTAGTCGGCGAGCTTGAGCGCCTTGTCGACAATGCCGGGGAAGTCGCCCGAGTCATAAGTGTTGATCGGCGTCTTGAACGGCATGCGTGAGGCGGGGATCAGGTTCTTCTTGCGCAGCCGCACCGGATCCATCTTCAGAAGGCGCGCTGCTTGCTCAACCGCGCGCTCCAGCGCGTAATTCGCCTCGGGGCGGCCGGCGCCGCGATAAGGGCCGATGGCGACGGTGTTGGAGAAATAGCAGGCGGCGCCGACATCGATCTTCGGAATATTGTACATGCCGGGCAGGCAACGGGCGAAGTTGTTGGTGTTGATGTTGACGCCGGCGGTCGAGACATAGGCGCCCTGGTTGCACAGATGG
Source organism: Rhizobium sp. Q54 (assembly GCA_945861265.1). Lineage (GTDB taxonomy): Bacteria > Pseudomonadota > Alphaproteobacteria > Rhizobiales > Xanthobacteraceae > Pseudolabrys. The sequence goes on along the minus strand of CAMAUC010000007.1, from coordinate 30,904 downwards.
CGCACGCGCAGCGCGACGAACTTGCCCTTGTCGTCGCAGGCCAGTTCGACATGGGTGACGGTGTCGCGCGCTTGCGTGTCGGTGACGAAGGCTTCTGCGCGCGTCGATTGCCAGTGCACCGGCCGGCCGAGCTTCTTCGCGCCGACCAGCACGGCGATATATTCCGGATAGACCGGCGTCTTCATGCCGAAGGCGCCACCGACATCCTCAGTGATGACGCGCAACTTCTCATTCGGTACGCCCATAACGGACGCCGCCATGTTGCGCAGCGAGTCAGCGCCCTGCGAGCAGGCATAGAGTGTGTAGCTGTCGGTCGCCTTGTCATAGACGCCGGTCGAGCCGCGCGTTTCCATCGACGCCACCACCATGCGCTGGTTCGTGACAGACACTTTGGCGACATGCGCCGCCTTGGCGATCAGGGAAGCGACCTCGCGCTCATTATCGTCGCTCGGCACCGGGCCGGCCCAATCGACGCAGAGATTGCCGGGCGCGTCGGCATAAAGCTGGGTCTTGGCTTTCATCGCGGTGTCGAGATCGACCACCGCCGGCAATTCCTCGTAGCCGACCTGCACGAGGTCGGCGGCGTCCTGCGCCTGCGCGGTCGTCTCGGCCACCACCATCGCCACCGGGTCGCCGCCGTGCATGACCTTGTCGCCGCATAGCGCCGGGCGGAACGGCATCGGCATCTTGGCGCCGCCGCGGCCGATGACCGGCGGGTGACGTGAGATGCTGCCGATATTCAGTGCCTTCAGATCCTCCGCGGTGACGACCGCCAGCACGCCCTTGGCGCGCAGTGCCTCGTCGGTCTTGACCGATTTGATGCGGGCATGCGCGTGCGGCGAGCGCACGAACACGGCATAGGCCTGGTTCGGCAGGCGCGGATCGTCGGCGAAGCGCCCCTGGCCGCGCACCAGCGCATCGTCCTCGACGCGCGGTTCGCTTTTGTTGCGGGCGGGGGCGGCGGTCGCTGATGTCATGAGGGCATCCTGTCGAAACGCGAAGGGACGGCTTTTATAGCTTAATCCGGGCAAGTCGACAGGGGCTGCGGGTTTCAAGCTGCGAAATTATCCGGCAGCGGGCCTAATCCCGCGCCGCCTTGAACGGCCACACCAGCTGCTGCACGAAGCCCGGCGGCATTGCCTCATGAATGCCGATGTCGGCCGGCGGCCGGTAGTCGCGCGAGTTGTAATAAGTGCCGAACACATGGTCCCAAAGCATGATGTTCTCGGAATAGTTCTTGTTGCCCTCACGCAGGTCCTTGCTGTGATGCCAGCGGTGCAGCTCTGGCGTGTTGAACCACCATGACAGCGCCCCGAAGCGCATGTCGACATTGCAATGCGTCATCATGCCGATGAAGGCGGTGATCGCCGAGAGCCAGGTCAGCACTTCCATCGGCGCGCCGAGCGCCAGCAGGATGGCCATGCCGATCAGGATGCTCTTGAAGCTGTCGACGAAATGAAATCGGCCGGTATTGACGATCCATAGCCGCGTCACGCTGTGATGCACGGCGTGGAAGCGCCACAGCCATGGCCATTCATGGGCGACGCGGTGCGCCCAGTAGAAGCCGAATTCGGCGACCACGACCGCGAGCAATACTTGCGCCGTCATCGGCCATGAGCGCGGCCATATGCCGTAGCCCGGCTCGGTCACCGGGGTGATGTAAACGGTGAGCCCGATCACGGCGCTGAACACGACCAGCGACTGCACCACGCCCTTGCTGGTAAGCGTATGCGCGATATTGGCGAAGGTCTGCCCGTCGTTCTCGTTCCAGGCCCGCTCGTGCGGCATGGTCTGTTCCAGCGTGAATAGGCAGACGGCGAGGAAGGCGTAGGCGACGTTGAAGAACAGCGCCGGATGATCGACAGCGAAGCCGTAGGCCGAGATAGCGATGCAGATCGCCAGCAGGCCCGGCCAGGCGGTCCAGGCAATCGCGGTGCGAAGCGCCGATGGCGCGGTGGCGATTGATGAATCGGTCATCCGGCGAATTTAATGCAGCGCGCGCGCCAGCGCTAGTCATGCTGGCGGAACGCCGACGCCGAACACCTGCGCCGCGAATTGCGGATACAGCTCGGCCAGTTGCGGCGCCACCGTCTCGCGCATCAGCTTGAGCGTCTCGGCCGACGGCGGCGGCGTCTCCGGCACATGCGCCGGGCGATCGAAGTCGAAGCCGGTATGCTCGATCACTTCCTCGACCGTATGGCCGGGATGCACGCTTTGCAGCATGAAACGTCCATTGGAAAAGGAGAACAGGCAACGATTGGTGATCAGCGCGACCGGCCCGCCGGTGCGGAACACGTTCGGCTCATTGGCCCCCGGCGCGCTGATGTAATCGACGCGCGGCACCAGGGTCCGGCGCGAATGCTCGGTGCGGAACAGGATCACTTTCGGCACGACGTAATAAAGATAGGCCGAACCGAACGACCCGGGAAAGCGCACCTTCGGATGGGCGTGCTCGCCGATCTCGACCAGATTGATATTGCCGTGGCCGTCGATCTGCCCGCCGGACAGAAAGAACACGTCGATGCGGCCCTGGCCGGCGCAGTCGAACAGTTCGCGCGCGCCGTCGGTCCAGAACGTGTTCTTCGGCGAGCCGAGCAGCGAGACATAGGGCCTGCCGTTGCCGCGCTCGCGCGCCAGCAGCGCCGCCGTCGCCGGGATCGGCGAGGCATTGCCGACCGCGACATGGCGCACGCCGCCGATGAGTTGCGCGATCTGGTCGGCGAGCAGTTCTTCGGGGCGGAAATTCACTTAGGCCGCCTGCTTCTCATAGACATACTTCTCCAGATACTCGCCAAAGCCTTCCTCCGTCGCCGCCATCCTGGCGTATTCGGCCAGATGGGCGGCGTCAGCGGCGTAGTAATCCGGCAGCGGCAGCGGCCAGGCGCCGCGCTCGGTCAGCGCGATGCGATCGACATAGAAGCCGGGCAGCGTACCGGCGGCGAATGTCGGATTGTCGAGCAGATTGCCGGGATGAATACGATCGACCGTGACCACAGTCTTTTCCGCTGCGTGCGCCATGGTGGCGAGTTCGCGCTGACGGCCGATCCAGATGTTGCCAAAGACGTCGGCCATCGCCGCGTGAAACAGCGCCACGTCCGGTCTGATCGCCGGCAGCAGCACGATCGGGTCGTTGTCTCCGAAGGGGCTGTCGATGACCTTCCAGTCGTCGCGGTATTTCAACACGTCGGAGCCGATCAACCCGCGCAGCGGCATGAACGGCACGCCCTTTTCCGCGGCCTGCAACGCGGCATGCAGCGCCGGGCAGGTGGCGTCTTTCATCTTGATCGAGCCGGCGAGAATGGCGGCGGTGAAGCGCGGCGCCGGGCCGTATTCGCCGAGCGAGACCGCGCTGGTCTCCAAGGTCTCGACACAGCCGGCGCCGATCAACAGGTCGGCTTGCAGGCTCGACGTCGGCAGCGCCACCAGGTGCAGCCGCCGGATGCCGCGCCTTATCAGCGCGCGCGTCGCGTCCATCGGCACGCCGGAGACCTCACGCGGCACCACCAGCATGCAGCCGTCGGCGATGACGTCGAGCGCCTCATCGAGCGATTTCGCGATTTGAGACATGCCCATCCTCTCGCCACAACACCGCTGCCGCCCACCTTCAGTGGGCGGCCCGGACCGACAGTTAAGTGTATTCGCGCTTGCCAGGTCCACATAATTTTGCGACTTCGGGGGCATGGAAATGACCTTGCAAGCCAAGCTCGCCGCCAAGCGTTTTGTCATCACCGCCGAAGTGACGCCGCCGGTCTCCTTCGACCGCGCCGAGCTGATCGCCAAGGCACTGCCGCTCAAGGGAATGGCCGACGCGGTGAATATCACCGACGGCGCGGGCGCGCGGCCGCATTTAGGCAGCGTCACGGCGGCGGCGATATTGGTGCAAGAGGGCATCGAGCCGATCCTGCAATTCACCTGCCGCGACCGCAATCGCATCGCCTTGCAGAGCGATCTGATCGCGGCGGCGGCGAGTGGCATCCGCAATTTGCTGATCCTGCGCGGCGACGATCCGTCGGCCGGCGACCAGCCCGAGGCCAAGCCGGTGTTCGATCTCGACGCGCGGCAATTGCTGGAGACCGCGCGAAACCTGCGCGACAAAGGCGAACTGCCGAGCGGCCGCAAGGTCGCCGGCCGCGCCGAATTCCTGCTGGGCGGCGCCGACAGCCCGATCGATCCGCCCGCCGGCTGGGAGCCGAAGGGCCTCGCCGCCAAGATCGCCGCCGGCGCGCAATTCGTGCAGACGCAGTTTTGTATGGATACGGATGTGGTGCGGCGCTATTTGGCGCGGCTCGCCGAACACAACATCAAGGATCTTTCGATCATTATCGGCATTGCGCCGCTGCGTTCGGCCAGGTCGGCGATGTGGATGAAGGAAAAATTGTTCGGCACGATCATTCCCGATGCGCTGGTCGCGCGCATGGAAGCCGCCAGCGATCCGCTCGCTGAGGGCCGCGCCATCTGTGTCGAGACGATAACCGCGCTCGCCGATATACCCGGCGTCGCCGGCGTGCACATCATGGCACCGAACAACGACGCTGCCGTGCCAGATGTGATCCGCGAAGTGCGGGCGAGCGTGGCGCGGTTAGGCTAAGGCCTTTACCGCCGCGAACAAATCCCGGACCTGGTTTTCGCCGACCCCGCGCGTAATAAACACAACGCGGCTTTGCCGGTTGTCATCGGGCCAGGCCTGCAATTCCACTGGCGGATGCGCCAGATGCTGCACGAACTGCACGACGACGGGCCCGGCGCAGCCTTCGACGGCAAGAAAGCCTTTCACGCGCAATAGATCGCTGCCGCGCATCGCCATCAAGGTGTCCATCGCGCGCAGCCACACGGTCCAGAGCATCGGCGCGTCGAAAGTGAGCGTGAAACTCGATATGCCGTCACTGTGCTCGGCCTCGGCGACAAATAAATTGCGTTGACCGTCGCCCGGCTCGGTAAAGCTTTTCGGATCGACCGCGCCGTTGCTCGCTTCGATAATTTCCGCGCCGGCATTGAGTGCGCGCAGGCGCGCCCGCAAGGGTTCGGCATTGGCGATGTCGGATTTGCTGACAATGATACGGTCGGCGAGGATCGCCTGCTTGCGGGCTTCCGATGACCATTCGAGCGTCGCCGCGCCGGTCGCCGCATCAGCGACCGTCACCACCAGTTCGAGATAGAAAGCCTCGCCCAGTGCGCGGTCGGTGGCGAAGGTCTGCAGGATCGGCGACGGATCGGCCAGCCCCGAGGTCTCGATGACGATGCGCTTGAAGTCGGGCAGTTCGCCGCGCTCGCGCTCGACCAGAAGCCCGCGCAACGTTTCCTGCAGATCGGTGCGGGCGATGCAGCACAGGCAGCCATTGCCGATCAGCACGGTCTCGTCGGCGCTGCCGCGCACCAGCGCGTCGTCGATTCCGGTTTCGCCGAATTCATTGATGACGACGGCGGTGCCGGCGCCCTCCGGGGATTCCAGAAATCGCTTCAGCAGCGTGGTTTTCCCGGCGCCGAGAAAGCCGGTCAGTACCGTCGCCGGCACCTTGGCGCCGCGCGCGCGCTTGAGCCTGCGGCCGAACGGGCCGGTGCTTGCTGAAGGAAATACCTGGTTCATGCACGCACTATATCACCGTTCATCCCCGCTTGCTCGGGAACGAACGGAGTTTGTTGCGCGAACGAGGGTGATTAGAAATCACATTCCAAAATATACAAACCGCCGGAAAACCGGTCGACCGTATAGACGATCTGGTTCTCGTCGACATAGACGTCGTTGAGCTGGATCGAGCCGATCTTGGAGCCGTTCGGCGCTGGCGGCACGAAGGCTGCGATTTCCTTCGGCTGATACGCATTTGAAATGTCGTAAGCGCGCAAGCCGCCGTTGAAGAACGTGCCGAACACGATCTGGTCGGACTGAAACGACGACGGCACCGGCACATTCTCGTGAATATTGTGCGCGCCGAAGCGGCCGCCGCGATCCTTGTAGGCGTCGACCGGCGGCAGCGGGCAGGTGGCGATCGGCACCAGATGCTGCTCGTCGCGCGCGTCCAACATCCAGATCAGCTTCGGCCAGTCGAGCGCATTGTCCTCGGTCGACTCGTCGGTGACCAGCATCAGGTTGCGGTCGAACAGCGGCACCGCCGTGTGCATGAAGCCGGTGTAAGGTGGCGAGTTGGTCCAGTGCGAGATCACTTTCGGATTGGCCTTGTCGGCGATGTCCATGACGAACATGCCGCCGTCGATGTAGCAGAGATACAGCCGGTCCGGCCGCTGCGGATAGACATTGGTGTTGTGCGCGCGATAGCCCTTGTCGAGCGGGTGGCGCGGCGGCGGCGCGATGTTGTCGGTCACTGAGGTGCCGGGCATCCACCAGCGGCCGACTTCCTTCGGCTTCGACGGATCGCGCACGTCAATGCAGCGGTAGAACTGGTCGTCGTTCGGGTGGCTCGGATTGAAGTCGGGCGCGCCCGCCGCCATGTGGACATATTCGCCGTCGCAGAACCACAATTGGTGCACGCCGCGCGAATGCGGGCCCGAGCAGTCGAAGAACGAGATCGAGCGCGGCTTTTCCGGCACCGACACGTCGAACAGTTCGAGGCCGGCGGGCTTCATGCCGGTTTTCTGCGTCTGGTAGGCGACGGCGAGGATATCGCCGGACAGATCGAGCGAGTTCGAGCGCATCTGCATGTTGGGCAGGTCGGTCTGCACGATCACTTTCGGATTGCGCGGATCGGAGACGTCGACGCCGGTGAAATTCTTCGGCGCACTTTCATGCGCCAGCCAGGCGATGCGGCGGCCATCCTTGGCGAGCTGGATCGCGATGCCTTCGCCCATGCCGCCGAAGCCGCCGAGATTGTTTTGCGACAGCAGGTTGAAATTCCAGCTGACCGACTCGGTTTTTTGATTGAGCGGATTGTGGGCAGCAGACATTGACGTCTCCGTGGATCGCGATTGCGGTAAGGAAAAAGCCGGCGCGAATGCGCCGGCTTGAGGTTTAGACCATTATAGGTGCCGCCGTCACCGGGGGTCACGCGCTCGCTTGCTTGAAGAAATCGCCGCGCAGCACGGTCTTCCAGTCCGGGATCGCCTTGATCTTCTTTTCACCCAGCAAGATTTCGGCCTGCTTCTGCATATAGGGGCCGAACTCGGCCGGCGAGCCGGGATTGACCTCGACGCGGGCGAGCGCCTTGGTGAAGGTCGCCTTCGACATCGTGTAGCCCTTCGATGCGTAATAGGCGAAGATCAGGTCGGCGACCTTGCCGGGGCTGTTCTTGAAATCCTTGGACACGTCGATCCAGGCTTTCAGATAGGCGACGATCGTATCCGGGTTCTTCTCCGCGAAGTCCGGCGTCGCTGCCATGAACACCGGCATCTTGTCGAAGTCGTAGAACTCCGCCAGCGTGTTGGCGTAGCCGTCATCCTCGGCGATCTGGTTATAGGGCTCGACCGTGACCATGGCATCGACGGTCTTGGCGGCGAGCGCCGCCGCCATGTCGTCGGTGTTCATGCGCACTTCCTGCCAGTCGCTTTTCTTCAAGCCGGCCTTGGTGGCGATCTGGTCGGAGAAAATATTGCCGGTCGATGAGCCGGTCTGGTTGGCGACTTTCAGGCCTTTGAGCTGCTCGACCTTGGTGAAGCCGAGTTCCTTGCGCGCCATCACGCGCGCCGTCTTGCCGACATTCTCGATATAGGCGATGGCGATCAGCCCGCCTTTGTCATGGCCAAGGCACAAAGACGGCCCGGCATAGGTGCCGAGATCGACCTGGCGCGCCACCTGCTGCTGCATGGTGAGGTTGCCGGACGGCACGGCGAATTCCTCGAACTTGACGCCGTGCTTCTCCAAGAGGCCGGAGCGCAGCAGATAATAGGTCGGCATGCCCCACATATTGGTCTGATAGCCCTGCCGCACGGTGGCGAGCGCGGCGTTGGCCGGCCGCATGCCTAAACCTGCGGCGAGAGCGCCGGCACCTGCCATCGCCAGCGTGTGCCGCCGTGTCAGTCCCGAGTTCTTGCCCTTGTTCGTGGTCATCGCAGATCCTCCCTGTTGTCGGTTCAATCGCGTTTCTTAATGGCCCACACCATTGCCGCTCACCTTGTGGCCGAGGTGCCGCATCAGTTGCTTCTGGCATTCGACGAATTCGACGCTGAGCGGATCGCGCGGCCGCGGCAGGTCGATTTTGATATCGGCCTGCACGGTGCCGGGATGCGCCGACATCACGATGACGCGGTCGGCGAGATAGACCGCTTCCGCGACATTATGCGTGACGTAAATGACGGTCTTGCGCGTCGCGCGCCAGACATCGGCGAGCAGCGATTGCATGTCGTCGCGCGTCATCGCATCGAGCGCCGCGAACGGCTCGTCCATCAAGAGCACCGACGGATCATAGGCCAGCGCGCGGGCAATGGCGACGCGCTGCTGCATGCCGCCCGACAGATGATGCGGAAACGAATCGACGAATTTCTCCAGCTTGACCAGCCGCAATTGCTCGCGCGCGATTCTGTCGCGCTCGGCCTTGGGGATGCCCTTCATCTCCAGCCCGAACGAGACATTGCCGAGCGCGGTGCGCCACGGAAACAGCTGCGCGAAATCCTGGAACACGACGCCGCGGTCCATGCCGTGGCCTTTCACGGTCTTGCCGTCTATGCGGATTTCGCCGGCGGCCGGCGCCAGGAAGCCGGCGATGACATTGAGCAGGGTCGATTTGCCGCAGCCGGACGGCCCGACAATGCAGACGAATTCCGATGCGCCGATGTCGAACGAGACATCCTTGACGCCGGTGACCTTGCCGGCCGGCGTGTCGTATTCGAGCGTCACATTGTCGATCGCAATCGGAACCATAGCTCTCTTCGCCTTCCTGTCTTTAGCCTTTGGCTACGCGCGACATGCCCCAGCGCTGGATCGTCGACTTCTCGAGCGAGCCGAAAACCATCTTCTCGAACACGAAGCCGATGCCGCCGATCACCACCAGCGCCGCCAGCATGACGTCGGTGTTGAGAAATTCCTTGGCGTCGAAGATGACCCAGCCGAGCCCCCAGTCGGAGGCCGCGATCATTTCGGCGCCGACCACGGCGATCCAGGCGCGCAAGAAAGCCTGGCGCAGGCCGGTGATGATGAAAGGCGAGGCGCCGGGAATGATGACCTTCCAGAACAACGCGTTCTCGTCGGCGCCCATCGCACCGGCCGCGCGCAGCCACAACGGATTGACCGAGCGCACGCCCGACCAGGTGTTGAACATCATCGGGAACGTCGCGGCGTAGAACACGATCAGGATCGTGGTCAGGTTGCCGATGCCGAACCACAGCATGAACAATGGCACCAGCGCGAAAGACGGGATCGGCATCAAGGCCGAGACCAGCGGCAGGAAAAATCCTTCGACCGCGGCAAAGCGCGCCATCAATATGCCAAGCGGCAGGCCGACCAGCACCGCCAGCAGGAAACCGAACATCACGCGGTACAGCGTGAAGACCGAATGCTCGATCATGGTGCCGTCGGCCAGCATGGTCACGAGTGTCTGCGCGACCAGCGACAGCTTCGGCATCAGGGCCGGCGCGAAATAACCGCTGCGCGCCACCGCCTCGTAGCAGCAGGCGGCGATGATCAGCACGACCGCCGCGCGCCACAGCGAGCGCCGGCTCTTGCGCTGCTCGGTCATCGCCGCGCCGCTGGTGGTCTTTCCAGCCGTCGCTGCGGTGTTGATTGTCGTTTCGGTCATGCCGCCACCATGCCCCAGCGCACCACGGTGTAGTTCTCGATTTTCTGGAACACCAGTTTTTCCAGAAGCAGGCCGATCAGCGCGATGACGACGATGCCCGCCAGCATCGCATCTGTATTGAGAAACTTGCGCGCGCCAAAAATCAGCCAGCCCAATCCCCACGGCACGGCGGCCAGCATCTCGACCGCGACCAGCACGCGCCAGGCCTGCGCCAGTCCGAGCCTTAAGCCCGTGAGAATATAGGGCAGCGCGCCCGGCAGGATCACATGCGTGAACATGCGGCGGTCGTCGGCGCCCATCGAATGCGCCGAGCGCACCCAGATCTCCTTCACTGCCTTGACGCCGGTCCAGCTGTTGAAGATCACCGGAAACGCCGAGACGAAGCCGACCAAAAGGATCGAAGAGAAACTGCCGAGCCCGAACCACAAGAGAAACAGCGGCGTGTAAGCGAGGCCGGGAATCGGCGCGCAGATCGACACCAGCGGCAGGAAAATATCTTCCGCCAGCCGCGAGCGGCCCATCAGAATGCCGATGGTGACGCCGAACACGCCGGCCAGTGCGAAGCCCGACAACAGCCGGATCAATGTCTCGATGGCATGATGCGGCAAAATGCCGTTGGCGGTGAGCGCGAAGAAAGTGCGCCCTACCGTCTCGATGGTCGGAAACAGCCGCGCCGGAAATATGCCGGAAATAGCGACGATCTCCCACAACACGCCGACGACAATGAACGGAAAAATATTGCGCCAGATGCTGCGCAAGCGGCTCGCAGCGCGGCCCGGCGAATGGCCGGGCGCTTCGCGAGCGGAAATGGTCGAGGCCGCGTCCTGCATCGGTGCTGGTACTCCTCCCGCGATTTCTTCGACTGGCCTCGTTTGAGTGGGCCATTGCGCCGGTCATTTCGACCGGCAGCACGAGGATAATGCTTTTTGATCGGGCACTACAAGCATGTCGGCCCTTCCGGGAAACCCTCTGGCGATTTTGTGGCGGAACGGCTAAAGCGTCAGCCAAGATCATGATGGGCGCCGCCGCGCGCGACGCGCGCAACACGCCAGAACGGGAGAGTTTCGTGATGTCGAAGAATGCTCAAAAAATCGGCTGGATCGGCGTCGGCCGCATGGGTTACCAGATGGCGGAACGGCTCGCGACGGCGGGTTACGACATCTCCATCTGGAACCGCACCAAGTCCAAGGCCGAACCGCTGACCAAGCTCGGCGCCAAGGTGGTCGACAAGCCTGTCGATCTGGCCGGCGTCGATATGCTGTTTGCCATCGTGTCGGAGGGCAAGGACCTCGAAGAAGTCTATTTCGGCGCCAACGGCATCGTCACCAATGCAAAAGGCAAACTGCCGAAGACCTTCGTCGACTGCTCGTCGATTTCGGTCGAGGATTCGGTCCGCATTCGCGCTCGTCTCAAGGAGCACAATGTCGAATTCGTCTGCGCGCCGGTGTCGGGCAATGCCCGGGTCATCAGCGCCGGCAAGCTGTCGTCGGTCGTATCCGGTCCGGAAGCGGCGGCGAAAGCGGCAATGCCGGTGATCGAAGTCTTCGCGCCGCGCGGCGTGTCCTATGTCGGCGACGGCGAATTGGCGCGCATCTGCAAGATCGCGCACAACGTCATGCTCGGCGTCGTCATCGAGAACCTGATCGAGATCACGCTGCTCGCCAACAAGATGGGCGTGCCGCGCCACGCCTTCCTCGCCTTCATGAACAATGGCGTCATGGGCTCGATGTTCACCGCCTACAAGACGTCGGCGCTGGTCAATCTCGACTGGACCACGACCTTCACGCCGGAACTGCTGCGCAAGGATCTCGATCTCGGCCTCGATCTCGGCCGCGAATATGACGTGCCGATGCCGGTGACGGCGGCGACCCGCGAGGTCATCCAGCAGCACATCGGCAAGGCGCTGTCGCAGCCGAACGCCAAGGAAATCCTCGCCGAGGATTTCGCCAAGATGGCGGAGACCATGGCAGAACTCGCCGGCATGAAGCTGACCTCGGAAAACAAGAAAGTGCCGAGCGGGCTGGAATAGTCGCTTCGCGCCGGGAATGCAGGCAAAAAAAGAGGGCCCCTTCGCAGGGGCCCTTTGTGCAAGAAGTGGAGGATTCTGGCCGTCGTCTGGTTCCCAAGGGAGAAGAAACGACGGCCGCGCACAATGTCAGTCAATCGAGCGCAGGCGGCCGCGACAAGTAAATTGCCTGTAAATTTCCGCCGCGCCGGCCCATGTTGGCCCACAACCCAGTATCGTATCACCCCGAGGGAAACGGACCCATGAACCCACAGATCGCGGCGCTGATTGACAGGATCAGCACCCTCGAAGGGGAACTCGACGCCGAACTGGCCAAGCGCAGCGCCGAGCTGAAGATCGGGATCGAGCATGGCCGCGTCGCCTTCGAGGAAGAGTTGCTGCGCCGGCATCGTCAGTTGCGCAGCAAGCTCCTGCCTTATGTGTTCGGCGCTCATCCGCTGGTCATGCTGACCTCGCCGGTCATCTATGCCGGCATTGTGCCGTTCCTGCTGCTCGACCTGTTCGTCAGCGTCTTTCAGGCGGTGTGCTTCCCGATTTACGGCATCGCGAAAATCAAACGCGCCGATTATTTCGTGTTCGACCGCCACCATCTGGCCTATCTCAACGCGCTTGAGAAACTCAACTGCGCCTATTGCTCCTATGCCAACGGGGTCATCGCTTATGCGTGCGAGATCGCGGCCCGCACCGAGCAATACTGGTGTCCGATCAAGCACGCGCGCCGCGTCATCGGCACGCATGCCCGCTATGCGCTGTTCGACGATTACGGCAATGGTGAGGGTTACCAGCAGCGGCTGGAAGAGCTGCGCAAGGGGCTGATCAAAGCTGAGTGATGCAAGCTTTGCTGTCGCGGCCGGAGATTGCACGCCTGCCGGCAAAAATGCAGAGTAGAAGAAACGATCGGGGGATAACGAGCGATGGCCTTCAAACTTTACAACGCGCCGCAATCGACCTGCAGCCAGCGGGTGCGCTTCGTGCTCAATGCCAAGAAGCTGCCGTTCGACGAAGTGAAACTCAATCTGCTCGAAGGCGATCAGCTCAAGCCGGATTATCTCAAGCTCAATCCGAACGGCGTGGTGCCGACGCTCGATCACGACGGCGCGATCGTCACCGATTCCACCGTCATTACCGAATATCTCGATGAGGTCGTGCCGCAGAACAGCTTCACCCCGGAAAATCCGGTGACGCGCGCCCGCATGCGCGCGTTGATGCATTTCATGGATGAGATGCCGGCCGCTTCGGTGCGGGTGCCGACTTTCAATCTTGCCTTCCTGCCGAAGTTCCAGGCGATGAGCCGCGAGGACTTCGTCGCCATGGCGGTGAGCAAGCCGCTGCGCAAGGAATTCATGCTGGCCATGGGCCAGACCGGTTTTCCCAAGGCCGAGATGGACGCGGCGCTCGCCCGCCTGCGCCGTTCCTACGAGCGGATGGATCGCGAGATCGAGTTGAGCGGCGGCCCATGGCTGCTGGGCAAGGACATTTCGCTTGCCGACGTCGCGGCGATGCCGGCTCTGGTGCGGATGTACGATCTCAATTATGCCGACTGGCAGGACCTGCCGCGCGTCGTCACATGGTTCGACAATATCCGCGCGCATCCGTCTTTCGTGCCGACCTATTATCACGGCTCGCTGTTGACCGAACGTTTCCCACATCTGAAGGAAACGCTCGCCGCGCGGGCATAACCACTTTTGCACTTCGTGGAATGCTGCGACCCATGGCGGAAAAGTCCGCCATGGGTTTCGCACGGCTGTGATTTGTGACAGTGCGCGAACGCTCGCACGCCGTCGACTCAATTTATGACAAAGGCGACGGAGGTATGACCGCGCGGTTAAGCGATCACAAACCATTTGACCGCTAGACAAAGCATCGCCACCACACTTCCAGGTATCTTGATGTTGCGACTGAAATCGATTCGCCTGCCGATCGCCGCCAAGGCGATGCTGCTGATCGGCACCCTCGGAATTCTGTCGGCGGCGGCCAACTGGTACAGCCTGCGCAGCCTGCACGAGATCGACCGCATCAACGAGATTGTCACCAACGAAGTCATGCCGACCCGGCTGGTCCTCACCGAAGCCAAGAGCGCGGTGCAGTCTTTGGGGCTTGCAACGTACAAAATGGCGGCTGCGACCGATCCCGACACCATTCGCGAAGCGACCGAGGAACGCGCGGGACAATACGCGGCCGCCAAATCCTGGCTCAACAGCGTTATCGAGACGTTGCCGCGGCATCGTGACGATGTGAACGGCATGTTCCGGCGTCTGAATCTGGTTGACGCCATTGCCGGACAGGTGCGGCTGTTGACTGTGAACAATCAGCGCGAGCAGGCGCGCGAACTGCTCGAATTGAAATTCGACCCGGCATTGGTCGACGCCACCACCAGCATGAACCGGCTGATCGGCATTCTCGGCGGGCAGATGAAAGAGACGACCGAAGCCGCCGCCGTGCGCAAGGCGCGGACGCACGAGTTGCTGTCGGCCATGTTGATCGGCGGCACGCTTTTCACTATCCTGCTGGCGATGGCGCTGGCCCATCGTACGGTGGCGCGGCCGCTGCAGAGGCTGGCCGCCGTCATGCGCGAGATCGCGCTCGGCCGCTTCGAGGGGCGCATCGAAGGGCTCAAGCGCGGCGACGAAGTCGGCACGATGGCGCGTGCCGTCCTTGTATTCCGCGACAACGCCGTCGCGCTCGGCGAAGGGCAGGAGCAGCGCAAGCGCGCCCGCGCCCAGGCCGAGGCTGAAAAGCGGCAAGCGCTCGAACAGTTCGCCCGCAATTTTGAAAGCAAGATTCTCAGCGTCGCGGCGGCGCTGGCGCAGGCCGCCGCCGAACTCGATCAATCCGCCCATGCGATGAGCGAGATGGCCGACGAGTCCGGGCGCAATGCGCAGGCCGCCACCGGCGCGGCCGACGCCAGCACGACCGTCGCCGGCACGGTATCGCACGCCATCGACGAGCTATCGATGGCGATGAACGACATCGACGCCCAGCTCGCCAATGCCTCCGGCGTCGTCGCCGAGGCCACTCGCCGCGCCGATATCGCGGTCGCCAACGCCGATGGCCTCAGTCCTGCCGTCGACGACATCGAGAAGGTGGCCGGCATGATCCACGCCATCGCCGGCCAGACCAATCTGCTGGCGCTCAATGCCACGATCGAAGCGGCGCGCGCCGGCGAGGCCGGCCGCGGCTTCGCCGTGGTGGCGCAGGAGGTCAAGACTTTGGCCGCGCAAACCACCCGGGCGCTCGGTCATATCCAGGACCGCACCGGCTCGATGGGCCAGATCATCGACGGCGTGCGCACCGCCACCCAGTCGATGTCGTCGGTGATCGCGCAGATCGAAACCGTCGCGCGCGCCATCACCGGCTCCGTCAAGCTGCAAAATCAGGCGACGCAACGAATCGCCGAAAGCGTCGAGGGCGCAGCAGCGCGCTCGCGCCAGGTGTCCGACGCCATCGCCGGCGTCAACGAATTCGCTGCCCGCACCCACACCGGCGCGCGGCAGATCTCGCAGGCCGTCGCCGATTTGAACCGCCAGGCAGCGGCGTTGCAGGACGAAGCGCAGAACTTCGTCGCCCGCGTGCGCGCCGCCTGACATTCCGCGCGGAAACGCCGGCGGGCTAGGCCCACCGGCGTCAAAGCCTGCGATGTTGCCAAGCGGGCGCTATTTTGCCGGCGCGCCGACTTTCGGCATTTCGACCTTGAGTGTCGTTGTGTTGCCGCCGCCGCCGATCTTGCCGGTGGCAAACAACAGGCCGCCGCCCACGACGATCACGATAAGCGCGCCGATCAGGACGCCGAGCACGCCGATTCCACCGCTGCTGCCTTCAGCCATTTCCGACACTCCTTGTTGATGTCGCAGGCTAAGTTCCAGCACACGCAATTGTTCCCTGCCGTCGATCCTTAATCGCGGCGGCCGGCATAGGCCTTGGTCACCGTTCGCAAATGCGCGATGAACAGCGCAATCGCCGGGCTGACGCTGCGGTTTTTCAGTTTGACGATGGCGATCGGCTGCGGCGTGGCGCGCAGTTTGACCGGCAGCGCGCGCAGCGCCCATTGCTTGGCATTGTAGCGCAGCACTGACTCCGGCAGCACCGTGACGAAGCGCCCGCTCGCTAGCAGGTGGTTGCGCATCAATATGAACGAGGTGACGACTTTCTCCGCCGGCGGCTTCAGCCCTTGCGCTTCGAAGGCCTCCTTCAGAATTGCGTTGACGATCGGCGACGGCGGGATGATCCACGGCTCGTCCACCAGTTCGGCCAGTTTGACCGAACGCTTGCCCGCCCACGGGCTCTTCTCGCCGGCCACCACCAGATGCGGATCGTCGAACAGCACGTCGACATCGAGATCGTCGTCGGCAAAGGCGTTCGGTACGCGCGTCACCATCAGGTCGACGGCGCGCTCCTGCAACTGGCGGAAATCCAACGTGCTGACGTCGGCCTCTACGACGTGGCAGACGATGTCGGGATAGCGCTTTGAAAATCCGTCGACCGCGTCGGTCATCAGACCGGCGGCGAGAAATTCGGGGCAGGCGATCCGAATATCGCCGGTCGCCTGGCCGGATAGCGTCTCGATCTCCTTGATGCCTTCGCGCAGTTCGTCGAACACGACATGACCGCGCTTCAGGAGTGCGGTCGCATAGATCGTCGGCGCGATGCCGCGCGGGCTGCGGTCGAGCAGGCTGACGCCGAGCGCGCTTTCCAGGCTGGCGATCGCCTCGGAGACGACCGATTGCGAGGTATCGAGATGCGTGGCGGCTTTGGCCATGCTGCCCCAGCGCACGACGACGGACAGGATGTGCAGGTCGCGCAGCTTCAGCCGCCGGCCGATTCGGGTCTCCCAGTCCCAGCGCGCCTTGGCCATCGTAATAACCGATACCCGTATTTGATATTCACGATACCATGCGGCCGGCTGGGCGCCTAGGCTGCTGAAACCGCAACCGACCACCCCGAGAAACATCATGGCCAGGCAACGCATCAGCTACGTTCCGCTGGACAAAATGGACGCCAAAATGCGCGCCGAGATGGAGCGCTGCCAGCGCGAGGGCACGCCGCGGCCGGAAAGCTCGGCGATCCGCGCGCATGTCCCGGCGGCGTTCTGGTTCTTCGCCGACAGCTGGAACAACCTGTTCCGCAACGGCATCGCTGATCATCCGCTGAAAGAGCTGTGCCGGCTTTACGTGTCGCGCTCGGTGCAGTGCGAATATTGCGGCAACCAGCGCTCGGTGAAATCGACATCGAGCGGCGCGCTGATCGAGGATCACGTTCTCGATCTTTTGAATTTCGAAAAATCGACGCGCTACACCGAGCGCCAGAAGGCGGCTCTGTCCTACGCCGAAGCCATCGTCTGGCATCTCAACACCGACGACGCCTTCTGGGACCGCCTGCACGCGAATTTCACCGAAGCCGAACTGGTCGAGATCGGCTGCATGATCGGCCTGACGCTCGGCCAGCAAAGCTGGCTGCGGCTTCTCAACATCGAGCATCATCAGGTGCTCGCCGGCACCGATGCGTCGATGGCGCCGGGCTACAAGGACATGGCCGCGCTCAAGGCGACCAAGTCGGCAGAGGATTACTGGGCGAAACAGCCGCTGAAAAGCTGATCGCGGGGAATCGGCGCTTCAGATCGGTTTGGCGGCCGCGGCCAGTGTGCGCGCCTTCTTGGCGCCGTCGAAGCCGTGCATGCCGCCGTACCATTGGATGGCGATCACGGCGCCTTTGACCGGCTGTAGAAGACCAAGCGCCATCACCAGCGCAATCGACGGCCACAATGCCATGCTCACGACGACCGGCGGCGCAATATGCGTTTCCACCGACAGCACGATCGGCACCAGAATGTGACCGACAATGGCGATCACCAGATAAGCGGGGAAGTCGTCGGCGCGGTGATGGTGCAATTCCTCGCCGCACCGCGGACAGGCGTCGCTCACCTTCAGGAATTTATGAAACATGCGGCCCTCGCCGCAGGCCGGACAGCGGCCGCGAAAGCCGCGCCACACCGCCTGGCCGAAGCCTGAGGGAAGCGCCACAGGTGCGAACGCTGGCGTGGCTTCTTCGTTCACCGTGCCGCGATCAATTTGATCAGCCACAGCACCGGAAAACCGAAGCCTGCGTCCAGATCGGCGGTGAAACTCCGCAGCCATGCCGGTGCCTGGTCGCTGTAGCCGAACATCATCACCAACACGGCGAGCGGGATCGCGACAGCGGTCAGATAGGCGAAGCGTAGCCAGCGCGCGCGGTTCTCGGCGCGTTCCTTGGGCGAGATGTAATGTGGGGCGTTTGGCGCGGGCATGGGCGTGAGCCGTTAGGGGGCGCACATCGCGGCGCGCCCCCTTGTCGGATCTAATACTTGTTCGAGATCGGCAGTTCTTCCGCCGGGAACAGCGAGATCACCTTGCAGCCCTTGTCGGTGACCACGACTTCTTCCTCGATGCGGGCGCCGGAGAAACCGTCCGCCGACGGGCAGAAGGTTTCGATGGCGAACACCATGCCTTCCTTGATCTCGGTCGGATGATCCATCGAGATCACGCGCGAGATGATCGGCCGTTCGTGCAGCGCCAGGCCGAGGCCATGCGCGAACTGCAGGCCGAAAGCCGACAGTTCGTCAGGGAAGCCGAATTCGCCCGCGGTCGGGAAGGCTTCGGCGATATGCGCGGTCGAGGCGCCGGGCTTGATGCGCATCATCGCATTGTCCAGCCATTCGCGCGCCAGCTTGTAGGCGTCGTGTTGCATCGGCGTGGCGCGGCCGACGGCGAAGGTGCGGTAGTAGCAGGTGCGATAGCCGACGAAGGCCTGCAGGATGTCGAAATAGGCCATGTCGCCGGGACGGATCATGCGGTCGGTGAAGTTGTGCGGATGCGGATTGCCGCGCTCGCCGGACACCGCGTTGACCGCTTCGACGTCGTCGGAGCCGTTGCGATAGAGGAAGTCGTTGACCATGGCGACGATGTCGTTCTCGCGCACGCCCGGCTTCAATTCCCTGTTGACGAGGTCATAGGCGCCGTCGACCATGCAGGCGGCGTGGTTCAACAGCGCGATCTCGTCCTGCGACTTGATCTCGCGCGCTTCCAGCATGACCTGCTGGCCGTCGGCGATCGTAAGACCGGCCTTCTGCAGTTCGAACATCATCGGCGGCTCGACGATATCGACGCCGATTGGCATGTCGGCGACGCCATGTTCGCGCAGGATCGAGGCGAGTTCCTCGGCGTGCTTCTTCATCAAGCCGAAGGAGGGCTGCACGGTGCCGCGCAGGCCGATCAGGCCGGCTTTGCAGTTCTGCGGATCGAGCCACGGCGCATAGAGCTTGTGATGCACGGCGGCGGAGCCGAAGTCCCACAGGATCGGTTCGCCGGTGCGGGTCAGCAGCGCCCAGCGCGCCAGCTTGTCGCGCTCCCACTCGCCGATCTTGGTCGAGGTGAGATAACGAATGTTGTTGACGTCGAACACCAGCAGTGCGCCGAGTTCGGACTTTTCCAGCGCCTGCTTGGCGCGGCCGAGGCGGTAGCGGTGCAGCCGGCGGAAATCGACGCGCTCCTCGAAGTCGACGCCCATGATGCCGAGCGAGGGCAGCGCGCGGCCCCAGTTGTGGCGCGGGTTGATGTCCTCGGCGCTGATCTGACGGACGGCCTTGTCCATGGGTCTCTCCTCGAAGGTTATTGTTCGGCCGGGGATACCGGCTCTGGTTTCCAGCATTATAGGCGTTCCCGCCGGGCATTAACACGCGCGCGTCCGCCGGTCACGGGCAGATTCGCTCCGGCATTTCACCCATGCGGGGCCGCGCGGCGGTGTGGGCCGCGCCTAGACGAAATTTCAGCCGGCAAAAAATAGGATCGCGGCCTATTGACTTAAGTCCTAAGATAGATATCCTATTGCCGTCCGATCCGCCGAGGGCGCTGTCATGAGGCGTCATGAACGTGGGAGAGGATGCGGTGCCTGCGGGCTTTAAGGGAAACGCACCCTTGGCTCCCGGGCGGCGACGGGGCTCCGCCCGCAGGCAATAAGACCTGCCGCGAGGAGCTCGCTGATGGTGCGAAGCAGCCCTGTAAAACGGGCTAGCCGCCAGAAGCGCGGCCCGTGCGCCGAAAAGACACCGCGATGGAGCGCCGCGGGGCGCAGCGTCCTTCGCCAGAGGACGCGCACGCTCCGCCGAGCGTGACTGAGATGTGGCGCCACGCGGCGCTCCGTCCCCTCGGATATTGTCCGGGGCAAGAGTGGGAAGGCCGGCGCCCCCGCGCCGTATCAACAACAGGGGCGATGAATCACGTCCGCGCGCATACGCCTGGAATTATGCTGCGCTAGGCAGTTCAGGCCGTGCCCGGCATAATGGGCAAAAATCCTGGGAGGAAGACGCGATGACAGCCGTCGAAGGGGA
This sequence comes from Rhizobium sp. Q54, assembly GCA_945861265.1. Lineage (GTDB taxonomy): Bacteria > Pseudomonadota > Alphaproteobacteria > Rhizobiales > Xanthobacteraceae > Pseudolabrys. Next base: position 10,839 of record CAMAUC010000007.1, on the reverse strand, counting down.
CGCGCGGGCCTATAATTTCGCCGCCGATGTGCTGGCGCGCAACCTCGCGGCCGGCCGCAAGGACAAGCCGGCCTATATCGATTCGCGCGGCGTTCTCACCTATGGCCAGCTCGCCGACCGGGTGGCGCGTTTTTCGGCAGCGTTGCGCGGTCTCGGCGTCCGGCGCGAGGAGCGGGTGCTGATCGCGCTCACCGACACGATCGACTGGCCGACCGCGTTCCTCGGCTGCCTCAAGGCCGGCGTCATCGCGGTTCCGGTCAACACGCTGCTGACCGAGGAAGACTATCGCTTCATGCTCGCCGACAGCCGCGCCAAATGTCTGGTGGTGTCGGAAGTGCTGTTTCCGAAATTCGAGAAACTGATCGCGGAAAGCCCCGACCTCGATCATGTCGTCGTCTCCGGCGAGGTGCCGCAAAAACTTGACGCTAAAGGCTACCGGTTGTTCGAGGACCTCATCGGCGCCGACGAGCCGGAGCCTTACACCGCGCCGACCGTCGCCGACGATATGGCGTTTTGGCTCTACACCTCGGGCTCCACCGGCAAGCCGAAAGGCGCGGTGCATTGTCATGCCAGTCTGAAGCTGACCGCCGATCTCTATGGCACCCCGGTCGTCGGCCTGAAGGACACCGATATCGTGCATTCGGTGGCGAAGTTGTTCTTCGCCTATGGGCTCGGCAACGCCATGACATTTCCCTTGAGCGTCGGCGCGACGACGGTGCTCAATCCGGAACGGCCGACGCCGGACGGCGTCGCCGCGCTGCTGCGCAACCATCCGATCACGGTGTTCTTCGGCGTGCCGACATTCTATGCCGCGTTTCTCAACAGCCCGAGCGCGCCGCAGAAGTCGGAATTGAAATTGCGCCGTTGCCAATCCGCCGGCGAAGCGCTGCCCGAGGAAGTCGCCAAGAATTTCTTTGCCCGCTACGGCGTCGAAATCTCCGACGGCCTTGGCACCACCGAGATGCTGCACATCTTCCTGACCAACTGGCCGGGCACTAATAAATACGGCACTACCGGCAAATGCGTGCCCGGCTACGAGATCAAGCTGATCGGTGAAGACGGCGAGCCCGTGAAGCAGGGCGAGATGGGCGAACTGCATGTGCGCGGGCCGACATCGGCGCTGATGTACTGGAACAACCGCGAGAAATCGCGCGATACGTTTCGCGGCGAATGGACCCGCTGCGGCGACAAATATATCGAGGACGCCGACGGCTTTTATATTTGCTGCGGCCGCGCCGACGACATGCTGAAAGTGTCCGGCATGTATGTCTCGCCCTTCGAGGTCGAGGCAGCTCTGTCGTCGCACCCGGATGTGCTGGAGGCCGCGGTGGTCGGCTGGAACGACGAGCAGAAGCTGATCAAGCCGCGCGCCTTCGTGGTGCTGAAACAGCCTGACAAAGCCAGCGACGCGCTGGCGCAGCTGTTACAGGATCACGTCAAGGCAAAGCTGGCGCCGTTCAAATATCCGCGCTGGATTGAATTCCGCAGCGAATTGCCGAAGACAGCGACGGGAAAAATTCAGCGGTTCAAGCTGCGGGCGGAGCAGTAGCCACGAATGGAAATGGCACTTTCCGACTCCGGCTTTCTCTCCATCGGCTCTCACAGCCTCGAATACCGCTTCATCGGCCCAAAGCCCGCCGACGCGCCGACGCTGGTGCTGCTGCACGAAGGCCTCGGCTGCATCGGCCTGTGGGGCGATTTTCCGGAGAAGCTTGCGCAGGCGACCGGCTGCGGTGTGTTCGTTTATTCGCGCGCAGGTTACGGACAATCGTCGCCTGTGGCCTTGCCGCGGCCGCTCACTTATATGCACGACGAGGCGCGCGATGTCTTGCCCGCACTCCTCGATCAAATCGGCTTTCAGCGCGGCCTGCTGATCGGCCACAGCGATGGCGCCTCCATTGCCGCGATTTATGCCGGCACGCATCAGGATCACCGCGTCGGCGGCCTTGTACTGATGGCGCCGCATTTCTTTACCGAGGATACGGGCATCGCCGCCATCGTCGAGGCGAAGAAAGCTTACGAGACAACGGACCTCAAACAAAAGCTCGCACGCTGGCACAAGGACCCCGACAACGCTTTCCACGGCTGGAACGGCGCCTGGCTCGATCCGGATTTCCGCAAATGGGATATCACCGAACAACTCGATTACATCCGCGTGCCGATCCTGATCGTGCAGGGCGCGGACGATCAATACGGCACGGTCGCGCAGATCGAGATCGCCGAACAGGAATGCTATTGCCCCGTCGAAGTCGCACTATTGCCCGGCGTCAAACATTCGCCGCAACGCGAAGCGCCGGAGGTGACGGTGAGGGCGATCGCGGATTTTGCAAAACGCGCTCTCGCATAAAAAATGGCCGGGCTTTTGGCCCGGCCATTTCAAATCATCGCAGAGAGCAAACTTACTCCGCCGCCTGCTTCTTGCCGCCGCCATGCGCGGTGACCAGATAATCCATCGCCGCCTGCACGCCGCCCTTCTTGAACGGCACGCCGGCCAAGGCCAGCGCCATTTCGGTCGAGGCCAGGCCGCCCATCAGCATCGCGTCATTGATGTCGCCGAGATGGCCGATGCGGAAATACTTGCCGGCGAAAGGCCCGAAGCTGGCGCCGTAGGAGATGTTGAAGGTGTCGAGCGCCAGCCCGCGGAAGGCGTCGGCGTTGTGGCCTTCCGGCAGCAGCACCGCGGTCAGCGTCGACGATTGATACTTGGCGTCGCTGCATACGGTGTCGAGGCCCCAGGCCTTGACGGCGCGGCGGGTCGCTTCGGCGAGGCGGTCATGCCGCGCGAAGACGTTGTCGAGGCCTTCCTCGTGCAGCATGGCAATGCCTTCGGCGAGGCCATGCAGCATCTGCGTGCCGGGCGTGTAGGGGAAGAAGCCGACCTTGTTCATGGCCAGCATTTCGTCCCAGGCCCAGAACGACTTGGTGAGCTTGGAGGTCTTGTTGGCGGCAAGCGCCTTGTCGCTGATCGCGTTGAACGACATGCCGGGCGGCAGCATCAGGCCCTTCTGCGCGCCACCGACCGAGACGTCGACGCCCCATTCGTCATGGCGGTAGTCCATCGACGCCAGCGACGAAATGGTGTCTACCATCAGCAGCGCCGGGTGGCCTGCGGCGTCGATCGCCTTGCGGATCGCGGCGATATCGGTCTGGCAGCCGGTCGAGGTCTCGTTGTGCAGCACGCACACCGCCTTGATCTCATGCGCCTTGTCGTCGCGCAGCCGCGCTTCGATCAGCTTCGGATCGGTGCCGACGCGCCAGTTGGTCGGGATCAGTTCGGCGACGAGGCCGAGCTTCTCGGCCATCTTCTTCCACAAGGTGGCGAACTGGCCGGTCTCGACCATCAGCACCTTGTCGCCGGGCGACAGTGTGTTGACCAGCGCGCCTTCCCAGGCGCCGGTGCCGGTCGCGGTATAGATGATCACCGGGTTGGTGGTCTTGAAAATGGTCTTGATGCCGTCGAGGCACTTCTTGGCCAGCTTGGAAAATTCCGGACCGCGATGATCGATCATCGGCGTGTCCATGGCGCGCAGGACGCGGTCGGGCACCGGTGTCGGTCCCGGGATGTGCAGGAAGTGACGCCCGGCCATACGTGAGGAATTCTGAGCCATTGGAAATCCGCTCCTAAAACGGCAGCTTTATGAGTAAGTGCGTGGGGGTAGTCCCCAGCCCGTCCCGGCAAGATCGCGATTTGGGAGCGGTGCTTGTGGCGTTGAACTATGAATGCAACATTGCGGTCAAGCGGTTTTCCGCAATCGGCTCATGCAATAAACCCATACACTCGGCTCATGCAATAAACCCATACACAATGAGAGGATCGGCGGTTTGACGGTTGTCCTACCCGGCCTGGAAAGGCGTCTGAAGGCCGAATTGACCGGGGATGTCCAGTTCGACCGCTATACCCGCGGCCGCTACGCGACCGACGCCTCGCATTACCAGATCACCCCGGTCGGCGTGGTGGCCCCCCGAACGGTCGAGGAGGCCGAACGGGCGATTCGGATCGCCCGGCAGGAAGGCGTTACCGTCCTCCCCCGCGGCGGCGGCACCTCCCAATGCGGCCAGACGGTCGGCGAATCATTGGTCGTCGACGGCTCCAAATACCTCACCCGGATCCTCGATCTCGACGTCAAGAACGCGCGCGTCTCAGTCGAGCCGGGCATCGTCCTCGACGAGTTGAACCGCCAGTTGAAGCCGCACGGCCTGTGGTTCCCGGTCGATATCTCGACCGCCTCCCGCGCCACCATTGGCGGCATGGCCGGCAACAATTCCTGCGGCGGCCGTTCGCTGCGCTACGGCACCATGCGCGACAATGTGCTGTCGATCGACGCGTTGCTTGCCGACGGCACCAAAGCCCATTTCGGGCCGATGGGCGGCAGCCTCGACGACGTGCCTGCGGCGATACGGCCGCTGGCGCAAGATCTGCTCGACATCGGCGCGCGCGAGGCCAGCGAGATCGCCGCGCGCTTCCCCAAAGTGCAGCGCCGCGTCGGCGGCTACAATCTCGATGCGCTGGTGCCTGGCAAATACTCCGGCAGGAACGACATTAACCTGTCGCATATTCTTGTCGGCTCGGAAGGGACACTCGGCTATTCGACGCGCATCGAATTGAAGCTGTCGCCCTTGCTCGGCAAGCGCGCGGTCGGCGCCGTGCATTTCGGCAGCTTCTACGAGGCGATGAACTGCGCGCAGCATATCGTCAAGCTCAAACCCATCGCGGTCGAACTCATCGACCAGACCATGATCGAACTGGCCGGCGCCATTGCCATGTTCAAGCCGACGCTCGATCGCTTCGTGCGCGATCTGCCCGCCGCGATCCTGCTGGTCGAATTTGGTGAGGACGATCAGAACGAGAATCTGGCGCGGCTGCGCCAGCTCAATGAATTGATCGGCGATCTCGGCTTTGCCTGGAGCAACAGCGGCGCCAAATGGGGTGGCGTGGTCGATATCCTCGACGCCGGCTTGCAGGCGGCGATCACCGACGTGCGTACCTCCGGACTCAACATCATGATGTCGATGAAGGAGAGCGGCAAGCCGGTGTCCTTCGTCGAGGATTGCGCCGTGCCGCTCGAGCATCTCGCCGACTACACGACGCGGCTGACGGAGATTTTCGATAAGAACGGTACGCGCGGCACCTGGTACGCGCATGCCGGAAACGGCTGCCTGCATGTGCGGCCGGTGCTCAATCTGCGACTGGAGAAGGACGTCCTCGCGATGCGCGCGATCGCCGAAGAGGCCTTCGCCATGGTGCGCGAATACAAGGGTTCGCATTCCGGCGAACATGGCGACGGGCTGGTTCGCTCGGAGTTCAACGAGCCGATGTTCGGGTCGAAGCTCGCTCGCGCCTTCGAGGAAGTGAAGGATCGATTCGACCCGAACGGCCTCTACAATCCCGGCAAGATCGTGCGCGCGCCGAAATTCGATGACCGCTCGCTGTTCCGCTACAAGTCGGATTACGCGGGCGTTGACATCAAGACCGAACTGCACTGGTCGGCCTATCCGGGCGTCGGCGGAGGCCTGCAAGGCGCCATCGAGATGTGCAACAACAATGGCGCCTGCCGCAAGCTCGCCGGCGGCGCCATGTGCCCAAGTTATCGCGTCACGCGCGACGAGCGCGATGTCACCCGCGGCCGCGCAAATTCGCTTCGGCTGGCGATCACGGGACAACTTGGTCCGGACGCCTTGGCCTCGGATGAGATGGCGGAAACCTTATCGCTGTGCGTCTCCTGCAAAGCCTGCCGCAGCGAATGCCCGACCGGCGTCGACATGGCGCGCATGAAGATTGAGGTACTGGCGGCGCGCGCCGCCAAGCATGGTCTTTCGCTACATAACCGGCTGGTCGGCTATTTGCCGCGCTATGCGCCGATCGCCGCGCGCTTTGCCGCTTTGTTCAATCTGCGTGACCGCGTGCCGTTGCTGCGCTGGGCCTCGGAAGCTTTCGCCGGCTTCTCGGCGCGGCGCAGCCTGCCGCGTTGGCGAACCGATATTTTCCGCGACCGCTCCATCGGCGAAACGCCGATGCGCGAAGTCGTGCTGTTCGCCGACACCTTCAATCGCTATTTCGAGCGCGAAAATCTCGACGCTGCTTTATCGGTGCTGGTCGCCGGTGGCTACAGAGTGCATGCGGCGCTGCCGATTGACGGCAAAGCACGGCCTTTATGCTGCGGCCGCACGTTCCTGTCGGTCGGCAAGGTCGACGCGGCGCGCGCCGAAATGCGCCGCACTTTGGCGGCTTTGGCGCCCTTCGCTATGCGCGGCATCCCCATCGTTGGGTTGGAACCAAGTTGCCTGCTGACATTGCGCGATGAACTGCCGGCTTTGTTGAAAGGCGAAGTCGCCAATAAGGTCGCGGCGCAGGCGTTGCTGTTGGAGGAATTCCTCGCCCGCGAACATGAAGCGGGCAATCTCGAATTGCGGCTCGGTGCGCTGCCGCGGAAGGCCTTGCTGCATGGCCACTGCCATCAGAAGTCCTTCGCCGCGATGGGCGCGGTCGAAAGCGTTCTGAAGCTCGTTCCCGAACTCAGCGTCGAGACGATTGAATCGAGCTGCTGCGGCATGGCCGGGTCGTTCGGCTACAACAAGGATACGATCGACGTCTCGCTCAAGATGGGCGAACTGTCGTTGCTGCCGGCGGTCCGAAAGAGCGCCAGTGATACGATGATCGTCGCCGATGGCACGTCATGCCGCCACCAGATTCACGATGGCACGGCGCGCGATGCGCTGCATGTCGCGCGGGTGCTTGAAATGAGCCTTGCGGCTAAAGCCTGACGCTCCTAGAAGCGCAGGTTGACGCCGAGCGTCACCCAGTTGGAATTCTCGCCGGTGATGTTGCGGCCCCAGATCACATCGAAGTCGATGTTTTCCTTCGGCGTGTAGCGCAGGCCCAACTGGCTGCGCGGTTCGCGCACGCTGTTGTTCGACGGCGCGGCATCGGGCTCGGGCGTGACCAGGCGGCCGCTCTGGCCGTAGACTTCGCCGATCAAGGTCAACGGTTTAACGAAATTCCATTCGAAGCCGCCGCCCCAGGTGGCGTAGTTGATCTTGGTCGTGCTGTCGTACATCCAGCCGCCGTTGATGTTGATCTTGAAGTCGTCGCGCAGCTGAAACGTGACCGGCACATTGATGAAGCCGCCGGTATTGGCGCCGTTGATGAGATTCCAGCTGCTCCCGCCGGAAATGGCAATCCCGAACGGGTGGTTTTCAGCCGGAATGATATTGGTCTTGGCCTTCAGCGTGCCGCTGGTGCTCCAGGCGCTGTCGCTGCGCGCGCGCTGTAATTGTCCGCCAAGTTCGAAAGGGATGCCGAGCTTGACGACGCAGGCCGGCGAGGTCGCGGCGATCAGATCGTGATTGCCGGCAAACGACGCCCAGGATTCGACCTTGCATTCGCCCGGCTTGCCGATTTCGGAATCGTCCACCGCGAAAGCACCGCCGGCGGCGGTTGCGTAAGTCGGCGTGAGCGCAAGCCCACACGCCAAAACCGCTGCGCTTAAACGCAGCTGAAATTGCGAAGTCATGAAATCACGTTGCCCCGTCCGTCTGTTGTGCCGAAAATAGCATTGCCTCGGCAGGAAGTCTCCACCTTAGAATCAATAAAAACTAATTATCGAACGATCAATACAGAAAGCCGGCGGTCCGCACGCGGGTACCGCCGGCCCGAGCGATCCCCGTAAAGTACGGAAAAACTGGATGGCGGCGCTTATGTCCCCAGCAACTGCGCCAGCCATTCCGGCCGGAAATTGAGCCCGGCAAAGCCGGCGATCCAGAAGGCGATGCCGAAGGCACCGGATCCCCAGGCAAAATAGAGCAGCATGATATTGTCGACCAACGCCGCCACCGCGGCGACGGCAACTGCGATCGACATAAAGGCATCCGCCATGTCGAACTGATCGTCTCGGAAATTGAGCTGGTCGTATTCCTTCTCAAGGCGCTCGGCCTTGGCGCGGGTTTCTTTCGAGCGAGCCTCGTACTTCTTGATGTCGGACTCGTATTCGGCCGCCTGTTTGGCCGCCAAAGCCCGGTCGAAATTGCCGGCGGTTTCCAGCAGCCGGAGCTGCGCCAATCCGTTTTCGTCGACATGCAGCTTGAGCCGCGAGGCCTGATATTCACTCCAGGCGTCGACCGAATCCGCCTTCGCTTTCTGCATGGCCTGCCCGATATTGCCATCCTTGATGTTCGACACCGCCATGAGCACCGACAGGATCACGACGGTGACGGCCACCAGGTCGTTCAGGCGCTTGTTGCTGCTTTCAGTCTTGATGTCCGCGTCCATTCTGTCCCCCGGGTCTGTTTGCGCAGGCAGGACTGTAGCCGGATTGCGCGAAATTGCCGCTGCTTCGGCGTTTCTTATTGGCTATAATTCACAGCCGCCGGGCAAGGATCGAATCATGCAAGTCAACCGAATGGCGCGGAACGCCACTCTTGCCGCCGCCTTGGCCGGCGCCTTCAGCGCGGTCCTGACGCCGGCCGCGCCAGCACAGACCCTCGACAAGGTGCGTTTCGGCACCAACTGGGTGGCCGAGGCCGAGCATGGCGGCTATTACCAGGCGCTCGCCGACGGCACCTACAAGAAATACGGGCTGGACGTCACGATCGTCCCGGGCGGACCGAATGTGAACAACCGCCTGCTGCTGCCGGTCGGCAAGCTCGACTTTTTCATGAGTGCCAATTCGCTGCAAAGCTTCGACGCGGTCGAGCAAAATGTCCCCACCATCGCCGTGGCGGCAAGCTTTCAGAAGGATCCGCAGGTTCTGCTGGCGCATCCCGGCAAGGCCAGAAAACTCGAAGACCTGAAGAGACTGACGCTGCTGGTGTCCAAGGAGGGCATCGCCAGTTATTTTCAGTGGCTGAAGGCCGATTACGGTTTCGACGAAGCCAGGGTGAAGCCTTACACCTTCAATCCGCAGCCCTTCCTCGCCGACGAGAATACGGCGATGCAGGGCTATGTCACGTCCGAGCCCTATGCGATCGAGACGCAAGGGCATTTCAAGCCGGCTATATTTCTGCTCGCCGATCATGGCTTCAACAGCTACTCGACCTTGATCGAGACGCGGCGTGATCTGGTCGAGAAGAATCCGGCATTGGTGCAACGATTTGTCGATGCCTCGGCGATCGGCTGGTACAATTATCTTTATGGTGACAGCCGGCCCGGCAACGAGCTCATCAAGAAGCAAAATCCGGAAATGACCGACGCGCTGCTGGCCTATTCCATCGCCAAGATGAAGGAATACGGCATTGTCGATTCCGGCGATGCGGAGAAGCTCGGCATCGGCGCCATGACCGACGCGCGCATGAAAAGTTTCTTCGACAAGATGGTGCGCGCCGGGGTTGTCAATAAAGCAATCGATTATCGCAAGGCTTTCACGCTGCAGTTCGTCAACAAAGGCGTCGGCGTCGACTTGCGGCCTAAATGACCATGCAGGGCGAGACAAACGTCCGGCTTCGTGATGTCGGCAAGACGTTCGACAATGGCACCGCGGCGTTGGCCGGGCTGACTTTCGACGTCGGCGCCGGCGAGTTCGTGTCGCTGCTCGGGCCTTCCGGCTGCGGCAAATCGACTGCGCTACGCATCGTCGCGGGCTTGAGTGAAGCGAGCATCGGCGCCGTCGAGCGCTCCGGTGCCGCATCCGCCGGCCAGACCGGTTTCGTGTTTCAGGACCCGACATTGATGCCGTGGGCGACGGTCGCGGCGAATGTGTCGCTGCCGTTCAAGCTGAGCGCCACCGCCAGTGCGGCCTCGCACGGATCAGTGACGCGCGCATTGGCGCAGGTCGGATTGAGCGAATTCGCGCAAGCCTATCCGCGCCAATTGTCCGGAGGCATGCGCATGCGCGTCTCGATCGCCCGTGCGCTGGTCACCGAGCCGGCCTTGCTGCTGATGGATGAGCCGTTCGCCGCGCTCGATGAGATCACGCGCTTCAAGCTTAACAATGAGCTATTGGCATTGTGGCAACAACGGCGCCGCACCGTCATCTTCGTTACCCATTCGATATTCGAATCGGTCTTTCTCTCGCAACGCATTCTTGTGATGACGTCGCGGCCCGGCCGGGTGTTCGCGGAAATTGATATCCCGGTATCCTATCCGCGCGACGAGCGGTTTCGGACCTCGGCGGAATATGCGGGTTACTGCCGGCAGGTTTCGGAAGCGCTGGCGCAAGCGATCGGAGCCGAGTCATGAGCGAACGGGCGCTCCGCCTTGTTCTGCCGCTGGCGATGTTGGCGCTGAGTGTGCTTACCTGGCATCTGGCGGTGCGCATCTTCGCGATTCCGCCTTATGTGTTGCCGGGGCCTGGCATCGTCGCCGCTACTTTGATCGACGATCGCGAACTGCTGTGGCAATCGCTACTGGTGACGCTGACCATCACTGCCGAGGGCTTTCTGTTGGCAGCCCTCGGCGGCGTGGCGCTGGCGGTTGCCTTCAATCGATGGCGCGTTGCCGAGTTTGCGCTCTATCCTTACGCTGTGATTTTGCAGGTGACGCCGGTGGTCGCCATCGCGCCGCTGCTGCTGATCTATCTGCCGCAACCTTTGGCCGTGCTCGCTTGCGCCTGGATCGTGGCGTTCTTTCCGGTGCTGGCCAATACCACGCTGGGTCTGAACTCGGTCGACCGCAATCTCGTCGCGCTATTCCAGCTCTACAGGGCCTCGCGCTGGCAAGTGCTGCTGCGCCTGAAGTTGCCGGCGGCGCTGCCGCAAATATTGGCGGGCCTGCGCATCGCCGGCGGCCTATCGCTGATCGGTGCGGTGGTGGCGGAAATCGCCGCCGGCTCCGCCGGCGCCGGCTCGGGTCTCGCCTATCGCATCGCCGAGTCAGGTTACCGCCTTAACATCGCGCGTATGTTCGCG
>CAMAUC010000006.1 GCA_945861265.1 Rhizobium sp. Q54 | reverse complement strand
ACCAGCGCCTCGAACCCGGGCGTGATCGGCGTGCCGAGTTCGTTGCTCAGTTCCTTGGCGCGCGCGATGACTTCCTGCGAATCGGAAATATCGGCCGGCGTGATCTTGTTCATCACTTCGGCGGCGGTGTAGCCGAGCATGCGCTCGGCTCCGACGTTGAAAATCTGAATGACGCCCTTGGCGTCGGTGGCGATGCTGGAGAAATTGGCGCTGTTGAAGATCGCATTCTGGAGAGCGCCAGCCTTCAGCAGCGTTTCCTCCGCCTGTTTGCGTACAATCTGATCCGGGCCGTCGAGAACGCCCAGCGACCTCGTATCGCCGTTTGCATTTTCCAAAATGTCGCCCCCAGTAACCCGGTATTGCTCCGCGGCGCGGATCAGCTTGCGAGCGTGGTCTTGATCGAATTCTGCAATTGATTTTGCGTGTAGGGCTTGCGCAGGAACTGCATGCCTTCGACTAGCAACGCGGTCATCTTTTCAGTGATGGTATTGCCGGTCGTGTACAACACGCGCAAACCCGGCCGTAAAGCAATCGCCTGAATGGCCAGGTCGCAACCGCCGAGAACCGCGTCCTTGAGATAGATGTCGGTGAACAGTGCGTCGATCTGTTGCGGCGAGCGCAGCAGCAAGAGGGCTTCGTCGATGTCGCTGGCTGAAAGCGTTTGATGACCCCATTCCTGGATCATCATCTCCGCTATTTCGCGGATGAAAACATCGTCTTCGACAACTAATACAACGGCCACATAGCGTCCCCCGGCCGTGACAAACAAATGCGCGGCGTCGGGAATCGTGGCCGCGGCCAGATTCCGTTCGGATCGCTATCAGGGCGTATCAATAATCGTCCTAGCAGCAGAAGGTTCCGCGAAATCGATATTTTATTTCGCGGACAATAACCACGTAATATCAACAGGTAAGGGATATTTCGTCCGCGCTGGCGAACGGCGAGCCTTATTGCGCCTTGATGTCGGCGGCGCGGATGACCTCGCCCCACATGATGCGATCCGCTTTGATCTGCCGGGCAAACTCTTCCGGCGTATTGCCGATGAGCCGCGCGCCGGTTTTGGCGAACCGCTCGCGCATCGCCGGCTTTTGCGTCGCGGCGGCGATTTCCTGGTGCAATCGGGCCACGATGGCCGGCGGCGTTCCAGCCGGCGCCACAACGCCAAACCAGGACGAGGCTTCGTAATTGGCAACGCCGGCTTCAGCGGCGGTCGGCAGGTCCGGCAGCAAGGTCATCCGCTGCTTTGCCGCGACCGCCAAAGCGCGCAGCCGGCCGCCCTCGATATGCGGCAGGACCGTCGGCGGATTGTCGACCACGCCGTCGATTTGCCCGGCGATCAGATCGGTAATCGCCGGCGCCGCGCCGCGATAGGGCACATGGGTGACTTTGATATTGGCGGCATGCATCAACAGCGCCAGGCCGAGATGCCCGGTGGTGCCGATGCCGGGCGAGCCGAAATTGAGCTTGCCGGGATTGGCGCGCGCCAAGGCCACCAGCTCCGCCAAGGTCTTTGCCGGCAAGTCCTGTTTGACCACGACCATCATCGGCATGTCGGCGACGTTGGATACCGGCACGAAGTCCTTTTCCGGATCGAACGGCATCGTCGCATAGAGAAACTGGTTGGCGCTCAATATGCCCGCCGAGGTCATCAGCAAGGTGTAGCCATCCGGCGCGGCCTTGGCGACGGCATCGGCGCCGACATTGCCGCCGGCGCCGGCGCGGTTCTCGACGATCACCGGCTGGCCCAGCGATTTGGACAAATCGTCACCGACCGCGCGGGCGAGCACGTCGGCCAATCCGCCGGCGGGAAACGGCGCGATCAAACGGATCGGGCGCTCCGGATAATTCTGTGCCTGCGCGGCGGCGCCAAAACAGGCCGATACCATAACAGCCAGCGTCAACAAGCGCGCGCGGCCGAACCGCGTTACGGGCGACATCATCGAATTCCTCCCCAGGCGTTATTCCGTTCGCGCTTTCATGCGCGTTTCTCATACTCTTATACTAAATCTTATACCGGCTTTTTCCCCGATGCACGCGGCAGCGGCTGGATGCGCAACGCGGTGATGCGGTTGCGGGCGCGGCGCAACACCCTGAAACGGAACCCGTGGAAGGTGAAGCTCTGGCCGACTTCGGGAATCGACCGCGCCTCATGAATGACCAGGCCGGCGATGGTGGTGGCCTCCTCATCCGGCAGTTCCCAACCCATGACGCGGTTGAGATCGCGGATCGGCACCGCGCCGTCGACATTGACCGAACCGTCCGGCTGCTTGCGCACGCCGGGCATGGCGACGTCGTGCTCGTCGGTAATGTCGCCGACGATTTCTTCCAGAATATCCTCGAGCGTGACCAGGCCTTCGACCTCGCCATACTCGTCGACGACCAAAGCGAATGGCGTCTTGCGGCGGCGGAACGCCTTGAGCTGCTCCGACACCGGCCGCGTTTCCGGCACGAACCAGGGCGGCGCCATCAACGCGGCGACGTCGATCTTGGAGGCATCGCCGTCGAGCGCATGCAGCGCGCGCAGCAAATCCTTCACATGCAGGATACCGATGATGTTTTCCTGGTTGCCGCGCCATAGCGGCAGCCGCGTCACCGGCGAAGCGATCACCGTATTGACGATGTCCTCGGGCTTGTCGTCGGCATTGACGGTGATCATGTTGGTGCGATGGACCATCACGTCGGAGACTTCCAGTTCGCCGAAGCGGAAGACGTTCTGGATATACTCGGCCTGGCCTTCTTCTATATTGCCATGCTCGGCCGATTCCTCGACCAGACCTTCGATCTCGACATCGGTGAGGATGTCCTGCGTCGAATGTTCCTTGACGCCGAGCATCCGCAGCACCGAGCGCGACGCCGCGTTCAACAGCCAGTTCAGCGGATAGAGCATCAGAAATGAGACATGCAACGGATAGGCGATCCATTGCGACACCGGCACCGGCTCGCGGATCGCCAATGTCTTCGGCACCTGCTCGCCAATGACGATGTGCAACGACGAGAACACCAGAAAACCGACCAGAAACGAGGTGAAATGCAGCGCCTTCTCCGGCATGCCGAATGGCGCCAGCACCGGCTCCAGTAAGGCAGCCACCGTCGGCTCACCGACCCAGCCGAGGCCGAGCGAGGCCATGGTGATGCCGAGCTGGCAGCACGCCAGATAGGCTTCGAGATTGCCCATCATCGTCTGCAACAGGCGCGCGGCGAAGCGGTTGTCTTCGGCCATCGCGTCGATGCGAAAGCCGCGGCTCTTGACCAGCGCGAATTCCGCCGCGACGTAAAAGGCGTTCAACGCCAGCAGGAAAAAGGCGAGCAGCAGATTGGTCAGCGTGGCGCTCATTCCGCGATTTTCTCTTCAAGGAACGCGCGGATCTCGGCCGCATCGACATCGTCCGCGACAAAGGCCTCGCCAATGCCGCGCGCCAGAATGAAAGTGAGTTTGCCGCGCTTCACCTTCTTGTCCTGCGCGATCAGGTCCATGAGCCGGTCGACATTAGGCACGCCACCTTCGACGTCGCCGGCCCTGGTCGGCAGGCCGGCATCGGCCAGATGCGACCGCACGCGGGCGACGCTGTTGCCGCCGAGCAGGCCCTGGCGTTCCGAAAACTGGAACGCCATCACGCAGCCGAGCGCCACCGCTTCGCCATGCAGCAGACGTTGCGAATAGCCGCAGCCTGCTTCAAACGCATGCCCGAAAGTGTGGCCGAGATTGAGCAGCGCGCGATCGCCGGTCTCGCGCTCGTCGCGCGCCACGATGGCCGCCTTGGCGCGGCACGACACGGCGATGGCGTGTTCGCGTGCCGATCCCCCGGCATAGACATCGCGCCAGTTCGCTTCACACCAGGCAAAGAAATCCGCGTCGCCCAGCAGCCCGTATTTTGCGACTTCGCCATAGCCGGCGCGGAATTCGCGCGGCGACAACGTATCGAGCATGGCGGTGTCGGCGATCACCAGGATTGGCTGATGGAAAGCGCCGATCAAATTCTTGCCCTGACGCGAATTGATGCCGGTCTTGCCGCCGACCGACGAGTCGACCTGCGCCAGAAGCGACGTCGGCACCTGCACGAAATCCAGCCCGCGCCGCACGCTGGCCGCTGCGAATCCGGCGAGATCGCCGATGACGCCGCCGCCGAGCGCTACGACCAGATCGTTGCGCTCGATGCGCGCGGCGATGATCGCCTCGCACACGGTTTCAAAAGTCGCATAGTTTTTCGAGCCCTCGCCGGGTGCGACAAGGATATGCGAAGAGGCGACGCCGCCGGCGGCAAGAATGTCCTCGACCGCGGCGAGATGATGCTTCGCCACCGTTTCGTCGGTAAGGATCACGGTCTTGGCATTCGGCCGCAGCGCCTTGATGCGCGCGCCGAGCGTGGCGATGACGCCACGCCCGATGACGATGTCATAGGCGCGCTCGGCCAGCGCCACCGGCACCACGATCGGTTCGCTCGAGCGTATTGGCACGGCCCTGGGCGCGGTCACGATTGATTCCCCCCGCCGACGATGATCTTGAGATGCTTCGGCAAGGCGGCGACGATTTCGTCGACGATGGTTTCATGCGGCTCGTCGCGCGACTGCACGACGATATCGGAGAGGGCGTAGATCGGTTCGCGCAACGGCAGCAGTTCCTTCATCTTGTCGACCAGCGGCCGCTCGCCGCGGCGCTTGGTGCGTTTGCTCAGGATGTCGAGGTCGGCCTTGAGCCAGATCGAAATTCCCTTGATCTGGATCAGGTCGCGCGTGCGCTGATCCATGATGGCGCCGCCGCCGGTCGCCAGCACCTGCGGTCCGTGGTCGAGCAGGCGGGCGATGACGCGCGCCTCGCCGGCGCGAAAATAGGGCTCGCCGTGCTTGGCGAAAATCTCGGCGATTGTCATGCCGGCCGCCGTTTCGATTTCAGTATCGGCGTCGGCGAAGGCGAGGCCGAGGCGAGTCGCCAGCCTGCGGCCGATCGACGACTTGCCCGCGCCCATCATACCCACGAGCACGATCGACCGGCTGCCGAGGGCGCGGAGCACTTCCGCCGTCAGGGCTGGGTCGGGCGCGTTTTCCGCGGACTTTTGAACGGCGGCATCAACCATGCTAGGATTCCAGGACGACTAACGGTTCCATATACCAGCAATTGGGACAATTGCGATTGCCGGTGCAATTACCGGCCGCGTTTGCCGGCGGTTAAGGAACCTGGCCGTACACGCTATAAATCGCCTCGTTACCGACCGCCGCCGGATCAAGACCATGCCGAGCCTGTTCAGATTCCTGGTTTTTGCCGGCATCGTCGGCGGCCTCGTCTATGTCGGGGTCTTTGCGCTGGCCAATTTCGTCAAGATCCAGCCGCGCGAGATCAGCATCACGGTGCCGCCGGACAAGTTCGTCAAGCAGCCTAAATAGGGCAAACCTCCAAACGATGGCCGGCGGAAAACCCTCAAACGACAATACGCTGGTGGCGCTGTTCCTCGACATGCAGGCGGCCGAGCGCGGCGCCGGCGAGAATACGCTGGCCGCCTATCGCAACGACCTCGACGATTTAACGGCGCATTTGCGCGCCGCCGGCAAATCCATTGCCAAGGCCGACACCGACGATCTGCGCGGCTTTCTCACGAGTCTCGGCGAGCGCGGCTTTGCCGCGTCGTCACTGGCGAGGCGGCTGTCGGCGACGCGCCAGCTCTACCGGTTTCTCTATGCCGAGGGAAAACGCGGCGACGATCCGGCCGCCGTGCTGGAAGGCCCCAAGCGCGGCCTCACCCTGCCGAAGATCCTGTCGATCGCCGAAGTAGACCGCCTGCTGTCGCAGGCGCGGCAGAATGCCGAGAAGGCCGATCAGCCCAAACCGGCGCGGCTGCGCGCCGCCCGGCTTTTGTGCCTGCTGGAGGTAGTCTATGCCACCGGCCTGCGGGTGTCCGAACTGGTGGCGCTGCCCGCGTCCGCCGCGCGGCGCGATCAGGCGATGCTGGTGGTGCGCGGCAAGGGCAACAAAGAGCGGCTGGTGCCGCTCAATGGCGCGGCCAAAACGGCGATGGCGGAGTATCTGACGCTACGCGCCGAGGCCGGCCACGAGAAGAAGGAAAAGTGGCTTTTCCCCTCCTTCGGCGAGCAGGGCCATCTCACTCGACAGCATTTTGCCCGCGAATTGAAAGCCTTGGGTCAGGCCTGCGGATTTGCCCCGGCACGGCTGTCACCGCACGTCCTGCGCCATGCCTTCGCCAGCCACCTGCTTCACAACGGCGCCGACCTCAGGGTGGTGCAGACCCTGCTCGGGCACGCCGATATCTCGACCACGCAGATCTACACGCATGTGCTGGAGGAGCGCCTGAAGACTCTGGTGCGCGATCTGCACCCTCTGGCCGACACCTAGGCCCCAGCGGCCATAACACCCATATTAACCCGATTGCTTGACTAAGGGGGGTCGTCCGCGTCACACCGCCCTCGATCGACCCCAACCGCCGGAAACCGATGCGCAGCTATCTCGACTTTGAAAAGCCCGTGGCCGAGCTGGAGGCCAAGGTTGAGGAACTGCGCGCCATGGGCGAGACGGATAATGCCGTCTCGGTCACCGACGAGATCAGCCGGCTCGAGGTCAAGGCCGCGCTGGCGCTGAAAGAACTCTATGGCGATCTGACGCCCTGGCAGAAAACCCAGGTCGCGCGTCACCCGCAACGGCCGCATTGCCTGGACTACGTCAAAGGCCTGCTGACCGAATTCGTAGCCCTGGCCGGCGACCGCAAATTCGGCGACGACGCGGCCATTATCGGCGGTTTCGCCCGCTTCCGCGGCGAAAGCGTCTGCGTGCTCGGCCACGAAAAGGGCTCCGACACCGAAAGCCGGCTCAAGCATAATTTCGGCATGGCCCGCCCCGAAGGCTACCGCAAGGCGGTGCGCCTGATGGAAATGGCCGAACGATTCAATATTCCGGTGCTGACCCTCGTCGACACCGCCGGCGCCTATCCCGGCATTGGCGCCGAAGAGCGCGGCCAGGCCGAGGCCATCGCCCGCTCGACCGACGTTTGTCTGGGTTTAAGCGTTCCGAACGTGTCGGTGATTCTCGGCGAAGGCGGCTCCGGCGGCGCCATTGCGCTGGCCACCGCCAACAAGGTGCTGATGCTGGAACACGCGATTTACAGCGTGATCTCGCCGGAAGGCGCCGCCTCGATCCTCTGGCACGACTCGACCAAGGCGCAGGACGCGGCCACCAATATGAAGATCACCGCGCAGGACATGGCCCGCTTCGGCGTCATCGATACAATTGTGTCCGAACCTACGGGCGGCGCCCATCGTGATCCCGCCGCGGCGATTTCCGCCACCGCCGACGCCATCGCCAAGGCCTTCGCCGAACTGCGGCCGCTCGACCGCGACGGCGTGCGCAAGCAACGGCGCGAGAAATTCCTCGCCATGGGCCGCCTGCCGGCCCGCGCCGCGAGCTGAGCCGGGCCCACAGCGGCCGGCCGAGGTTCCTTAACGAGCCGGTTGTTCCGATTTAAGTTCGGTTTACCATAGGGTTACGGTTAGTATGGTAGGGGTGGCTTTGCCTTGCGGATGCCACATCTTATAGATAACGATGTTTCAATATGGGCCCGCCCGTCCGGGGAGTTTCGCGTCTTGAGCCGACCCTATCTCCGAACGTTACTGGCATCGGTGGCTGTGGCCGCCGCGATGGCGCTGGCCGGCTGCAATCTGAGCGACGTGACCAGCGGCCGCGCCCAGGCGCCGCTGTCGGAAAAAATGCTCGCCGACATCGCCTCCAAGAACATGGACAAGGAATCGCCGATCCTCGCCCGCATCTTCAAGGAAGAAGCGGAGATGGAGATCTGGAAGCAGACCCGCGACGGCGAATACGCGCTTCTGAAGACCTATCCGATCTGCCGCTGGTCGGGCGACCTCGGTCCGAAGAAGAAGGAAGGCGATCGCCAGGCGCCCGAGGGCTTCTATACGATCACGCCGGGACAGATGAACCCGGCCTCCAATTATTATCTCGCCTTCAATACCGGTTTCCCGAACACCTATGATCGCGCCTGGGGTTACACCGGCTCGGAGCTGATGGTGCATGGCGATTGCTCGTCGCGCGGCTGCTACGCGATGACCGACGAGCAGATTCAGGAAATCTACGCACTGGCGCGCGAGTCGTTCTTCGGCGGCCAGAAGGCATTCCAGTTGCAGGCCATGCCGTTCCGCATGACCTCGCTGAACATGGCCAAGCATCGCAACAATCCGAACTTCGCGTTCTGGAAGATGCTCAAGGAAGGCTACGACAATTTCGAAGCCACCCGGCAGGAGCCGAAGGTCGCGGTTTGCGAAAAGCGTTATGTGTTCGATCCGGCGCAGCCAGAAAATGCGTCGAAGCCGCTGAAGTTCGACGCCAAGGGCAAATGCCCGGTCTTCGAACTCGACAGGAATATCGCCGATGCGGTGCTCGATCAGCGCCGCAAAGAACAAGTCCAGATGGCCGAATATATCGCGCAGGGCGTCGCCGTGGTGCCGGCGCGCCATAACGTCGACGGCGGCATGAACCCGGTCTTCGCCGAGAAGCTCACCACCCAGGAAGGCTACGACAACAAGGGCCGCCTCATTCATGTGGCGACGGCGCCCGGCGCGTTGCCGCGCACGCCGGATGCACCTGCGCCGACGCAGATCGTTTCGGTGCCGAAGCCGGTTGCCGAAGCCGAAAGCGCGCTGGTGACGCAGGCCAGTGTGCCGGTGCCGCAACCGGTCAGCAAGCCGGACGCCGTAAAGCCGAAGCACGCCGCTCTTGTTCGCTCCGCCGCCGCGTCCACGACGAAAGCACGGGATGCCGATGTGAAGTCTGAGCCGGCTTCGCCGAAGGCGGTCGCCGCGGCGCCCCAGCCCGCCAAGCAGCGCAGCGCCAACGCCGCTACCAAGCCTGACGCCACCGATGAAGCATCCCGCGCGGAAGGCCCGCCGCAGTTGCGCACCGCCTTCTCGGCGCCGCCCGCCAGCAGTGGCGGCGTCCTGACCGGTGCCCAGCCGGTCGTACCGGCCGGCACGTTCGACAGCCGCTGGTCCGGGTCGGGCTTCCGCTAAGATTCTCCCAAGCTCGCGGTTAAGTTTTCGCGGTTAAACTGCCGGCATGAACTGCTTCGTTTATGTGCTCGGCTGCCGCCACAAAGGCCGCACCCTGACCTATGTCGGGTGGACCAATGACGTGTCGCGCCGCCTCTCCCAGCACAATGCCGGCAAGGGCGCGCGCACGACGCGCGGCCGCTCATGGGTGCTGCTGCATTCTGAAGCTTTTGCCACCAAACCCGAGGCCATGAGCCGGGAATGGCACCTGAAGCGCGAGCGTGCCTTCCGCAAGAAACTGTCGCAAAAAATCAAGCCCTGATACCGATCAGGCCGCGGCCCCCGGCCTTTCTTGATTGGACAGGCCGCGCGTCCGCGACTAATTATCGCACGAACCGGCATCCGCTCCATCCGCGAGGATAGTGTCATCAATTACGCAGCCCCGTCAGCCCTTCACCCCTTGCCCCGCTACATCAACGGCACCTGGGAATTCCCCGTGCTGCATGTGCGTGGTGGCACCTCGACCGGCCTCATCATCTGGGACCGCATCGCTCCAAAGGCGCTTGAACTGCGCGAGGAACTGCTGCGCCATTTGATGGGCCTGCCGTTGCAGGGCGCGACCAGCGACACCAAGCAGATCACTGGTCTCGGCCGCGGACCCGCCACCAGCAACAAGGTTTTTTTCGCCGCGATGGCGATGAACGATCGCGGCGAACCGCGCATCGTCTCGACGTTGGCGCAACTGGCCGGCGGCAAATCGCAGATCGACTGGAGCGTGAACTGCGGCAACATGTCGGCGGCGCTGCCCTATTGGGCGATCGATCAGCACTTCCTGCCACGCGAATTGGACGGCAAGGGCGAAGTCGAAATCTTCAACACAAATACCAAAGCGATCATGACCGGGCGCGTCGCGCTCGACGGCGACGGCTTTGCCTTCGCGCAAATTCCCGGCGTCGACGGCGAATTCCCCGGCGTCGATCTGTTCATGGCCAATCCGGTCGGCGCGAAAACGGGGAAGGCGCTGCCGACCGGCAATACCAGCGACCGCTTCGGCGATTACACCGTCTCCTGCGTCGATGTCGCGGTGCCTATGGTGATCGCGCGCGCGTCCGAGTTCGGCAAGACCGGCACCGAATCGCCGAAGGACCTGCGCAACGACGAGGTATTTTTCTCGGCGCTGAAAAAGCTCTGGATCGAGGCCGGCCTCAAGATGGGCCTGACCACCAAGGGCCGGCCGATGACGGCGGACGAACTCGCCAACAGCGAGACGATCCCGAAGGTCTGCATCGTCGGCCCGCCGGTGAACGGCGGCAATATCTCGACGCGCTATTTCACGCCGCAGACCGGCCACGACACCATGGCGGTGACCGGCGGCTGCTGCCTTGCCGCCGCCTGTCTGATGCCGGGCACTGTCGCTTACGAACTGGCGCAAGGACTGCCGGCCCTCAGCGCGTCGGGGAGCGAGGCGCAGGTCGATATCGAAAATCCGGCCGGCATCCTGTCGGCGACCATCGAAGGCCGGCAGACCAATACCGGAACCTTGATTACCCGCGCCGCCTACAAACGTTCGGCGCAAATCCTGTTACGCGGTTATGTGCCGGTCTATCGCGCCTCGGCGGCGCTCAAGGAAGCGCTGAGCGAAGCGGCGAACGTCACGGCCTGAGGCGCGCTTACTCCGCTTCTTCCCACGACGCGCGATCCTTGAAGATGGTCCGGCGATTCATCTGATTAACGGTCGGGACCGACAGCTGCCAACTCAGCCCTTCGGGGTCGAGCGCCATTTTGAGTTCGGCGTTCAGGGACCGCGCGACGATACGTTCGAACACGACATGGCCGAACCCATTGCGCGTTGGCTGCGATACTGCGGGGCCGCCGCGCTCCAGCCAGGCGAGATTCAGCCGCTCCGGCGCGGTGCCGGCCGCGGGCTCGATCGACCAGGAAACCGAAACCTTGCCATCCGGCGTCAATAGCGCGCCGTGCTTGACAGCGTTAGTCGCCAGTTCGTGCAAGGCAAGGCCGATGGATTCCGTGGTTTGCGGATTGAGGAACACCTCCGGTCCGGAGAGTGCGATGGCCGAACTGTCGGTGCTGGCGAAAACGCCGAGTTGATCGCGCAGAAGGTCACCGAGCGAGGCGCCCTTCCAGTTCTGCGTCACCAGCAGATCGTGCGACGCCGCCAGTCCCTGCAGGCGCCTGGAAAAACTTTCCTGGAATTCCTCGATCGTGTCGGAACGGCGCCCGGTTTGCGAGGCGATGGCCTGGATGACCGCGAGCAGATTCTTGCCGCGATGGGTCAGTTCGCGCAGTAGCGACTGAACGTGTTCCTCGGAGTTCTTGCGCTCGGTGATATCGCTAACGACATGCACCAGCCGCTGCGGCTTACCGTCCGGCGCGCGGGATGCGACCTGGCCGCCGCCGGATAACCAGCGGATCGAGCCGTCCGGCCGCACAATGCGGTACTCGACCGGAAACCAGTCTTGCGTTTGCGCCAATTCATAGACTTTGGCGACGAGGTGCCGGTCTTCGGGATGCACCGCCTTCCGGAATTCGTCGTCGTCGCCGCCGAGGCGGCCGATGCCGTTTTCAAGCTTGAGACCGAACAGCGCCATGCTGTCTTCCCGCCAGATGCGGGTGCCGGTGGTCAGATCGGTTTCCCAATGCACCAGGCGTCCGGCCATCAGCGCGTAGCGATAACGCTCCTCGCTACTGGCCAGTTCGTCCGTTTTGCGCTGCAGGGCATCAATGGGCGCGGCGTCTGTCATCGGCGGGGACTATAGCGTGCCGCGACGGTCGCTGGCGGAAAAATGACCGGCACCGTCAATTCGGCAGCGCCGGCCCGTCACCCGCGGCAAGCTGGCGCGACAGGTCGATGATGTCGCGCTCGACGTCGCCGAGGCGATTGGTGAGTTTCAGATATTGGCGTGTCAGTCTGCCGTCGGCCGCCCAGTCGCCGGTCTTGCGCTGCTCCGGCGCGGCGTCGGCCATATCGGCGATCAATTCGTCGATCTTTGCTTCGAGTTCCGTGCGTTCTTCCGTCAGGTCGGATATCCGCGCTTCAAGGTCTTCTGATTTCTTGGTCATAATCTTCAGGATTCAGGCCGGCACGATGATCTTGCCGATCGGCCATAGCGCGATCCCGGCCAGCTTCACATGCGCCCAGGCGAAGGGAATGCCAATGATCGTCACCGCGAGCAGAATGGCCGTGATGAGATGGCCGAGCGCCAGCCACCAGCCGGCCAGCACAAACCAGATGATGTTGCCGAGAAGGCCGAACGGCCCGGTTCCAACGTCTTCACGGCCGAAATAGGCGTCGCGTGACACCGCCTTCTGCCCAAACGGAAAAAGCGTATACGCCGCGATGGTGAAGGCCGCCCGCGCCCACGGCAATCCGATGATGGTGATCGCCATGATGACGGCCGCGACCGCCCAGCCGACGGCCATCCAGAAACCGCCGCAGACGATCCAGAGCAGATTGAGCAATAACGATACGGGCGACATCGGATTCTTTCGCGCGGCGGCGCCGTTTTAGACGAACCGCCCGTGGCAGTGTTTGAACTTCTTGCCGGAACCGCAAGGACACTCTTCGTTGCGGCCCACTTTGCCCCACGTCGTCGGGTCCTTGGGGTTTCGCGCCACCGCGGCGACCGCCGTGTCGCCGCCCATCAGCATCGACGTCGGCGCCAGCGCGCGTTGCGCGAGTTCGTCTTCACCGGTGGCGGCATCGACGTGATGCGCTTCCATATAGGGCAGTTGCTGGTTTTCCTCGGCCGGCGGCGGCACGATCTCGACCCGCATCAACTGGCCGGTGACGACCTCACGCAAATTCGCCACCATTGCCTCGAACAGGCTGAAAGCTTCCGCCTTGTATTCGTTGAGCGGATCGCGCTGGCCGTAGCCGCGCAAGCCGACCACCTGCCGCAGATGTTCGAGCATCACCAGATGCTCGCGCCAGAGATGGTCGAGCGACTGCAACAGCACCGATTTCTCGACATAGCGCATGGTCTCGGGGCCCCACTTGGCCACCTTGCCCGCCATCCATTCGTCGGCGCGGCGTTCGATACGCTCGCGCACTTCCTCGTCGGCGATGCCTTCTTCCTTGGCCCATTCCTGCACCGGCAGCGCCAAAGTCAAAACTTCGCGCAGCGCTTGATCGAGACCGGCGACGTCCCATTGTTCGGGATAGGCATTTTCCGGGATGTATTTGGCGACCAGTCCGTCGATCACCGAATGGCGCATGTCGGCGACGGTCTCGTCGACCGCTTCGTCGGCCATCAGATCGAGCCGTTGCTCGAAGATGACCTTGCGCTGGTCGTTCATCACGTCGTCGTACTTCAGCAAGTTCTTGCGGATATCGAAGTTGCGCGCCTCGACCTTCTGCTGCGCCTTTTCCAGCGCCTTGTTGATCCACGGATGGACGATCGCCTCGTTTTCCTTGAGGCCGAGCTTGGTCAGCATGCCGTCGAGCTTGTCGGAGCCGAAGATGCGCATCAAATCGTCTTCGAGCGACAGGAAGAATTTCGAGTGGCCCGGATCGCCCTGACGGCCTGAACGGCCGCGCAACTGGTTGTCGATGCGGCGGCTCTCGTGCCGCTCGGTGCCGAGCACGTAGAGACCGCCGGCGGCGAGCGCCTTTTCCTTCAGCCGCGCGATCTGTTCGCGGATCTTGTCGGCGCGCGGGCTCTTTTCGCGCTCGGCCCAGTCGGCGATGTCGGTGATTTCCTGGCGGATGCGCATGTCGGCGTTGCCGCCGAGCTGAATGTCGGTGCCGCGGCCGGCCATGTTGGTGGCGATGGTGACGGCGCCCGGCACGCCGGCCTGCGAAACGATGAAGGCTTCCTGCTCGTGATAGCGCGCGTTGAGGATCGCGAAGTCCTTGTTGTTCGTCGCGGTGTCGTCACCCGAATAGAGCGCGGCAAAGGCGGTCGGATCGGAGAAGTCATGCGACCGCCAGCCGTTCTGGCGCAGCATGTCGGCGAGTTGTTCGGACTTCTCGATCGAGGTGGTGCCGACCAGCACCGGCTGACCGCGCTTCTTGCAGTCCTCGATCAACGTAATAATGGAGCGGTATTTCTCGATCGTGGTGCGATAGACCTCGTCGTCGTCGTCGATGCGCACCAGCGGCTTGTTGGTCGGCACCTCCAGGACTTCGAGCTTGTAAATATCCATGAACTCGTCGGCTTCGGTCAGCGCCGTGCCGGTCATGCCCGACAGCTTTTCGTACATGCGGAAGTAGTTCTGGAAGGTGATCGAGGCCAGCGTCTGGTTTTCCGGCTGGATCGGCTGATGCTCCTTGGCTTCAAGCGCCTGATGCAGGCCTTCCGAATAACGGCGGCCCGGCATCATGCGGCCGGTGAATTCGTCGATGATGACGACTTCGCCGTTGCGCACGATGTAGTCCTTGTCGCGCTGGAACAGCTTATGGGCGCGCAAAGCCTGATTGACGTGGTGAACCACCGAGACGTTCTCGACGTCGTAGAGCGACTCGCCCTTCAACTCGCCGGCGGCGCGCAGGCGCTGCTCGAGTTTTTCCATGCCCGCTTCGGTCAGCGCCACCGTGCGCTGCTTCTCGTCCACCTCGTAGTCGCTTTTGTCGAGCGCCGGAATATAGCTGTCAATGGTGTTGTAGAACTCGGAGCGGTCGTCGAGCGGACCGGAAATGATCAGCGGCGTGCGCGCTTCGTCCACCAGGATCGAGTCGACTTCGTCGACGATGGCGTAAGCATGGCTGCGCTGGACCATGTCCTCCATGCGATATTTCATGTTGTCGCGCAGATAGTCGAAGCCGAGCTCGTTGTTGGTGGCGTAGGTGACGTCGCAGTCGTAAGCCGCCTTGCGCTGGGCGTCGTCCAGCCCGTGCACGATGTTGCCGGTGGTCAGGCCGAGAAAGCCGTAAATCTGGCTCATCCATTCGGCATCGCGCTTGGCGAGATAATCGTTGACGGTGACGACATGCACACCCTTGGCCGCGAGCGCGTTGAGATAGACCGCGAGCGTGGCGACCAGGGTCTTGCCTTCGCCGGTCTTCATCTCGGCGATCTTGCCTTCATGCAGGATCATGCCGCCGATCAGCTGCACGTCGAAATGGCGCTGGCCGATGGTCCGCTTGGCGGCTTCGCGCACGGAGGCGAAGGCCGGGACCAGGATGTCGTCGAGCGTGACGCCCTCTGCGAGCTGCTTCCTGAAGTCGGCGGTACGCGCCTTCAGCGCCTCGTCGGACAGCGCGGACACCTCGGCTTCCAGCGCGTTGATGGCGGCGACCCGCGGCTGATAGCTGCGAATCCGCCTTTCATTGGCAGATCCGAACAGCTTGCGGGCAACGGCGCCGATCATCGGTAAAGCTCCTGATTAAAGGTCGAGCGCTTGTATCACGCCGCCAAGGCCGGATTTGGCTTCCGGCGCTCCGGAAATAGGCTCTTTTCGGGGCAAATTTGACGCGAACCGCGCCGCCAACCATGGTTATCCGAGAGATAGGAGGGGGTCGGTTTGTTGTCAATTGGCGGCCGGTAACGGCCTTAACCGCCGGCCGCGCCCAAATGCCACCCCGTGCCGACCCCGGACCTAACGGTCACGCGGACGTTAGGTTCCTGCATTCAGTCCGCCATTGCAAAGCCGCGATTGTTGGGTGACAAGGGCGGCGTCCGCGTAAGGCGCGGACCATACCCTTTCCAAGGACAGCACGATGTCGATGCCCCGCCTGTTTTCCGGCCTTTTGGCCGTACTCGCCCTGCTGACCGTTTCGGTCCCCGCCGTCCGCGCTCAGGACAATCCGGTGGTAGCGACGGTCAATGGCACCGAGATTCGCCAGAACGACCTCGTTGCTGCTGAAGAGGAAGCCGGCCAGCTACCGCCAATGTCGACGGACGCCAAGAAGGACTACCTGGTCCAGTTCATGGCCGACATGATCCTGATCACCAAGGCCGCCGAGGATAAGAAAATCGGCGACGACGCCACCTTCAAGCGCCGGCTCGACTTCGCCCGCAAGAAGATGCTGATGGAAGGCCTTTTGGCCTCCGTCGCCACCGCTGCCTCGACCGATGCCGCCATGCGCGCGGTCTATGACGACGCGGTCACCAAGCTTCCCAACGAGGAAGAAGTCCATGCCCGGCACATTCTTTTCCGTGCCGCCGAGGGCGATGAAAAGGCCGGCAAGGAAGCCGAAGGCAAGGCCAAGGCCGTGATCGCCCGTCTCAACAAAGGCGAGGACTTTCAGAAGGTCGCCAACGAGCTGACCGAAGATCCGTCCGGCAAGGCCAATGGCGGAGATCTCGGCTATTTCACCAAAGAACAGATGGTGCCGGAATTCGCCACTGTCGCCTTCGGCCTCGCCAAGGGCAAAATTTCGGGCCCGGTGAAGACCCAGTTCGGCTGGCACGTCATCAAGACCGAGGACAAGCGCAACAAGCCGAAGCCGACCTTCGACGAGGTCAAGCCGCAGATCGAGCAGTTCGTGGCGCGCAAGGCGCAGGCCGAGCTGGTAACCAAGCTGCGCGCCGACGCCAAGATCGTGAAGAACTACACGGTCGAAGCGCCGAAGGCCGACGCGCCGGCGGCGCCGGCGGCGCCGGAGAAGAAGTAAGCCTCTCCCGGTTCGGTTCACGTTCTGCAAAATGCCCGGTACTTGTGCCGGGCATTATGTTTTTGGGCACAGTCTCTAATTCGTCATGGCCGGGCTTGTCCCCGAAGTCGGATATATCCGACTTCGGGCAACTAAATTTGCGCAACTCGGGTAAACCCGAGTTGCGTATGCCATCCACGTCTTTTATGCCGATGGTTCCTAAGACGTGGATGCCCGGCACATGAGGGCGTTTACGCCCGTCTTCCTCCGGGCTATGGCCGGGCATGACACTGGAGAGAATGTGATGTCCTCAACCGTCTCCCCCCTCGCCCCGACCAACGTGCCCGACATGCCGGATATCGCCGGCGTGCGGCTGGCGACCGCCGAAGCCGGCATCCGCTACAAGAATCGCACCGACGTGCTGCTGGTGCTGTTCGAACCCGGCACCACCGTCGCCGGGGTGTTCACCAAATCGAAGTGCCCATCGGCGCCGGTCGAATGGTGCCGCGCCAATATGAAATCGGGTAAAGCCCGCGCGCTGGTAGTCAATTCCGGTAACGCCAATGCCTTCACCGGCAAGAACGGCCGGGCGTCAACCAAACTGACCGCCGATATCACGTCGAAAGTCGCCGGCTGCAAAACCAATGAGATCTTCCTCGCCTCGACCGGCGTCATCGGCGAACCGCTCGACGCCTCGAAATTCGCGCCCGTTATGCAGAGCCTGAACGAGCGGGCGCGGCGCGGTGATTTCGCCGCCGCCGCCAAGGCGATCATGACCACCGATACGTTTCCCAAGGTCGCCACGGCTACGGCGAAAATCGGCAAAAGCAAGGTCACCATCAACGGCATCGCCAAGGGCGCCGGCATGATCGCGCCGGACATGGCGACGATGCTGTCGTTCATCTTCACCGACGCCGCGATCAGCGCGCCGGCCTTGCAGGCGCTGCTCAAGGACGGCGTCACTGATACGTTCAACGCGGTGACCATCGACGGCGACACCTCGACCTCCGATACGCTGATGATGTTCGCCACCGGCAAAGCAAAAGACTGCCCGAAGATCGCGCGCGCCTCCGACCCGCGTCTCAAGGCCTACAAGAAGGCATTGCAGGCGGTGCTGGCCGATCTGTCCGAGCAAGTGGCGCGCGACGGCGAAGGCGCCCGCAAGCTGGTCGAGATCGTGGTCGAAGGCGCGGTGTCGAAGGCCTCGGCGCGGCGCATCGCCATGTCGATCGCCAATTCGCCGCTGGTGAAAACCGCGATCGCCGGCGAGGACGCCAACTGGGGCCGTGTCGTCATGGCCGTCGGCAAGGCCGGCGAGCCTGCCGATCGCGACAAACTCTCGATCTGGTTTGCCGGCATCCGCGTCGCGCACAAGGGCATGCGCGATCCGTCCTATGACGAGGCCAAGGTCAGCCTCGAGATGAAGAAGCCGGAGATATTCTTGAAAGTCGCGCTTGGCATGGGCAAAAGCCGCGACCGCGTGCTGACCTGCGACCTGACCAAGGAATACATCGCGATCAACGGCGACTATCGATCGTGAGCGTCAATATCGTCCTTGTCGCCGCCTGCGCCCTGGTCGATGCCGATGGCCGCGTGCTGCTGGCGCAGCGGCCGCAAGGAAAATCGATGGCCGGGCTCTGGGAATTTCCCGGCGGCAAGGTCGAACCCGGCGAAACGCCGGAACGCAGCCTGATCCGCGAGTTGAAGGAAGAACTCGCCATCGACGTCAAGGAAGCCTGCCTGGCGCCGCTGACATTCGCCAGCCATGGCTATCCGGATTTTCACCTGCTGATGCCGTTGTTTGTTTGCCGGCGCTGGGACGGTTCCATCACCGCGCTGGAAGGACAGCAACTCGTCTGGGTGAAACCGAACCGGCTGCGCGATTATGATATGCCCCCGGCGGATGTGCCGCTTGTTTCGCATCTGATGGCGCTGTTGTAGACTGATTCGGCAAGAGAGGCTTGCTTATGAAGCGCACACACAGCACCCGGCTAATTCACCGATTCCTGCGTAGTGCAAAGGCCGCGACGTCGATCGAATATGCGATTATTGCCGCTGGCATCGCCGTCGTTTTGGTCGGCGTTATCTCCGCGCTCGGTGGCAATGTTGCGACCATGTGGACGGCGATAAAAACCGCTTTCAACTAGCAGCCCGTCCTGATCGGGCGTAGGCTTCCCGCAACGGTCCGCCAGAGGCCCGCAATCGGGGAGGATGCGATGGCTGCTGCCTCGGACAGTTTTTTCACGCGCCAGCTAGCAATCTATTCAAGCTATCATCGCGACGGCCGCAACCGCGCCACCCATTTCATCGGCATTCCAGCCATCGTGTTTTCAATTCTGGTGCCGCTGGCCCTGGTCAGCGACTCCGGCATTTCGCTGGCCGTGCTGGTCGGCATTCTCGCCGTCCTCGGCTGGGTCGCGCTGGACCGCACGATCGGCATTGCCATGATCGTGATGGTGCTGCCCTTCGTGCTGATCGCCGACTGGATCGCCCGCAACCACGGCAGCGGCACGGCGTGGACGGCGTTCGCGGTATTCTTCGTCGGCGGCTGGGCGTTCCAGTTGCTCGGCCATGTCTGGGAAGGCCGCCGCCCGGCACTGGCCGACAACCTTTTTCAGGCTTTCATCGGACCGATGTTCATCATGGCTGAAATCCTGATGGCGCTCGGGCTGAAGCGTGAATTGAAAGCCGTGATCGACGGCGCGCCACGCGGCGCCGCGTAAGCTCTAGTCGCCGGCTTTCTCTCCGGTCGATATCTCTTTCGCACCCAGCGCATCGGCGAGCCGCCGCGCGGCCGAGCCGGGCTTGAGCGGCTTCTGCTGGCTCTCGTGCGGCGCCCAGCCGGTCAGCCAGACGATCTCGAAGGTCGCGCGCAGCCGGCCGTCGGCATCGGCGAATCGCCGCGCGTATATCTCCATCATCCGCTGCAAGGTGGCGCGCCGGAGCGGCGTGCGCCGGCGCTCGGTCAGGATATTGGTCGCGCCCATCGCGCGCAGGTCGCGCATCAGCGCCAGCGGATTGTCATAGCGCACCGTCAATCGGTCGCTGTCGATGACAGGCAGGGCGAAGCCGGCGCGTTGCAACAGCGCGCCGAGATCGCGGATATCGGCAAAAGGCGCGACGCGCGGCGAGAGGCCGCCTTCGATCTCGCTTTCCGCCGCGGCGAAGGCCTCGCGCAATTCGCTCAAACTGTCGCCGCCGATCATCGCGGCCAGCAGCAGGCCGTCGGGCTTCAATGCGCGGCGGATTTGAATGAGCGCGCCCGGCAGATCGTTGACGAATTGCAGGGCCAGCGCCGACACCACCAGATCGAGCGAGGCGTCGGCGAAAGGCAGCGCTTCCTCGTCGACGGCCACCGCAAGCGATGACGTGTCGGCCATGATCGACGGCGATGCTGCGACCAGCGTTGCGATCTTGCCGCCATCGGCCAAGACGCGGCGCAGCGCATCGGTTGGCGTGCCGAGGTCGACGGCGCGGTCGAAATCCCGCACCACAACCGACAGCCGCTCGCCCATCTCCTCGGCGACGCGATCGAGCAGAAATGTCGCCGACCCAAGCGTCCGCGCGCGGCGCTGGCGCGCGCGCAGCAGACGTCGGTCGAATATGGCCGGGCTTTGTTGCATCTGGTATCCTTGCAGCATGAACCGGTCTGTCTCGGCAAGCCAGGAACAGAGCGAAGAACAAACCGCATTCCCCGCGCGCGCGGCGCGGCTGGGGGGCGGTTTTCGTGCCCTGTTTCGAACGGTGCTCGACGCCGCGCTGCCGCCGTTATGCCCGGCCTGCCGCGACCCGCTCGGCGACGGCGCCGGGCTTTGCGCTTCCTGCTGGTCAAAACTGTCGCTGATCGAGCCGCCATTCTGCGCCCGGCTGGGCATTCCCTTCACCTACGATCCCGGCCCCGGCCTGTTGTCGATGGAGGCAATGGCACACCCGCCGGCCTATGACCGGGCGCGCGCGGCCGTGCGCTACGACGAGGTGGCGCGGAAACTGGTGCTGGCTTTCAAATATGCCGACCGGCTCGATTTTGCGCCGATGATGGGGACCTGGATGGCGCGGGCCGGGCGCGAACTTCTGGCCGATGCCGACGCGCTGATGCCGGTGCCGCTGCACTGGCGCAGACTGTGGGCGCGGCGCTTCAACCAGGCGGCGGCCCTGGCCGGGGCAATTTCAGAGATCAGCCATGTGCCGGTGCTGCATGACGTGCTCAAGCGCGTGCGCGCCACGCCGCAGCAGGTCGGCCTGTCCAAGACCCAGCGGGCCGACAATGTGCAGGGCGCGTTCCGCGTGCCGGACGAGGCCAAGGCGCTGGTGAAAGGCCGGCGGATCGTACTCATCGACGACGTCCTGACATCGGGCGCGACGGTCGATACCTGCGCCCGGGCGCTGCTGCGGGCCGGCGCCGGCCATGTCGATGTGCTGGTTTTCGCCCGGGTTGTCGCGCCGGTGCGCACTCCCATATAAACAGGGTTAGGAATCGAAAGGCCGCGCCGACCATGCCCCCTGTCGACATCTACACCACCCGTTGGTGCCCCTATTGCCATGCCGCCAAGGCGCTGCTGACCCGCAAGGGCGTGGCCTTCAACGAAATCGACGCCTCGTCCAGTTCGGTGCGCCAGGCGATGATCCAGCGCGCCAGCGGTCGCAGCACCGTGCCGCAGATTTTCATCGGCAAGGTCCATGTCGGCGGCAGCGACGATCTGCACGACCTCGATCATGACGGCCGGCTCGATCCGTTGCTCGCCAGCGAAAGCGACAACGCATGAGCGGCACGCCGGCGACATTCAAAGCCGCTTTGATCCAGATGCGCACAGGGCTCGACCCGGCCGGCAATCTCGATGCGGCGACGCGCACGATCGCCGAGGCCAAATCGGCCGGCGCCGATTATGTGCAGACGCCCGAGATGACCAACATCATGGACGTCAAGCGCGAGCGCTTCTTCTCCGCCATTCAGGACGAAGACGCCGACAGTTCGCTCGCTGCTTTCCGCGAACTGGCGCGCAAGCACAAGATCTTCGTTCATGTCGGCTCGCTGGCAATCAAGATCGCGCCGGAGAAAGCGGCCAACCGCGCTTTCCTGATCAATCCGAAAGGCGACATCGTCGCCCGCTACGACAAGATCCATATGTTCGATGTCGATCTGGCCGGCGGCGAGAGCTACCGCGAGTCGCGCAACTATCGTGCGGGCGAGATTGCCGTGAATGCCGATCTGCCGTGGGGCCGCCTCGGCGTGACGATCTGCTACGATCTGCGCTTTCCGGCTTTGTATCGCGCGCTGGCCGAAGCCGGGGCGACAATGCTGGCAATCCCTTCGGCTTTCACCAAACAGACCGGCGAAGCCCATTGGCATGTCTTGATGCGGGCGCGTGCTATCGAGAACGGCTGCTTCGTGCTCGCCGCCGCTCAAGGCGGCACGCATGAGAACGGCCGCGACACCTTCGGTCATTCGCTGATCGTCGATCCGTGGGGCCGCGTGCTCGCCGAAGGCGGCAGCGAACCGGGCGTGGTCATGGCCGAGATCGATCCGGCGCAGGTAGCGGAAGCGCGGTCCCGCATGCCGTCGCTGCAGCATGGCCGCCGCTTCGAGATGGTGGAGCCAATGGTTGAACCCACGCATCTGCATTTAGTACCGGACCCGAAATGATCCGCTACGCGCTCAGTTGCGACAAAGGCCACGGCTTCGACAGCTGGTTTCAGGACTCTGGCGCCTTCGACAAGCAGGCCAGACGCGGCCTGGTGACCTGTCCGCATTGCGGCTCGGCCAAGGTCGAGAAGGCGATCATGGCGCCGCGGGTTTCCGGCACACGCAAGCGCGGCCCGCGGAACGAAACGCCACCGGCAATGCCTGCCACCGGCGACAAAGCACCCGTCGCGATGATCTCGCCGCAGGAGCAGGAATTCCGCGCCAAGCTCAAGGAACTGCGCGAGCATATCGTCAAGAATGCCGACGATGTCGGCCAGAAATTCCCCGAAGAAGCGCGCAAGATGCACTACGGCGAGACCGAGCATCGCTCGATCTATGGCGTCGCCTCGCCCGAGGACGCCAGGGAACTGGCCGACGAAGGCATCGAATTCATGCCCGTGCCGATTTTGCCGGACGAGCGAAACTAGGCGCCGCCTCAGCGCACTAATGCGCCCACACCAGTAACGCGACGCCGACCACCACCAGCACAATGCCGGCGGCTTCGCGCGAGGTCGTCGGCTGTTTAAAGATGAATTTCGAAATGCCTTGCGCGAACAAAACCTCCACCAGCGCCAGAGTGCGCACGCTCGCGGCCGTGGTCAGGGCGAAAGCGAGAAACCAGAATTGCGAGGCGAATGCGCCCATGAAGCCGGCCATGACCGACGGCTTCCAGGCGCGAAAGATTGCCTTCAATACCGCCATGTCGCGCCAGGCCAGCCAGGCCGACAGCAGCGCCGCTTGCAGCACCAGCCCGACGGCCAGCGTAAAGGTCGCCGCCAGCACATAATTGGCACCGAGATCGAGGCTGAGAATCGCGCCGCGATAGCCGATCGCCGACAGGCCGAACATGCCGCCTGCGACGATACCCATCACGGTCGGCCGGTAGCCGCCTTCCTGCGCGACGCCGGGCTTGAACGACATCATCACGACGCCCGAGGTCGCCACCAGAATCGCGATCGCCAGCATCAGCGTCACCCGGTCGCCGAGCAGGACCAGTCCGAACATAGCGGTCTGCACCGGCTCGGTCTTGATGTAGGCGGTGGTGACGACGAATGAGCGGCTGCTCATCGCCGACAACATCATCGCGGTCGCGGCTATCTGTGCGACAAAGCCCAAAGTGATCCACGGCCAATAGATAAACGACGGCTTAGGCCAATCGGAGCCGGTGACTGTCAGCACGCCGATCAGGAACAGCACGGCGAACGGAAAGCCGAACAAAAAGCGGACATGCGTGGCGCCGACCGTGCCGAGCGTCGCGGTCAATTCGCGCTGCATGGCGTTACGCGCGGTCTGGGCCGCGGCGGCGATGAGGGTAAAGACGGCCCAGAGCATTGCGTTTGCGTTTCTTCTTGGATGGTGGCGCGCGGACGGACTACGCCGCCGGCTTGATCTCGGCAGCGTCGGGGAATTCGCTGACCGTGCCGTTCTCGTTGTCGATCAAGAGGAACAGGTCGAAATAGCGGATGGTCGGCGCGGCGCCAGTGCGCTTGATGACCGACTGCTTCCAGTCCTCGTTATGCGCG
Source organism: Rhizobium sp. Q54 (assembly GCA_945861265.1). Taxonomy (GTDB): domain Bacteria; phylum Pseudomonadota; class Alphaproteobacteria; order Rhizobiales; family Xanthobacteraceae; genus Pseudolabrys. The sequence continues at coordinate 66,957 of CAMAUC010000006.1, read as the reverse complement.
CGCTGCGCGGCGTCGAGCGACGGCCAGATATAGACGCCGGCGCCGGTTTTGCCGTTCAGCTCGAGCAGGAAATGCTTGCGCAGCAATTCCTTGTTGTCCTGCCACTTGCCGATGACGTGGCGCGCGTCCTCGGCCACCTGCTGGCGCGTCCAGCCCTTCGGCGAATTGAATTCGACCAGTTCGAGGATCATGAAACCTTCCCCTTGGATTTGGGCCGGGAGCCCACCACCATATAGTTCACGTCCATGTCGGACGACAACTGCCAGCGGTCGGCGATCAGATTATAGATCACGCCGCGCTCACCGATCACGTCGAGCCCGGCATCCTCGAAGGCCAGTTCGAGTTCTTCCGGCTTGACGAATTTATCCCATTGATGCGTGCCGCGCGGCACCCAGCGCAGCACATATTCGGCGCCGACGATTGCCAGAGCAAAGCTCTTCAGCGTGCGATTGATCGTCGCCGCGAATATCAGCCCGCCGGGCTTGACCATGTCGGCGCAGGTTTCGACGAAGGCCGGCACGTCGACGACATGCTCGACCACTTCCATCGCCAGCACGATGTCGAATTGCTCGCCGGCTTCCGCCAAAGCCTCGGCCGTGGTGGCGCGGTAATCGACGCTGACCCCGGTCGCCTCGGCATGCGCCCGCGCCGCCTCGATATTTTCCTCGGCCGGATCGGCGCCGACCATCGAGGCCCCCAGCCGCACCAGAGGCTCCGACAGGATGCCGGCGCCGCAGCCGATATCGAGCATGCGCAGTCCCTTGAGGCAGTCGAGCTTCTTCGGGTCGAGATCGAAATGCGCCGCCGCCTGGGCGCGGATATAGGACAGCCGCAGCGGATTGAACTTATGCAGCGCAGCCATCGGGCCCTTCGGGTCCCACCAGGTGGCGGCCATGCGCGAAAACCGCCCTATTTCGGCGTCATCGACACTGGAAGCGCGGTTTCTGGCATTCACCATCAGGCTTTTCCCTTATGGGGACGGAAGTTGCAGGGGGGCCACCCCATGGGTATGTATAGCCCCCTTTTGCCGTCTCCGGGAACGACCAAGGTCTTATAATCTTATGCCTCGCCTTGTCATGAAATTCGGCGGAACGTCGGTCGCCGATCTCGACCGCATCCGCAATGTCGCCCGCCACGTTAAGCGCGAGGTCGATGCCGGCTATGACGTCGCCGTCGTGGTGTCCGCCATGTCGGGCGTCACCAATCAGCTCGTCGCCTGGTGCAAGGATGCTTCGGCGCTCTACAACGTGCGCGAATATGACGCCGTGGTGGCGACCGGCGAGCAGGTCACGTCGGGGCTGCTGGCCATTGTGCTCGAAGGCATGGGCATCAATGCGCGCTCCTGGCAGGGCTGGCAGTTGCCGATCCTGACCGACGGCGCGCATGCCTCGGCGCGTATTCTCGATGTCAATGGCGCCGAGCTGATCAAGCGCTTTGCCGAACACAAGCAGGTGGCGGTGATCGCCGGCTTCCAGGGCCTGCACAAGGATACCGGCCGTATTACCACGCTCGGCCGCGGCGGCTCCGATACGTCGGCTGTCGCGATCGCCGCGGCGATTGGCGCCGAGCGCTGCGACATCTACACCGACGTCGATGGCGTCTACACCACCGATCCGCGCGTCGTGCCGAATGCACGCCGGCTCGACAAGATCGCATTCGAGGAAATGCTGGAGCTTGCCTCGCTCGGCGCCAAGGTCATGCAGGTGCGCTCGGTCGAGCTCGGCATGCTGCGCAACGTGCGCATCTTCGTGCGCTCGAGTTTCGTCAAGCCGGAAGACATCGATCCGAAGGCCAACTTCATCGGCACCCTTATCTGCGACGAGAGTGAGATCATGGAACAGCAAACCGTCACCGGCATCGCCTTCTCCAAGGAGGAGGCGCAGATTTCGGTCCGCCGCGTGCAGGACAAGCCCGGCGTCGCCGCAGCGATCTTCGTCCCGCTCGCCGCGGCCAGCATCAATGTCGACATGATCGTGCAGAACATCTCGCCGGACGGCGCCACCACCGACCTGACCTTCACGGTGCCGTCGGCCGATTACGAACGCGCCCGCGTCACCATCGAGAAGGCCAAGGGCACCATCGGCTATGAGCGATTGGATGGCGCCACAGACGTCGCCAAGGTGTCGGTCATCGGCATCGGCATGCGCAGCCACGCCGGCGTCGCGGCGGAAGCATTCAAGGCTCTGTCGGAGCAGAAGATCAATATCCTTGCCATCACCACCTCCGAGATCAAGTTCTCGGTGCTGATCCACGCCGCGCAGACCGATCTGGCGGTGCGAACGCTGCATACTTTGTATGGGCTGGATAAGGGCTGAGGCACTTTCTTCATCCTCCCCTGGAGGGGAGGGTGAAAAGCAATCCCCGCCCCCAGCCCCCTCGCCAGGGCTATCCCTTGCCCCCAAGCACCCTCCTTCGCTATAGGCTGCCCTAGGGCTGCGGGCGCCGGATTCGCAGCCGCCTTTCGTGCATAATCGGGCCGTAAACGAGGCTTTCGGCCCCGATTCCGGTAAAGGACCTCACAATGCGTGGCGCGCTGGGCGGTCCGCGCGTGCTGTTGCGGCGCCTCCGCGAGGTTATGGCGGAGCCGGTCAGCGCGCAGGATCGTCTCGACAAGGTGGTCGTCCTGATCGCCGCCAACATGGTGGCGGAGGTTTGCTCTGTCTACGTGTTGCGCGTGGACGGAACCCTTGAGCTATACGCCACCGAAGGTCTCAAGCGCGAAGCGGTCCACGCGACGGTGATGAAGGCCGACGAAGGCCTGGTCGGCCTGGTGGCCAGCGAAGCCACCAAGATCAACCTGTCGGATGCGCAGAACCACCCGGCCTTCTCGTTCCGCCCGGAGACCGGCGAAGAAATCTACCACTCGTTCCTCGGCGTGCCGATCCTGCGCGCCGGCAATACGCTTGGCGTGCTGGTGGTGCAGAACCGCGCGCGGCGAACCTACACCGAGGAAGAAGAAGAAGCGCTGCAGACGACGGCGATGGTGCTCGCCGAGATGATCGCCTCCGGCGAACTCTCGTCGATTGCCAAGCCCGGCGCCGAGCCGGCCGCGCGCCACGCCATTCATATCGAAGGCATCTCGCTGTCCGACGGCATCGCGCTCGGACATGTTGTCCTGCACGAGCCGCGCGTCGTCATCACCAATGTCATCGCCGATGACGTGCCGAAGGAACTCAAGCGGCTGGAAGCGGCGATCGCCACCTTACGCGCCGATCTCGACCGCCTCGTCGAGCACCGCGACGTCGTTGACGGCGGCGAGCATCGTGACGTGCTCGAAGCCTATCGCATGTTCTCCTACGATCAGGGCTGGGCGCATAAAATCAGAGAGGCGGTGACGACGGGCCTCACCGCCGAAGCCGGCGTCGAGCGCGTGCAGTCCGACACCCGCGCGCGCATGCTGCGCGCCTCCGATCCGTATCTGCGCGACCGCCTGCATGATCTCGACGATCTCGCCAACCGCTTGATGCGCGTGCTGTTGGGTCAGGACCATGCGCCGCGCAAGGATCAATTGCCCGACAACGCCATCGTCGTCGCCCGCTCGATGGGTCCGGCGGCATTGCTCGATTACGACCGCAAGAAATTGCGCGGCCTGGTGCTCGAAGAAGGCGGCATGACCTCGCATGTGTCGATCGTGGCGCGCGCGCTCGGCATTCCGACAGTCGGCGACATTGCCAACGCCACAGGCCTGGTCGAACAGGGCGACGCCATCATCGTCGATGGCTCGACCGGCCATGTGCATATGCGGCCGGCGCAGGATATCGAGGCGGCCTTCGGCGAGCGCGTGAAATTGCGCGCGCGGCGCATGGCGCAGTATCGCGCGGCGCGCGACAAGCCGTGTATCACCATGGACGGCTGCGCCATTTCGCTGATGATGAATGCCGGCCTGACCATCGATCTGCCGCACATGGCGGAGACCGGCGCTTCCGGCATCGGCCTGTTCCGCACCGAATTGCAGTTCATGGTGGCGCCGACACTGCCGCGCACCGGCGAGCAGATGCAGCTCTATCGCACGGTGCTCGATGCCGCCGGCAAGAAGCCGGTGACTTTCCGCACGCTCGACATCGGCGGCGACAAGGTTTTGCCCTACTTGCGCAACTTCGAGGAAGAGAACCCGGCGCTCGGCTGGCGCGCGATCCGGCTCGGCCTCGATCGCCCCGGTCTGCTGCGCAGCCAGGTGCGCGCGCTGCTGCGTGCCGGCGGCGGCCGCGAAATTCGCGTGATGTTTCCGATGATCGCCACCGTCGAGGAATTCGACCAGGCCAAGGCTTTGGTCGAAGTCGAACTGACGCATTTGCGCAAGCACGGCCATTCGCTGCCCGAACGCGTGCATATCGGCACCATGCTGGAAGTGCCGTCGCTCTTGTTCCAGCTCGACGAGTTGCTGGAGCGTGTCGATTTCCTGTCGGTCGGGTCCAACGACCTGATGCAGTTTCTTTATGCCGCCGACCGCGGCAATACGCGGGTGTCGCAGCGCTTCGATCCGCTGTCGGCGCCGGTGCTGCGTGCGCTGAAAGAGATCGCCGACAAGGCCGCCAAGCACGGCAAGCCGGTCGCCCTGTGCGGCGAATTGGCCTCGCAACCGATCGGTGCGCTGGCGCTGGCAATCATAGGCTATCGCGCGATGTCGCTGTCGCCGTCGGCCGTCGGCCCGGTCAAGGCGATGCTGATGCAGCTCGACTGCAAGAAGGGCGCCGATGCCCTGCTGCCGGCTTTGGCGCAGCCGGTCGGCAGCGTGTCGGTCCGCCAGACACTAGAAGATTTTGCGACCGCCGAGGGACTTTCCCTTTGAAGGAATTTGCACTTTGATATCGCTTCCGCAACACCGTCTCGATGCCCTGCTCTCCCGTCACGCCATGGTCGAACGCGAACTCGGCAGCGGGCTGGGCACCGAAGCCTACGTCAAATTGTCGCGCGAGTTCTCCGAACTCGGGCCCGTGATCGAGGCGATCAAGACTTACCGCGCGACCGGCGCCGAAATCGCCGATCTCGATGCGATGATCGCCGATGCATCGACCGACGCCGAAATGCGCAAGATGGCGGAGACCGAGAAGCAGTCGCTGTTGGCGCGCCACGAGGAGCTGGAAAAGAAAATCCGGCTGGCGCTGATCCCGAAAGACGCGATGGACGACCACGACGCCATCCTGGAAATCCGCGCCGGCACCGGCGGCGACGAGGCGGCTTTGTTCGCCGGCGACCTGTTCCGCATGTACGAGCGCTACGCCGCCAAGCAGGGCTGGAAAACCGAAGTCATATCCATGAGCGAAGGCTCCAAAGGCGGGCTCAAGGAAGTCATCGCCGAGGTGCATGGCCGCGGCGTCTTCGCCAAGTTGAAGTTCGAGTCCGGCGTGCATCGCGTGCAACGCGTGCCGGACACCGAAACGCAGGGGCGCGTGCATACATCGGCCGCGACCGTCGCGGTGCTGCCAGAAGTCGAGGACGTCGATATCCAGATCAAGGATGACGATCTGAAGATCGACACGATGCGCGCGCAAGGCGCCGGCGGCCAGCACGTCAACAAGACCGAGTCGGCGATCCGCATCACGCATATTCCGACGGGCACCATCGTGTTCGTGCAGGAGGAGCGCTCGCAGCACAAGAACAAGGCCAAGGCGCTCGCTTATTTGCGCACCAAGCTCTACGACACGCAGCGCTCGAAGCTCGATGCCGAGCGCGCCGCCGAGCGCAAGGGACAGATTGGGTCCGGCGACCGCTCCGAGCGCATCCGAACCTATAATTACCCGCAAGGCCGGGTCACCGATCACCGCATCAACCTGACGCTTTATAAATTGCCGGCGGTGATGGAAGGCGACGTCGACGATCTGATCGACGCCCTGATCACCGAGCATCAGGCCGAACTGCTCGCCGCCGAAGGCGCGACGTGACGATGGCCGCCGCCGGCCTGACCGTCGCGGCGAAACGGCACGCTGTGACCGAAATGTTGCGGCAGGCAGGCATCGAATCCCCGGACACCGATGCCCGGTTGCTGATCGGCCACGCGCTCGGCCTCGACCGCACCGCGTTGATGACAAATGGCGACCGACTTCTGCGCGCCGATGAGATCGCGGCCATCGACACGCTCGCCGGCCGCCGCCTCGGGCACGAGCCGGTATCGCGCATTATCGGCCGCAAGGAATTCTGGAGTCTGCCGCTCGACGTCAGCGACGCCGTGCTGGTGCCGCGGCCGGATACCGAGACTGTCGTCGAAGCCGCGCTTGATTACATCGAGCGTGAAAGCCTGCGTCTTGCGCCCTTGCGTCTTCTCGACATCGGCACCGGTTCCGGTGCCCTGCTGCTGGCGCTGCTCACCGAACTGAAAGATGCCGAAGGCGTGGCCACCGATATCAGTCCGGCAGCCATCGATGTTGCGCGCGGCAATGCCGAACGGCTCGGCCTTTCGTCACGTTGCCGCTTCGTCGTCTGCGACATCGCCACTGGCGTGACCGGGCCGTTCGATCTGATCGTGTCCAATCCGCCTTATGTCGAACATAGCGACATCGCGACGCTGGAACCGGAGGTGCGTGACTACGATCCGGCCTTGGCGCTCGATGGCGGTATCGACGGGCTCGATGCCTATCGCGCCATCGCGTCGCAGGCGATCCATCTGCTGGCGCCCGGCGGCCGCCTCATCGTCGAATTGGGCGCCGGCCAGGAACACGCCGTGCGCGGCCTGTTTACCGGGTCCGGTTTGACGGTTAACGGCGCTCGCGCCGATTTGGCCGGTATTCCACGCGCGTTAAGTGCTTGTTTGGCGCCATGAGCCCCACGCATTGCCGCTCAACAGAAATGCGGGGCTGGCAAAAGAGCAAAAAACCGCTTGGAATATGGCCCGGAACGGACTAGCTTCCAAGTACGGAATCGACCCGTGACGGATGCATAGCCACGAACCCCGGAGCAAGATGCTCTGCGAGGCAGCGCCGCAAAGTCGATTGCAGTGGCAGATAACGACGAGCCGATGACCAAGAACCGGTTGAACGCTCAGGGACCGGTCAAACGACAACGGCTCGCGAAATCGCCAGAAGCGGCATTGGGGTTGCTGTAATCATCGCGATAACAGGCGCACAGATTCGGGGCATTGGCGTTGGCAACCGGGACAGGTTCGCCACGCAACAACATCCGTTTGGATGAACCTCTTTAAGAACGTCACGGGACGTGTCTTCCCGGTCGAGCAGTGCAACAGCGGCCAAGGCCGCGGAATAGCGAAGCAATAGTTGGCGAACAGGGAAATCATGAGAAACGGTCAGAAGCGTATGCGCGGTCGCAGCGGCGGTGGCAGCGGTGGCGGTGGCGGTGGCGGCGGCAACAACAATAACAATCACCGCAAAAGCCAGAATCCGCTGACACGGGTTTATGAGTCGAACGGCCCCGACGTGAAAATTCGCGGCACCGCCTCACATATCGCCGAAAAGTACATGCAGCTCGCGCGCGACGCGCAGAGCTCCGGCGATCCGGTCGCGGCCGAGAATTACTTCCAGCACGCCGAACATTATTTCCGCCTGATCGCCACGGCGCAGGAACAGTTCCGGCAGCAAAATCCCTATTACAACAATCCGGCGCCGACGCCGGGCGCGCCGACCGGCGCCGCCGACGACAATTACGACGACGGCGAGGACGACGGCCAGCCGTTCGCCGGCCAGAGCGAACAGCCGCAGTTCGCACCGCCGCAACCGCAGGCGCAGCCTTATCTGCCGCGCGACGCGCAGCCGTTCCCGCCGCGCGATCAGCCGCAACACCGCAATCCGCAGCATCAGCCGCAACACCAGCCGCGTCAGCCGCAAAATCAAAACAATGTCGCGCCGGAAGTGACAGGCCTGCCGGCCTTCATCACCGGCGGCGGTCAACCGCAACCGGTCGTTGCCGGCGATCAAGGCGATGCCAACAGTCAGAATGGCCACGAGCAGGGCGACCGTCCGGATCGTTTCGGCCGCCGGCGCCGGCGTCACCGCGGCAGCGGCGGCTTCCGTCCGGACTTCAACGGTAATACGGGCGGCGATGCCAACGGCAATGTCGGTGGCAATGTCGATGCCGCCGCGTCCGCGCCGTCCTCGGGTGGCGACGAACCGCCGCGCCAGCCGGAATAATCCGCGCTTAGGGGCTCTGGTCTTTTGTTTTGTCGCGTTTTCTTCACGCGAACCGGTGCCCACTTCGCTCGAAAACGCTTTATGTCCCCGGCGACGGCGCCAGCACCGGCTCGAGCGCGGGCATCAGCCTGCGCTTAAGGCGGCGTTGCGCCGGCACCGCGCGATAGACCTGCTTGGTCGCTTCCACCAGATGCACGCCGGCGAACGGCGCCGACAAAGTCGCGCCGGTGCGTTCCCACGCCGCCGCCGAGCGCAGGAACCAGCCGCGCGGCACCGGCGGCACGTAGAGCGCTTCGCTCCAGCCCGACGGCGTGAACCAGGTCTCGCGCAACAGCTGATTGATCTGCGAGCGCGAATAGGGCCGGCCGTGGCCGAACGGCGTCGTGTCCATGCGCGCCCAGACGCCGCGCCGGTTCGGTACCACGGCCAGCAGCCGGCCACCGGCGGCCAGCACCCGCCACACTTCGCGCAACAGCGCCGCCGGGTCGTTGGTCATTTCCAACGCATGCACCAGCAGCACGCGATCGACCGCGCCATCGGTCAGCGGCAATTCGTTCTCATCGACCAGCGCCGACAGAGCCGGTCGCGCCGTCGGCCATTTCAGCACGCCCTGCCCGGCCGGCATGAAGGCCAGACAGCGTTCGGCGTCCTCGCGGAACAGGCCGAGATAGGGCGTCGTATAGCCGATGCCGAGGACGCGCTGGCCGGCAGTGTCGCGCCATAGCGACCGCACGGCGCGGCCGACAAAGCGGCGCGCCACCACGCCCAGACGCTGGCCATAAAAATTGCGCAGATCAACGACATCGATCGACATGACGGCAGGCTACCACGAATCGCCGGCCAATAAACGGCTGGCCTTGCGGGCCGCCGATATGCGACACATTTCCGATGTTAGGTTAACGACTTCGTCGAGGAGAACGACCATGCCCGCGCAAACGCGCCTTTTTATGTGCCGCTCCGATAATTACGGCGTGCTGCTGCACGATTCCGCGACCGGCGCGACCGCGTCGATCGACGCGCCGGAGGCGGCGCCGATCGAGGCCGCGCTGACGGCCACGGGCTGGAAGCTCACCGATATTCTGGTTACCCATCATCACGCCGACCACACCGACGGCATCATGGCGCTCAAGAGCAAATACAAATGCCGCGTCGTCGCGCCGGCCGGTGAAGCCGCAAAGATCCCCGGCGTCGATGAGACCGTGCGCGAAGGCGACAAGGTCAAGGTCGGCAATCTCACCGGCAATGTCATCGAGACGCCCGGCCATACGCTCGGCCATATCGTCTACTGGTTCCACGCCGACAATCTGCTCTTCGCCGCCGATACTTTATTCTCGGTCGGCTGCGGCCGCGTCATCGAAGGCACCATGGATCAGATGTGGGGCTCGATGCTGAAAATGCGCGACCTGCCGGACGAGACGAAAATCTTCTGCGGCCATGAATACACCGCCGCCAATATCAAGTTCGCGCTCTCGGTCGACAAGGGCAACAAGGATCTGCTGGCGCGCGCGCAACAGGCCGCCAAACAACTGGCCGCCGGCGAGCCGACCATTCCGACCACTATCGGCGAAGAGAAGAAGACCAATCCGTTCCTGCGCGCAAGCGAGCCTTCGCTCGCCGCCGCTATCGGCATGGCCGGCAAACCGGCCAATGAAGTGTTCGCGGAAGTGCGCGAGCGGAAGAACAAGTTCTAATGCCGACCGCCGCCGACATCATCAGGAAGCTCGATCTCAAGCCGCATCCGGAAGGCGGGCATTATCGCGAGACGTTTCGCGACAGCCACACGGTGAACGGCCGCGCTGCCTCGACTGCGATATTATTTCTTCTGGCGCGCGGCGAACGCTCGCACTGGCATCGCGTCGATGCGGTCGAGATCTGGCACTGGCATGCCGGCGCACCGCTCAAGCTGTCAGTTGTCGATGGCACCAAGGAAGAGATCGTCCGGCTCGGCGGCGACATTCATGCCGATGAGATTCCGCAAGTTATCGTGCCGGCGCGCGCCTGGCAGGCGGCGGAATCGACTGGCGACTGGACTTTGGTCGGCTGCACCGTCGCGCCGGGCTTTACCTTCGACGGGTTTGAACTGGCGCCGAGGGACTGGACGCCCCGCGAATGATCCCGAAAAGTGGGAACCGGTTTTCGGATCAGGTCATGCGCAAATTAAAGTCTTAAGGCGGAGTCTGTTTGCCGAGCATGTCCTTCGCCGCAAGCAAACCGCCACCAGCAATGAGCAGCGCCGCGAACCATAATGTCAGTCGCGCCTCAGCATATCCAGCAAGCACCAGAAAAAATGTCGAGAGTAATGGCGCGGCGTAGGACGCGACGCCGAGCAGCCTGATGTCGCCGCGCTTGACGCCGATGTCCCACGCATAAAACGCGATGCCGACCGGGCCGATGCCGAGCGCGGCGACGGCGAGCCATTGACCGGCATTCGCCGGCCAGACTGTCGTCTCGAAAGCGACATGACAAACAGCCGCCAGCAAAGCGGTCGCCAGACAAAATCCGGCGACCGCCGCGGTCGGCACGCCGACAAAGCGGCGCGACAACACCGAATAGCCGGCCCAGACGAAAGCGGCACAAAACGCCGCGCTGTAGCCGGCGACATAATCCAGCGCCGGCGCGAGGCCCTTGCCGAGAAACAGGATCACTGTGCCGGCAAGGCCCAGAAGCGCGCCGCATATCGAATACCAGCGCAGATGCTCGCCGGGCAGCAGGCCGGAGAACAGCACGATCAGCAGCGGCCAGAAATAATTCAGAAGGCCGGCTTCGGCCGGCGGCGCCAGCCGCAGCGCGATGAAATACAGCGCGTGATAGCCGAACAGCCCGCCGACGCCGAGCAGCCAGACTTGCGGCGGCTGGCGCATCGCGCGCCAATTGCCGGTGCGCGTTACCCAGACCGCGCCGATGGCGCCGCCAATGGCGAAGGTCAACGCCGCCAGTTGAAACGGCGGCACCGTGCCGGACGCGACGATCATGACCGCCAGCAGGGACCACATCAGGATAGCGGCAAAGCCGAACAATGTGGCGCGGGAGGAAGTCATTCTATTCTTCATCATCGCCAGGCTTGACGGAGTGTGTGAAAGCTTACCCCAGCGCGTCGGCAACCGCCTTGCCGCAGGTCACCGTATTGGCCGGGCCTTTAAGATCGCGGGTGCGCAATTTGTCCTGCGCCAATACTTTCTCGATGGCCGCGACAATGGCCTTAGCCGCTTCCGGCTCGCCGAGATGCTCGAGCATCATCGCGCCCGACCAGATTTGCCCGATCGGATTGGCGATGCCCTGGCCGTAAATATCCGGCGCCGAACCATGCACCGGCTCGAACACGGAAGGAAATTTGCGTTCCGGATTGATATTGCCCGACGGCGCGATGCCAATGGTGCCAGTGCAGGCCGGCCCCAAATCGGAGAGAATATCGCCGAACAGATTGGAGGCGACGACAACGTTGAACTTGTCCGGGTTCATGACGAAGTGCGCGGTGAGGATATCGATGTGAAACTGATTCCATTTCACGTCCGGATAGGCCTTCGCCATTTCCTTCACCCGCTCGTCCCAGTACGGCATGGTGATCGCAATGCCGTTCGACTTGGTCGCCGAGGTGAGATGCTTCTTCGGCGTTGATTTCGCCAATTCAAACGCGAATTTCAGAACGCGGTCGACGCCGACCCGGCTCATCACCGTTTCCTGCACGACGACTTCGCGCTCGGTGCCGGCGAACATCTTGCCGCCGATGGCCGAATATTCGCCTTCGGTATTTTCACGCACCACCCAGAAATCGATGTCGCCCGGCTTGCGGCCGACCAGGGGACACGGCACGCCGGGCATCAGCCGCACCGGGCGCAGATTGACGTATTGATCGAACTCGCGGCGGAACAGGATCAGCGAGCCCCACAGCGAAATATGATCCGGCACCTTGTCGGGCATGCCGACGGCGCCGAAATAGATCGCGTCGTGCTTGCCGATCTTGTCCTTCCAGTCCTCCGGCATCATGCGGCCGTGCTTTTCGTAATAATCGCAGGAAGCGAAATCGAAATCGTCGAACTGCAGCTTGAAGCCGAACTTCTTCGCCGCCGCTTCGAGAACGCGCACGCCCTCGGGCATGACCTCCTTGCCGATGCCGTCGCCAGGAATGACGGCGATGCGGTGAACGCAATTGGTGGTCATGGAGGGCTCCCTTGCGAATGCGCGACGGCCCGCCGCGTTTCCGGGGCGGGCCGCCTGATCTAGCGAAACTGGGCGTGGCGCGAAAGGCGTCTAGGCGAAATACTGCCCGCCATTGGCCGTAAGCGTCGAGCCGGTCATCAGGCCGGCTTCATCCGCGGCGAGGAAGACGACGCAGCGCGCGATTTCCTCCGGCTCGCCGAGACGGCCGATCGGGATCAGCGGCAGGATCGACTTTTCCAGCACGTCCTTCGGCACCGCCTGCACCATCTCGGTGTTGATATAGCCGGGGCAGATGGCGTTGACGGTGATGCCGGCCTTGGCGCTCTCTTGCGCGAGCGCTTTGGTGAAGCCGATCTCGCCGGCCTTGGCGGCGGAATAATTGGTCTGGCCCATCTGGCCTTTTTGACCGTTGATCGACGAGATGTTGATGATGCGGCCGAACTTGCGTTCGCGCATGCCCTCAATGACCTGACGGCACATATTGAACAGCGAGCCGAGATTGGTGTTGATCACCGCGCTCCACTGCTCCGGCTTCATGCGGTGCAGCATGGCGTCCTTGGTGATGCCGGCATTGTTGACCAGCACTTCGATGGGTCCGAGTTCGGCTTCGACCTGCTTGATGCCGGCGCCGGAGGCCTCAAACGAGGATACATCCCATTTGAATACCGGAATGCCGGTCTCGGCCTTGAATTTTTGCGCGGCCTCATCGTTGCCGGCGTAGCTGGCCGCGACCTTGTAGCCCTTCTCTTTCAACGCCTTTGAAATTGCCGCGCCAATGCCGCGGGTTCCGCCCGTTACCAAAGCCACGCGAGACATAAACTACTCCTCCCAGAGTACCGAGCTTTACAGCCGTTCTTTTGACGACGCTTTAGATTATCGCCTTTGCGCGCCGATTTTAATAGTCGCATTTAGTCGCGGTTAAAATCATGGCCGGCTCGCGGGAGCCGGCCATGATGCAGATCAATTAATTTTGTGCGGTGCAACGACTATGCGTTAGCGCTCGACGCACATTTTTGATGGTTCGTCTTCGCTACCGCTCGACGCACAGGGCGATGCCCATGCCGCCGCCGATGCACAAGGTCGCAAGGCCCTTCTTGGCGTTGCGCTTCTGCATTTCGAACAGCAGCGTGGTCAGCACCCGCGCGCCGGACGCGCCGATCGGATGGCCGATGGCGATGGCGCCGCCATTGACGTTGACCTTCGAGGTGTCCCAGCCGAGGTCCTTGTTGACCGCGCAGGCCTGCGCGGCGAAGGCTTCGTTGGCCTCGATCAAATCGAGGTCCTCGTGCTTCCAGCCGGCTTTCTTCAGCGCGGCGCGCGAGGCCGGGATCGGCCCGGTGCCCATGATCGAGGGGTCGACACCGGCCTGCGCCCACGAGACGATGCGGGCGAGCGGGGTCTTGCCGAGCTTGGCGGCTTCCGAGGCGCGCATCAGCACGACGGCGGCGGCGCCGTCATTGATGCCGGACGCCGAAGCGGCGGTGACGGTGCCTTCCTTGTCGAAGGCCGGGCGCAGCTTGGTCAGGCCTTCCAGCGTAACGCCCGATTTCGGATATTCGTCGGTATCGACGACGGTGTCGCCCTTGCGGCCTTTGATCGTGACCGGGGCGATCTCGTCCTTGAACTTGCCGGCCTTCATCGCCGCCTCGGCCTTGTTCTGCGATTTGACCGCGAATTCGTCCTGCTGCTGGCGGGTGATCTGCCACTGCTTGGCGACGTTCTCGGCGGTCGTGCCCATGTGATAGCCGTTGAAGGCGTCCCACAGGCCGTCCTTGATCATGGTGTCGACCAATTCAAAATTGCCCATCTTGATGCCGCCACGCAGATACTGGGCGTGCGGCGCCATGCTCATCGACTCCTGGCCGCCGGCGACGACGATGTCGCTGTCGCCATTGAGGATCGCCTGATAGCCGAGCGCAACCGCGCGCAATCCGGAGCCGCACAACTGATTGACACCCCAGGCCGGGCTTTCGACCGGAATGCCGGCGGCGATCGAGGCCTGGCGGGCCGGGTTCTGGCCCTGACCGGCGGTGAGAATCTGCCCCATGATGACTTCGCTGACGCGGCTGCCCTCGACCCCGGCGCGCTCAAGCGCGGCCAGAATGGCGGTTTTGCCCAGCTCATGGGCCGGCACATTGGCAAATGCCCCGTTGAACGAGCCGACCGGCGTGCGGGCGGCGCTCACAATGACGACATCGTCTTTCATCGATAACTCCTCTGGCGGTCAACTTGGGGCAAGGTGACGTTTTATGGCTGCCGTTATGGCACTGCCGCATCCTCGGCAGGCCAAGGGGGCCTGTCAATAATGGGGGCCTCGCGGTTATGGCTGAGAATTGGCCCTTTTTTCGAGTTTCCGCAAGGGATACCGCAACGCCCCTTAAGTTTACCGCGCCGCCACAAAACGGTGGCCCGCCCGGTCATAATCCGGTTATGCTTATGGCTGGGCAGAGGAAACGAGTGATTACATGGCAGATGAAAAAGAGCCGGTCACCATTAAAAAGTACGCCAATCGGCGGCTCTATAATACCGGCACCAGCACCTACGTAACCCTCGAAGACCTCGCCGTCATGGTCAAGAATGGCGAGGATTTCGTCGTCTATGACGCCAAGACCAGCGAGGACATTACCCGCTCGGTGCTGGCGCAGATCATCTTCGAGCAGGAGAACAAGGAAGGCCAAAGCCTGCTGCCGATCGCCTTCTTGCGGCAGTTGATCCGCTTCTACGGCGACAGCATGCAGATGATGGTGCCGCGTTTCCTCGAACAGTCGATGCAATCGCTGACCAGCCAGCAGGGCAAATTCCGCGAACAGATCAGCCAGGCCTTCGGCGGCGTAGGCGGCTTCGGCCCGATGGAAGATCACGTGCGCCGGAACATGGAAATGTTCGAGAAGACCTTCGCGATGTTCGCGCCGCCGTTCGTTCGCGGCGCCAAATCCGACGAAGGCAAGCCGTCAGGCGACAAGCCGCAATCCGCCGGCGAGATGGACGACCTCAAGCGACAGCTCGACGAAATGCAGAAGCGGCTGGATAAACTCGGCGGCAAGGAATAGCTGGAACTGTCATCACCCGCGCAGGCGGGTGATCCGGCGCTTCTCAATTCAAGATAAGATAGTCAGTGCAGTATGCACCTAAGATAGTCAGTGCAGTATGCACCGCCTTCGCGGGGCATGGCGGGTTGCGCGGAAGCGGCGCTCTACACCGCCACCGCATTGCCGTTGCCGGGCACCCACGGCCGCGTCGTGCTCGCCAGCCCAGTCAGTGCGCCTTGTAGGAAATCGCAGCCCCAGTCGCGCAGCAATTCCGCCGCGGGTTCGTCCTGCACCCATTCGGCGACCGTCTTCAGACCGAGCCGGCGCGACAGATCGATCAGGGTCTGCACGAAGGCGCGGTCGTCGTCCGACTTCATCAGGTTCTGCACGAAGGCGCCGTCGATCTTGATGATGTCGACGCCGAGCTTGCGCAGATTGCGGAACGAGGTGTGCCCGGCGCCGAAATCGTCGATGGCGATGCGGCAGCCGAGATCCTTGACGCGCGTGACAAAACCGCGCGCGTCGTCGAGATCCTGGATCGCCGCGGTTTCTGTGATCTCGATGATCAGGCGCTCGGCAGCGCCCGAATGCGCGCGCAGCATCGCGCCCAGGCCCGCCCACCAGTCCGGATCAACGGCGGAGGACGGCGAGACGTTGACGCTGAGTTCCAGCTTGGGCGCCGCCGCGAGTTCGCCGACCACCAGTTCAAGCACGCGGTAATCGAGCATGCGCATCAGCCCGACGCGCTCGGCGATCGGGATGATTTCGCTGGCGTGGGCGATACCGCCGTCTTCGCGATAAACCCGCATCAGGCATTCATAGAATGACACCTGACGGCTGCCGGCATCGACCACCGGCTCGAAGGCGAGCGCGATGCGGCGCTCATTGAGCGCGGCGACGATTTCGTCGCTGGCGCGCAGTGCTTCCTTGCGCATCGCGTCGCGCTCGATATTCGGCTGATAGGCGGCGAACGAGCCGTAACGCTTGGCGCGCGCCGCTGTCAGCGCGTCCTGGGCGCGGCTGAGAATCTCCGACACGGTGCGCGCATGCCGCGGCGCAGTGACGCCGCCGATGGTCACGGTCACGGCGGCCGGGCCGGACGTGGTCACGATCGGCTCGTCGCGCACGCCGGTCAGCAGGCGTTCGGCGGCGACCGCCAGTTCGTCGGGCGTGCAGCTGGTGAGCACGACGCCGAATTTATTGCCGGAGAAGCGGCCGAGATGATCCTTGCCGCGCAGGCGTGCGCGCAGGCGCTTGGTCACCTGGGCGATCACGTTTTCGGTGACGTCAAAGCCATAGGCCTCGTTGAGCCGGCCGAGATGATCGATGGTGACCAGCAGGAAGCCGCAGGAGCCGCGGAAGCGGATGGTCTCGTCCAGGGTCGCGGACAATATTTCCATCAGCGAAGCGCGGTTAAGTTCGCCGGTCAGCGCGTCGTATTTCGCAAGCTGGATGAGGTCGCGCTCGCGCGCGTGCCGCGCATCAATGACGCGTAGCGTGCCATGCGCGCGCAACGGCTTGCCGTCGGGGCCGGCGAACCAGCGGCCGGTGTCTTCAACCCAGGTTCGCTCTTCGATGCCGCGCTTGAAAGCGTATTGCACCTGATAGGGCACGCCGGCGCCGGTGTCGCGCTGGGCGGAATGTTCGATCGCATCGCCCCGGCTTTGGCCGCCGGTGGCGTCGGTGCGTCGCGCGAAGCTTGCGCCATTCGCGATGTCGTGAATATCGGCGACGCCGAGCACCGAAGCGGCGTTGCCGCTCCAGATCAAAACGTCGCTGTCGAGCCGCCACTCATAGGCGGCGTCGCCAATCGACTGCAAAATTTCCGCGGCGTCCGGGACACCGGCGGTTTGCTCGAAATGGGTCACGCTCGCCCCTTTTTGGGAACGCCACGCTGCGGCGGGCGTTGCCTGCTTGATGAATGCCGTGCCGGAAACTAGCGAAAATCCCTAAACAATTAGAAAAAAGGTGATTTCCGCGACCTTAACCACGTTCAACCGCGACCGGCATGGCGCTTGCCACTCTGAGTGCGGACAAGGGTTTCTTGTCCCGAACTGAGACAGGCCGTTCCTATGCGAGTCGAAGCCGCGCAACAAGCTGCCGGAAAAGCCAGCGACTTTGGCCGCGATTTCAGCCGTGAGCGTCACGACGTGCCGGCGCCAGAAAGCCGCGCGCTGGTCGTGACCACGCGCCCGGCGGCGGCGCAGACTTCGCCGGTCTATCGCGAGGCGGCCTTTCTGGCCCACCTCATCGCCACCAAGGACCAGGCGCCGCAGACGCGCGAGCGCCGCCGCGCCGACCCGTCGGAAGCCATCGCCGCCTATCGGAACGCCGGCGCGCTGACGCGGCTGTAAAGCGGCGCGTATTCCTTGAGCGTCGAACCCTTCAGCGAGGCTGGAGACCTTTTGCGGGAACGCCGACTATGGCTATAGTCGAAGAAACTCCGTGTTTGCGAGCAATCTGGGGCGCGTGAAAAGGTGAACTCTACCAATCCGGTCGAATTGCAATATTCTCTGTATTCCTATCCGGAGCCGGCCGACGACGTGGTCAGTTGGCTGAAAAACTGGAATTACGCGCCTTACGATCCAAGCCTTTATGAAGCCTTATATTGGCCCGAGGGACGTCCGCGGCCCGATCTGGATATTCTGGTGGCGGGGTGCGGCACCATGCAGGCGCCGGTTCTCGCCTACAGCAATCCCGAATGCAGAATAACCGGCATCGACTTTTCGCAGACCAGTATCTCCCACGCGGAGCGGCTTCGCGAACGGCATAATTTAAAGAATTTAACGCTGCACAAGATGGACTTAAGGGACATCGCCAAGCTCGATCGGCGTTTCGACCTGATCGTCAGCAGCGGTGTATTGCATCATCTTCCGAATCCAGGCGAGGGATTACGGGCGCTTGCATCGGTAATCGAGCCGAAGCATGGCGTCATGCTCCTGATGCTGTACGGGCGATTTGCCCGCACCGGCGTTTATGCGCTCCAGGAAGCATTCCGTCGCATGAATATCCCTCACACTGCCGAGGGCATCAAACTGGTTCGCGCAATCATTCAGCGATTGCCCGCTCGCCATGCGGCGCGTTGGTATTTCGACACATCGCCGGAGATGAATTCGGACGCGGCCATCGTCGATACTTTTTTGCACGTGCAGGATACCGCCTATAGCGTCGCGGATGTCCTAGATTTTGTCGAAACAAACGGTCTTGTCTTCAAGGGATGGCTGGATGGCGCCATGTATAACCAAGAGTGGGAGGGCGTTGACGAGACCATTCCCGATCGCGATCGCTGGTCGATTATTGAGAGCTTGTCCGCGCGGATGGGACAGCATCAGTTCATGGCAAGCTCCCCCGAACGCGACCGCAAAAGCGAAATCACCTTCGAAGGCAACGAATGGCTAAGCTATTACCCGCAACGCAATCCCACATTGCACCCTTCCGATTTCTATCCCGGAAAAGCCGTACGCGGCGCCCACGAGTTCACGATGTCGCCGTACGAGGCCATTCTCCTGGAGGAAGCCACCGGACGAAAAACCATCGCCCAGGTATTGAAACACACCGGCCTGGCCAAGCTGGATCAGGGCGAACGCGCAATGTTGGCCAAAGAATTTTATACGCGACTGTGGCGCCTCGGGCACCTATTCTATTCGAGAGTTCCCATTAAGCGGCATTCTTCGGCTACCGGTTGACCGCTCCTCCGCCACCCCGAACCGACTGTTTGCTGCTAGAATGACATGAATCGGAAGCCGCTCAGGAAGCGCTAATCATGACCGATATCATCGAGCCCTTGGTCCACGACCTCGTCGAATGGGTTGCCAAAGAGCCCCGGCAATACCGGGACATGCTCGATGCCTGGCGCACGTCATGTCCACGTCTGATGGTTTGGGAAGCGGCGTCCGACCGCGGCTTCGTCGAGCGCAAACAGATCGACGGCCGCGGTTCATTTGTGTTCGCCACCGAGGCCGGACGGAGATTTATCCAGTCTTGACCCTCGGCCGCGATGCGCGGGACTGGCTACTGCGAGCCTTCAAGCCCGAGCTTGCGCACCAGCGATCCCCACTTTTCCCGCTCCGACGCCAGATATTTGACGGTGTCCGGGATCGACGGCGGATCGATCGGCAACAGACCAATCGTCGAAGCCTTCGCCTTCATCTCCGGGTCGGCCATGATCTTGGTCATTTCCGCATGCAGCCGATCGACGATTGGCTTGGGCGTCGCCGCCGGCGCGTACAGCATGTGCCACGACACCGCTTCAAAATCGGGCGCGCTCGCCGCTTCGGCGAAGGTCGGCACGTCGGGCAGCGTCGGGATGCGGGTCGAAGACGACACCGCCAGCGCGCGCAGCTTGCCTTCGCGGATCAACGGCAGCGAGGCGCCGGCTTCGGCAAAGCCAAGCTGGACGTGACCGGCGACGATGTCGGTGATCGATTGCGGCGTGTTGCGATACGGCACATGCGCCATGTTCAGCCCAAAGCGCTGCTTCATGTATTCCATCGACAGATGCTGGGCGACGCCGGCGCCCGGCGAGGAATAGTTCAGCGGCGTCGCGCTTTCCTTGGCGAGCTTGATCAACTCGGGAACGGTCTGCGCTTTCAGTTCGGGATTGATCACCAGAATGAACGGCGACTTCACATAGAACGACACCGGCACGAAATCCTTCACCGCGTCGTAATTGACCTTCTTGTACAGCACCAGATTGATCGCCATCGCGGAACTGGTCGAAACCAGCAGCGTGTAACCATCGGCCGGCGCGGTGGCGACCGCTTGGGCGGCCAGCATCAAAGCGGCGCCGGGCTTGTTCTCGACGACGACCGGCTTGCCGAGCGACTGCTGCAATTTATCGGCGTAGAGACGCACCAGCGAATCCATGCCTGAGCCGGGTGCCAAAGGCACGACGATGGTGATCGGTCGCGAGGGATAATCCTGCGCCTGCGCCGAGCTCAAAACCAGCGAACCGGCAAGCAGCGCGGCGAGCGCGCTCAATGTGCGTTTCAAAGTAAACTCCCCGATTTATCGATTTTTGTTGGCCGCCATTGCCGCCGATTATGGAGCAATCGGTGCGATAGACAAGTGAACCGATTTCACAGTGTGAATATCGGCTGCGGCTTAATAGCCGAGCGCCAAACCGTCCTTGCGCGCGTCCGAACCGCCTATCAGTACACCGCGGCCCCAGTCGATCCTGACCGCCTGCGCGCCACCCCAGGGCGCGTCCGCCTTGGCTATCGTATGGCCGCGCGCGATCAGCCCGTCGATCGCCGCTTGCGGCGTGCCGCTTTCGATGACCGTCGTCTCGCCCTCGAAGAAAAAGCGAGGAAAGTCGATCGACTGCTGCACGTCCATGCCGTAATCGAGCATATTGTTGACGATCTGCACATGGCCCATCGGCTGGTAGGCGCCGCCCATCACGCCGAAACTCATGTCGCAACGGCTGTCACGCATGGTCATGCCGGGAATAATCGTGTGCAATGGCCTTTTGCCCGGGCCGAACGTATTAGGGTGATCGGCTTCGAGCGTGAAGCAGGCGCCGCGATTGGTCAGCATGATGCCGCTCTGTTCGGTGCAAACGCCGAGGCCGAAGCCGGAATAGAGCGAATTGATGAACGACACCGCGGTGCGGTCGCGATCGACGACGGAAAGATAGACCGTATCGCTCCGCGGCGCAGGCGCCTTCGGCAACTGGACCCGCTTGTTCATGTCGATAAGGCCAGCCAGTTTCTTGGCAAAGCTTTTGTCGAGAAGATCGACGATCGGCGTGCGCATATGCGCCTCGTCGGCGATGTGCGTGTCGCGCACGGCATAGGCCAGACGCGCGGTTTCCAGCAGGAGGTGGAAGCGTGGCGCGCCGAACGGATCGAGCGCAGCGACGTCGAAATTCTCCAGGATGTTGAGCATCACCAGCGCGACGAGGCCCTGCCCGTTCGGCGGAATTTCGACCAGATCGAGACCTTTGTAGTTCGTCGAAATCGGCGTGACGATGTCGCCGCGGTGATTGGCAAAATCCTGGGCGTCGATGAACGAGCCCTTGGCGGCAAGCGTCCGCGCCATGTCGTCGGCCAGTTCGCCTTCGTAGAAAGCGCGCGCGCCCCTCGCGGCCAACGTCTTCAGCGTCTGCGCCAGAGCCGGAAAGCGGACGACGTCGCCTTCCGTCGGCGCCTGGCCGTTGAACAGATAATGTTTCGAGGCGCCGGCGTCGTTCCTGAGCTTGGCCTCATTGCGCTTCCAATCCCAGGCCACGCGCGCTGCGACCGGAAAGCCGTTCTCGGCATTTTTGATCGCGCTTTGCAGCGCACGATCGAGACCGAAACGGCCATGATCTTTCAGCACGGCTTCCCAGGCATCGAGCGCGCCGGGCACGGTGACCGCGTGGATCGATGCGCCGATCTCGCTCATGCCCTGCGCGCGCAAGGTTTCAAACGAGGCCTTGCGGCCGGCGCGGCCGGAGCCGTTATAGCCCCACACCGGCTTGCCGGGCTTCGACACCAGCGAATAGCAGTCGCCGCCAATTCCGGTCATCGCCGGCTCGACAACGCACAAGGTTGCGACGGCGGCTATCGCTGCGTCGGCCGCCGTGCCGCCAGCGCGCAGCATGTCGACGGCGGCCAGCGTTGCCAGCGGATGCGACGTCGCCGCCATGCCTTCGCAGGCGATGACCGGCGAACGGCCGGGCAGCTGAAAGTCGCGGCTCATTTAATTTTTCTCGGGTTACTGCGAGGTGGTGATGTGCGGCACGCTGGTGCCTTCGACCGTGAGGTCGCGCTGCGACGTGCGCAAGGTCACGGCGAAGCCGCCGAGTACGTCGACGAGGCCGATGACCAGCAGCAGGAAATAGGTCGAGCTCGCCGCCTGCGCCACCAGCAGAAATTCAACGATCATGACCAGGAACAACAGCAGCGACAGGCCGTGATCGACGACGCTGCGCACGCCGATGCGGGTCGACTTCATCATCTCGGCAAATAGAAGAACGATCGCCAAAACGATCAGCATGTCGCCAAGCGACATGGTCCAGGTGCCACCGGACATCATGTGGACGCTGGTCAGCGTTCCGGACCAGCCGACGCCGGGCATCAGGACCGCGACGATGTTGTAGATCGCGAAAGGAACCAGCAGCAGGGGAAAGCCAAGAATGAACATCAGTTCCCGCCTGCTCGCTGATTTAGAACTTACGCTTCGGTCTTTACCTTGAGAACCTGGCGGCCTTTGTACATGCCGTTCTTCAGGTCGATATGGTGCGGACGGCGCAATTCGCCGGAATCCTTGTCCTCGACATAGGTCGGCCGCTTGAGCGCGTCGGCCGAGCGGCGCATGCCGCGGCGCGACGGCGAGGTTTTTCTTTTCGGCACAGCCATGGAAAGCAACTCCTGGAAAGGCGCAGATTATCGGTTTGAATGCGGGCTTATAGAGGAAGGAATGGGTGAAGGCTAGGGCCAAATCCGCGCCTTTTTGGCGGTTAGCGGGCCGGTTTGACGCAAATTGCGACTTCCGGCGAGCGGGCGGCGCGGGCGTCATAAAGCCCGGCCAGACGCCGCAGCCCCGGCCCCGGCTTTTTGGCGTCACGGGTCACTGGATTGGGCAGCATCGCGGCGAGAAGCGCCGCCTGGTAGCGGCCAAGACCCTCGGCCGGCCGGCCAAAGACCCGACGGGCGCCGGCCTCCGCACCGAATTCGCCGTCCGGCCCCCATTCGGCAATATTCAGGTAGATTTCCAGCACCCGCCGCTTGGACAGCACCAGATCGATCCAAAGCGCCAACGGAAACTCCAGTCCCTTGCGGATGAAACTCCGGCCCGGCCACAAAAACAGGTTCTTGGCGAGTTGCTGGGTAATGGTCGAGCCGCCGCGCAGGTCATCGAGACCCTCGGCGCCCTCGATGGCGTTGTTGATTTCCGTGAAATCGACGCCGTGATGGCTGCAAAAACGGCCATCCTCGGCGACCAGCACCGCCAGCGGCAGGGCTGGCGATATCCGCTCCAACGGCACGTATTGATGCTCGACCCGCTGGCCGGTCAGGCTGCGCCACAGCATCACCGTCGAGACCGGGTTAACCACGCTGTACAAAACCGTCAGGCCATAGGGCAGCAGCAGCAATCCCACCACGAAGAAAAGCACCAGCCGCAGCGGCCGCGCCACGCGCGGCAGCCGCAGAATATCGTAGGCGAGGCTGAGCCGCCCGGGCGGCTGAGGGTCGGGGGGATAAATCACGGCCAGAGCTTAGCCCATGCGCCGGCATTTGCGGCAACGGCAGGGCTAGGGCAAATATGTCGCATGAACGCCAATGACTTTGCCGACCGTCTAACCGCGACAGCCGCCGAGACCGAGGCGTTGCTTGAGCGCCTGCTCGATGGCGCGGCATTGCCCGGCGAGACGGCGCGGCCCGGCCGATTGCTGGACGCCATGCGGCACGGCGCGCTCGGCGGCGGCAAAAAGCTGCGGCCTTTTCTGGTGGCCGAGAGCGCGGCTTTATTCGGTGTCGCTCGCGCGGGCGCGCTGCTCGCCGGCTGCGCGCTGGAACTCCTGCATTGCTATTCGCTGGTGCACGACGACCTGCCGGCGATGGACAATGATGACCTGCGGCGCGGCAAGCCGACCGTGCACAAGGCCTTCGACGAGGCGACGGCGATCCTCGCCGGCGACGCTTTGCTGACGCTGGCTTTCGACATCATGGCGCGTGAGGCGGTTCACGCCGACGCTCAGGTGCGGATCGCGCTCGTTGGCGCGCTGGCGCGCGCTTCCGGCATTGGTGGCATGGCCGGCGGGCAGATGCTCGATCTCGCCGCCGAGGGACGCTTCGAGGTCAAACGCGCGCTCAGCGAAAGCGAGATCGTTACCTTGCAGGCGATGAAGACCGGCGCACTGATCCGCTTCGCCTGCGACGCCGGCGCCATTCTCGGACAAGCCGACACGCCGGCGCGCGCATCGATCGCGCGCTATGGCGCCGCCATCGGCCAGGCGTTCCAGATCGCCGACGATCTGCTCGACGTCGAAGGCGACAGCGCGGCGCTCGGCAAGGCGGCCGGCAAAGATGTCACCGCAGGCAAGGCGACCTTGGTCGCCATTCTCGGCGTCAAAGGCGCGCGCGCGAAACTCGATCAATTGATCGCGGAAGCCGACGCGGCGCTGGCGCCGTTCGGGGCCAAGGCCGACACTTTGCGCGCCACAGCGCGCTTCATTGCCGAAAGGCGAAACTAAGATCATGGCCATCAAAAAGACGAAGCTTCACCGCGCCGCCCCTGTCCGATTCGTCCAGCTGCATAACAAGTTGTTGCTTGCCGCCGCGATCGGCCTTGCCGTGAGCCAGATGTTGCCGCCCGCATTCAAAGCGCCGGCCTGCATTCTCATCGGCTGGGATGTCACGCTCATTATATATCTGGTCTGGACCTCTACGATGATGGCGCGCGCCAAAGTCGCGCATATCCGCCAGCGCGCCGCCGCGGAAGACGAAGGCGCGGTCTTTATCCTGATCCTTTCGATCCTGGCAACCGCCGCCAGCTTCGTCGCCATCGCCTTCGCCCTCGCCGGGATCAAGTCCGGGCAGGGCGCGGTGATGCCGGGCGGCATCGCCGCCCACGCCGTGATGGCGGTCACGACGATATTGCTGTCGTGGACTTTCGTGCACACGATTTTCACGTTCCATTACGCGCACGAATATCACGGCAAACGTCACGACGGCGCCATCGGCGGGCTGGTGTTTCCGCATGATTCAGAGCCGGACTATCGCGACTTTCTCTACTTCTCACTCGTCATCGGCATGACGTCGCAGACCTCCGACGTGAATATCTGCAGCAAGACGATCCGCCGCATGGCGGCGATCCATGGCGTGCTGTCGTTCTTCTTCAACGTCACGGTGCTGGCGCTGACCGTGAACATGGTGTCGAACCTGATATGACCGCGATCTTCCAGACCATCCTGCTGATGGCCGCGGTGCTGGCGGCGGTCGCCGTCGCGGCCAAGCGGCTGCATGTCGCGCCGTCGATATTGCTGGTTGTTGCCGGCGTCGGCATGGCGCTGATCCCCGGCCTGCCAAAGATAGAACTGGCGCCGGAGCTGGTGCTGCTGGTGATCCTGCCGCCTTTGATCTATTCGGCCGGCGTCGCCATGAGCTGGCGTGAATTCAAATTCAATTTGCGGCCGATCGCGCTGCTCGCCTTCGGCTGCGTCGTCTTCACCACCTGCGCCGTGGCGGCGGCCGCGCATTATCTGCTCGGCTTCGACTGGCCGGTCGGCTTTCTTTTGGGCGCGATCATCGCGCCGCCTGACACGGTCGCGCCGCTCGCCATCGCGCGCCGCCTCGGCCTGCCGCGCCGGCTCGTCATCGTGCTGGAAGGTGAGGGCCTCGCCAATGACGCGACCGCGCTGATCCTCTACCGCTTCGCCGTCATCGCCGTCTCGACTGGCGCGTTCTCGCTCGGCGAAGCCGCCGGCACGTTCAGCCTGATCGTGATCGGCGAAGTGATCTACGGCGTCGCTGTCGGTTGGCTGTCTTTGCGTCTGCGCAAATGGGCGCGCGAGCCGCGCGTCGAGATCACGTTGTCGTTGATGACGCCCTATCTCGCTTACTGGGTGCCGGAGCATCTGCACGGCTCCGGCGTGCTCGCCACCGTTGCCTGCGGGCTTTACGTCAGCTGGAACGGGCCGCGGCTGATTCCGCCGGCGACGCGACTACAGGGCATCTTTTTCTGGGACTTGATTGTCTATCTGATTGAAGGCTTCGTGTTCCTGCTCACTGGCCTGCAGGCGCGCACTTTGATTGAACAGACGCACGCTTTCTCGCTGCGCGAACTGTTGATCGCCACCGCCTGGACCACCTTGATCGTGATCGTCGCACGCTTCGTCTGGGTATTTCCGGCGACCTATCTGCCGCGCTGGCTGATCCCGGCGATACGCCGGCGCGATCCGTCGCCGCCATGGCAGGGCCCCTTCCTGCTGTCGTTCACCGGCATTCGCGGCGTCGTCTCGCTCGCGGCGGCGTTGGCACTGCCTTACGTCATCGCCAACGGCCAGCCGTTCCCGCATCGCGACATGATTCTGTTCATCACCTTCGGCGTCATCATCGTCACTCTGGTCGGCCAAGGACTGCTGGTGCCCACGGTGGTTCGCTGGCTGGGCTTAAGCAAGCTCGGCAAGCAGGAACACGTCGAGGAGATCAAGCGTGAACTGGACGCGCGCAAGGCCGCGCTGATCGAGGTGACCAGGCGGCTCGACAAGGCGCTCGCCGACCACGAATTGCCGGCCTATGTCGCCGAGCATCTGCGCACGCGCAACAAGAGCCGCTTGCAGATTTTGCCGGAAAACCTCACCGACGATCTTGCGCTGGTGCAGCAAACGGCGGCGTTGAAAAAAGAACTCATCGATGCCGAACGCGATTTTATTTATCAATTGCTGCGCGACGGCAAAATCACCGACGAAGCGCGCCGCCGCATCGAATACGAACTCGATCTCGAGGAAGCCGGCGTCGCCAACCGCGGCAAAGACGGCGGCGGGTGGATGTAAGCGTGATCGTCGTCCCCGCCTTCGCGGGGACGACAAAGCCGCCTACTCCACCTTCACATATGCAATATCGACGAACAGCGACATGTCGCGTTCCTTCAGGCGCGGCGGCTTGCCGACGCCGGGCTCGGGCGCATAGGTAATCCTGACCTTGTTGTTGGCCAGCCATTCGATCTTCGGAAAGGCGCTACGCTTGGCCGGCGTCGCGCAGGGGCCGCTATAGACCTGATAGGCGCTGTCGCTGGACACGAAACTGTCCGGATAGACCGACAGAAAAATGGCGATCGTATCGACGCAGAAGTTCACCGGGGTGTCGTTCGACACGGTCAGTCGCACCGCCTTGTATTTGCCGTCCGGCGACGCGACCGCGACAAGCGCCTTGTCGGCGCGGTCGGTAGTGGCGGCGAGATAGATCGAGCCGGCGACCAAGGCCAGCATCACGCACAAAAATCCGATCAGGAATGGTTTGGCTTTCAAGATTTTTTCTTTTTCAAGATTTTGGCGCTCACTCGGCGGCCGTGCGCGAGCCGGCGCCGAAGCGGCGCTCGATGTAGTCGACCACCATCTGCTTGAAGTCGGCGGCCACGGTGGCGCCGCGCAAAGTCGCGACTTTCTTGCCATCGACAAAGACCGGCGCGGTCGGCGTTTCGCCGGTGCCGGGCAGCGAAATGCCGATATCCGCGTGCTTGCTCTCGCCCGGTCCGTTGACGATGCAGCCCATCACCGCGACGTTGAGTGTCTCGACGCCGGGATAGCGCGTCTTCCATTCCGGCATCGAGGTGCGGATGAAACTCTGGATGTCGCCGGCCAGTTGCTGGAATGTCGTCGATGTGGTGCGGCCGCAGCCGGGGCACGCGGCGACCAGAGGCACGAAGGTGCGCAGGCCCATGGTCTGCAACAATTCCTGCGCGACTTGTACTTCGAGCGTGCGGTCGCCATTCGGCTCCGGCGTCAGCGAGACGCGCACGGTGTCGCCGATGCCCTGTTGCAGCAGCACGCCCATCGCGGCCGACGAGGCAACGATGCCTTTTGAGCCCATGCCGGCTTCTGTCAGGCCGAGATGCAGCGCGTAATCGGAGCGGCGCGCCAGTTCGGTATAGACCGCGATCAGATCCTGCACGGCGGAAACCTTGGCCGACAGGATGATGCGATTCTTCGGCAGGCCGATTTCCTCGGCCCGCGCCGCCGACAACAGCGTCGACTGCACCATGGCTTCGTGCATCACCGCGCGCGCGTCGAGCGGCTCGGGCTGCCTGGAATTCTCGTCCATCAATTTGGTGAGCAGTTCCTGATCGAGCGAACCCCAGTTGACGCCGATGCGCACCGGCTTGTTGTGCCTGATCGCCATTTCGACGATCTGGGTGAACTGCGGATCGCGCTTGTTCTTGAAGCCGACATTGCCGGGATTGATGCGGTATTTGTCGAGCGCCTCGGCGCAGGCCGGATAATCGGTCAGCAATGTGTGGCCGTTGTAGTGAAAGTCACCGACGATCGGCACGTTCACATTCATCTGCGCCAGCCGCTCCTTGATGCGCGGCACGGCGGCGGCGGCTTCCGGCCGGTCGACGGTGATGCGCACCAATTCGGAACCGGCCCGTGCCAGCGCGGCGACCTGGCGCGCGGTGCCCTCGGCGTCGGCCGTGTCGGTATTGGTCATCGACTGCACGACAATCGGCGCACCGCCGCCAACGGCAATGCCGCCGACGTCCACCGCGACCGTTTTATGACGTGTTTTCGTGCTCATATTGCGATCCTGACCGCACCGGAGTGCCAGACTTATAATATGCGGTCAACGCGGCCTGTTCACCAGTACCAGCCCGCCGGCAACCAGGGCGACGGCGGCGGCAAAGGCAAACGTCAAAGGGTCGCCCAGCACCAGATGGCCGGCGGCAACGCCAAACAAAGGTGTCAGGAAGGAAAAGGCCGACAGCCGGTTGGCGGAATAATTCTTGATCAGCCAGAACCAGATGACGAAGGTGACGCTGACCACCCAGACGGTCTGATAGGCGAGCGCGCCGAGCGCCAGCGCGTCCGGCACATGTGTGATGGTCTCGCCGGCCGCCAAGGCGCCTATGGCGAGCATCGGCGCCGAGATGACCAGTTGATACAGCATCACCTTCTCGGCCGAGGTGGTGTTGAGGCGGCTGGCCTTGATGATCAAGGTGGTGATCGCCCAGGCCAGCGCGCCGCCGACCATCAGTATGTCACCGAGGGTCTGGCGCGGATCGATCGCCGGTGTCGGCAATCCGAACGCCACCAGCATGCCGGCGAAGGACAGGCAAAGGCCGATCCATTGCCACAGCTTGAAGCGGTCGGCCGGCAAGAAAATGCGCGCGCCGAGCACGACAAAGAACGGCGCCAGATACAGAAACAGCACCGCGCGCGTGGCCGTGGTGTAAGCGAGACCCTGATAGATGCAGAGGAACTCGACGCCGAAAGTGAAGCCGGCGGCAAGGCCGGGCCACAAGGTGCCATCGCGACCGAATAGGGAAATCCCGCGCACCCGGCACCAACCGGCGACAATAGCCGCCGCGACAAATGAACGGATGGCGCCTTGCAGCAGCGGCGGAATGTTGTGGATCGCCAGCTTCACCGCGACCTGATTGAAACCCCAGGACAGGCACAGCAGCACGGTAAGCGCGATGGCCACGGCGTCGAGCGGACGGGTGGTGTGATGGGTGCCGGGAGAGGACATAGAGAATTATTCCAATCGCTTGCTCCCCTCCCTCTCCCACAAGGGGACAGGCAAAGACAAGCGCGAGCATGTCATCAAACGCATCAACAAAGATGATGCGAAATATCTAAGCCGTCTTGCAGTTCACGCAGACGCCGGAAATTTCGATCACCGGCGTCTTGGGCGTGAAGCCGGCGGCGCGCGAGGCGCTTTTGATCGTCTCGGCGACAGCCGCCGAGGCCGCCTCGCCGACCGCGCCGCATTTCTCGCAGATCAGGAACACCACCGGATCGCCGCTCTCATGATTGTGCGCGCAGGCGATGAAGGCGTTGCGGCTTTCGATGCGATGGACCAGCCCCTGCTCGCGCAGGAAATCGAGCGCGCGGTAGATGGTGATCGGCGCCGGACG
This sequence comes from Rhizobium sp. Q54, assembly GCA_945861265.1. Classification (GTDB taxonomy): domain Bacteria; phylum Pseudomonadota; class Alphaproteobacteria; order Rhizobiales; family Xanthobacteraceae; genus Pseudolabrys. The sequence goes on along the minus strand of CAMAUC010000006.1, from coordinate 37,130 downwards.
CGCGCCCTGCTCGGCCAGCCGGTCGATCAGCTCATAGGCGCCGAGCGGCGCATGGCTGGCCAGAAGCGCCTCCAGCACGCGGCGGCGGATCGGCGTCAGCTTTTCCTTGTGCGCAAGGCAGGTCGCTTCGGCATGCGCGATCGCGTCGCTGGCGCAGCGGTCATGGTCGTGCCCCGGCGTCGGAAACACCGCGCGACTGTGTGATTTCTTCAGTGTGGCTTTAACCAAGGGCCGCTCCGCCGTCATACTCAAGTCTAACCCGACGTTTCCACATTCGGGCCATTCCGTACATATATATTGCAATGCAATAAGAATAGGGGCAGGTTTCAGCGCGCCTCCCTACGGGTAATCTGCCCCCGACATCCCGCCCTTTGGCCGACACGGCCGCACGGACAAGAGGACTTTCATGCTCAAAGGCAAAACGGCTTTGGTCACCGGTTCCACTTCCGGCATCGGCCTCGCCACCGCGCGGGCGCTGGCCGCCGACGGCGCCAACATCATGCTCAACGGCTTCGGCGACAAGGACGCGATCGAAAAGGAACGCGCGGGCCTCGAAAAGGACTTCGGCATCAAGGCGCTTTATTCGCCGGCCGATATGTCGAAGCCTTCCGAGATCGCGGCGATGATCGCGACGACGGAAAAGGAATTCGGCGCGCTCGACGTGCTGGTGAACAATGCCGGCATCCAGCATGTCGCCAGCATCGAAGATTTCCCGATCGACAAATGGGACGCCATCATCGCGATTAATCTGTCGTCGGCGTTTCACGGCATCCGCGCCGCCATCCCCGGCATGAAGAAGCGCAAATGGGGCCGCATCATCAACATCGCCTCGGCGCACGGCCTGGTGGCGAGCGCGCAGAAGGTGGCTTACGTCGCGGCCAAACATGGCATCGTCGGCATGACCAAGGTCGTCGCCATCGAAGCGGCCAATGACGGCGTCACCTGCAACGCGATCTGCCCGGGCTGGGTGCTGACGCCTTTGGTGCAGAAGCAAATCGACGCGCGGGCGCAAGCCTCCGGCCAATCGAACCGCGAGGCAGAAATCGCGCTGTTGTCGGAAAAGCAGCCAATGCACCAGTTCTCCAAGCCGGAAGGCATCGGCGCGCTGGCGGTGTTCCTGTGCAGCGACGGCGCAGCGACGATCACCGGTTCGGCCTATTCGATCGACGGCGGCTGGGTAGCCCAGTGATCGGCAGCCGATGATCGATTTCCTGACGCGCGCGCTCGGCGGCGACAAGTCGCCAAAGCCGAAACGCATCAACCTTGCTTTGCAGGGCGGCGGCGCGCATGGCGCCTTCACCTGGGGCGTACTCGATCATCTGCTGGAAGACGGAAGGCTGACGGTCGAGGGCATATCCGGCACGTCCGCCGGCGCGGTCAACGCGGTTATGCTGGCTGATGGCTTGAAGCGCGGCGGCCCCGGGGAAGCGCGCAAGCGGCTGTCGGATTTCTGGCGCGCGGCGAGCCTCGGCGGCGACCTGCCGCCGCTGCAACGTGCCGTCGCCGACCGGCTGTTCACGCTGCTGCCGGGCGAAGGCTCGCCGACCTTCAACTGGCTGTCGGCCTGGTCGCAATATTTGTCGCCCTACGATCTCAATCCGCTCAACATCAATCCGCTCAAGGATCTGATCGAACGCTTCGTCGATTTCGATGCGTTGCGCGCCGATGCACGGCAAATCTTCATCGCCGCCACCAATGTGCAGACGGGGCGTCTGCACATATTTCCGCACGAGAAGATTTCCGCCGAAGCGGTGATGGCCTCGGCCTGCCTGCCGGCGGTGTTTCGCGCCGTCGAGATCGACGGCGTGCCCTATTGGGACGGCGGTTATCTCGGCAATCCGGTGCTCTACCCGTTCTTCCGCTCGACCGACACCGAGGACGTCATCATCGTCCAGATCAATCCGCTGGTGCGCAAGAAGATCCCGCATTCGACCCGCGACATCATGGGCCGCGTCAGCGAGATCACGTTCAATTCGGCGCTGATGGCGGAACTGCGGGCCATCGAGTTCGTCAACCGGCTGATCGACCAGGGCCGCATTCCGCACGGCAAGGGCCCGAACGAATATCGCCGCATCAACGTGCACCGCATCGTTCTTGAAGGTCTCGGCGAACGGCTGTCGTCGTCGTCCAAGCTGCGCAACGATTTCGAATCGCTCGAATTGCTGCGCAAGGTCGGCCAGCGCGCCGCGCGACGGTTCCTCGACGCGCATTACAGCGATATCGGCGTGCGTTCGAGCGTCGATCTGCAGGCCGAGGTTTATGCGGAGCGGGGGTGATAAAGTAACCCCATGACCGAACTGTTCGCCGAAATCGGCCGCGCCCGGCTGGAAATCGAAATCGCCGACATCACCACGCTGGACGTCGCAGCGATCGTGAACGCGGCGAATTCATCGCTCCTGGGTGGCGGCGGTGTCGATGGCGCCATTCATCGCGCCGCCGGCCCGCAATTGCTCGAGGAATGCCGCGCGCTCGGCGGCTGCGATACCGGCGATGCCAAGATCACGCACGGCTATGATCTGAAAGCGCAAGCGATCATTCACGCGGTCGGGCCGGTGTGGATGGGCGGCATCGCCGACGAGCAGGCGCTGCTCGCCAGTTGCTACCGCACCGCGCTAACACTCGCCGCACAGCACGGCTTGCCGTCGCTGGCCTTTCCGGCGATCTCGACCGGCATTTATCGCTTTCCCGCCGACCTTGCCGCGCGCATCGCCGTCGGCACCGTGGCGTCGGAACTGGCGGGCCTCTCGCGCGGCGCTTCGCCGGTTCTGTCGCGCGTCATCTTCTGCTGTTTCTCGGCTGAGAGCGCCGAACACCACAAGAATGCGTTTGGCGAGTTGGGGTTGGTGTAGCTTCAGTGTCCCGGACGCGGTGCGGCGTGAAACGCTGCGCCGCAGATCCGGGACCTTTCCACCCAACAATGCACGACGGTCCCGGTTCTGCAGCGCACCACTTCGTGCTGCGCTGCGCCCGGGACAGGTTAAACCTTCGGCGCGACATCCAGCCGCGCGATCCAACCTTCAAGCCCCGGCGCCGCGGCGGGATAAAGATTCATCACCTCCGGATCGTGGCCCGGCACGAAGTGGTGCCGGGACGTAGCGAGCTTCAACAAGGTCCGGTAGCCCTCCAGCGTATCGCCGATCGAATAGGTAATCGGGAAGACGCGGCCTTCGTCCATGTGCGAATAGAGATGACAGCAGTCGGAGGCAACGACGACATAGCCGCGTTTGGTTTTGACCCGTACGCATTGCAGGCCCTTGGAGTGGCCGCCGATCTTGTGCACGGTAATGCCCGGCGCCAGTTCGTCGGCGCCGTCATGGAATTCGCAGCGATAGGCGAATACCTTTTTGACCATCGCCTGCACGTCGCTCTCGCTGAACGGGATGCGCAGCATCTTGTGGCACATGCAGCGGCCGGTGGCGTAAGCCATCTCCTCGTCCTGGATGTGGTAGCGCGCGTTCGGGAACAGGTCGTAATTGCCGGCGTGATCCCAGTGCATGTGCGTGGCGATGACGTGCTCGACCTTGTCGGGCTGGATGCCGAGCGCCATCAGGCCCTCGCCGACCGGCTTGATGATCTTGCGGCCTCGCTCTTTGGCAGCGGCTTCGTCAAAACCGGTATCGACGACGAATGTGCCGGATGGTCCCTTGATCACCCAGACGTAATAGGCAATCGACGTCATCTCGTCGTGCGGATCGCCGAACACATAGTTTTCCGAACGCTTGCGTGCGTGTTCGGCATATTTGACGGCAAAGACTTCGTGAATGTCGTCGCTCATGATTATGCCCTCGCCAATGCTTAGACTTTGCCGACGATGACGCCGGCGCGCCGCTCGACCGGCTGGATGATAGTGGTGAAGTCCTTGTCGGCGCCGATCTCGCTGGCGACGCGTTCCCACAGCGAGGCGACCATGCCCATCATGTCGGTCGGCACGCCGGCAGCCTTGGCTTCGGCCAGACACAGCCGCACATCCTTGAGCATCAGCGCGGTGGCAAAGCCGGCGTCGAATGTGCGCGGCAGAATAGCGTTTGGAAACTTGCCGGTCGAGGCGGTATTGCGGCCCGAGCCTGCATTGATGACGTCGATCATGATCGCCGGATCGAGTCCCGCTTTCACGCCCATCACTACCGCTTCCGACGTCGCCGCCATCGCGGTCGCCGACAGGAAATTATTGGCGAGCTTCATCGTCTGCGCCATGCCGGGCTGATTGCCGATGACGAACACAGTGCCAAAGACGCCGAGCGCATCCTTGACGACGTCGATATCGGCTTGCGGCCCCGACACCATCACCGCCAAGGTGCCCTTCACCGCGCCGGCGACGCCGCCGGACACCGGCGAATCGATTTGCGCGATGTCCTTTTTGGCAAGCTGCGCGGCAATATCGGCGGCGGCGCGCGAGCCGGTGGTCGACAGATCGACGAAGCGCTTGATGCGTTTGCCGTTAATGACGCCGCTGTCTCCCGTCGCCACGCTGGCGACGATATGCGGCTCCGGCAAACTCGCCATCACTGTCTCGACGCGGTCGGCGACATCGCGCGGCGACGACGCCAGTTGGGCGCCGAGCGCCACCAATGGCGCGGTCGCGTCGCCGCGCGTGTCGAAAACAACCAGCGTATGGCCGGCCTCGATCAGGCGCCGCGCCATCGGATGCCCCATTTTGCCCAGACCGATGAAGCCAATTTGCATTGTCGCGTTTCCGTCCCGTTGAGGTTTTTTCCGGCGGCGACATTGCCCGATGCGGCACGCGCCGTCACCTTTGTGCGACCGGGAGAAAGGCTCTTGATTATATTATAAGGGTCCTTACAATATAGATACTTTCAACGGATTGCCCGATGTCGAAACTCCCCGCCAAGCGCGAAATAGCCTTTCAAATCATGGACGTAGCCAGGATGCTGCGGACCTATGCCGATCAGCGCGCGCGTCAATTCGGCATCTCGCGGGCGCAGTGGGCCGTACTGATACGGATCGACCGCACCGAGGGCCTCAAGCAATCCGAACTCGCCGACATTCTCGATATGCAGCCGATCTCGCTGACCCGTTTGCTCGACCGGCTGGCCGAAAACGGCCTGATCGAACGCCGCGCCGATCCGAACGATCGTCGCGCCAATCGCTTGTATCTGAAGCCGGCGGCGCGGCCGCTGCTGGAACAGCTCGCCGCCCTTGGCACCGACATGATGACGACCGTGCTCGACGGGCTCGATACCAAGACCGTCGAACGCATGTTGAGCGATCTCGGCCTGATCAAGGACAATCTGCGCGCCGCGATCGGCCGCAACGCCAACCAATCCCTATCGCAAACCAATGTGCTGGCCTCATGAGTGATAAAGTCCTGAAAGTCGTTCCGGCGCCGGAATCGAAAGCGTCGCCCGAGGCAGTCACCGAAGCGCCGGCGGCCCGGCGCGCGCCCGCGTCCGGCCGCGCGCAACTGCGCATGATCCTGCTGGTGGCGCTGCCATCGCTGGCGGTGGTGATAGGGCTCGGCATTTATCTGACCGGCGGGCGCTACATCTCGACCGACAATGCCTATGTCGGCGCGCAGAAAGTGCTGATCACGCCGGACATTTCCGGCAAGGTCATCCGTGTCGCCGTGCGCGAGGGCCAGCACGTCAAGGCCGGCGATGAGCTGTTGTCGCTCGATGCGGAACCGTTTCAATTGGCGCTGGCGTCGGCGCAAGCCAAGTTGAATACCGCGCGCAGCAACTACGCCAAGATCAAGAGCAACCTGACGTCGCTCGGCACACTCGCCGAGCTGGCCCAGAAGAACGTCGACCTGAAGCAGCGCGACGTCGATCGCAAGAGCAAACTGATGTCGACGCAGGCCGGCTCGCAGGCCGATGTCGATACCGCGACCGGCACTTTGGTCACGGCGCAGTTGCAGGCGCAGTATTCCAGCCAGCAGCGCGACGACGCGCTCAACCAGTTGCTCGGCGATTCGAACCTTCCGCTGGAAAAATTCCCGGAATATGCGCAGGCCAAGGCGGCGCTCGACATTGCTCAGCGCGATGTCGAACACACCGTGTTGCGCGCGCCGATTACCGGCACCGCGACACAGGTCGACAATATCCAGCTCGGCCGCTTCGTCGCCGCCGGCGGGCCAATTCTCAGCGTCATCGACGACAGCAGCCCTTGGGTCGACGCCAACCCGAAGGAAACCGACATCACCTATCTGCGCATCGGCCAGAAGGCGACGCTCGACGTCGATTCGTTTCCCGACCACACCTTCAAGGGCACCGTTGTGGCTGTCAGTCCCGGCACCGGTTCGCAGTTCTCGATCCTGCCGGCGCAGAACGCCAGCGGCAACTGGGTCAAGGTGGTGCAGCGCGTGCCGGTCCGCATCGCTTTCGACAAGGATGAGGATACGCATCTTCTGCGCACCGGCATGAGCGTCAATGTCGAGATCGACACCGGCCACAGCCGCATTCCGTTCATGTCGAAAGAACTGGCGAAATGAGCACCGCCGGCGCAACGATGGCGCCGACCTCGCGCCGCATGCTGATCACGGTCTGCGCGATGACCGCGACCATCATGCAGGCGCTGGATACAACAATCGCCAACGTCGCGCTGCCTTATATGCAGGGCTCGCTATCGGCTTCGCTCGACCAGATCAACTGGGTGCTGACGTCCTATATCGTCGCCGCCGCGATCATGACCGCGCCGATCGGCTGGCTGGCCGACCGTTTCGGCCGCAAGAAGCTGTTCATCATCTGCGTCGCCGGATTCACCGCCGCGTCGCTGCTCTGCGCGCTGGCGCAGAATATTGAGCAGATGGTGCTGTTTCGCCTGCTGCAAGGCATGGCCGGCGCGGCACTGGTGCCGCTGTCGCAATCGGTGATGCTGGATTCCTATTCGCTGCAAGAGCGCGCCAAGGCGATGGCGATCTGGGGCATGGGCGTGATGCTCGGCCCGATCATGGGGCCAACGTTGGGGGCCTGGCTCACCGACAACTATTCCTGGCACTGGGTCTTCCTGATCAACCTGCCGATCGGCGTTCTCACCGTCGCCGGCATGATGCTGTTCATGGAAGAGACCAAGAAGCAGGAGCATCTGATCTTCGACTGGTTCGGCTTTATCGCGCTGGCCATCGGCATCGGCTCGTTGCAATTGATGCTCGATCGCGGCGAACAGGTCGGCTGGTTCGGCGCCCGCGAGATATGGGTCGAGGCCATCGTCTCGGCCGCCGGCTTTTATTATTTCTTCGCCCATTCGTTGACGACGCGACAGCCTTTCGTCAACTTCGAAATGTTCAAGGACCGCAATTTCGTCAGCGGTTGCGTGTTCATGCTGGTGATCGGCGTGGTGCTGTTCGGCACCATGGCACTGGTGACGCCGTTCATGCAGAACCTGCTCGGCTATCCGATCCAGACCGCCGGCTTCCTGCTCGGCACGCGCGGCGTCGGCACGTTGCTGACGATGATGGCGGCGCCGCGTTTGATGCGGATGATCGAGCCACGCTATTTAATCCTCGGCGGGCTTTTGATCACCGCCGCGACTTTGTACGAAATGACCGGCTGGTCGCTCGACGTGCAGCAGACGACCATCGTCGTCACCAGCGTGGCGCAAGGCATCGGCCTCGGCCTGCTGTTCGTTCCCGTGACCTCGGTCGCCTTCACCACCTTGCCCGGTACGTTGCGCAACGGCGCGACGTCGATGACGACACTGCTGCGCAATATCGGCTCGTCGATCGGCATTTCGATGATGATCGCCAACCTTACCAGCAAGACGACGATCATGCACGAAACCATCGGCGCGGCGGTGACGCCGTTCAACAATGCGCTGCAGATGCAGGACGTCGCGACGAATCTAAATATGGCGACCGACGCCGGCAAGGCCATGCTCGACGGCATCATCACGCAGCAGGCGGCACTGATTGCCTATCTCAACGACTTCAAGCTCCTGATGGTTTTGACATTGCTGATGGTGCCGCTGGTGATGCTGATCGGCACGACGAAGTCGCCGGCGGCGGCCGCTTCGGGCAAGCAAGAAGAAGTCATCCACGCGATGGACTAGCGCTTCGGCGCGAACTCGGCCTTGATCGCGGCTGTCTGCGCGCCGAGCGCTGGAACTGCGCCGTAATAGCGCGGTTCGCCGACGAATTGCGCGGACGGCGCCGGCGTGCTCGCCGGCCCGCTTGGGGTATCGACGGTGATCCGCCTCAAGTGCGGGTGCGTTGCCAGCAAAGCAGAATCGTTGACGCGGGCGAAGGCAATGTCGGCGCTGGCGAGCTTCTGCATCAGCGGCTCGACATCTTGTTCGGCAAAAACCTTTGCCACTTCGCCGTCAGTCTGCGCGCGGTTGGCCTGACGTTGCGGATTGGTGGCGAAACGCTCATCGGCGCCAAGTGCGGCATTGCCGAGTACTTTGTCGGCAAGCACACGCCACTCGCGGTCGTTCTGGATCGAGATCAGGATGTCGGCGCCGTCGCGCGTCTTGAACACGCCGTACGGCGCGATGGTCGGGTGCGCGAGGCCGACGCGCTTGAACGGGTTGCCCCATTCCTGATTGAGCAGCGGGATGGTCATCCATTCCGCCATGGCGTCGAACATGGAAATCGAAATGGTCGCGCCTTCGCCGGTGCGCGAACAGCGAATGATCGCCTCGAGGATAGCCTCGTAGGCACTCAAACCCGCGGCGATATCGACGACCGAGACACCGACGCGCGCCGGCGCTTCCGGCCCGCCAGTGACGGACGACAGACCCGACTCGGCCTGGATCAAGAGATCGTAGGCCTTGCGTTGCGCGAACGGTCCGCTCTCGCCGTAGCCGGAGATCGAGGCGCAGATCAGCTTCGGATAGTCCTTGCGCAACCGCTCGAACGAAAAGCCGAGTTTGCCGAGCGCACCGGGCTTGAGGTTCTGCACGAACACGTCGGCCTTGGCGAGCATAGCCTCCAGCAGAGCCTTGTCGTCGCCTTTGGTGAGATCGAGGACAACGGACTCCTTGCCGCGATTAAGCCAGACCAGATGCGCGCTCTCGCCATGTACGATGTAATCGTAATGCCGGGCGAAATCGCCTTCCGGTCGCTCGACCTTGATGACTCGCGCGCCGGCGTCGGCAAGCCGGCAAGTGCATTGCGGCGCGGCGACGGCCTGCTCGACCGAGACGACAAGGAGGCCTTCGAGCGGCAAAGACATTTCAATACGACCGCGGCAGGCCGAGCACGTGCTCGGCGAGATAAGACAGGATCAGATTGGTCGAGATCGGCGCCACCTGGTAGAGCCGCGTCTCGCGGAATTTGCGTTCGACATCGTATTCCTCGGCGAAGCCGAAGCCGCCATGCGTCTGCACGCACATGTCGGCGGCGGCCCAGGAGGCGTCAGCGGCGAGAAGCTTCGCCATATTAGCCTCGGCGCCAATGTCGCCGCCGGCTTCATATTTGCGGCAAGCCTCGTGCACCATCAATTCAGCGGCGCGCATCTGCGCATAGGCGCGCGCGATCGGAAACTGTACGCCCTGATTCTGCCCGATCGGGCGGCCGAACAATTCGCGGCCCTTGGCGTAAGCTGTGGCCTTCTCGATGAACCATTTGGCGTCGCCGATGCATTCAGCGGCGATGAGAATGCGTTCGGTGTTCATACCGGCGAGAATGTAGCGGAAGCCCTTGCCTTCCTCGCCGACCAGGTTCGCCGCCGGCACGCGCAAGTCGTCGAAGAACACTTCGGTGGTGGCGTGGTTCATCATGGTGCGGATCGGCTTGATGGTGAGGCTCTTGCTCGCCAGCGCCTCGCGCATGTCGACCAGAAACACCGATAGTCCGTCGGTGCGCTTGACCGCCTGCTCCTTCGGCGTGGTGCGCGCCAGCAGCAGCATCAGGTCGGAGTGTTCGGCCCGCGACGTCCAGATCTTCTGGCCGTTGATAACGTAAGCGTCGCCGTCGCGCCGCGCCGTCGTGCGTAGCGATAATGTATCGGTGCCCGAAGTCGGCTCGGTGACGCCGAAGGCCTGCAGCCGCAATTCACCGCTGGCGATGCCCGGCAGGTAAGCCTGCTTCTGCGCCGGCGAACCGTGCCGCAGAATTGTGCCCATCGTGTACATCTGGGCGTGGCAGGCGGCGCCGTTGCATCCGGTCGCATGCACCTCTTCCATGATCGCCGCGGCGGCGCCGACAGTGAGCCCGCTGCCGCCGTATTCTTCGGGGATCAAGGCGGCGAGATAGCCGGCCTCGGTCAGCGCCGCGACAAAGGCGGTCGGATAGGCGCGCTCGCGGTCGAGCGCGCGCCAGTATTCGCTGGGAAACCGCGCGCATAAAGCGCGCACGGATTCGCGGATGTCGGCATAGTCGTCGCGGTCGGTGCTTTTGCTCATCGTCTTTACCCGGCAATTTCGGCGCGGCCATGATTGAGCGCCACGACGTCGCGTTCCTTAACACGGGCACGGAAGCTTACAACACCGGCATCGCGCCAGATTTCCGTGCGGATGGTCTCGCCCGGGAATACCGGCGCCGAAAACCGCACGGACATGGCCGTCAAACGGGCCGGGTCATAACCGCAGACCGACTTGAGCAGCGCATGGCCGGCGACGCCCATTGTCGCAAGCCCGTGCAGGATCGGGCGCGGATAGCCGGCGGCTTTGGCGAATTCCGGGTCGGCGTGCAGCGGATTGATGTCGCCGGACAGGCGGTAGATCAGCGCCATTTCCGGGCGCGTCGGCAGATCGCAGATCAGGTCCGGTGCACGCTCCGGCGGAGTATGCGGCGGCGCCGGCCGTTGTCGCTCGCTCGGTCCGCCAAAGCCGCCATCGGCGCGGCAAAAGGTGGTCTGCGACAAAGTCGCCAGCAGCCGGCCGCTCACCTTGTCGGTAATCGTGCGCTCGGAGTAAATCAGCGCGCCGCGGCCTTCGCCCTTGTCGACGACATCGACGACGCGCTCCCGGCCGACCACGGTCCCTTGAACGGCGACCGGCGCGTGCAGCACGATGGCCTGTTCGCCATGCACCGCGTGCGAAAAGGTCAGCCCGAAGCCTTCGTCGTGCAACCAATACGGCGCGTAGCCCTGCATCAACGGCCAGGTTGGCAGCGCCTTCAGATTTTTCTCATAGACGAACTGGAGTTCGTTCTGGTCAGTCGGGTTCTGACCGAAGCCGAGGCCCAGCGCGTAAAGAATGACGTCTTTCGAGCCATAGCTGTGCTCGACCGGAGCGACTTCGTGCGTCAGCAGTTTTTCGAGATTGACGGGCATCCGTCTAGGCTAGCGCCCCCAAACCTCGTCCGCCAGTTCGACGATCAGCCGCAGCTTGGCCCATTGCTGCTCCTCGGTGAGGGTATTGCCCTCCTCGGTCGAGGCGAAGCCGCATTGCGGCGACAGGCAAAGCTGATCGAGCGAGATGTATTTCGTCGCCTCGTCGATGCGGCGTTTGAGCGTGTCTTTGGATTCGAGCTGGCCGGTCTTGGTGGTAACGAGGCCCAGCACCACCTGCCGGTCTTTCGGCACCAGCTTCAGCGGCTCGAAACCGCCGGCGCGCTCGGTGTCGTATTCCATGAAATAGCCGTGCACCTTGATGCGGTTGAACAGGATCTCCTGTTCCGCCTCATAGCCGCCCGAACCCTGGAAGGTCGATTTATAATTGCCGCGGCACAGATGCATGGTGATGCGCATGTCGGCGGGAATATCCGACATCGCCGTGTTGATGAGATCGCCATAGAGCGGCCCGAGCTTTTCCGGGTCGTCGCCGCGCGCCGTCATCTGCTGCCGATACTTCGGATCGCACAGCATGGCGATGAACACTTCGTCGAGTTGGAGATAGCGGCAGCCGGCATCGGCGAAAGCACGCACGGCTTTTTTATAGGCCTGGCCGAGATCGGCGAACATCGCCGCGTTGTCGCTATAGCCGGAGATCGGCGGCTTGGCCGGACGGCCGTAAGCCGCCGACGGCGCGGGAATGGTGATCTTAGGCGTGCGCGTGGTGTGGCCGGCGACGAACTTGAAATGCTCGATCATCGGATGGCCGGAAAAGCCGATCTTGCCGGTGATCTTGTGACCTTCATTGCGCGTGGTGACGCCGGCGAAGGCCACACCTTGCTCCATGATGTATTTCTCGATGCCGTCGAGGCCCCAGAGAAAATCGAGATGCCACCAGGAGCGGCGGAATTCGCCGTCGGTGACCGATTTCAGCCCGACCTCTTCCTGCTTCTTGATGACACGCTCGATCTCGCGGTCCTCGACTTCCTTAAGCGCGGCGGCGGGAATTTCACCCTTGGCGAACTTTGCGCGCGCGTCCTTCAGCGCGGCGGGCCGCAACAGACTGCCGACGTGATCGGCGCGGAACGGCGGCTTGGTGTTTTGAGACATTAGTTTAACCCCACACTTCTTCGGCCACTTCCACGATCATGCGCAACTTGGCCCACTGCTCATCCTCGGCAAGAATGTTGCCTTCCTCGGTCGAGGCAAAGCCGCATTGCGGCGACAGGCAAAGCTGCTCGAGCGGAATGAACTTGGCGGCCTCGTCGATGCGGCGCTTCAATTCATCCTTCGATTCCAGCTTGCCGGACTTCGACGTCACCAGGCCGAGCACCACGGACTTGCCCTTGGGCACGAAGCGCAGCGGCTCGAAGCCGCCGGCGCGTTCGGAATCATATTCCATGAAGTAGCCGTGGACATTGATTTTGTTGAACAGAATTTCCGCCACCGGCTCGTAGCCGCCGGAGGCCACGAAAGTCGATTGGAAATTGCCCCGGCACAAATGCATGGTGATGGCCATGTCGGACGGGATGTCGGAAATCGCCGCGTTGATCATATCGGCATAAACCAGCGGCAACTTTTCCGGATCGTCGCCGCGCGCGGCGACCTGCTCGCGCAGCTTCGGATCGCAGAGATAGGTGAAGTTGACCTCGTCGAGTTGTAGATAGCGGCAACCGACATCGGCGAAGGCGCGCACGGCCTGGCGGTAAGTCGCACCGAGATCGCGGTAGAAATCGCTCATATCCGGATAGATGCTCACCGGCACCGCGTCACGGCCGTAGCGGAAATGCATGCTGGACGGCGAGGGAATCGTCATCTTCGGCGTCGCGCGGGTGTGCTCTTTCAGGAACTTGAAGTGTTCCAGCATCGGATGCCCACTGAAACTGCCGAGCTTGCCGGTCACCCGCATCATCATCGGCCGCGGATTGACGCCTTCGAACTTGATCTTGCGTTCGCCGAGATAGGCTTCGGCGCCCTCGAGCGCGCCAAGAAAGTCGTAGTTCCAGAAGGCACGGCGGAATTCGCCGTCGGTGATGGACTTCAGACCGAGGTCTTCCTGCTTCTTGATGATACCGATGATTTCGCGGTCTTCGATTTCCTCAAGCGCCTCCGGCGTTATCTCACCCCGTTCGCGCTGGGCGCGGGCTTCTTTCAGCGGCGCCGTGCGCAGGAGACTGCCGACATGATCGGCACGGAACGGCGGCTTGGTACGGAGTGTCATTACTTCCAGATTTCCTTTGAGAGTTCGACAATCATGCGCAACTTGGCCCACTGCTCGTCCTCGGCCAGCACGTTGCCTTCCTCGGTCGAGGAGAAGCCGCATTGCGGCGAAAGACAAAGTTGTTCGAGCGCTACATATTTTGTCGCCTGATCGATACGACGCTTGATGTCGTCCTTTGATTCGAGCGTGCCGCTCTTGGACGTCACCAGGCCGAGAACCAATTGTTTGTCGCCCTTCGGGAAATAGCGCAACGGCTCGAACCCGCCGGCGCGGTCTGAGTCATATTCAAGGAAGTAGCCGTCGAGATTGGTGTTGCCGAGCAACTGTTCGGCGACGAATTCGTAGCCGCCCTGTGCGATCCAGGTCGAGCGGAAATTGCCGCGGCAGGAATGCATGGTAATGGCCATGTCGGCCGGTTTGTCCTTGAGCGCGGCATTGGTCACGCGCGCATAGATTTGCGGCAGCGCATCGGGATTGTCGCCGCGCGCTTTCGAGCCCTCGCGCTCCTTCGGATCGCACATCATCGCCCAGGCGGTGTCGTCGAGCTGCAGATAACGGCAACCGGCGTCGTAGAATGCGCGGATCGCTTTCTGCCAGGCCTTGCCGACATCTTCGAAAAACACGTCGAGATCCGGGTAAGCCTCTTTGCTCACCATTGCCCGGCCCTGCCGGAAGTGGAAAGTCGACGGCGCAGGAATCGTCATCTTCGGCACGACGCTGCAATTCGCTTTCAGGAATTTGAAGTGTTCGAGATGCGGATGGCCGGCGAAATCAATTTCGCGGTTGATCTTGATCGCTTCGCTCTTGGTGACGACGCCGTGGAATTTGATCGGCGGCGCCTCGACCAGGTCGACGCCTTGCAGGCCACGGAAGAAATCGAAATGCCACCAGGAACGGCGGAATTCGCCGTCGGTGGCGAGTTGCAGGCCGATCTCCTCCTGCTTCTTGACGACCTTTTTAATTTCCTCGTCTTCGATTTTTTTCAAGCCCGCGGCATCGATCGTGCCGGCGGCGAATTTTGCGCGCGCATCCTTGAGGACGGCGGGGCGCAGCAGACTGCCGACATGGTCGGCGCGGAAGGGCGGCGACGTGCGTTGAGTCATTGAGTTGGCTCCCTTGCTTTCTTCACCTCTCGCCGTTCACGGGGAGAGGTCGGCCGCCTGAGCTTTCAGCGATGGCGGTCGGCGAGCGGCAACCGCCGCTCGCTACCCTCTCCCCGCAAATGCGGGGAGAGGGTAGAGGAATTTACTTTCCCCACACTTCCTTCGAGATCGCAACGATCTCCTTGAGCTTGGCCCACTGCTCGTCCTCGGCCAGCACATTGCCTTCCTCGGTCGAGGCAAAACCGCATTGCGGCGACAAAGCAAGCTGCTCAAGCGCGACGAACTTCTCGGCTTCCTTGATGCGCTTCTTGATGTCGGCGACCGGTTCGAGCGCGCCGACCTTTGAACTGATGAGGCCGAGCACGACGATCTTGTTGCCCTTCGGCAGGAAACGCAGCGGCTCGAAACCGCCGGCCCGGTCGGTGTCGTATTCGAGGAAGTAGCCGTCGTAGTTGCACTTGGCCAAGAGGCTCTCGGCCACCGGCTCGTAGCCGCCCGACGAGATGAAGGTGGAGCGGAAGTTGCCGCGGCAGACATGCGTGGTGATGACCATGTCGGCGGGCTTCGCCTCAAGCGCCTTGTTGATGCACTTGGTATAGGTGGCCTGCAAATGATCGACGTCGACGCCGCGGTCGCGCGCTTTCTTCAGCTCAACTTCGGAGCACAGATAGGCCCAGGCGGTGTCGTCGAACTGCAGATAGCGGCAGCCGGCGGCGTAGAACGCCTTGATCGCCTTTTGATAGGCAATCGCCAGATCGTCGAAGATCGCGTCGCGGTTCGGATAGGCGGACGCCGCGACCGAACCCGGCTCAAGACGGAAATGCATGACCGTCGGCGAAGGAATGCACATCTTCGGCGTCTTGGTGGCGTGCTTCTTCAGGAACGTGAAATGCTCCAGCATCGGATGGTTGGGCGCGAAGTCGATCTTGCCGGTGACCTTCAGCACCTTCATCTGGGTCTGCATGCCCTGGAACTGGATGCCGTGATCGGACTTTTCGACCGAGACGCCGTCCAGCATGCCGTAGAAATCATAGTGCCAGAATGAGCGGCGGTATTCGCCGTCGGTGATGGCGTGCAGGCCAACCTCTTCCTGCTTCTTGATCACCTTGATGATCTCGGCGTCCTCAACCGCCTTGAGTTGAGCGTCGGTGATCTCGCCCTTCTCGTGCTTGGCGCGCGCGTCATGAATGGCTTTGGTGCGCAGGATGCTGCCGACCTGGTCGGCGCGGAAGGGCGGGGTGGTTCTCTGGGACATCGTTTCCTCCGTAGGCAGTCCCGCCATTGCGGCGGGTCTAATTGTTAAGGCGCTAAACGTCCGTCCGAGGGCCAGCCGGCCGCCGGAGTCAGGCGCTGTTTGGACGTGCCATAGCACGGCCCGGGCTTTGCGTCGCGCTGGCCGCTTCGCATGCGTAGCATGCGGTTTCAACGACCCCGCCGAACGAAAAATAATGCGGCGCGATATCGCCGATATTCCGCTCCCGCGCTTCGGCCGTCGCCAGAGCATCGATCATGCGGCCAGGTCCGACCGACCCGGTCGTGATCTGGCCGACGAGGCCGGCGCCGACGCCGGAGACCAGCCCGCGCAGGGAAGCGGCGACACCGCAACGTTTGGCGTAGCGCAGCAAAGCCGGCACGCTGGTCGGCCCGGCCATGCCGACCTTGACCGGTACAACGATGCCGGAGCTGCGCAACTGCCGCAGCCAGGTCAGGACCCGCTCCGGCGAAAATGAAAACTGGCTGACGATATGGACGCGCAGGCCCTGCGCCGTGGCGCTGGCGATTTTTTCGTCAAGCGCCGCCTCCAGCCGGCCGGGCGGAATTTTGGCATGGCCTTCCGGATAGGCGGCGATGCCGATCGTCTCGAAGCCCATCTCGCGCAGGCCGCCCTTCTGGAGGATGGCGAGCGCATCGGCATAGGGCCCGGCCTGGTCAACGTCGCCGCCAATCAGCAGCAACTGTCGCATATCGGCCTCGCCGCGCAGGCCTTTCAGCAGACCGATCAAGTGGCCGGTGCTGGTCATTCGCCGCGCCGCGATATGCGCGACCGGATCAAGGCCGGCCCGGCGCAGCCGGGCCGCGGTCGTTACCAACTCGGCCGGGGCCACGCTGGGCACCGCGGACAGATAGACCGCGGTGCCCGGCGGCAATACCCCGGCCATCGCCGCGATATCAGCTTCGCTTGGGCGCGTGGCCTCGATCGAGAATGACGCGGCGAAACCAGGCGTCATGCGCTTACTCGCGCCGGCGCGAGATCACAAAGGATTCGTCATAGAACCATAGCCCGCCGTGTTTTTGCAGCGCGTCGCGCGTCGCTTCGATATAGCGCCGGTCGCTGTTGACGTCGGAGAGCCGGTCGTCCTCGACTTGCGCGACGTAAACCGCGGCGTTCCACGCGGCCAGCAATGTGGACGTCCCGATCGATGAGGACACTTCGGACGGCAACGTGTGCATGTCATAGCGGAACAGCGAACGCTGGTCGGAATAGGCGTTGAAGTTGAGATCGCGCGCCGCCGATCCCAATTCGTGCTTGGTTTCCTTGAGCAAATCGTGGCGGCTGTGCGTGAACGGATTGTCCTCCGGCCACACTTTATGGATGATCTCCATCGCCGGGTCATGACCGTAGGACTGGATTGCGATCATGCGGCCGCCGGGGCCGAGCGCGCGCGCCAGCGGCGCCAGCACGCGCTTGGCCTTGAACTCGAGCGACGCACGGGCGCGATATGGCTGCGAGGCGATGACCAGGTCGTAATCGGCGCTGGTGCCGCCCGGCCTCGGGATGACCTGATCGAGCAGGAAGCGGTGATCGTTGCGGTAGATCACCAGAACGACAGGGCGCTCATAGACCGGATTGCCGCTTTTCGGCGAAACCTTGGCCTTCCAGCTCTCGGCGAGGAACGGCTCGAGCGCGGTGATCTGCTCCTCGAAGGTATGGGCGGTGCCGCCGTCCATCGCCAGCTCTTTCCAAACCATGCTGGTCGCCGCCGACAGCGACTTGGCGGCGAGCCAAGGCGCTTCGGCATAGGCAAGATTGGTCAGCACCAGCACGGTCGACGGATGCTCGACGAAGCGGTCGGCCATCTTGTGCAAGGTCAGACGCACGTCCTCGAGGCTGATTTCCTTGCCAACGATGTAGTGCGGCATGGTCGGAAATTTGTCGTGCATCGAGCGCATCACGCGCGTCAGCACGCTGCCGTCGCCAACGCCGGCGTCGAATACGCGCACCGCTGGCGGACGCGGGTGAATATTGGTGAGTTCGAGACTGACGCGCTGCGCGACTTCCCATTTTTCCGAGCAGGTGTTCACGAATAGAAGATATTTCTGACGGTTGTCGAAAAAGCGGAAATTGCGCTGCGGATCGTCATCCGTCTGGTTCGTGGCCATTGGCGGCGCCTGCGGTTTAATGATGGGAAGCGTTTGCGCGGGTGGCGCGTCGAACAGCACGCGGCGGCGCGCCGGGGCGTCATCGTCGCTTTGCGACATGAAGGCGCGGATACGTTCCAGCGTGTCGGTGGTGATGCGGCCGCCATTGCGCAGGCGGCTGGCGAGCTTCCCGTCGTTGACGGCGCGGCGTCCGAAGGTGGATTCGGCCAGGCCGCGCTGACGGCAGAATTCGCTGATCTCCTGAAGGATGACCTCGTTCATGACATTTCCTCGCGCTTTTTTGTGGTGGCTCTGAAGGCCTTTGCGCCCGCATAGCGAACCAAGCGGAGGTAAACTCGTCAACCACAAAATCAGGTATATAAAGTTGGGCAGTGAACGTGGGCATAGCCCACCTGTCAATTTCTCAATGAATACCAATAATTTATGCTTTCGAAAAAATTGAACAGTTTCGGTCAGCGTCAAATAGTGGGCAAAAACGAAGTTCTTGGTGGGCAATAGTGGGCAATAAAAAACGGCCGGCGTTTCCGCCGGCCGCATTGATCTCACAATCAAAAAACGAGACTCTAGATATCGAAGAACACGGTCTCGTCGCCGCCCTGTACCCGGATATCGAAGCGGTACTGGTGATCGGCGCCCGGCTGCTTGTGGGCAATGAGAGTGCCGCGGCGTTCGGCCGGCACCATGTTCAGGATGGGATCGCTGACGTTGGCCGGTTCGTCATCGAAATACAGCCGCGTATAAATCTGGCGCAGCATGCCACGCGAGAAAATGCAGACCACGATGTGCGGCGCCTGCGGCTTGCCGCCGGGGCCGGGGACCGAACCCGGCTTGATGGTGTCGAAGGCATAGACGCCCTGCTTGTCGGTCGCTGAGCGGCCGAAGCCCTTGAACTTGGTGTTGGGCAGCGCCCGGTTGGTGCCGGGGCTGGCGAAACGGCCTTGCGCATCCGCCTGCCAGATCTCGATCATGCAGTCGTTGATCGGCGCGCCGTCGCCGTCGCGTACGGTGCCTTCGATATGGATGCGGGTGCCCGAAGCATCCGGCGTCACCAGATTGGATTCGACGGTGTTCTTCCAGCTGTAGCTGCCATTCGGATCCCATTGGCAACGGCCTTTGGGCGTGAGGCCATAGGCGAAGAACGGACCGACGGTCTGTGAGGGCGTGATTTCAGACATTATGCTTTTCCTTTGCCCTTACTAATGTTCGTCGTTGTCGAGCGGTGTCGCTTCGCGGCCGCGCAGCACGATGTCGAAGCGGAAGGCCAGGGCCCAATCCGGCACGGTGTTCTCGAGATCGAAGGTCGAGATCATGCGCGCCCGCGCCTTCTCGTCCGGCACCGAATTGAAGATCGGATCGTACGGAAACAGGTAGTCGCCGGGAAAATACATCTGGGTGACCAGGCGCGACAGGAACGAGTGGCCGAACACCGAGAAGTGGATGTGATTCGGACGCCAGGCGTTGTGGTGATTGCCCCAGGGATAGGCGCCCGGCTTCACGGTGATGAATTTGTAATAGCCCTTGGCGTCGGTGACGGTGCGCCCGGCGCCGGTGAAGTTCGGATCGAGCGGCGCCGGATGCTGATCGACGTTATGGACATAGCGACCGCAGGCATTGGCCTGCCACAACTCGACCAGCGCATTCGGCACCGGGCGCTTGTCCTCGTCGAGAACGTGGCCGTGCACGACGATGCGTTCGCCGAGCGGCTCGCCCTTGTGCTGCTTGGTCAGATCGTTGTCGTTTTCCTGGATCGCATCGTGGCCGTAAACCGGGCCGGTCAGCTCCGACAAGGTATGCGGCACGATCATCAGCGGCTTCGAAGGCGAGCGCTTGATCGTGCTCTTGTAGCCGGGCGAGAGATGCTTGGGATAAGCATCGAGACTTGCCTTTGGGTAGATCAGCGACATTGCGTTTATCCTTTTTATTGAACTCGTTCGAGTGCGAGCGACACACCCTGTCCGACACCGACGCACAAAGTGGCGAGCGCCAGTCTGCCGCCTCTTTCTTCCAGACCATGCACCGCCGTCAGCGCCAGACGGGCGCCCGACATGCCGAGCGGATGGCCGAGCGCAATGGCGCCGCCATGCGGGTTGACGTGCTCGGCGTCGTCGCTCAGACCCAACTGCCGCAACACCGCGAGCGACTGTGAGGCGAAGGCTTCGTTAAGTTCGATCACGTCGTAATCGCGTATCTTGTGGCCGAGACGCGCCATAAGCTTGAGCGTCGCCGGCACCGGGCCGATGCCCATGATGCGCGGCGCCACGCCGGCCGATGCCATGCCGAGAATGCGGGCGCGTGGCGTCAGTCCATGTTCCTTCACCGCCGCTTCCGAGGCGACGATAATCGCCGCCGCGCCGTCATTGACGCCGGAGGCGTTGCCCGCGGTCACGGTGCCGGGTTCGCGGAACGGCGTCTTGAGCTTGGCGAGTTGCTCCAGCGTCGTCTCTGGACGCGGGTGCTCGTCGGCCTCGACCTTGACGGTCTCGCCCTTGCGGCCGGGTATTTCGACCGCGACGAGTTCCTTGGCGAAATAGCCGGAGGCGATCGCCTTGCCGGCGCGCTGCTGCGAGCGGATCGCGAAGGCGTCCTGGTCGGCGCGCGAAATCTGGAAATCGGCGGCAACGTTCTCGCCGGTCTCCGGCATCGAGTCGACGCCGTATTGCTTCTTCATCAGCGGATTGACGAAACGCCAGCCGATGGTGGTGTCGAAGATCTCGGCCGTGCGCGAAAAAGCTTCCTGCGCCTTGCCCTGCACGAAGGGCGCCCGCGTCATCGATTCGACGCCGCCGGCAATGGCGAATTCCATTTCGCCGGCGCGGATGGCGCGCGCCGCAGTGCCGACCGCTTCAAGGCCCGAAGCGCAGAGCCGGTTCAAGGTGACGCCGGGAACGCTCTGCGGCAGGCCAGCCAGCAACAACGCCATGCGCGCGACATTGCGATTGTCCTCGCCGGCCTGGTTGGCGCAACCGTAAAAGACTTCTTCGAGCTTGTCCCAATCGACCTTCGGATTACGCGCCATCAATGCCTTGATCGGCACGGCGGCGAGATCGTCGGTCCGCACCTTGGCGAGCGCGCCGCCGAAGCGGCCGATCGGCGTGCGAACCGCGTCGCAGAGAAATACGTCACGCATGCTTCGTTCCTTTATCCCTCACGCTGCCGCGTGGGCACGGTTGGTGCGCGCGTGCAATTCACGCAGCACGTCGAGTTCCTTGGCCGTCGGCGCCGGTGTTACGTCTACCTTGGCGGCGAACTTGACCGCCCAGCCAGTGTTTTCCTGGACCTGTTCGCGTGTCACGCCGGGATGGATCGAGATGACAGTCATCTCTTTAGTCTGCGGATCAGGCGCGAAAACAGCGAGATCGGTGATCAGCTTGGTCGGGCCCTTGGTCTTGACGCCCAGTTTAGCGCGGGAATCGCCGCCCGAGACGTGACCGATCGAGGTGACGAAATCGAGCTTCTCGACAAACGAGCGTTTGCCCTGCGCCATGATGATGAAGATCTCGCCGCACGACGTGGCGATTTCCGGCGCGCCGCCGCCGCCGGGCAGGCGCACTTTCGGCTTATCGTAAGGGCCGACCACCGTGGTGTTGAGATTGGCGAACTTGTCGATCTGCGCGCCGCCGAGAAAACCGACCTTGATGCGGCCGCCCTGCAGCCAGTAGCGGAACATTTCCGGCACCGACACGGTGGTCAGCGCGGTGTCGCACAATTCACCGTCGCCGATCGACAGAGGCAGCACCGTCGGCTTGGTGGCGAGCGTGCCGGATTCGTAGATCAATGTGATATCGGGCGCGTGCGTCAGCCGCGCGAGATTGCAGGCTGCGGAGGGTTGACCGATGCCGACGAAACATATGTCGTCGTTCTTGAGCAGGCGGGCCGCGGCGATGGTCATCATTTCGGTCGGCTTGTAATCGGCCATTGTCGTCACTCCGCCGCCGCTTCGTGCTTGCGCGCATATTGCGCGAAGGCATCTGGACCCTTGTCGAGAACGTTTGTTTTCATCCAGGCGTGGAAGCTGTCGCGGTCCTTGGCGATGTCGTCCCACGCTTTATAGAAGCTGTTATTGCGAGGGTAATAGCCCTGCGCATAGGACGGGAACGCGCCGCCGGGCACTTCGACGACATGACCGACGGTCCAGTGCGGCAGCACCACCGCGTTCAGGCTGCGTTCGGGCAATTCGTCGACGATTTCCTCGACCGTCACCACCGAACGCTTGGAGGCGAGCACCGCCTCCTTCTGCACGCCGAGCACGCCCTCGATCATTACATTGCCCGCCCGGTCGGCGCGCTGGGCATGGATCACCGCGACATCCGGCCGGTGGGACGGAATGGCGGCGAGCTCCTCGCCGGTAAATGGGCAGGTGACGCGCTTGATCTTGGCGTTCACTTTGGGCAGGTCGCCGCCGATATAGCCGCGGAAGATCGCGCAAGGCAGACCGGACGCGCCGGCCTCATAGGCATTGGCCATGGCGGCGTGCGAATGCTCCTCGATTTCAAGTTTATGTGGCCAGCCGTTCTCTATTGCATCGCGGAATCGATGCAGGGAGCCGACGCCCGGATTACCACCCCAGGAGAAAACCAGCTTTTTAACGCAGCCCATGCCGATCATCTGGTCGTAAACCAGATCCGGCGTCATGCGCACCAGCGTCAGGTCTTTGCGGCCCTGCCGGATGATTTCGTGGCAGGCGGCGTGCGGAATGAGATGCGTGAAGCCTTCCAAGGCGACTGTATCGCCGTCATGCACGGCGCCGGCGATGGCTTCGGAAAGAGACGTGATACGCGCCATAAAATTGGGTTCCCGGTTGCGGCACCGTATTTACGGCGCGCCACCGACAGGGTCAAATGGTAGTAGGAACTCCAACGATTGGCAGCCATGCTGGGAACACACCCGATTTTTCAAATTCACGCCGAACTGGCCGCCATCAACAATCTGGGCCGGACGCCTTACGGTGAACGCCGGATTATCGACATTCTCGGCGGCACGGTGAGTGGGCCGAAGCTGAATGGCCGCATCCTGCCCGGCGGCGCCGACTGGCAGATTATCCGCGCCGACGACGCCGCCGACATCCAGGCGCGTTACACGATTGAGTCCGATAACGGCGCGCAAATCCTAGTATCGAGCGAGGGGCTGCGGCACGGTCCGCCCGACGTCCTGGAAAGTCTCGCCCGGGGCGACAAGGTCGATCCTTCGCTCTACTATTTCCGCACCGTGATGCGGTTCGAGACGTCCGACCCCGAGGTCGCCTGGCTCAACCGAATTCTGGCCCTGGCGCGCGGCCGGCGCGAAGCGCGCGCGGTGCGGCTCGATGTTTATGAAGTGGAATAGTCAAAAATGGCGGCGCAGCAGCTCAATATTACCCTCCCCGCTTCGCTGCGCGCCGAACGGCGCGGCAAGGTCGCCATCCTGACGCTGGCGCGGCCGCACAAGCGCAACGCGCTCGACGACACCACCGTCCTCGGCATCGAGACGTTCTTCGCCTCGCTGCCCGACGACATCGCCGCGGCGCTGGTCCATGGCGAGGGCGACCATTTTTCCGCCGGCCTCGACCTCAGCGAATTGCAGGAGCGCGACATCCGGCAGGGCATTTCACATTCCAGTATGTGGCATCGCGTGTTCGACAAGATCCAGTTCGGCAAGGTGCCGGTGGTTTGCGTGCTGCATGGCGCGGTGGTCGGCGGCGGGCTCGAACTGGCGGCGGCCACCCATGTTCGGGTCGCCGAGCGCTCGACTTATTACGGCCTGCCCGAAGGCAGCCGCGGCATCTATGTCGGCGGCGGCGGTTCGGTGCGCCTGCCGCGCCTGATCGGCGTTTCCCGCATGATGGATATGATGCTGACCGGCCGTACCTATTCCGCCGAGGACGGCCAGGCCATGGGGTTGTCGACCTATCTCAACGAGCCGGGAGACGGCTTCGCCAAGGGTCTGGCGCTGGCCGAGCGCATTGCCGGCAATACCGCGCTGACCAATTTCGCCATCACCCATGTGCTGCCGCGCATCGCCGAAATCGATCCCGGCAGCGGCTACGCGGTCGAGGCGTTGATTTCGTCGATCGCCCAGGCCGACGCCGAGGCAAAAAGCCGGCTCACGGCGTTTCTCGAGGGCCGCGCCGGCAAGGTAACGCGGCCGGAGTGACGCGGCCGGAGTGAGGCGACGCGGCCTTGAGCCGGGCGGGCCAAGCACTGTATTGTTGTCCAGGACAACAATACGACGACAAGAATAAGTCTGGGACGAAATGCCGGTTTCGACCGCCAAGCCCTCGCATTCCGCCGCGCCGCTGCGCCCGGTGCGGCTGGGCGCGTTTGACAGCCTGCTCGACCGGCGCGCCGACGGCACCATCTACATGACCGCCGCGCAGCCGCTCGGGCGCTACCACGCCACAGTCGGCGAGCCGCTCGACCTCTGGGCCAAGGCCGCGCCTGACCGCGTGTTCCTGGCGCAGCGCGACGCGCAGGATCAATGGCGGACATTGAGCTACGCGCAGACGCGCGACGCCGTGCGTCGCATCGGGGCGTCGCTGCTGCGGCGCGGCCTGTCGGCCGAGCGGCCGATTGTCATCGTCTCCGGCAATACCATTGAGCACGCGCTGCTGGCGCTCGCCGCCATGGTCGTCGGCATTCCCTATGCGCCGGTGTCGCCGGCCTATTCGCTGATGTCGAGCGACTTCGGCAAGCTGCGCATGATCGTCGATCTGCTGACGCCCGGGCTGGTGTTTACGGCCGACGGCGGACCATATGCGCGCGCGCTTTACGCCACCGTGCCGGATGAGATCGAACTGGTGGTCACGCAAAATCCGCTCGGCGACCGGCCAACGACGATGTTCGCCGACCTGACCGGCGCGGAAGACGAGGCCGGCGTTGCCGCAGCGCAGGCGAAGGTGACGCCGGACACGATCGCCAAATTCCTGTTCACCTCCGGTTCGACCGGGACGCCAAAGGCGGTGATCAACACGCACCGCATGCTGTGCGCGAACCAGGCGATGATCACTTCGGGCTTTGCTTTCGTGCAGGATGAGCCGCCTGTGGTGATCGACTGGCTGCCGTGGAGCCACACCTTCGGCAGCAACCACAATTTCAATCTGGTGCTGATGAACGGCGGCTCGCTCTATATCGATGACGGCAACCCGACTCCGCCGGGCGTGCCGAAAACCGCGCGCAATCTGCGCGACATCGCGCCGACGATCTATTTCAACGTACCGAAAGGCTACGAGGCGCTGGTGCCGCACTTCCGCGCCGACGAGACTTTGCGCAAGAATTTCTTCAGCCGGCTGAAGGTGCTGTTCTACGCCGGCGCCAGCCTCAACCAGACCACCTGGGATGAACTGACCGAACTGTCGGTCGCGACCACCGGCGAGCGCGTTATTTTTCTGTCGTCGCTCGGCTCGACTGAGACCGCGCCGTCGGCTCTCGCCTGCACCTTCGATGCCGACCGCGCCGGCAATATCGGCGTGCCGTTCCCCGGCGTCGAACTCAAGCTGGCGCCGAATGAAGGCAAACTGGAAGCGCGCCTGCGCGGGGCGCTGATCACCCCCGGCTACTGGCGGCAGGAGCAGCACACGCGTGACGCCTTCGACGATGAAGGCTTCTACAAGATCGGCGACGCGCTGAAATTCGCCGACCCGAACGATCCGGGCAAAGGCCTGCTGTTCGACGGCCGCCTCGCCGAGGACTTCAAGCTGACATCCGGGACCTGGGTCAGCGTCGGCCCGCTGCGGGCGCGGTTTGTCGATTATTTCGCGCCGTATGTGCGCGATGCCGTTTTTGCCGGCGCCGACCGCGACGACGTCGCCGCGCTCGTTTTTCCGGACATCGAGGCCTGCCGCAAACTGGCCGGCCTTGCCGCCGACGCGCCGGCTGCCGCTGTCATCGAAGCGCCCACGGTCCGCGCCAAATTCGCAGGATTGCTCGACGCCTTCGCCGCCGGACAAGGATCGTCGATGCGGGTCATGCGGGCGATCCTGATGGCCGAGCCGCCATCGCTCGACAAAGCCGAAATGACCGACAAGGGATCGATCAACCAGCGCGCCGTCTTGGCCAGCCGTGCCGCGCTTGCCGCCCAGCTTTATGCCTCGCCGCTGCCGGCCGCCGTGATAGCGATTTCGGAATGAACGCAGAGCCCGCACGCACTGGCCCGACCACGCTGCCGCCGCTGCGGCAGGTCGCGCTCGGGCCGCAGGATGTCACGATCGAGACGCGCGCCGATGGCTGTCTGCTGTTGCGCTCGCCGCAGATACTCGGACCCTATCCGGCGAAATTTACCGAGCGGCTGGTGCATTGGGCGACAATCGCGCCGGACCGCGTCCTGTTCGCGCAACGCGACAAATCCGGCGGCTGGCGCAAAGTCACTTACGCGCAGGCACTGCGGCAGGCGCGCGAAATCGGCGAGGCGTTGCTCGCGCGCAATCTCTCGGCCGAGCGGCCGATCGCCATCCTGTCCGGCAACGATATCGAACACGCACTGCTCGGGCTTGGCGCGCTCTATGCCGGGATTCCTTACGCGCCGATCTCGCCGGCCTACTCACTGGTGTCGAACGATCTGGCGCGGCTGCGTTCGATCTTCGAGTTGATCACGCCGGGACTGGTGTTCGCCGCCGACGGCGCGGCCTTCGCGCGCGCGATCCAGTCGGTCGTGCCAGCCGAGGTCGAGGTGGTCGTGGCGCGCAATCCGACGCCGGGCCGTTCGACAATTTTATTCGATGCACTCCGCGCCACGCCAACCGGGAGGATCGACGCCGCGCATGATTCGATCGGACCGGACACGATCGCCAAATTCCTCTTCACCTCCGGTTCGACCGGCGTGCCTAAATGCGTCATCAACACGCAACGCATGTGGTGCTCCAACCAGGTAATGCTGCGGCAGGCAATTGCCTATCTCGCCGACGAGCCGCCGGTAATCCTCGACTGGGCGCCGTGGCATCACACCGCAGGCGGCAATCACGATGTCGGTCTGGCGCTGTTCAATGGCGGCACGTTCTATATCGACGACGGCAAGCCGATGCCCGGGGCAATCGAAGAAACCGTGCGCAATCTCCGCGAGATCGCGCCGACGTGGTATTTCAACGTCCCCAAGGGTTTCGAGGCGCTGCTGCCTTTTCTGCGTAGCGACACCGCCTTGCGCGAGATATTCTTCAGCCGCGTGAAAATGCTGTGGTTCGCCGGCGCGGCGCTGGCGCAGCATGTGTTCGAGGAAATACAG
The DNA here is from genome assembly GCA_945861265.1 of Rhizobium sp. Q54. Lineage (GTDB taxonomy): Bacteria > Pseudomonadota > Alphaproteobacteria > Rhizobiales > Xanthobacteraceae > Pseudolabrys. The sequence goes on along the minus strand of CAMAUC010000006.1, from coordinate 10,065 downwards.
GACCTCGCGGTGCAGGCTTGCGGCGAGCGCATTCTGTTTTCGACCGGATTCGGTTCGACCGAGACCGCGCCCTTCGCGCTGGCGCGTACCTGGCCGACCGCGAATGCGACGAATATGGGCCTGCCCGGCGCCGGCATGGAATTAAAGCTGGTGCCGAACGACGGTAAACTTGAAGCACGGGTGCGCGGCCCGAACATCACATCGGGATATTGGCGGCAGCCGGACTACACGGCCGCTGCTTTCGACGACGAGGGATTCTACAAACTGGGCGACTGCTTCAAATTCGCCGATCCGGACGATCCAAAACAGGGCTTGCTGTTCGACGGCCGCATCGCCGAGAACTTCAAGCTCGCCACCGGCACATGGGTGCATGTCGGCCCGATGCGCGGACAGTTCGTCGACGCTTGCGCGCCCTATGTGCGCGATGTCGTCATTGCCGGCGAAGGCCGCGACGATGTCGCAGTGCTGGTGTTCCCCCACATCGACGCCTGCCGCTCGCTGAACCCGGCTATTCCCGCCGGCGCGACGCCGGACGAAGTTCTTTCCGACGCGTGCGTCCGTGCGCATTTCACTGCACTGCTGGAGAAAATGGCGCGCGCCAGCACCGGCTCCTCGACCAAGATCTGCCGCGCGCTGCTGATGGCCGAGCCACCGTCGCTCGACAAGACCGAGATGACCGACAAGGGCTCGATCAACCAGCGCGCCGTCCTGAAAAATCGCGCGGCGCTGGTCGACGAGATTTATGCCAGCGAACCGTCGCCGCGCGTCATTCTGAGCAAGGAGTAGTGTCGTGACGGCAGAAAGACAAAACGGCTTGGCTGCGACTTTCAGCGACGCATGGCTGATCGATGGCGCCCGCACACCCTTCGCCGATTACAACGGCGCGCTCGCCTCGGTGTCGCCGATCGATCTCGGCATCAAGGCAGCACGCGCGGCGTTTGAAAAAACCGGCGCGGACCCGGACGACGTCGGCACCGTTATTGCCGGCAACATGGCGCAGGCAAGCTTCGACGCCTACATGCTGCCGCGCCATATCGGGCTCTATTCCGGCGTGCCGCAGGCGACGCCGGCGCATCTGGTGCAGCGGGTTTGCGGCACCGGCATAGAAGTGCTGGCGCAAGCCTCCGACACGATCTCGCTTGGCCGCGCCGAACTGGCGTTGTGCGTCGGAACCGAAAGCATGAGTCGCAACCCGGTTGCGTCTTATACGAGCCGCGGCGGCTTCCGCATGGGCCAGGTCGAGTTCAAGGATTTCCTTTGGGAGGCTCTGCTCGATCCGTCCTGCGGCATCGGCATGGGGGACACTGCGGAAAATCTGGCGCGGCAGTATCAGATCACGCGACCGGAGGTCGACGCCTACGCGGCACGTTCGTTTGCCCGCGCGGCCGAAGCGCAGCAAAGCGGATTTCTTGCCGGCGAGATCGTACCCGTCGCCACCGAGCAATTCGCCATTGACGGGCTGAACGATCGCGGCATCCGGATCAAGGACGAGATTGCCGCCGACAGCCACATCCGCGTCTCGACCGAAGCGCAACTCGCCAAGATCAAGCCGGCCTTCGGCGGTGTGCAGACCGGCGGCAATTCGTCGGCCATCGTCGATGGCGCGGCGGCGATTCTGGTCGGCAGCGCCGATTACGCGCGCCGGCTCGGCAAGGTGCCGCTGGCGCGCATTGTCGCCAGCGCGGCCGTCGGTGTGCGGCCGGACGTCATGGGCATCGGGCCGGCACCGGCGATCAACGCCGTGCTGCAACGCGCCGGGCTAACGCTCGGCGACATCGGCCGCTTCGAGATCAACGAGGCCTTCGGCGCCCAGGTCATGGCCTGCGCGCGCGAACTCGACCTCGACGAGGAGAAATTGAACGTCAATGGCGGGGCGATTGCCATCGGCCACCCGCTGGGGGCCACCGGCATTCGCCTCACCTTGACCTTGGCGCGCGAACTGAAACGCGCGAACCTGCGCTATGGCATTGCCTCCGCCTGCATTGGCGGCGGCCAGGGCATTGCAATGCTGATTGAAAATCCGGTGTATAGCGCCTGATCGCGCCAAGGAAGGAGCCCAAAACGATGGAACTCAAAGGACAGGCGGCCATCGTGACCGGCGGCGCATCGGGCTTGGGCGCCGCGACCGCGCGCGCGCTGGCGGCCGCCGGCGCCAAAGTGGCGGTGTTCGACATCAACGAAGCCGGCGCCGCGAGCGTCGCCAAGGACATTGGGGGCGTCGGCATTGCCTGCGACGTCGCCTCGGCCGACGGCGCCAAGGCGGGTATCGAAAAGGCCAAGGCGGCGCACGGCGCGGCGCGCATTCTCGTCAATTGCGCCGGCGTCGGTCCGGCCAAGCGCATTGTCGGCCGCGACGGCCCGCAGCCGCTGGAAGACTTCGAGCGCGTCATCCGCATCAATCTGATCGGCACCTTCAACATGATGCGGCTGGTCGCGGCCGACATGCAGACCGTCGCGCCCTTCGCCGATGGCGAGCGTGGCGTCATCGTATCGACCGCCTCGGTCGCCGCCTTCGAGGGCCAGATCGGCCAGGCCGCTTACGCATCGTCAAAAGGCGGCGTCGCCGCGCTGACCATGCCGGCGGCGCGGGAGCTGTCGCAGTTCGGCATCCGTGTGCTGGCGATAGCGCCCGGCATTTTCGGCACGCCGATGCTGACCGCGTTGCCGCAGGAGACTCAAGATTCGCTCGGCGCCTCGGTGCCATTCCCCAAGCGCCTGGGACGGCCAAGCGAATACGCGGCCTTGGTGCTGCACTGCGTCCATAACGGCTATCTCAACGGCGAAGTGATCCGCCTCGACGGCGCGCTGCGCATGGCGCCCCGGTAGCCCGCAAAATGGCGACGCACAGCAACACCCGCATGGTGCGGATCGAATGGGGCGACTGCGACCCGGCCGGCATCATTTTCTTTCCGAACTATTTCCGCATCTTCGATCACTCGACGGCGATGCTGTTCGAGACCGTACTCGGCATGACCAAATTCGAGATGTTCAAGAGACTGGAATTCACCGGCTGGCCGCTGGTGCGTACGCAGGCGAAATTCATCAAGCCGACGCGCTTCGGCGACGATGTCAGCGTGGTCAGCACGATCGTCTTCGGCCGCTCCAGCTTCGAGGTCGAGCACAAGCTCAGCCTTGACGGCGAGCTTTGCGCGGAATGTTCGGAAAAGCGGGTGTGGACGGTGCGCGATGCGGAAGGGCGTCTGAAATCGCATCCGGTGCCAGACGCGGTGCTGGCGAAATTCGAGGCCTGACCGCAGATCAATTGAAGCCGGCGGCGAGTTTCTTCAATATTTCGATGAAACGCTCGCGGTTCTTCAGGCCAATGATCTTGTCGAGGTTGCGCTCGTGCCGGCGCGCGCACCGCATCATGGTCGTCAGGGTTTTCTTGCCGTCGCGGGTCACGTTGAGGCAATAGGCGCGGCGGTCGTGGTTGAGCCGCTTGCGCTCGACCAGGCCGCGGCGCACCAAATCCTCTATCACCGGCGTCAGACTGGATTTGTCGCGGCCGGCAGCCTGGCTCAACTCGGTCTGGCTGATACCCGGGTTGCGTGCGATCAGGGTCAGCGTTGCAAACCGGCCCGGACTTTCGCCGATCTCCTGCGACTGCCGCGAGAAAGCCTGGAAGGCCGACTCCTGCGCCATGCGCAGATTGAAGCCCACCCATGTCGCCAACGGGCCGAAATTGATCGATTCGACGCTCGACACCCCGTTCTTGCCGCGCCGCACACGGCTGCCGCCTTTACCGTTCTTTACGCTCACGTCGTCGCTCCATGGCCCGCCGCTCCCGGCGGTCAAGCTTATAGTTTGATATCAAACCATATACTTCCCTTTACAAGCGCGACAACATGCGGCTGAATAATAAAAAAGTTGGCTTTGTAACCAACGGTATCAACCGAGGGAGAAAACCGATGAAAATTCGTATCGCCACCGCGCTTGCCTTTGCCGGCCTGCTCGGCGCAACCACCGCCGGCATTGCCCAGGACAAGACGTTCGAGCTCAAGTTGTCGCATTGGGTACCGCCGTCACACCCGCTGCAGAAGGCGCTTGAAGAATGGGGCGCTTCTGTAGAGAAGGATTCCGGCGGGACCATCAAGTCCAAAGTTTATCCGGCCCAGCAGCTCGGCAAGGCCTTCGACCATTACGACATGGCGCGCGACGGCATCGCCGACCTCACTTACATCAATCCTGGCTATCAGCCCGGCCGCTTCCCGATCATCGGCGCCGGCGAACTGCCGTTCTTGATCGCCAACGGCAAGACCGGCTCGCAGGCGCTCGACGCCTGGTACCGCAAATACGCCGACAAGGAGATGAAGGACGTCAAGTTCTGCCTCGCCTTCGTGCACGATCCGGGCACGTTCCACTCCAAGGCCAAGAAGATCGTGGTGCCGGCCGATATCAAGGGCATGAAGATCCGTCCCGCGCACGCCACCATGGCGACTTTCGTCACGCAGCTCGGCGGCACCAATGTGCAGTCCAGCGCGCCGGAAGTGCGCGACATTCTCGAGAAGGGCGTCGCCGACGCGGTGACTTTCCCATGGGGCTCGATCCCGCTGTTCGGCATCGACAAGGTGACCAAGTATCACATGGAAGTGCCGCTCTACGTCACCACTTTCGCCTTCGTCTTCAACAAGGACAAATACGCCCAGATGTCGGCGGCGCAAAAGAAAGTGATCGACAATCACTGCACCAACGATTGGGCGCTGAAAGTGGCGTCGAACTGGGCCGACTTCGAGCACGCCGGCATCGGCAAGCTCAAGGCCGATCCGGCGCATGAAGTCTACACCATCACACCGGCGCAACTGACGGAATGGAAGACCGCGGCGCAGCCGCTGGAAAAGACCTGGGCCGACAACGTCAAGAAGTCCGGCGGCGACGGCGACGCCATCATGAAAGAACTCAAGGCCGAATTGACCAAGCTCAAAGCGGCCTATTGATGAATTGAGCGGCGGCGGGACATCCCGCCGCCGCTCGTTTCATTTCGCGCGAGACGGCGCATTCACCCCTATCGTTCGTGTGCAATCAAGGCGTGCCATGTCCGGCAATCTAATGGACCGCTTCATCGATTCGATCGAGTGGATCGCGGCGTTGTTTATTGGGATCGTCGCGGTCGACGTGTTCATTACTGTAATGCTGCGCTATTTCTTTAATATTGCGATTCCAGATGCTTACGACTTCGGACAGCTGCTGCTCGGAATCCTGATCTTCTGGGGCATAGCCGCAACGTCCTATCGCGGCACCCACATCACCGTCGATCTGGTCTGGGCCAATGTCGGGCCGCGTTGGCAGCGCGCCATCGACATCTTCGCCACGCTCGTCCTTTTGTTTGTCGTGACGGTGCAGACCTACACTCTGTTCGACAAGGTCGTCAGCACCCGCGACGCCAATCTGCAGACTTTCGATCTCCGGCTTCAGGTCTGGCCGTTCTTCCTCGTCGCATGGCTTGGTGACGCCGCCGCCGTCCTGTTGATCGTCGTGCGCACCTACCGGCTGATTTTCCACCCTGAACTGATCGCCGCCAATCAAAACGCCATCAAGACGGTCGAGTGAGTAACCGCTTATGAGTACGGACGCCGTCGCGATCATCGGGTTTGTCGTCCTGTTCGCGCTGATGCTGTTGCGCGTCCCGATCGGCATGGCGATGGGCCTGGTCGGCGTCGGCGGCTTTGCTTACCTGTCAGGCGGCGGGCCGGCGCTGAAGATCGTCGGCCATACGACGATGCGCACGGTGACCGACTTCAACTTCGCGGTCATTCCGTTGTTCCTGCTGATGGGCTCGCTGGCGACCACGTCCGGCATGAGCCGCGAACTGTTTCGCGCCGCCAACGGCTTCGTCGGCCATTTGCGCGGCGGGCTCGGCATCGCCACCATCGCCGCTTGCGGCGGCTTCGCGGCGATCTGCGGCTCGTCGGTCGCTACCGCGGCCACGTTCTCGCGCGTCGCCTATCCGGAGATGCGCCGCTACGGCTATCCGCAAAGTTTCGCCACCGGTGTCATCGCGGCCGGCGGCACGCTCGGCATCATGATCCCGCCCTCGACCGTGTTCGCGGTCTATGGCCTGATCACCGAGCAGGATGTCGGCAAGCTGTTCGTCGCCGGCATCGTTCCCGGAATCCTCGCCGTACTGATGTACATGGCGACCATTTCCATCATTGGCGCGGTGCGTCCAGGCTTCCTGCCCGCGGGCCCGCGCAGCTCGTGGAAGGAACGGCTTGAAGGCGTTCGCGACGTCTGGGCCACCGTGCTGCTGTTCGCGTTCGTCATCGGCGGCATTTATGGCGGCATGTTCACGGCGACCGAAGCGGCCGGCATGGGCGCGGGCGGCGCTTTCCTGATCGGCATCGCGCGCGGCCGGCTGTCGCGCGCCGATATCCTGCGCTCGCTGCTGGAGGCGACCCGCACCACCGCGGCGGTTTTCACGGTGTTGATCGGCGCGCTGCTGTTCGGCTATTTCCTGACCATCACGCAGACGCCGCAGAAGGTGTCGGAATTCCTCGGCTCGCTCGGCCTTGGCCCCTACGGCATCCTCGGCATCATCATGCTGATGTATCTGGTGCTCGGCTGCCTGATGGACGCGCTGGCGATGATCATCCTGACCATCCCGATCATCTTCCCGGTTATCACCGCGCTCGGCTTCAATCCGATCTGGTTTGGCGTCATCATCGTCATGACGGTCGAACTCGGCCTCATTCATCCGCCGGTCGGCATGAACATCTTCGTCATCAAGAGCGTTGTCGAGGACGTCAAGATATCGACCATCTTCTATGGCGTGATGCCGTTCATCATCACCGATCTCATTCGCCTCGGCATCCTGATCGCCTTCCCGATTCTGGCGCTTTGGTTGCCCTCACATATGTAACCGTTCGATAGAACTTCGCTTCATCGCAGACAGGATAAACACGTGTACACTGCAGGAACGGCCTTTCTCGAAGCTCTCAAGGAGGCCGGCGTCTCCTATATTTTCGCCAATCTCGGCAGCGACCATCCGGCTATCGTCGAATCAGTCGCCGAGGGCAAAGCAAGCGCGCGCGGCTTTCCGGCGATGCTGACGTGTCCGAACGAAATGGTCGCGCTGTCCGCGGCGCATGGCTACGCGCAGGTGAGCGGACAGGCGCAGGCCGTGATCGTCCATGTCGAATGCGGCACGCAGGCGCTCGGCGGTGCCGTTCACAACGCGTTGCGCGGCCGCGTACCGGTTTTGATCTTCGCCGGTGCCACTCCGTATACGCAGGAAGGCGAACTGAAGGGGTCGCGCAACGAATGGATCCAATGGATCCAGGATATTGCCGACCAGCGCGGCATCATGCGCAACTACGTCAAGTTCGACTACGAATTCCGTACCGGCCGCAACATCAAGCAGGTGACGCACCGCGCCATGCAGCTTGCCAAGAGCGAGCCGAAGGGCCCGGTCTATCTGGTCGGCGCGCGCGAGGTGATGGAAGAGGACGTCACGCCGGTCGCCATCGACATGACGGAATGGCCGCCGATCGCGCCTTTGCCGCTGCGCGCAGGCGACGCCTCCGAACTGGCGCAGGCGCTCATTGGCGCCAAGCGGCCGCTGGTGGTGACCAGTGCGGTCGGCCGTAATCCGGCCGCCGTTCCCGAATTGATCAAGCTATGTCATCGCCTCGGCATCGCCGTGCTCGAACAGTCGCCGGTCAGCATGAACTATCCGGCCGAAGATTCGCTCTATATGGGCAATCGCTGGAGCGAGCCCTATCAGGAGCCGGTGCTGGCGGACGCCGATGTCGTGCTGGTGCTCGACAGTGACGCGCCCTGGGTGCCGTCGGTCAGCAAGCCGTCGGCCGGCGCAAAAATATTCCATATCGACGTCGATCCGCTCAAACTCGATATTCCGCTCTGGTACTTCAAGGCGCAGCGCGTGTTCCAGGCCGACTGCGCCACGGCGCTGGCGCAGGTGAATGGCGCGCTCGACGGCATGACTATCGACGCCGGAAAGGTCAAGGAGCGCCAGGCGCATTACGGCAAGATGCACGACGCTCTCGCCGCGCAGTGGCTCAAGCGCGAGCAGCCGAACGGCGCCATGATCACGCCGGAATATTTCACGGCGTGTCTGCGCAAACATATCGACGACGACACCATCATCCTGTCCGAGACGATCACCAACTACCCGACCATCGCCAACCATCTGCGGCCGTCGCGGCCCGGATCGTATTTCCTCAGCGGCGGCTCGTCGCTCGGCTGGCATGGCGGCGCTGCCATCGGCGCCAAGCTGGCGCAGCCGGACAAGACCGTCATCGCGCTTTCCGGCGACGGCTCTTACATGTTCTCGGTGCCGTCGTCGGTGCACTGGATGGCGCGCAAGTACGAAACGCCATTCCTGCAAGTGATCTACAACAATGGCGGCTGGCGCTCGCCGAAAATGTCGACCCTGGCTGTGCATCCCGACGGTTATGCCAGCCGCGCCAATGCGATCGGCGTCGAATTCGATCCCGCGCCCGATCACGCTGCGATCGCCGCCGCCGCCGGCGGCGCCTTTGCACGAAAGCTGGAACGGCCCGACGAAGTAGAAGCGGCCATCGCTGAAGCGCTACGGATTGTGCGCGAGGAGAAGCGTTGCGCGGTGCTCGATGTGCGCGTACCGCATCTTTAAGGCCCGACATGAGACTTTGCGTCGCAGGCCAGCGGCGAGAGGACAAATGTAGAGTGAATGAAATTTTTGGGGGAGGATAACATGAACGTATCACTTCTGATCAACGGCGCCGACGTCGCCGCTATCGACAACAAGACATTCGACCGTCTCGACCCGTTCACCGGCAGCGTCGCCAGCACATCGCCTGCCGGCAAGGTTGCCGATGTCAATGCCGCTTGCGCAGCCGCGGCCGCCGCGTTTCCCGCCTGGTCGGAAACCGGCCCGAACGAACGCCGCAAGCTACTGCTGAAGGCGGCCGATCTGCTGGAAGCGAAGACGCCCGAGTTCATCAAGCTGACCATGGAAGAGACCGGCGCGACCGGGCCGTGGTCCGGCTTCAATGTCATGTTCGGTGCCAAGATTTTGCGCGAAGCGGCTTGCATGACCACCATGATTCATGGCGAGGTCATTCCGTCCGACAAGCCAGGCTGCTTTTCGATGGCGATCCGCCAACCGGCCGGCGTCTGCGTCGGCATGGCGCCGTGGAACGCGCCGGTCATTCTCGGCGTGCGCTCGGTGGCGATGGCCTTGGCCTGCGGCAACACCGTGGTGATGAAAGCGTCGGAGACCTGCCCCGCCACCCATATGTTGATCGGCAAGGTATTGCAGGAAGCCGGTATTCCGAAAGGCGCCATCAATGTCGTCACCCATTCGCGCGAGGACGCGCCGCAGGTGGTTGAGGCACTGATCGCGCATCCGGCGGTGCGCCGCATCAACTTCACCGGCTCGAGCCATGTCGGCCGCATCGTCGCGCAGATCGCCGCCAAGCATCTCAAGCCCGTGCTGCTCGAACTCGGCGGCAAGGCGCCGCTTCTGGTGCTCGACGACGCCAATATCGACGACGCGGTGAACGGCGCGGCCTTCGGCGCCTTCATGCACATGGGCCAGATCTGCATGTCGACCGAGCGCATCGTCGTCGACAACAAGATCGCCGACGACTTCGTCGGCAAGCTCGCCGCCAAGGCGAACGGCCTGCCGTTCGGCGATCCGCGCGGCAAGGTCGTGCTCGGCTCGCTGGTGAGCGAACATGCGGCCAACCGCATGCAGGAACTGCTCGACGACGCCGTCAGCAAGGGCGCCAAGCTGGTCGCCGGCGGCAAGCGCAACGGCACCGCCTGGTCGGCCACCTTGCTCGACCACGTCAACCCGCAGATGAAAATCTATCGCGAAGAATCGTTCGGCCCGGTCAAGAGCATCATCCGTGTCGACGGCGACGACGAGGCGGTCAGCATCGCCAACGACACCGAATATGGCCTGTCATCGGCGGTGTTCAGCCAGAACATCCAGCGCGCGATGGCGGTCGCCAAGCGCATTCAGTCCGGCATTTGTCACATCAACGGCCCGACAGTGAACGACGAACCGCAAATGCCGTTCGGCGGCACCAAGGATTCCGGCTATGGCCGTTTCGGCGGCGT
>CAMAUC010000005.1 GCA_945861265.1 Rhizobium sp. Q54 | reverse complement strand
GACAATGACAAGGCCGTCGATATCATCGTGCGCTTCCCCGAGGAGCGCCGAAGCCTCGGCCAGATCGACGAATTGCGCGTGCAGACGCCGGCCGGCTACGTGCCGATCGGAAATTTCGTCGTGCGCGAAGCGGCGCCGCGCGTCGGCTATATCAACCGTGTCAACGCCAATCGCGTGATGTCAGTCTCGGCCAATATTGCCGACGGCGTGCAGAACGCGCTGGTGCAGAAGGAAGTTATCGATCGTGTCTCGAAGACGGAACTTGGCGATGGCGTGACTTTCAAGCTCAAGGGCGAGGACGAGGAGCGCAATAAAGCCGGCGCTTTCCTCGGCAAGGCTTTCGGTACCGCGCTGTTCCTGATCTTCGCGATCCTGCTGGCGCAATTCAACCGCTTCATCTCGGTGGTGCTGGTGTTGTCCGCCGTGGTGCTGTCGACCATCGGCGTCTTGCTCGGCTTGATGATCATGGGGCAGGCGTTTGGCGTGGTCATGACCGGTATCGGCATCATCGCCAATGCCGGCGTGATCGTGAACAACAACATCGTTTTGATCGACACCTATGACCGCCTGCGCCGCGAGGGACAGAACGCCTATGACGCGATCATGGAAACCTGCCGCGAACGCGCGCGACCGGTGGTACTGACGGCGGTGACCGCCATTCTCGGCGTGTTGCCGATTGCCTTTGGCATCAATCTCGATTTTATCGGCCGCGAGATCACGCATGGCGCGCCGGCGACGCAGTGGTGGATCAGCTTGTCGACCGCGATCGTGTTCGGGCTCGGCTTTGCCACCATCCTGACCTTGATCGTCACGCCGGCGGCGCTGATGGGCATCGCCAATCTGGCCGTCAAAAAAGAAAGATGGCTTGAACGCTGGCGCGACTACCGCGCCGCGCGGTGGCCGGCCTCGACGCCGGCCGAGTAAAGCGTTCGCCATCGCTTTGAGCGTTTCGTCATTGTTTTTGGCAAGTCCGCCGGCCGGGCCGGAATTCGTATGAAATCCGGCCGGACGCGCGCGCTTTAGTTAAGCAACTGAATTTCTGAGACAATATTTTTAGTTGCTGAAAAAATAAGCAGGTTTCCCCCTATTGTGTGCATTGGCACACGACTTGCTCCTTCTGGCTGGGGCATCGGCTATTGCGCGGACGGAGCCTGTTGGCCGCCGCCGCGCCAGTCGAAAGGAAAGCCAGCCATGATCCAGCTTGCCGCCGAACCGACACCGATCTCTATCGATCCCGCGCGCACCGCGCTGGTGATCATCGACATGCAGCGCGATTTTCTCGAACCGGGCGGCTTCGGAGAAAGCCTCGGCAACGATGTCAGCCTGTTGAAAGCCGCGGTCGAACCCTGCCGGCAGGTACTCGCCGCCGCGCGCAAGGCCGGCATGTTGGTCATCCATACCCGCGAAGGCCATAGCCCGGACATGAACGACGCGCCGCCGGCCAAGGTCGAGCGTGGTTCGCCGTCGAAGCGCATCGGCGATCCGGGACCGATGGGGCGCATTCTGATTCAGGGCGAGCCGGGCCACGACATCATCCCGGAGCTTTATCCGATTGCCGGCGAACCGGTCATCGACAAGCCGGGCAAGGGCGCATTCTACGCGACCAATCTCGGCCTGATCCTGGCCAATCGGTCAATCGAGAATCTTCTGGTCTGCGGCGTCACCACGGAGGTCTGCGTCAACACCACGGTGCGCGAGGGCAACGATCGCGGCTTCCGATGCATCGTTCTGGCGGACTGCTGCGGCTCGTATTTCCCGGAGTTTCACAAGATGGGTCTGGCGATGATCAAGGCGCAGGGCGGCATCTTCGGCTGGGTCACCGGATCGCAACAACTGCTGGCGGCGATGCCGGCAACGCAAAGGGCGGCCTGATTCGTAAGCGGGGCTTCGTCAATCCGGTTCATCGATCAATGGGGGAGTAAAGCAGATGGCAACGACAACGACTTTCAAACCGACATTATGGACGCCGGGTGACTGGAACGCCTTCTTCGGCTTCGGCACCAATATTCTTGTCAACATGCTGGTGCTGACCGGCCTGTTGCGGTTCGTCATCAAGATGCCCGACTCGATCGTGTTCGGCCGCATCCTGCCGGCGCTCGGCCTGATGATGTGCCTGAGCACGTTCTACTACGCCTATCTGGCTTACGACCTGGCGAAGAAAACCGGCCGCAGCGATGTCTGCGCCATGCCGTCCGGCGTGTCGGTGCCGCATATGTTCATCGTCACCTTCGTCATCATGCTGCCGATCGCGATCACGACCGGCGACCCGATCAAGGGCTGGGAAGCGGGATTGGTCTGGGTGTTCTTCCAGAGCTTCATCCTGATGATCGGCGGCTTCATCGCTCCCTTCATCCGCAAGGTGACGCCGCGCGCCGCGCTGCTCGGTACGCTCGCCGGCGTGTCGATTACCTTCATCTCGATGCGCCCGGCGCTGGAAATGTTCATGACGCCGGTGATCGGCCTGACCTGCTTTGCCATCATCATGGTGAGCTGGTTCGGCGGCTATAAGTACCCGAAAAACATTCCGGCCGGCCTCGTTGCCATCGCCGTCGGTATGTTGATCGCCTGGGGCTCGACACTGTTCGGCGCCGGCATCGGCGGCGTCAGCGTTGCCGGCGTCAAGTCGGCGTTCTCCAGCTTCGGCTTTTCGGTGCCGCTGCCGGCGATCGATCATGTGTTCTCCGGCTTCCAGTATCTCGGCGTCATTCTGGTCACGGCCATTCCTTACGGCATCTACGATCTGGTCGAGGCGATGGACAATGTCGAATCGGCGGAAGCCGCCGGCGATCATTACCCGACCACGCGCGTGCTGACCGCCGACGGCGTCGTCAGCCTGATCGGCTGCCTGATGGGCAATCCATTCATCAACGCGGTCTATATCGGCCATCCCGGCTGGAAAGCGATGGGCGGCCGCATCGGTTACTCGGCGGCGACCGGCGTGATGGTGATCGTGCTGTCGTGGTTCGGCGTCATCTCGCTGCTGCTGGCGATTGTGCCGGTGGTCGCGATCTCGCCGATCCTTCTGTACATCGGCATGCTGATCTGCGCGCAGGCATTCCAGACCACGCCACGCGAGCATGCGCCGGCGATTGCATTGTCACTGACGCCGCATCTCGCGGCCTGGGCGACCGTGCTTCTCGGTGGCGCGCTCGGTGCGGCGGGCATGAACTTCGGCGCCCAGCATGCGCCCGAGTTCGTCGGCAAGATGGCGCAGAACGGCGTGCTGTTCCACGGCCTCGAAGTGATGGGCGGCGGCTCGATCCTGACCGGGCTCGTGCTTGGCGCCATCGCTGTGTTCGTCATCGACCGCAAGTTCATCAACGCATCGGCTTTCTCGCTCGCCGGCGCGGTACTGACCTATTTCGGTTTCATGCACGGCGAGGCGGTCGGCATCGGCGGCGGCTTTGGCGTCACGCCATCGGTGACGCTTGCCTATCTGATCGTCGCCGGCTTCCTGTTCGCCATATCGAAACAGCCGGCTTTCGCCACGATGCCGGCAAAGGCGGTACCGGCGGAATAATAGAACTTCTGACGATCCGCTGACGTCGCACGCTTTGGCCGCCGGTCCTTATTGGGTCGGCGGCCATTTTCGTGGCGTCGGTCGATGGGCTTATCGGCGCAAGGCGCGCGGGCTATAGTTCGCGGCGGCGTCTCGTCCGCCGCCTCGCCAAGCCATTTCGTCGGGTCAAATTGAATCAAACTCAATCGCCACGCCGCCGCCGGCGCGCTTTCGACTGGTCGACAGCGGCGATTGCCGCGCTATCGGCTTCCGCCGCGCTTTTTGTTTTCTGGCGCGATGGCGCGGAGCATTTTTTCACCGTACTCGACAGCGACTTGATGCTGTTCGCCGCCATGCTGCCCAAGGTCCTGGCCGGCTGCTGCATCGGCGCTTTCGTGACGCTGCTGTTGCCGCGTGAAATGGTGGCGCGCTGGGTCGGTCATGAATCCGGCATGGCAGGGCTGGCGATCGCCATGGCCTTCGGCTTCATCCTGCCGGGCGGACCGCTCACCGCCTATCCGGTGGCCGGCGCCTTTCTGCTGGCCGGCGCCGACGCCGGCACAGTGGTGGCGTTTATCGTCAGTTGGACTTTGATCGGCTACACGCGCGCCCTGGTCTGGGAGTTGCCGTTCTTCGGCTCCGACTTCGTGTTGTGGCGCATTGTCATGGCGTTGCCGCTGCCGATCCTGGCCGGTGCTTTGGCGCGCATCGCGGTGCGCGCAGGCTTTCCGGTCAACGCACCCGATGACGAGGCGCGCAAGGACCCATGCGCGCCCGATAACGGGGCGCGCAAAGACCTATGACGCTCGCCATCGATATCCTGTTATGGCTGCTTGTCGGCGGGCTTGCGCTGCTCGCGGCCTTGCGCGGCCGCATTCTGTTGCATGACGGTCTGCGCACCGGCGTCATTGAATTCCTGCATTTGTTGCCGCGCATCGGCATCGGCGTGATCGGCTCCGGCTATATCGCCGAAGTCTTGCCGAAGGCGATGATCGCGCCATGGCTTGGCCCCGAATCCGGATTGACCGGCGTGCTGTTCGCAACATTGGGCGGCGCGTTGACGCCGGGCGGGCCGGTGGTCGGCTTTGCCGTCGGCGCCGCGGCGCTCAAAGGCGGCGCCGGCGCGCCGCAGGTCATCGCCTATTCGACTGCCTGGGCGCTTTATGCGGTGCACCGTCTGGTGCTGTACGAAGTGCCGATGATGCCGCCCCGCATTGTCTGGCTACGGGCGCTGGTCTGCCTGCCTTTGCCGCTGCTCGCCGCGGCATTGGCAATATTAATCGGCAAACCCTAGAGCCTTTCCGGCTTTGATGGAATCAAAGCCGGGGCTATCGTTTTTTGATTTGTCGCGTTTTCTTTACGCGAACCGGTATCCACTTCGCTCGAAAACGCTCTAGGCGGTCAGACCGGCGTCGCGCTGGCTTCTAACTCATCGGCAATCGCGCCGTTCAAGACGTCTTCAAGCTTCTGCAAGATGCGCGCGGCGACGATGCCATCGTAAATACGATGATCCCAGTGAAGCAACAATTCCATGGTGCGGTCGGCGCGCACCATGCCGTAGGAAATCAGGTTCGGCCCGGGTGCATTGGCGACGACCGTTTCAGACCCAAGCGAGGCGATCGAAGTGATGGCCATCGTGCCGAAATGATTCGCGCGCTGTCGGCCAATATTCAGCGTAAAGGCCCATACCAGCCGGCGCAGCGGTAGAGGCAAGCGCATGATCTTGAACAGACGCCTGATCGTCGGCACCTGATCGAGCGGGGCGTGCTTGCCCCGCTGGATGATTGTTTCGATTTCGGCCAATGGCATCTCGTCGGCTGGGCCGATCTTCAGGAACAGCGGGACTTCCTTATCGAAACTGTCGCGGATGATGGCGACCAGGGCGACGCTGCGCGGCAGTTCATAAAAATGTGGCCATGGCCAACCGAGATAGAAAGTTCGCAGCGCCGGCTCCTCGCACGCGACCATGCAGAACGCCTTGGCGACGATAGGCGTCCAGCCGGGCCGGGCCTTGAGCCGGCTGCGGGCCTGCACCAGCCGGTCGAGTTTCATCGTCCGCCTGACGACGACCAGCGGCACGGAAGCGTGCATCAGATCGATCACCAGTCTGCGGGCCACGCTTATCGATTTGAATTTGCCTCGCATATTGCTCCTGCTGCCCCGATCGCTTCGCGTGCGGAGATTTATTGAAATTCCACGATAAGTAAACCGGTCGACTGGATTAATGCACGGCCGCGCCGCTGCGCGGCACGATGGCGCCGCGATGCCTTATGACCTGGCTGGCCAGCCGATGCGCCGCCGCCGCCGCTTCGAGAGGACTGCGCCGGGCAAGGCGCGCCGCAAGATAGCCGGCGTTGAATCCGTCGCCGGCCGCGGTCGCGTCGACCGGGGTGACGATTTCCGGCACCGGCACCATTTCGGTCGAACCGGCGCTGTCGACCAGCGCTCCGTTTGCTCCGTTCTTGACAACGACCTCATTGACGCCGAAGGCGCGCAGACGCTCGACCGTCGCCGCCGGCGACGGATCGCCCCACAGCACGGCCTCGTCATCATAGGCCGGCAGCGCGATATCGACGCGCTTGAGCGCCTCGGCGAACACGGCGCGCGCGCGCGAAATATCTCCGTGCCAGCCATCGGCGCGGAAATTGCCGTCGAAGGCGATCGTCACGCCGGCGGCGCGGGCGAGTTCGAGCGCCGCCAGAAAGCGGCCGAGCCCCGCATTTGAATAGAGCGACAAAGTGATGCCGGAAAAATAGATCAGTCGCGCCGCGGTGAGCGCGGCCGCGGTCAAGCTCCAGTTCGGCAGTTCGAACAGGTCGCGTGCTGGCGCGCTGTCACGCCAGACGTGCTGGCGGCGTTCGCCTTTCAAATTCGCGTCGATCAGAGCCAACGCCGGCAGACGCCCGGCGACGCGGGTGATCAGATCGGTGCCGATGCCTTCGGCGGCGGCGAGCGAGACGATGGCATCGGAATAAGGATCGTCGCCGAGCGCGGTGGCGAAGGCGGTGGTCTGTCCGGCGCGGGCCAGATAGATCGCGGTGTTGAAGGCGTCGCCCGAGCTGGCCAGCGCAAAACGGCCATCCCCGCCGCGCGCCAGTTCGATGGTGGCTTCGCCGACGCAGATCGCCCTTTTCGCGGCTTCGCTCATGCCCCTGCCTATCACGACGATACTCACGGCGTCACCCATCCGGTCCCGAGGTCATTCCCGCGCTATACAGTCGACAAATGCGATAAAATCGGGCACGGAAGACGGGTCCGGCGGCTGGGGCCCGGGCCATAACGCCGGATAGCGGCAAACCAAAAATGACCGCCGGTCGCTTCGCGACGGCGGCTACGGGGGGGCAATGTCCAGCGAGGTCACACAGGATTCTGATTCCGCGATTTCGGCAGAGGCCCTGCGCAAGGCGGAAGAATACGTCCAGCAGGAAGAGGGCGCCGGCAACCGCCTTACCGGATGGGCGGGCATCATCGTCACCGGCCTCGCTGTTGCGATGACCCTGTTCCATCTCTATGCCGCCTACGACATCATCCCCACCCAGGCGTTGCGTTATACGCATGTCGGCTTCGTGCTGGTACTGAGCTTCCTGCTGTTCCCGCTGGCCAACCGGTTTCGCAACCGCATCGAGTGGTTCGACGTCATTGCCGGCATGCTCGCCGTCGCGATCATGGTCTATGCGCTATGGGGCGGCGACGACTTTACCGACCGCGCCGCGGTGCCGGAAAAGTGGGACGTCATTCTCGGCATCGCGCTGATCGTGTTGGTGCTGGAAGCAGCGCGCCGCACCACCGGACCGATCATGCCGATCGTCGCGGTGCTTTTCATTCTCTATGCGTTACTCGGCGATTATCTGCCGCCGCCCTGGACGCACCGGCCTTACGACCTGCCGCGTCTGATCGGGCATCTGTTCATCACGCTCGAGGGTATCTTCGGCGTCGCCGTCGATGTCTCGGCGACCTTGATCATCATGTTCACGATCTACGGCGCCATCCTGCAGCATTCGGGCGCCGGCAAGTTCTTCATCGACTTCTCGCTCGCGGTCATGGGCAACAAGCCGTCGAGCGCGGGCCGCGCGGTGGTGGCATCGTCGTTTCTGCTCGGCGGACCGTCCGGCTCGGGCGTCGCCACGACGGTGATGATCGGCACGGTGTCGTGGCCGATGCTCAAGAAGGCGGGCTTCGAGGCCAATGCCGCCGGCGGCCTGCTGGCGGCCGGCGGTCTCGGCGCCATCATCTCGCCGCCGGTGCTGGGCGCGGCGGCGTTCCTGATCGCCGAATTTCTCAAGATCAGCTATCTCGACGTGATCTGGATGGCGGTCATTCCGACGCTGCTTTATTACGCCTCGCTGCTGTTCATGGTTGAACTCGACGCGTCGCGCTTCGGTGCGCGCGAGGTCATCTTCAAACAGGAGATGCCGCTCGGCCAGATGGTGCGGCGCTACGGCTTCCACTTTGTATCGCTGATCGCCGTCATCATTTTCATGGTGGTCGGCTATTCGCCGATGCTTTCGGTTTTCTATTCCACCATGCTGGCCTTCGTCATGAGCGCGCTGGCGCCCGAGACGGCGCTGGGGCCGCGCAAGCTGCTCATACCGCTGCTGCTCGTCGGTGTCGTCGCCGCCTTCGGAAACATGATCCCGGGTCTCGACAAATCGGCATTCACCGCATTGTTCGATTCCTATTTTCCGCTTCTGGTCCTGCTGTCGCTGGCGGGTTTGGCGATGTTCGGCCTGACCGAAGCCGGTCAGCGCGTCGTGCCGTCGTCGAAGCGGCTTACCGCCGCGATGGCCGACGGTTCGATCAGCGCGCTTGGCGCCGCCACCACCTGCGCATCGGCTGGCATCATCGTCGGCGTGGTGACGCTGACCGGGCTCGGGCTCAAGTTCTCCTCGATCGTCATCGATTATGCCGGCGGCAGCCTGTTGCTGACCGCGCTCTATACCGGCCTGATCGTCTGGATCATCGGGCTCGCGGTGCCGGTGACGGCGTCCTACATCATCTGCGCGGTGATCGCCGCGCCGGCACTGACCAAGCTCGGCGTGCCGGACTACGCCGCGCACATGTTCATCTTCTATTACGCCGTGCTGTCGGAAGTCTCGCCGCCGACGGCGCTGTCGCCCTTCGCGGCCGCCGCCATCACCGGCGGCGATCCATACAAGACGACGCTGCAGGCATGGAAATACACCCTGCCGGCCTTCCTGGTGCCGTTCGTCTTCGTGCTCGATCCGCAGGGCCTTGGCCTGCTGATGAAAATCCCGAAGGACGGCTCGGTCTACGACATCATCCTGATCACAGCGATCACGGCGGCGGGTCTTGCCGCGCTGTCGGCCTCGGCGCAGGGCTGGGCCATTCGTCGCACCTCGCTGACCGAGCGAATTTTATTCGGTCTTGCCGGGCTTCTATTGGTGTTCCCGAGCCTGCTCGAAGCCTTGATGGAAGCCGCGACCGGATTGGACATTCCCTATCCGGCGCCTTTCGGGCTAATCTTGGGGCTCGCCTTGCTGCTTTGGCAGTGGAAAGGTCCAGTGCCAGCCGGGCTGAAAACAGCCGGTCGATAAAATCAAAACATGGAGGAGCGTACGATGAAGCGAGGACTTAAGATTGCACTGGGCGCGGCGGCGGCCGTCGCGGTGCTGTTCGGCGCCGCGCAGGCGCAGCAAAAGACGATCGCTATCGGTACCGGCGGCACCGGCGGCGTCTATTATCCGCTCGGCGGCGGTCTCGCCAACGTCCTGACCAAGGCGATCCCAGGCCTGCAGGCGACCGCCGAAGTGACCGGCGGCTCGGTCGACAATCTCAAGCTGATCGGCGCAGGCCGCAGCGAACTTGGTTTCTCGATGGTCGACGCCGCGCTCGACGCTGAAAAAGGCCAGGACAAGTTCAAGGGTGCGCCGGTGCCGGTCCGCACCTTGATGGTGCTCTATCCGAATCAGATGCATGTCGTGACCATCGAAGGTACCGGCATCGAAAAAATGGCCGATCTCAAGGGCAAGCGCGTGTCCACCGGCTCTGGCGGCAGCGCCACCGAAGTGATGGCGTTCCGCGTCATCGAAGCCGCCGGTCTCGACAAGGACAAGGACATGAAGCGCGAGCGTCTCGGCGTCGCCGAGTCCGTCAATGCGATCAAGGATCGCAAGATCGACGCCTTCTTCTGGGTTGGCGGGCTGCCGACCGCCGCGGTCACCGATCTCGGCGCCACGCCCGGCGTCAAGATCAAACTGATTGACCATGGCGATCTGGCCAAGGCGATGAACGAGAAGTACGGCAATCTCTATGCGTCGAGCACCATCAAGGCTGGCACCTATCCGGGCCAGACCGCGAACAATGTGAACACCGTGGTGTGGAACATTCTCGTCTCCAACGCCAACATGCCCGACCAGATGGCCTATGACATCGTCAAGACCGTCATCGACAAGAAGGCGGATCTCGTCGCGGTGCACGGTGAAGCCAGGAACTTCGAAGTCGCGAATCAGGTGAAGGACTACTCGCCGATCCCGTGGCACCCGGGCGCAATCAAGTACTTCACGGAAAAGGGCGTCAAGTTCTAGGACGCCTTATGCCTGCGTCCGGAAGATGACAAAGATTGCGGCCCCGCCTCAGGCGGGGCCGTTTTCTTTCGATCAATGCGCATGCGCCGGTCGCGCGTGCGGCACAGTCAGTGCGGCGAAATAGGCGATAGCGCTCAGCACGGCGATGCAAAAACTGACCGGCCAGTCGGTGTGATAGGCAATGACGATGCCGAGCCAGGCCTCGGCCAGCGCCAGCGCGGCCGATAGCATGAGGCCGGCCCACAGCCCGGTGGTGACGCGCTGCGCCGCGGCGGCCGGCCCGACCATCAAGGTGAAGACCATCAGGACGCCGACAATCTGCGCGCAGGCCGACACCGCCAGCGCCACGATGGCTAAAAATGCGGTCGAGATGAAGCGCAGCGACACACCTTTTGCTTCGGCCAGTTCGGGTTGCAGACTGGCGAAGATCAAGGGCCGCATGATCGCCGCCAAAGCGACGAGCGTCACAACGCCGAGCGCGGCCAAAGTTGCGATCATCGCGTGATCGACCGCCAGCACATTGCCGAACAACAGGGCCGTCGCCTGAGTCGCGAACGATGTGTAATAATGCAGAAACAACAGGCCGAAGCCGAGCGACAGCGCCAGCACCACGCCGATCGCGACGTCGCGGTTGCTGATGCGTTCGCTCAGCAATCCCATGACGATGCCGGCGGCCAGCGTGAAACCGACCAGGCCCCATAAGGGCGCCAGCCCGATCAGTCCGGCGCCGGTCGCGCCGGCAAATCCAATATGTGACA
This sequence comes from Rhizobium sp. Q54, assembly GCA_945861265.1. Classification (GTDB taxonomy): domain Bacteria; phylum Pseudomonadota; class Alphaproteobacteria; order Rhizobiales; family Xanthobacteraceae; genus Pseudolabrys. Next base: position 87,156 of record CAMAUC010000005.1, on the reverse strand, counting down.
GCGCGTGGCCGGCGAAGGTTTGCCCGCGCATCACTAGAAAATAACCGACAATGCCCGACACCACGGCGACCATGCCGGCGGCGGCGAAGGCGTTGGTCATGAATTCATATTGGAACATCAGTGCGCGTGTCCGTGATCGTGCCCGTGATCATGATTGTGGTCGGCGCGTTCGACATCGCGGCCGCGCGACAAGACGAAAATGTGACCGCCGGCGCGCAGCACTTCGATCTCGGTGCCGTACAGCTGCGACAGCACCGGCGCGGTGACGACATCGTCGACGCGGCCGAGCACGGCCTGGCCGTTGCCGAGATAAAGCACGCGGTCAATGGCGCCGAGAAGCTGGTTGAGCTCGTGCGCCGAGAACAGCACGGTGATCTTGCGCTCGCGGCACACGGTCTTGATGAAGTCGATGACAACTTCCTGATGCCTTGCATCGAGGCTGATCAAGGGTTCGTCGAGCAGCAACAGTTTGGGATCGCCGATCAAGGCTTGCGCCAGCAACAGCCTTTGCCGTTCGCCGCCCGACATGTCGGACAGCGCGCGGTTCGCCAGATCGCGCGCGCCGACCGCGTCGAGCGTGGCTTCGATTTTTGCGCGATTGGCGGCAGTCAGGGAAGGCAGGCCCCAGCGCTCGCCATGCATCGAGCTGGCGATGTAATCGAGGCCGCGCACACGCAGATCCGGCAGCACGGTGCGCAGTTGCGGCAGATAGCCAATGCTGGCGTCGCCGCATCGGGGCGTATGACCGAACACGGTCAGGTGTCCGGCGCTCGGCGGCAGCAGGCCGAGGATCGACCGCATCAACGTCGTCTTGCCGGCGCCGTTCGGACCGAGCACGCCGATGAATTCGCCGGGCGCGATGGCGAAGCTGATGTCCTTGAGAACCGCGCGTCCGCCGATCTGGAGTGTGGCGCGGTCGAGTTCGATGACGCTCACGAATTCGGTCCCGTCAGCGCTTTGTCGAGCGCGTCGAGTTCGCCGAGCATCCAGTCAGCGAACGGAACATTGGCCGGCTGCGTCTCGGTCACGCCAACGACCGGCACCTTCGCCTTGGCGGCGACCGCCAACATGCGCTCGGTCAGCTTCTCCGATACCTGCTTGTTGTAGATCAGCGCCTTGACTTTGCCGTTCTTGAGGTCGTCCTCGAATGCAGCGACGTCGCGTGCGCTCGGCTCGGTATCATTCATCATCGCCAGCTGGAATTTCTGGTTACGCATGGTCAGGCCGAGCGCGGCCGCCATCGGCCCGAAGACAGGCTCGGTCGCAGTGACCGGCTTGCCGGCATGCTTCGCTTTGATCTGTGCGACGCGCTGCGGGATGCGGTCGAGATCGGCCAATGTCCTTCCGAGCCGGGCGGCATAGTCGGCGGCGTGGGCGCTGTCGGCCTGGGTGAGGGCGGTGGCAATCGCCTTGGCGACCGCCGGCATCGTGGCCGGGGCGTACCACAGATGCGGGTTGTCGCCGGCCTTGGCGTTCACGAGCTGCGCCGCGCTGATGACCATGCGGCCGGGGCGCGGCGCGGCGGCGATCAGTTTGTCCATCCATGGGTCGTAATTGGCGCCGTTGACGATGACGATCCGCGCGTCGGCGATCTGCCGCACCACGCCCGGCGTGGTCTCGAACAGATGCGGGTCCTGGTCCGGATTGGACATGATGCTGGCGACCGAAACCCGGTCGCCGCCGATCTGGCGGGCGATATCGCCGTAGAAGTTTTGCGCCGCGACGATTGCGATCGTATCGCCGGCCGCCTGGGCCGGGAGGGCGGCGGCGGACAGAAAGGCGAAAAGCAGTGCGGACAGGCTTCGCATGAGAGGCATCCGGACGGTGAGACGATCCGGTTATGTAATATTATAACATATCCAAGCGCAAGGCCCCCTGCGGGCGGCGCGGGCAAAAGTTTAAGCCCGCTTGTTCGCCAGATAGACGGTCTGAGTGAAGGGGCGGTCCTGCAACGGGTTATGAAACGTCACCGGCTCGGCCCGGGCATTGGCGAAGATCCGGGCCAGGCGCTCCGTGAAAGCCTGATCGGGCAGGTCGTTCGACCACAGGCCGAACACGCCGCCGGGCGCGAGATGGGCGGTCAGCCGCTTGAGGCCGGCCTCACCGTAAAAAGCAGCGTTGCCGGCGTCGAGCAGGGCTTCCGGCGAATGATCGATATCGACCAGCACGGCGTCGAACTGGCGGCCGGGCGCGTCCGCGTCGAACCCCGCATCCGAGGCAGCGAGTTTGAAAAAGTCGCCATGCACGAAGCGGCAGCGTGGATCGGCGCTCAACTCGGCACCAAGCGGTACCAGACCTTGGCGATGCCACTCGATCACCGCCTCAAGAAAATCGACGACAACAAGCGACGCGACATTGGCATGCGCCAGCACCGCCTTGGCGGTGTAGCCGAGCCCGAGTCCGCCGACGACGACATTAAGGCCGGACCCGGGCAGGCCGGCGAGACCGAGATCGGCGAGCGCGATCTCGGAGGCGGTGAACAGGCTGGACATCAGGAATTCGTCGCCGAGTTTGATCTCGAACACGTCGACGCCGAGCCGCAATTCGCGGCGCCGGCGCAGGCTGAGCCCGCCGATCGGCGTGTCGCGGTAGTCCAGCTCTTCAAACAGCGGGGGCATGCAGGCGGCACTTCTGTGGCGAGGGACTTCAATCGGGCGAGAGGGCACGCTATCACCGATGCGCGCCGGCGGCGCGCAACTTTCAGAAAGACGAACGATGCTGACCCGTGACGCGCTCAAAAACTATCTGCTTGAAATGCCGCCCGGCCACATCTTCGATCTGACCTACGGCCTGTTCGCCGATGCTTTTCCGCCCGGCGAGCCCAATCCGATTGCGCGCGCGGCGTTGCAGGCTTTCGCGAAGGAATGTAACTGCGATCTCAAGAACAATATTCTGGAAGCCCGCTACGAACTGACGCGGCGCTAGCGCATGATCCCGAAAAGTGGAAACCGGTTTTCGGACAAGATCATGCGCAAACACACCAGCTTGCGCCATCACGTTTGATCGCCCCAGCGGTCGAAGACTGCTTCGGCGATGAAAGCCTTGCGGCCCTGCCGCCCGGTCGTCGTGCCATGGGCGGCGCACCAGCCGGCGAAGCTTTCGGGATCAATGCGGACCCGCATCACCGGGTGGCCATAGGCCTTCAACCCGGTCTCCATCTCGATCGCCATCTTTTGCCACTGGGCCCATTCCGGCGGAAGGGTCGCGCCGTCTTCGAACAGCGCTTTCACCGCGGCATAATCGGCCTCGTCGATCCAATAGACTCCGACGCCGCGAAGCGGCTTGTCGTCCTGATGTGTCATGGAACCGATATAGGCGCAGCGCCGGGGCGCGGCAATTAGGATCAGAACCGGCGGCTGACCAGGACGTCGCGCCGCGTGCGGCGAACATCGTCTTCCAGGCGCTTTATTTCGCGCGTGAGTTCCGCGATAGCCTTGAGAAAGCTGTCGTTGATGTCCTTTTGCGAGATCTGCTCGCGCGCATTGCGCAGGAAATTTTCAGCGTTGGCCAGCGACATTTTCGGAACCCAAAAACCGTAAGACTGGGCGTTATATTGCGCCGGACGGCGACACGCCCAGCGTTGACGCTAGAGCGAATAAGTGAATTTTTCTGAAAAATTCGCGGTAAAACGCGACCCAAATTTGAACCCCGTGGACCGGCGCTGCGGTTCCGGCGGGAGGCGCTTTCTGCTAATGGCATGTTGCATGCAGGGCCGATGCTCAGCACAATGAAGCCCAACCGCAGAGAGAAACATGACTGACCCTGGTAAGAATCGCGTTCCTTCGGACCTTTCGGTCATGACCCGGCGAGCGTTCATTGTGGGCCTGCCGCTGGTAACGGCCGGCTGTGGCGCCGGCTATGGCGTCGTCCATGATGGCGGCCATACCATCGCGCCGGTGGACGTCACGACGCTAGATCCCGGCCTGATGCGCCAGGAGGTCGCCTGGAGCGGCAAGGAGAAGCCGGGCAGCATCTTCGTCAATGTGCCGGAGCGCAGGCTTTATCTGGTGCAGGCCGGCGGCCGGGCGCTGCGCTACGGCGTCGGCGTCGGGCGCGCGCCGGGTGTGACATTCCGCGGCACGGCGATCGTGGGCCGCAAGGAAAAGTGGCCGCACTGGACGCCCACTGCCAATATGATGGCGGCGATCCCGATGTATCGCTCCTATTCCGGCGGCATGGACGGCGGGCCGAACAATCCGCTCGGGCCGCGCGCGCTCTATCTCTACCGCAATGGCAAGGACACCCTCTTCCGCCTGCACGGCACAACCGAGCCGGAAACCATCGGCACCGCCGTCTCGAGCGGCTGCATCCGTCTGTTCAATCAGGACATCATCGATCTCTATGACCGCGTCCCGGTCGGAACCCAAGTGACGGTTGTGTAGTTGGACATGCGGTAGCCGCCACGTTTTCGCCCTCTCAGCGGCACCATTTTGACCGCAGGAGAAGACCGAATGAAGAAATTTCTGGTAATGGCCGTCATGGCCTTGGCCCTCGCGGGCTGTCAGACGGCGCGGCAGGATCGCCAGCTAAGCGGTGCCTTGATCGGCGGCGGCGCGGGTGCGCTGATCGGCGGCGTGGCGAGCAATTCGGCAGGTGGCGCCGTCGCGGGTGGCCTGATTGGCGCGGCTGCCGGCGCCCTGATCGCCGACTCGACCCGGCCCGGGCGTTGCTATTACTACACCCGCTCCGGCCACCGGCGTTATACGCGCTGCTGACCTAACTGGTCCGGCCACCGGACCCGGCAAAACGACAAAGGCCGCCCACCCTGGCGGCCTTTATTTATTCTTCGTATTGCGGCAGCGCTTCACGGCAGGTCCCAAACGCTCGTTACCCGCGGCACCGCGTCGACGGTTGCCGCGCGATGCGCGAGCATGAGGTATTCCCGGCCGAGGGCCGCATATCGCTCAATTTCGGCTTGGGTCGCCGCCTTGGCGGCCAGACAAAAGGATTTTCGGGCGTCTTCTAGAAAGCACTCTGCATTGTTGATGGGGTCGCCCCTCGAGAGTTGATCAAAACAGCTCATTATTGGAGACAACGTCCCTGACAACTAATAGTTGCTTAGGTAGGGGGTTTATCTCTCCGCGCGCGAAGGGGGCTGTATATGGCCTCCAACAGGCCCTTTTGCACCGCCCCCCGTGAGCCCCTATATGTTTGCTCCAAGGAGCCAAGCCCGCCCATGACCGCGATCCCCTCGAGCGAAAAAATCCCCGTCACCGTGCTCACCGGCTATCTCGGCGCCGGCAAAACGACGCTGCTCAACCGCATTCTGTCGGAGCCGCACGGCAAGAAATACGCCGTTATTGTCAATGAGTTCGGCGAAATCGGTATCGACAATGAGCTGGTCGTGAACGCCGACGAGGAAGTGTTCGAGATGAACAATGGCTGCATCTGCTGCACCGTTCGCGGCGACCTGGTGCGCATCATTGATGGGTTGATGCGTCGCAAGGGAAAATTCGACGCCATCATCGTCGAGACCACGGGCCTGGCCGACCCGGCGCCGGTCGCCCAGACCTTCTTCATGGACGAAAATGTCGGCGCCAAGACTCGGCTCGACGCGGTGGTGACGGTGGCTGACGCCAAATGGCTGAAGGATCGGCTCAAGGACGCGCCCGAGGCCAAGAACCAGATCGCTTTCGCCGATGTCATCCTGCTGAACAAGACCGACCTGGTGACGCCGGGCGAACTGGCCGAAGTCGAGGCGCGCATCCGCGCGATCAATCCTTATGCCAAGCTGCACCGCACCGAGCGCTCAAAGATTGCGCTCGACGAAGTGCTCGGCCGCAACGCCTTCGATCTCGACCGCATTCTCGATATCGAGCCGGAATTTCTCACCGCCGACGATCATGATCATCACGACCACGATCATGGCCACGATCATGACCACCATCATGGCGGCCTCAAGCACTATCACGATGAAGATATGCAATCGATCTCGCTCAACACCGCCAAGCCGCTGGATCCGGACAAGTTCTTCCCTTGGGTTCAGGATCTGGTGGCGACCGAGGGCAAGGACATTCTGCGCTCCAAGGGCATTCTCAATTTCAAGAATGACGAGGAGCGTTTCGTGTTTCAGGGCGTGCACATGATCCTGGACGGCGACCATCAGCGGAAGTGGAAGGAGGGCGAGGAGCGCACCAGTCGCATCGTCTTCATCGGCCGCCATCTGCCGGAAGACAAAATCCGCAAGGGATTTGAGAGCTGCATTGCTTGATTTGCTGTCGTCCCCGCGAAGGCGGGGACCCATACGCCGTGTAATTGCTTTTGGATGAATTGTATTTCTGACAGCGCTATAATTCGAGAGGCTAGGGGTTATGGGTCCCCGCCTTCGCGGGGACGACATCTTCAAATGGCCGAACTCAACGCACCGCTTCCCTCACTCGCCGACCGCGCCCGCGCCGTTTCGGCCGAGGGCACCATCGTCGGCGTCCACTTTTTCAGGCAAGTCCCGGTCTTCGTATTGGGCGAGGAAGCGCTGCTGTTCGCGCCTCCCGAGGGCAACAGGCTGGTCGCCATCCATGGCGGCGCCATTCTCGCCAGCGCCGCCGACGGACAGCGCATCGTCACCGGCGGCGACGATGGCAAACTGATCGCGACGAACCGCGATGGTGAATACGAAACGATAGCGACCGACGACAAGAAACGATGGGTCGATCAAGTCGCGCTAGGCCCCGATGGCGCGGTCGCCTGGGCGGCCGGCAAGGTCGCCCATGTGCGCACCGGCAAGGGTGAGCAGCGCGATCTCGAGGCGCCGTCGACGGTGGCCGGGCTCTGCTTCTTTCCGAAAGGCTTTCGCCTGGCCATCGCGCATTATAACGGCGCGACGCTCTGGTTTCCCAATGCCGCCGGCGCCAAGCCGGACGTGCTGGAGTGGAAGGGCTCGCATCTCGGCGTCACGGTAAGCCCGGATGGCAAGTTCCTCGTCACCACCATGCAGGAGCAAACGCTGCACGGCTGGCGCATCGTCGATGCCAAACACATGCGCATGTCCGGCTATTCGGCGCGCGTGCGGTCGCTGTCGTGGACGCATGACGGCAAGGCGCTTGCAACGTCCGGTTCCGAGCAATTGATCCTGTGGCCGTTCGAGGGCAAGGACGGCCCGATGGGCAAGCAGCCGATGCTTCTCGCGCAGTCGCCGGCGCGCTGCTCGGTGGTGGCCTGCCATCCGCGCCAGCCGGTGGCGGCGGCGGGCTTCGCCGACGGCTCGGTGCTGCTGGTGCGGCTTGACGACGGTGCGCTCATTCTGGCGCGCGAGGCCGATGGCGAGCCGGTCAGCGCACTCGGCTGGAGCGCCGAGGGCCAGGTGCTGGCCATGGGCACCGAGAACGGCAGCGCCGGCGTCCTGACTCTTTAAGCGTTAAGGTTGACGGCAAATGGTCGCCGCGGCCGATTGCTCCGGCTCCGCCAGCGGCGATACCTTGCCCCCGATATCGAATTCTTAACAGCGGACTTGCGGGGCGATCTTATGAACTGGCGAATGATTATCGGCCTCGCGGCCGCAACTTCGCTCGGCCTCGCGCCGCTTGGCGCGGCGACTGCCGAGTCGCAGCCGCCGCAGTCGCGGCCGCAGCGTCCGTTCGTGGCACAGACCCCGCCGCCGCCGCTGCCGGTGGTGACCGCCGCCAAATCCGCGACGCCGCCGGCGGCCAATGCGCCATCGGCAAAGCCAGGCCAGAAACCGGACACCAACAAGAATATCTAGCGTTCGCGCACCGCGCAAACGAAACGGGCGGCCTTCGCAGGCCGCCCGTTTTTATGTCGACCAGAACTATTTTAACGAACCAGCACGTTCTTGAACTGCCACGGATCGTTGGTGTCGAGCTCTTCCGGGAACAGGCCCGGCCGGCCGTCAAGCGGCGTCCATTCGGTGTAGTAGCCCTTCACCGGACCGAGATAGGGCAACTGGATTTCCAAGAGGCGATGGAAGTCCATTTCGTCGGCTTCGACGATGCCCTCGGTCGGATGCTCCAGCGCCCAGACCATGCCGCCGATGATGGCGGAGGTGACCTGAAGGCCGGTGGCGTTCTGATAGGGCGCGAGGTCGCGCGTTTCCTCGATGGAGAGCTGCGAGCCGAACCAGTAGGCGTTTTTGCCGTGGCCGTAGAGCAGCACGCCGAGTTCGTCGATGCCGTCGACAATCTCGTTTTCATCGAGGATGTGATGCTTCTCCTGCATCTTGCCAGCGCGGCCGAACAGTTCGTGCAGCGACAGCACGGCGTCGTCGGCCGGGTGATAGGCATAGTGACAGGTCGGCCGGTAGATCGCCTTGCCCGATGCATCATAGGCGGTGAAATAGTCGGCGATCGAGATCGACTCATTGTGCGTGACCAGGAAGCCGTATTGCGCGCCGCGCGTCGGGCACCAGGTGCGCACGCGCGTATTGGCGCCTGGCTGCATTAGATAGATGCCGGCGCCGCAGCCGGTGTCGTGGCCATGCGCGTTCTCCGGCATCCACTTCTCGTGCGTGCCCCAGCCGAGTTCGGCCGGCTGCATGCCTTCCGACAGGAAGCCCTCGACCGACCATGTGTTGACGAAAACCTCCGGCGGCTTCGGCGACTTAGAACGCTGGGTGTCGCGCTCGGCGATGTGGATGCCCTTGATGCCGGCCTGGCGCATCAGGTCGGCCCATTCGGCCTTGGTCTTCGGCTCAGGCACGTTGAGCTTCAAATCGGCGGCGACGTTGAGCAGCGCCTGCTTGGCGAAGAACGACACCATGCCCGGATTGGCGCCGCAGCACGAGACGGCCGTGGTCGAGCCGGGCTTGCGCGCCTTCTTGGCGGCGAGCGTCGTTTCGCGAAGCGCGTAATTCGAGCGCGCGGCGGCGCCCTTCGTCTTGTCGAAGTAGAAGCCGAGCCACGGCTCGTTGACCGTGTCGATGTAGAGCGCGCCGAGTTCGTTACACAGTTCCATGATGTCGACCGAGCCGGTGTCGACCGACAGGTTGACGCAGAAGCCCTGGCCGCCGCCTTCGGTCAGCAAGGGCGTGAGGATCTCACGATAGTTGTCGCGGGTCAGGCCCTTCTGGATGAACTTGACGTTGTGCTTGTCGCACAGCGCCTTGCGGCCCTCGTCCTTGGGGTCGAGCACGGTGATGCGCGATCTGTCGTAATCGAGGTGCCGCTCCAGCAGCGGCAGCGTGCCTTTGCCGATCGAGCCGAAGCCGACCATGACAATGGGGCCGGTGATCTTTGCGTAAACGGGCCAATCGGTCATCGCTCGGGTCTCCAAATGAATTTGTCGTATGCCCGGGTCATATCCGCCGACTGTGACGAACGGAAGGGCGGACGCCGCGTTTTGCCCGCGGCGTCCACGATTTTCAAGTTTTCAGGGCTTTTTAGGCCGCGCGCGGGCGATGGCCGCGCCCGCGCGGTGCGGTTGCCTGCGCCACCAGAGCCGCCAGATCGGGCGTCGGCTCCAGCCGTCCCTTTGGCGCGATCATACCGCGCGCGCCGTTAAGCGCCCCCGCTGTCAGTTCGCGGCCGAGCAGGCGGTGGCGCTCGAACGGCCCCGGCATCCACAGCGCGCCGGTCTTCTCCGCCGAGAAGCCGAAGCGGCTGTAGTATTCCGGGTCGCCGACCAGCACGATCGCGCCAAAGCCAAGCTTGCGCGCGGTCTGGATCGCACGGCGCACCAGGGCACCGCCGAGCCCGCGCGAGCGGCAATCTTCCGCCACCGCGACCGGGCCGAGCAGCAGTGCCTTCTGACCATTGCCCAACGCAATGTCCCAAAGGCGCGCCGTGCCGATGACGCGGCGGCCTTCCGATGCGATGAACGACAGGCCTTCGGCCGGCAGGCGATCCTCGCGCAGCCGTTCGGAGCTCTTGCGGTAGCGCGTCTCGCCGAAGGCAGCGTCAAGCAGCGCTTCGCGCGCGTCGAAATCGGCAAACCGTTCGTGGCGGATCTGCATCATGGCCGTACTCCTTCCCCGCCTGAACACGCGCGCATGCGCGCGCACTCAAGCGCCGTCAATTCGAATGATGAGGAAAGGGGGAGGCGGAGAACCGCCTCCCTTAACCGTCAGGTCCGATCGCGGAGCGATCAGATGTGACCCGATCGCGGAGCGATCAGATGTGATAGGTCTTCAACGGCGGGAAGCCGTTGAACGCCACCGCCGAGTAGGTCGACGTGTAGGCGCCGGTGCCTTCGATCAGCACCCGGTCCCCGATCTCCAGGCTGACCGGGAGCGGGTAGGGCTGCTTTTCGTACAGCACGTCGGCCGAGTCACAGGTCGGACCGGCGAGCACGCACGGCGCCATCGCATCGCCGTCCCGCGTCGTCTTGATCGGGTACCGGATCGACTCGTCCATCGTCTCGGCCAGACCGCCGAATTTGCCGATGTCCAGGTAGACCCAGCGCACGTCGTCTTCCTCGCTCTTCTTCGAGACGAGAACGACTTCGCTTTCGATCACGCCGGCATTGCCGACCATGCCGCGGCCCGGCTCGATGATCGTTTCCGGGATGCGGTTGCCGAAGTGCTTCCGCAGCGCCTTGAAGATGGCGTTGCCGTAGGTCTTCACCGTCGGCACGTTCTTCAGGTACTTGGTCGGAAAGCCGCCGCCCAGGTTGACCATCGACAGGTTCATGCCGCGTTCGCCGCATTCCTTGAACACCGACGCCGCCGAGGCGAGCGCACGGTCCCAAGCATGCTGGTTACGCTGCTGCGAACCGACATGGAACGACACGCCGTAGGGCTCGAGGCCCGCCTTGAGCGCGTGCTCCAGGACATCGACCGCCATGCCCGGCTCGCAGCCGAACTTGCGCGACAACGGCCATTCGGCGCCGGCGCAATCCGAGAGGATGCGGCAGAACACCTTGGAGCCGGGCGCCGCGCGGGCGATCTTGTCGACCTCGGCCTGGCAATCGACCGCGAAGAGGCGGATGCCGAGCGCGTACGCGCGCGCGACGTCACGTTCCTTCTTGATCGTGTTGCCGAACGAGATCCGGTCGGGCGTGGCGCCGGCCGTCAACGCCATCTCGATCTCCTGGACCGAGGCGGTGTCGAAGCAGGAACCCAGCTTGGCGAGCAAGGCCAACACTTCTGGCGCTGGGTTGGCCTTCACCGCGTAGAACACGCGCGTGTCGGGCAACGCCTTCGCAAAGGTGATGTAGTTGTCCTTGACCACGTCGAGGTCGACGACCAAGACAGGGCCCTCGTCGACGCCGCGCTCGCGGCGGTCACGTAAGAATTCACGGATGCGCTCGGTCATCGAACACACTCCCAGCTCAAGGAACGGCTCTAGCCGTTCGATTTCGAGGTTGAGGGCCCTCAGCCCGGTGCGCGATGGATACGCAGCCGTGCCTTAAGCTCTTAACCGCTAAAACTGCCTTGGCTTGGAGGGGATAACCCCGCCGCACTGCTGGCAAAGATGGACAAGCCTCGTCGGTGACCCGTCGCTGGCGGTGGAAGGCCAGCAGAGACCAAAGAAGCCCGCTCCGTCGTTGCTTTAAGTCGCGTCCCCTGCGGAGAGCAGAGTGCGCCGGTTTCGCCTCCGGCTGCCAATCAGAAGACTTGAGGCTACTTACTTTTCCCGTAGGAGAAGCTCGCTTACCTCAGGCGGCTGGCGGGCCTCTTGTCCCGCTACCTACCGATTGACACACGACCACAGGCACGTGCGAAATTGGGCAAAACTGAAATAACATTTTCTGCGCGGAGTGCAAGAGAATTTCTTCTCCGCACTGGAAAACTTCCTTAACTTTTTAAGGAATGGTCAGTCGCTTCGTTCAGGCGCGCGCGGTGAACGGCTCGATGCGGTGCGCGTAGCGGATGAACTGCGCCATGACGACGATGCCGCACAGCACGAAGATGCCGTCGAGGATGCGCTGACCGGTCGTGCCGAGATCGAACAGAGTGGCGAGCGCCCAGGAGCCGGCGAAGGCCGCGCCGAACACTTCGGCGCCGATCAGGATGGCGGCGCTGATGACGGTGACGACGTTGAGCCAGACGATGCGGCGGCTTTGGGCCATGGCGTTTTCCTCTGAAGGTGGCCGCAATCAACCCGAATTTGGCCCATGAATCAACATGAATCGGGCCGGTCGCGAACTTCGTTTCTTTGATCTGCCGCATGGCAAAGGGGTGGTTTTGCTGGATATGTGGCGCGATGACGGCACAGCGAGCGCTCAGCGTCAGCCGACAATTCCTCGCCGCCCTGGTCGCACTCGGGCTGGCGGCGGGCGTTGTCCTGCGATTCGCCGGCCATGGCGCGTGGTCGGGCCCGGTCTGGACGGCGGTGACGCTGCCGGTGCTGGCGGTGCTTGTCGTGCAGATCGTCACCTCGCTGCGGCGCGGCGACGTCGGGCTCGACATCGTCGCGGCGCTGTCGATGAGCGCCGCTCTGGCCTTCGGCGAGAGCCTGGCGGCGGCCATCGTGGCGCTGATGTATTCGGGTGGCCAGTTTCTCGAGGCTTATGCCGAGCGCGCGGCGCGGCGCGAGATGACCGCGCTGCTGTCGCGGGTGCCGCGCACGGCGCTGCGGCACCGTGACGGGCGGCTGGAAGAGGTGGCCCTCGACCTGATCTTGCCGGGCGACCGGCTGCTGATTCGCCAGGGCGACGTGGTGCCGGTGGACGGGACGGTGGCGGCGGGCGTGGCGGTGCTCGACCAGTCGGCGCTGACCGGCGAATCGCTGCCGGTGAAGCTCGTCGCCGGCGAGCCCGTTCTCAGTGGTTCAACGAACTCGGGCGACGCCTTCGATCTCGTCGCCGCGCGGCTGGCCGCGGAAAGCACCTATGCCGGCGTCGTGCGGCTGGTGGAGGCGGCGCAGCACTCGCGCGCGCCGATGGCGCGGATGGCCGACCGCTTTGCGATTGCCTTTCTGGCGGTGACCGTGGCGCTGGCCACCGCCGCCTGGTGGCTGACCGGCGACCCGATCCGGGCGGTGGCGGTGCTGGTGGTGGCGACGCCGTGCCCGCTCATTCTGGCGGTGCCGGTGGCGCTGGTGTCAGGACTGTCGCGCGCGGCCAAGCTCGGCATTCTCATCAAAGGCGGCCGCGCCATCGAGATGCTGGCGCGGGTGGCCGTGCTGGTCATCGACAAGACCGGCACGCTGACCGTCGGTCAGGCCAGGATCGTTGCCACGCGGACTTTCGGCGGCGCCGACGCCGACGAGGTGCTGCGGCTGGCTGCCTCGCTCGACCAGGCCTCCAAGCACATCATCGGCCAGACCATCGTCGCCGCGGCGCAGGCCAAAGGGTTGCCACTGGCGATTCCCACGGACGTGGTCGAGACCGCGGGCGAAGGCGTCGCCGGCCGCGTCGAGGGCCGCGAGGTGCTGGTCGGCGGCCTGCGCTATGTAGCCGGCAGGATTGGCGGCGACGCCGTTCATGTGCTCGACCATGACCGCCCGCCGGGTGCGCTGGCGGCGGCAGTCGCCGCCGACGGCAAATTGATCGGCGTACTGATCCTGGCCGACGAGCTGCGCGCCGGAACCGAGCAACTGTTGGCCTCGCTGCGGCAACTGGGGATCGAACGCATCGTGCTGGCGACCGGAGACCGGCACGACGTCGCCAAATTCGTCGGCGAAGGCCTTAGCCTCGACGCAGTGCGTTCCGAACTCACGCCCGACCAGAAGGTGCTGCTGGTACTGTCCGAACGCAAGAACGGTCCAGTGATGATGATCGGTGACGGCGTCAACGATGCCCCCGCGCTCGCCGCCGCCGATATCGGCATGGCCATGGGCGCCAGAGGCACGGCGGCGTCGGCTGAGGCCGCCGATGTGGTGCTGCTGGTCGATCGCCTTGACCGCGTGCTGCCGGCTATCCGGATTGCGCGGCGCTCGCGTCGCATTGCACGGCAAAGCGTCGTCGCCGGCATCGGCCTCTCCGTCATCGCCATGGTCGCGGCGGCCTTCGGCCTCATCGTGCCGGTCGAGGGTGCGCTGTTGCAGGAGGTCATCGACGTCGCGGTGATCTTCAACGCGTTGCGCGCTTTACGTGGTTGAGGCGCTCCGTGCTTTGGCACGGCTTAAGTTCCGGGCGCCGCGACATCGCCTTAATGGAACAGGAACGGCGGCGGCCTTGGCGCATTGACCCTGCGACCGGCGACGCCGGCATCAATCACGCACAAAATTCCGAGGAGTAGCTCATGGGTCTGTTCAGCAAAGACATCAAAACCATGAACGATCTATTCGTTCATACGCTCAAGGACATCTATTACGCCGAAAACCAGATCGTGAAGGCGCTGCCTGACATGATCGACAAGGCGACCGACGCCGGCCTCAAGCAGGGGTTCCAGGCGCATCTGGGCGAAACCAAGAACCACATCCAGCGCCTCGAGCAGGTGTTCAAGATGCATGGCGTGAAGGTCGAAGGCGTCGATTGCCCGGCGATCGACGGCATCCTGAAGGAAGCCAAGGAAGTCAGCGGCGATGTCGAGGACAAGGCCGTGCTCGACGCGGCGCTCATCGCCATGGCGCAGGCGGTCGAGCATTACGAAATCACCCGTTACGGGACGCTGATCGCCTGGGCAAAGCAGCTCGGCCGGCCGGACTGCGCTTCCGTTCTGGAGCAGAACCTCAAGGAAGAAAAAGCCGCCGACCAGAAGCTCACCGGGCTGGCCGAACGCGGCGTCAACGCCAAAGCGGCGTAACAAAACGGCTGCGGTCAACCGCGGCCAGGCTGCCTGAACCGGGAGCAAGATCGTGCGGGCCTCTTGGGGACGTGACGATCCGAAAAGACCCTGGCCCGGCCAGGGTCTTTTTGTTTGTGGTCGCGCGGACTTCCTAATCCGTCACTTTGGCCTTAGATGAACGGCATGACCCAATCATCGATCGCCGCGACCCCCGCCCAAAATCCGCTGCTTGCCGACTGGACCGGCGCCTTCGGCCTGCCGCCTTTCGCCACTCTTGGCCCCGAGCATTTCCGCCCGGCTTTCGACCATGCTCTGGCCGCGCACCGCGCCGAGCTGGATGCCATTTCCGCGAACCCGGCCCCGCCGACCTTCGATAATACCATCGTCGCATTGGAGAAGAGCGGCCGCGACCTGGACCGCGTTGCCAACGTGTTCTTCGTCAAGGCCGGCGCCGACACTGGCGAGGCGATCGAAGCGATCGAGCGCGACATGTCGCCGCTGCTGGCGCGCCACTCGAACGCCATGTATCTCGACCGCAGGCTATCAGCCCGTATCGGCGATCTCCATGCCCGCCGCGACACGCTAGGCTTGAACGCCGAACAGGCGCGCGTGCTCGATCGCTATCATACGCGCTTCGTCCGCGCCGGTGGCGCGCTCGAGCAGGCGGCGCAGGATCGTCTCGCCGCGATCAACGAGCGGCTCGCCACGCTCGGCACCCAGTTCGGTCAGAATGTGCTGGCCGACGAGAAAGCCTACGCGCTCATTCTCGATGAATCAGATCTCGCCGGGCTGCCGGATTTTGCCCGCGCCGCGGCGGCCGCCGCCGCCGAGGAGCGCGGTCACAAAGGCAAATACGCCATCACTTTGGCGCGCAGTTCTTGCGAAGGCTTTTTGCAATTCTCGTCGCGGCGCGACCTGCGCGAGAAGGTGTTTAACGCATGGATCAAGCGCGGTGAGAACGGCGGCGCCACCGACAACCGCGCGCTGATCGCCGAGATGGTCGCCTTGCGCGGCGAACGCGCGCGCCTGCTCGGTTTTGCCACTTTCGCCGACTACAGGCTGGATGATTCAATGGCCAAGACGCCGAAAGCGGCGCGCAAGCTGCTCGACGATGTCTGGGGTCGCGCCAAGCTCAAGGCCGGTGTCGAACGCGACGCGCTGCAGGAAATGATTGCGCAGGAGGGCGGCAACTTCGCCCTGGCCGCGCATGACTGGCGCTATTACGCCGAGAAATTACGCAAGGCGCGTTACGATCTCGACGAATCCGAGATCAAGCCATACTTCCAGCTCGACAAGATGATCGACGCCGCCTTCGAGACCGCGCATCGTTTGTTCGGCCTGAATTTCAAGCCGGTCGACGTGCCGCTCTATCACGCCGACGCCCGCGCCTGGGATGTGACGGACGCCTCGGGCAAACATGTCGGCCTTTTCATCGGTGATTATTTCGCGCGCGGTTCAAAACATTCCGGCGCCTGGATGACGTCGCTGCGCGATCAGGAAAAATTGTCCGGCGACGTGCGGCCGATCATCCTGAATGTCTGCAACTTCTCCAAGCCGGCCAAAGGCGAGAAGGCTTTGCTGTCGTTCGACGACGCCCGCACTTTGTTTCACGAGTTCGGCCACGGCCTGCACGGCCTGTTGTCGAATGTGACCTATCCGCTGCTCGCCGGCACTTCGGTGTCGAGCGATTTCGTCGAGTTGCCGTCGCAGCTTTACGAACACTGGCTCGAAGTGCCGGAAATTTTGCAGAAATACGCGCTGCACGCCAAAACCGGCGCGCCGATGCCGAAGGCGATGTTCGACAAGCTGCTGGCGACGCGGACTTATGGGCAAGGCTTTGCCACCGTCGAATACACGTCCTGCGCGCTGGTCGATCTCGACATTCATGCGCTGCCGGACACCGCCGCGCTCGATGTCACAAAGTTCGAGCGTGACACGCTGGCCTCGATGAACATGCCTTCGGAAATCGTCATGCGGCACCGCCTGCCGCATTTCCAGCATTTGTTCTCGGGCGGCGGTTATGCCGCCGGCTACTACTCCTACATGTGGTCGGAAGTGCTCGACGCCGATGCCTTCGAGGCGTTCACGGAGTCCGGCAATGCCTTCGATCCGGAGACTGCCAGGAAGCTGCGCGACTACATCTATTCGGCCGGCAATTTGCGCGATCCCGGCGAAGCCTATAAGGCGTTCCGTGGACGTCTGCCGTCGGTCGAACCGTTGTTGAAAAAGCGCGGGCTTACCAACGCAGTCACGGCATGACCGAACTCCACACCGCCGGCCATCGCAAGGGCGTCGTCTGCGCGCCGCATGCGCTCGCGGTCGAGGACGGCCGCGCCATCCTTGAGGAAGGCGGCAACGCCATCGAGGCCATGCTGGCGATGGCGGCCTCGATCGCCGCCGTCTATCCGCACATGAACCACATCGGCGGCGACGGCTTCTGGCTGATCCGCGAACCGAACGGCCGCGTTCGCGCCATCATGGGTGCGGGCAGGGCGGGCGCGAAAGCGACGCCGCGTTTTTACAAAGACGCCGGGCATTACGACATACCGTCGCGCGGGCCGCTCGCCGCGCTGACCGTGCCCGGCGCCATCGCCGGCTGGATGCTCGCCGTCGAGGCGGCCAAGGCGCAAACCGGCAAGGGCATCAACAAGGGTGCGTCGCGCCTGCCGCTGCATGTGTTGTTCGACGCCGCCATCCGCCGCGCCCGCGATGGCTACAAGGTGACGCGCAGCCAGGCGCAGCTCACGGCCGACAAATTCACTGAGTTGGAAAAGGTGCCGGGCTTCGCCAACGCTTTTCTCGTCGACGGCAAGCCGCCGGAACTGGGTGCCATTCTCAAACAAACAAAATTCGCCGAAACGCTCGACCATCTCGCCAAGGCCGGCCTCGGCGACTTCTATCGCGGCGATGTCGGCCGCGAGATCGCCGCCGACCTCGAACGTATCGGCTCACCGGTGACGCGAACTGACCTCGAAAAATACGAAGCGAAGATCGCCGAGCCGCTCAGTGTCAAGATCAACGGCGCCACGCTCTACAACACGCCGCCGCCGACGCAAGGCCTGGCGTCGCTGATGATCCTTGCGCTGTTCGACCGGCTGCGCGTGCCGGACGCGGAAAGCTTCGCCCACATCCACGGCCTTGTTGAAGCGACCAAGCGCGCCTTCATCGTCCGCGACCGCGAAGTCACCGACCCCGACAAGATCGACGGCAATCTCAACCGCTATCTCGACGCAGTGTTTCTCGACCCCGAGGTGGAGAAGGTCGACATGCGCAAAGCGGCGCGCTGGCCGTCTGTCGAAGCGCGCGGCGATACTGTCTGGATGGGCGCGGCGGATTCCTCCGGCCTCGTTGTGTCCTATATCCAGTCAATCTACTGGGAGTTCGGCTCCGGCTGCGTGCTGCCGGCGACCGGCATCCTGATGCAGAATCGCGGCTCGAGCTTCTCGCTCGATCCGAAAGCATTGAACGCGCTGGAGCCGGGCATGCGTCCGTTTCACACGCTCAATCCGGCGCTTGCCACGCTCAGGGACGGCCGCGTCATGGCCTACGGTACGATGGGCGGCGATGGCCAGCCGCAATCGCAGGCGGCTCTCTTCACGCGCCATGTCACCTACAAGCAACCGCTCGACAAGGCGCTCGACGCGCCGCGCTGGTTGCTCGGCCGCACCTGGGGTTCAACCCAAACCAATCTGCGCATGGAAAATCGTTTCGACGGCCATCTGATCGACCGGCTGATGTCGGCCGGGCACGATGTCGCGGTGTTGGACCAGGGCTATTCCGATACGATGGGACACGCTGGCGCAGTCATCTTCCATCCGAACGGCACGCTGGAGGGCGGCCACGACCCGCGCGCCGACGGCGGCGCGGCCGGGGTTTAACCATCGGCGTAAACGCAGCGTAGTCGTAATAATGTTACGCGCCTCGTTTATGCCGCAGTCCGTGATAATGTGCCGTCCATGAAAACGCCGATCCTCTCCCTCATTGCCGCCACGCTCAGCCTGGCCTTCGCCACGCCCGCTCTGGCGCATCCGCATGTCTGGGTGTCGATGCATTCCGAGGTCTTGTTTGCGCCGGACGGCACCGTCACCGGTGTGCGGCACGACTGGGCCTTCGACGACATGTTCTCCGCCTTCGCCACGCAAGGCTATGAGAGCAAGGTGAAGGGCCAGTTCACCCGCGAGGAGCTGGCGCCGCTGGCCAAGGTCAATGTCGAGTCGCTGAAGGAATATGACTACTTCACCTATGCGACCGTAGACGGCAAGAAGGTCAAGATGCGCGACCCGCTGCCGGATTATCACCTCAGTTTCGAGAACGCCGTGCTGACGCTGCACTTCACCATTCCGTTCGAGAAGCCGGTGAAATTCAAGGAACTGAAAATCGATATCTACGATCCGACTATCTTCGTCGATTTCGAATTTTCCAAGAAGGACCCGGTCCAGCTTTCCGGCGCGCCGGCTGGTTGCAAGCTCGACACCGTGCTGCCGCGCGAAATGACCTATGCCGAGGGCAAGAAACTCAGCGAAATTCCGGCCGACCAGCCAAACGTGTCGATGGCGATCGGCGCCGAATTCGCCAACAAGATTCTGGTGCATTGTCCGTAATCTGAATGATTTCGAATCCGCGGGGCGCGCGACGGGGATTGATCGATCATGACGTGGTTCTCGCGGCGCTCTGCGCTGACGCAATGCCTAATCTTGGCCGGTTTTGTATTATCAGTCGCCGCCGCCATCGACCTGGCGCACGCGGCGCCGTTCGGCGCCTCCGGCGGACCGGCCCAGCCCGACGTCGGCGGCTTTACCGGCTGGGTGCTGCATCAGCAGGCCGCCTTCTATCGCATGCTGTCGGGCGCGATCCGCGCCGCGAAAGCCGACGGCAGCGCCACATGGGCGCTGCTCGGCATTTCATTCGCGTACGGCGTCTTTCATGCCGCCGGTCCCGGCCACGGCAAGGCGGTGATCTCGTCCTATCTCGTCGCCAATGACGAGACCTGGCGGCGCGGCATCGCGCTGTCGTTTGCCTCGGCGATATTGCAGGCGATCACCGCGGTCGCCGTCGTTGCCATCGTCGCGGTGCTGCTCGGCGCGACCTCCAAGGTCATGGGCGACACCGTGCGCGTCATCGAAGTGGTCAGCTACGGCCTGATCGTTCTGATCGGCCTGCGGCTGTTCTTCGTCAAGGGCCGCGCCTTTCTGCAGTTGCTGCGGCCGCCGGTGAAAGTCCAGAATCACGCACATCACGACCACGCGCATCACGACCATGCACATGGTCATTCGCATGGTCACACTCACGATCATGACCATGGTCATGCACACGACCATGACCACGACGACGACGAAGGCCATGCCTGGGGCCATGCGCATGCGCCGGAGCCGCGCGAACTCGGCGGCCGCGACTGGTGGAAGCGCGGCCTGTCGGCCATCGTCGCGGTCGGACTGCGGCCGTGTTCGGGCGCGATCATCGTTCTCGTGTTTGCGCTGGCGCAGGGCATGTTCTGGATCGGTGTCGCCTCGACCTTCGTCATGGGCCTCGGCACTGCGATTACGGTGTCGGCCATCGCCACGATTGCCGTCGGTGCGCGCGGCCTTGCAGGAAGACTGGCCAAATCAAAGCCCGGCGCCGGCATGGTGCTGCTGCGCGGCGCCGAAACCGCCGCCGCCGGCGTCATCATCGCTTTCGGCGCGCTGCTGCTGATGGGCTATATGGTTAGTGAACGAATGATCGGCGTCTGAGCGCCATCGCGTATTTGCAAGCCTGCCATCGTCAGATGAGAATGGTCACGCCGTGCCCTGCTGCTAGTCTGACGTCAGGGAGCGAAACATGAATTTCCTGCACGAATTGGGCGTCGAACACCCGATCATCCTGGCGCCGATGGCGGGTGGCATCGGTTCACCGGAATTGGTCGGCGCGGTGTCGAATGCCGGCGGGCTCGGCTCCTGGGCCGGCGCCTATGCGACGCCACAGCAAATTCTCGATGCCGCCAAGCAAGTCCGCGCGCTGACGTCGAAGCCGTTCGCGCTCAATCTGTTCGCCGGCGGTTATGGCCTGCGCCCCGAAGTCGATGCCGCGCCGATACTGGCCATGGTCGCAAAGGTTCATACCAAGCTCGGCCTGCCGCCGCCGGTGCTGCCGCCCAACCCCGACAATCCGTTCGAGGATCAGTTCGCAGCGGTGATCGAGGCGCGGCCGGCTCTGTTCAGTTTCACGTTCGGCATTCCCAGCGCCGATGCGCTGGCTCGGTTGCGCCGCGCCGGCATCCGTACATGCGGCACGGCAACGACCGTGCAAGAGGCCAAGGCGCTCGAGCAAGCCGGCGTCGAATCGATCGTCGCGCAAGGCGAGGAGGCCGGCGCGCATCGCGGCACCTTTATCGGCAGCATGGAGGACTCGATGGTGCCGACGCTTGAACTCACGCGCACAATCGCCGCCGCCGTATCGGTGCCGGTCTTCGCCGCCGGCGGTCTGATGGACGGGCGCGACATCTCCCGCGTGCTCACCGCCGGCGTGCAAGCGGCGCAACTCGGCACCGCTTTCATCGTCTGTCTGGAAAGCGGCGCCGCCGCGCCGTACAAGCAGGCGCTGCTCGACGCGAGGGTGGACACCACCGTCATCACGCGCGCCTATTCCGGGCGCGAGGCGCGCGGCCTGCGTAATGCCTTCATCGACATGACGGCCGACATTCCGATCCTGCCGTTCCGGCAGCAGAACGATCTGACGCGGCCGATGCGCACCGAATCCGGCAAGAAGGGCACGCCCGATTATATTTCGTTGTGGGCCGGTCGCGGCGTCACGCGCGCCCGGGCGATGCCGGCGGCGGAGCTGATGAAAGCTTTAATCGTGGAAATCGCTGGCGCGTAGTTCGATCGGCTGGCCGTGTGGCGTGCGATCGCAGGCATGGTCCCAGGCATCGCGCGTGCGATGCAGGGTCTGCGTCGTCGCCACGCCTTTTTCCGCCACCATGCGTTCCAGCGCCGCCAGCCAGTGCGAATAATAGGTCTCGCCGGTGTCGGGATCGCCCGCCGCTTGCGCGCGCTTTATCTCGTCAGCCAAAGTTGCCGCCCATTCGCCCCAGGTAAAAAGCCCGCGATCGTACAGCGCCAGCGTCATGGCGAAGGCCTGCGCTTCCCACGGCTCGCGGAACACCGGGCCGTCTTCATCCTGCGGAATGCCGGGCACCTCTGAGGTAGCGAGTGCGATTGCAGATGAAGACATTGTAGCGACCTTGGTTACTGTCATGGCCGGGCTTGTCCCGGCCATCCCGCTTAGGGACGCAGTGCCCGCCTAAGCGGGGTCCCCGGGACAAGCCCGGGGACGACAATCATATTGGTTCCAGATACGGCTCGAACGCCTCGATCGAGACTTTCAACGTCGGATCGGCGTCGTCGCCCCACAATTCGCGGGCATCGAACACGACCGTATAAAGCCACTGCGGGTTCTCGCCTTTGTCATGCGCGGCCGTATCCGGGAAAACGTGGCAACCGTTGATACGTTCGACGATGCCGGTATGGCCACGCACGTAGCGCGGCAGTCTTGTATGCGTCGCCGGGTTGATGTTTTTCGTGCGGACTTTGTCGCCGGGCTTGAACATCGCCGGCGCCTTCGCCTCGCGGCCGAAACTGCCGCGCACCATGATGCGTGACACGTCTTCGAGCGTGAATTTGCCGCGCTTGAGCGGTGGGCTTTGTCGCAGCGCATGGCCGGCATCGACTTCATCGCGGCCGATCATGCCGCGTTCGATCATCTGGTTCTCGACTGCCAGGAACCATTTCTTGTAATAGGAACTGGCGAGATAGACCTCGGGCGGCAGGGATTCGCGCGCGAAGCGCTGCGAGTCGATATTGAGTCCGCCATTGGCGCCAATGGCGCGCACCATCGCCATCACGCGGCCTTCCCATTTTTCATGGAAGGTCGGCTCGTTCGGCTCCGGCTCCACTTTGCCGAAGCCATCCATGCCGCCCATGTCGTGAACCCCGTTCACGACAAAACGCCCATGTCGTGAACCCCGTTCACGACAAAGCACCAATGTCGTGCAGGCCGTTCATGGCGCGGCCTTCGGCAGACCGGTGCCGATCATGCTGTCGCGTGTGACGATTTCGGCGAGACGCTCCTCGCTCCAGCCTTCGGTGCCGGCGGGCCGCATCGGCAGCACGAGAAAGCGCGTCTCGGCGGTCGAATCCCAGACGCGAATCTCGGTGTCCTTTGGCAGCGTGACGCCAAAATCGGCAAGCACGCCGCGCGGATCCTTGACCGCGCGCGAGCGATAGGGCGACGCCTTGTACCAGACCGGCGGCAGGCCAAGCATTTCCCACGGGTAGCAGGAGCACAAGGTGCAGACGACCATATTGTGCCGCTGCGGCGTATTCTCGACCGCGATCAGATGATCGCCGACGCGGCTGACATGGCCAAGCGTGCCGATGGCCTTGGTGGCATCGTCGAGCAGCGCTTGCTTGAAGGCCGGATCGGCCCAGGCCTTGGCGACGACGCGCGCGCCGTTGCGCGGGCCGATCTTGGTTTCATAGGCCTCGACGATGGCGTCGAGCGCGGCCGGATCGACATAGCCCTTCTCGGTCAGCACGGTTTCCAGCGCGCGCACGCGCAACTGCGTCTCCGACAGCTCGGAATGGTCGTGATCGTGGTCGTGATGATGATGGTGGTGATCGTGATCGTGAGCCATGACGGCACTATACCCTGGCCGTGCGCCTAATCCCAGACGCCCTCGTGCTGCGCCGCCGCCTCGTCTTCCAGCAGCGGGCCAATGACCTCGACCTTGCGCTGGCCGGAGGCAAAAACGGTGCGGCAGGGCAAATCCAGCGTCGGATTTTCCTCGTGGTCGCCGGTCATCTGTTTCAGGCGGGTTTCGGACAGACCGTAAACCACCCGCCCGATGCCGACCCAGTAGATCGCCCCGGCGCACATCGCGCAGGGCTCGGCCGAGGAATACAGCGTGCACTCCGACAATTCGTCCGGCTCGAAGGTCTTGGACGCCGCGGTCGCCAGCAGCCGCTCGGCATGAGCGGTCATGTCGCCGTCCGGCAGGTAACCGTTTTCCGCCTCCAGCAGCACTTCGCCGTCGGGACCGACGAGAATGGCGCCGAACGGATGATTGCCGCGTTCTTCGGCGCGCGCGGCGACCGCGAAGGCGCGCCGCAAGAGGTCTTCGTCTGTCGGTTTCATAAAGCCCGATTGCCGATTCAATTGGGCTAAATTTAGCGGAACTCCGGCGTCTGTGTCATCATCGGAAGCATGAATCGGTTTGCTAATACCGTCGATTTGCTGACGACAACCCTTGGACGTGTTTCGTCCTGGCTGGTCCTTGCTGTCGTCGTGCTGCAATTCGCTCTGGTTGTGGCGCGCTACGTTTTCGGCCTCGGCTCGATCTGGCTGACCGAGGCGATCATCTACGGCCATGCCACTTTGTTCCTGATGGCGTCGGCCTGGACCTTGCGCGCCGGCGGCCATGTCCGGGTCGATATTTTTTACGCCGATGCGACGCCGCGCACGCGGGCGATTGTCGACCTTGTCGGCGCGCTGCTGCTGTTGTTGCCCTTTGCACTGGTGCTGGCCTGGCTGTCGGTGCCCTATGCGGCGCGCTCATGGCTGATATTCGAGCGCTCACAGGAAGCAAGCGGCCTGCCGATGGTTTTCGCGCTCAAGACATTGATCCCGATCTTTGCCGTCTTGATGGCCTTGCAGGGGTTCGCGCAAGCGATCAGGGCCGCCGCTCTTCTTATCCCTCCCCCGCTTGCGGGGGAGGGTGACCGGCGAAGCCGGTCGGGTGGGGGCGTTTAATGTTTTCGCTGCCCGAACTTCTTGCCATCGTCATGGTCGCCGCTGTCGTCGTGGCGCTGATGGCCGGCTATCCGGTGGCGCTGACGCTCGCCGGCGTGTCGCTCGCCTTTGCCGTGTTCGGTCACGCAATTGGCGCGATGAATTTCTCCATCATCGGCGCGCTGCCGCAACGCATCTTCGGCGTGATGACCAATGACGTGTTGCTGGCGATCCCGATGTTCATCTTCATGGGCGTGATGCTGGAGCGCTCCCGCATCGCCGAGGACCTGCTTGAACGCATGGGCCGCCTGTTCGGCACCTTGCGCGGCGGTCTCGGCTATTCCGTCGTGCTGGTAGGCGCATTGCTGGCGGCCTCGACCGGCATGGTCGGCGCGACGACCGTGACCATCGGCCTCATCATGCTGCCGGCGATGCTACGCCACGGTTACGATCCGCGTCTGGCCGCCGGCACGGTGGCGGCGTCCGCGACCCTGGCGCAGATCATTCCGCCATCCACAGTGCTTGTGTTGCTCGGCGACCAACTCAACAATTCCTATCAGGCGGCGCAACTGTCGACAGGTTCGTTCGCGCCGAATGTTATTTCGGTGAGCGATCTATTCGCCGGCGCGATTTTGCCGGGCTTGCTGCTGGTCGGTCTGTATCTGGTCTATCTGATCGCCATGGCCGTGCTGCGCCCGGCAAGCTGCCCGGCATTACCGGCGACCGATGTACCGCCCGCCACCGGATTGTTTGAGGCCTTGCTGGCGCCGGTGCTGCTGATCGCAGCCGTGCTCGGCTCGATTCTGTTCGGCATCGCGACGCCGACCGAAGCCGCGTCGGTCGGCGCGGTCGGCGCGATCCTGCTCGCCTGGCGCAAGGCGGCGCTTGCGCCGCTGCTCAAGCCGGTGGTTGAAAAAACCACGCAGATCACGGCGATGATTTTTCTCATCCTGATCGGCGCGACCTTGTTCAGCCTGGTGTTTCGCGCGCTCGGCGGCGACGCCATGGTCGAGCGCGCATTGTCCGAACTGCCGGGCGGCGTTTCCGGCGCGGTACTGGTCGTGATGGTGGCGATGTTTTTGCTCGGCTTCGTGATGGACGCCTTCGAGATCATTTTTGTGGTGGTGCCGATCGTCGCGCCGGCCTTGCTGAAAATGCCCGGCGTCGATCCGGTCTGGCTCGGCATCATGATGGCGGTGAATTTGCAGACTTCCTACATGCACCCGCCGCTCGGGCCGACCTTGTTTTTCCTGCGCGGCGTTGCGCCGCCGGAAATCACCACCCGGCATATTTACGTTGGCATCATCCCGTTCGTCGTCATCCAGCTTTTCGCGCTGGTGGTGCTGTGGTTCGTGCCGGGGCTTGCCACCGCGCTGCCACACTTTTTCTATCGTTAGTGGAGCGGATTTGACGTTCGCGACCCAATCGCCGCGAACTAGCGCCACACCCACTCGATCACGACCCAGAGCCAGATCGCGCCGGCCAACAGGAGCGACAGGCCGACGGCGGCCGACGCCATGTCCTTGACGCGGCCGATGGCGGGGTCCTGTTCGGCGGTGAGGCGGTCGCAAAGTTTCTCGATGGCGGTATTTAGCAACTCGACCACCATGACGAAGACCAGCGAGCCGACCAGCGCCAGACGCTTGGGAAAGTCCGGGGTCAAGAACAGCGATAGCGGGATCGACAGCGCCAGCAGCACAAGCTCCTGGCGAACGGCCAGGTCCGATTGCGCCGCAGCAAGAAGGCCCTTCCAGCTGTTGATGGTCGCACGCCAAATTCTATGCAAGCAATTTGTCCGCCCCGTCTTGCGCAAGGCGGCCAACCTAGCCAGCATCATTTATGGTGTCCATCCCGCCATGCCGATGTAGGTTTCTCCCGCGCAGAACAGCCCTATCGCAGAGGACGTCGAATGAAAGCCGCCGATATGTTCAATCTCACCGGCCGCGTCGCGCTGGTGACCGGCGCGTCGAGCGGGCTCGGCCAGCAATTCGCTCGCGCGCTCGCCGATAACGGCGCGGCGGTGGCTTTGGTGGCGCGGCGCACCGACCGGCTGCTCGATTTGCAACAGGAGATTGAAGCCAAGGGCGGCAAGGCGCTCGCCATCGAGGCCGACGTCACCGACCGCGCCGCGATGGTCGCCGCCTTCGATGCGGCCGAAAAGGCCTTCGGCACTGTCACCATCCTCGTCAACAATGCCGGCGTGGCGCAGCAGTCGGTGCGCGCCACCGATGTCACCCCCGAAGAATGGCGGCGCGTGCTCGGCGTCGATCTCGACGCGGTGTTCTATTGGGCGCAGGAAGCGGCCCGCCGCATGATTGCGGCCAAGAAACCGGGCGCCATCGTCAACATCGCTTCGGTGCTCGGTTTCGGCGTGTCCAAGGGAACGGCGGCCTACGCGGTCGCCAAGGCGGCGGTGGTGCAGACCACCAAGGCGTTGTCGGTGGAGCTGGCCTTCAAGGGCGTGCGGGTCAACGCCATCGCGCCGGGCTGGTTCGTGACCGAGATCAATGACACCTATCTCGAAAGCGAGGCAGGTCAGGCCTTGAAACGGGATATTCCCATGGGCCGCTTCGGCAATGAGGGCGATCTCGACGGCGCGCTACTGTTGCTGGTGTCGGACGCGGGCGCCTACATGGCCGGCGCGACGATTGTTGTCGATGGTGGGCAGGTGGTGAAGATCGCTTGAGCTGCTAATCCCGCGAATAAATCGGGATGAAAAGGAAACGTCATGGACTTCTCACTCTCGCCTGAAATCGAAGCGCTGCGCCTCAAGGTTCGCGCCTTCATCGACGAACATGTGCTGCCGCTGGAAAAAGACCCGGCCAATTTCGCCGACAACGAGAACATCCCGCACGACCGTCTCGAAGCGGTCCGCGTCAAGGCGCGCGCCGCCGGGCTTTGGGCGCCGCAGGCGCCGAAGGAATATGGCGGCATGGAGTTGCCGATGGTCGCCTGGGCGGCGGTTTACGAGGAAGCCGCGCGCTCGATCTTCGGGCCTTTGGCGATCCACTGCATGGCGCCGGATGACGGCAACATGAACATGCTGCGGCTTGCCGGTACGCAGGCGCAGAAGGACAAATGGCTGGCGCCGCTTGTTGCCGGCAAGGTGCGTTCCGCTTTCGCCATGACCGAACCGTCGCCGGGCGGCGGCTCCGATCCGACCATGATCCGCACCCGCGCCGAAAAGCGTGGCGACAAATACATTATCAGCGGCCGCAAATGGTTCATCACCGGGGCCGACGGCGCGGCGCATTTCATTTTGATGGCGCGCACCTCCGACGACGCGCGCAAGGGCCTCACCGCGTTTCTGTATCACAAGGACCAGCCGGGCTGGCGCATCGTCCGCCGCATTCCGATCATGGGCCCGGAAGAGCATGGCGGTCATTGCGAGCTGGAATTCGACGGCCTCGAAATTCCGGAAGAAAACATATTGATGGGCGAGGGCGAGGGCTTGCGCCTGATGCAGGTGCGGCTTGGGCCGGCGCGACTGACGCATTGCATGCGCTGGACCGGCTTCGCCAAACGCTGCGTCGAGATCGCGCAAGCCTATGTCGCCGAGCGCGAAGGCTTCGGCATCAAGCTTGCCGATCGCGAAAGCGTGCAGATGAAGCTCGGCGAGATCGGCCAGCAGATCCAGATTGGCCGCCTGCTCACTATGCACGCCGCCTGGATGCTCGATCAAGGCGGCCGCGCCCGCAAGGAAGTGTCGATGGCCAAGGTCCATGTCGCCGAGACGCTGCACCGCGCCGCCGATATGGCGATCCAGTTGCAGGGCGCGCGCGGCTATTCCAAGGACACGGTGGTCGAGTGGATTTATCGCTACGCGCGTTCGGCCAAGCTCGTCGACGGCGCCTCCGAAGTGCACATGATGGTGCTGGCGAAATTCATGCGCAATGAGGGCCGCGACTTCTGGCAATGGGGTCCGGGCGAGGGGCGCAAGAACGCGCCGTAGTCTGCTCTTTCACTTCTGGGCAAAGCGTGGCTAATGTCCGGCGCGCCGGGCATCGGCGCTTTCAGGACGTGAAACATGCCAGTTCAGTCGACGCCGATCAAAATCGTCATGGGCGGCTACGGCCCGGCCAATACCGGCTTCAGCAAATCGCTCAAGCTCATCGGCAACACGCTGCAAGCGCAGTTCGGCGGCCGCATCTCGGTTGACTACATCTGGAACATCATGGATCACGGCCACAAGGCCGAGGACATTCTCACATTGGTCGAGAGCGGCGAGATCACGCTCGGCTATCAGTCGTCGAGCTATCTGACCGACCGCGTGCCGGAATTGGGCTTCGTCGATCTGCCGTTTTTGTTCGCCGACAACGCGCAGGCGCGCGGCGCGATGGACGGCGATCTCGGCCGCTTCCTTGCGCAAAAGATAGAGGCCAGCGTCGGCTACCGTATTCTTGGCTGGTTCGAGAACGGCTTCCGCCACATCTCCAACAAGCTGCGGCCGATTCATTTGCCGGCCGACATGAAGGGCATGAAGATTCGCGTGCTGCCGAGCGAAATCCAGCGCCGCACCTTCGAACTACTCGGTGCGCAGGCGATGCGCATGGACCTCACCGAGGCCATCGCCATGATCAAGGCCGGCACATTGGATGCGCAGGAAAATCCGCTCGCCAATACGGTCACCTATGGCGTGCATAACTTTCACAAGTACCACACGCTGACATCGCACTTCTATATTTCGCGGCCGATCTTCCTGCACCGCGCCTCGTTCGACGCCTGGCCGGCGGATTTGCAGCAGGCCATGCGCGATGCGGTCACCGAGGCAGTGGCGTTCCAGCGCCAGCTCGCGGTCGAGGAGAACACGCAGTCGCGCCAGGCGATCGAAGCGGCCGGCTGCGAGATCGTCGAGTTGTCGAACGCCGAGCACGACGCCTTCGTCGCCGCCGTGCAGCCGCTGCTCGCCGAGGCGCGCGGCCTATACGGCGAGGCGATGTTTAAAATGGTGCCGAAGGCCTAGTTGTCATCCCCGCGAAGGCGGGGATCCAGCTCTTATTTGCTGAGAATCAAGAAATTGCTGGATGCCCGCCTGCGCGGGCATGACGACTTAATCTCAATCCAGCTTGATGCCCGCCGTCTTGATCACCTTTTCCCACTTGGCCGCTTCGCTCTTGATGTAGGCGGCCATTTCGGCGGGCGAGCTTTGCAGCGGATCGATGCCGGCGCCGATCAGCTTCTGCTTGATCTCGGCATTGCCAACCGCCTTGGCGTAAGCGGCATTGAGTTTGGCGATCGCGTCTTTCGGCGTCGCCGCCGGGACGGCAAAGCCCTGCCAGGCCCATGCCTCGAAGCCCGGCACATCCTTGGACACCGGCGGCACTCCGGGCAGGCCAGCGAACTCGCCGGGCGACGCAACCGCGATCGCCTTGATCTGCTTCATGGCCAGTTGGCCGCGCGCGGTGGCGTAGTCGACGAACATCATGCCGATCTGGCCGGAGACGAGATCCTGGATTGCCGGCGCCGCGCCTTTATACGGAACATGGTTGAGCTTGACGCCTGCGCCTTGCGCGAACAGTTCGCCGGCGAGATGGAACGGGCTGCCGATGCCGGCGCTGCCATAGTCGATGGCGCCCGGCGATTTCTTCGCGGCGTCGATCAATTCCTTAACCGAATTGACCTTGAGCTTGTCGGTGTTGACCAGCAGCACGATGGCGAAGCGCCCGGTCAACGTCACCGGCGCGAAGTCCTTGTCGGCATCGTAAGGCAGTTTGGCGTAAAGGCTGCGGTTCGAGGCATAGGTCGACGTGTCGCCGAGCAAGAACGTGTAGCCGTCGGGCTGCGCGCGTGCGACGGCCTCGGCGCCGATAAGAGTGCCGGCGCCGGGACGGTTCTCGACCACGACGGTCTGGCCAAGGCCAGCGCCCATCTCGGTCGCCACCACGCGGGCGAAGAAATCGGTGCCGCCACCTGGCGGGTAGGGCACGATCAGGCGGATCGGATGCGTCGGATAGCTCTGCGCTAAGACTGGCGGTGCGGTGACGGCCGCGCCCGCGGCCAGCGCGGTTGCGACGATAACGGCGGCGAAAAAAGCGTGACGATCGGTGCTCATGGCGTTTCCCCATATGCGATACGCCCCGGCGGGCGTTCTATTGGGGGCAAATGTTTCACGGTTCGAGATGCTTCACCAGAGGTTCGCGCTACGCAATCATACGTAATTCGCGCGCCAGCGCCGGCGCGCCACCAGCGTGCCGACAATCGTCAGGTTGATGAGATTGGCGCCGACGCCGACGGCGAAGGCCGGCGCGTAATAGCCGAAATGATCGTACAAAAGTCCGGCCAGCCAGCCGCCCGACGCCATGCCGAGCGCGGTGAACATCAACAGCGTCGGGATGCGCCACGAGGCCTGCGACGCCGGAAACATCTCACGCAACGCCAGCACGTAGGCCGGGATGATGCCGGAAAAGCCCAGGCCGAACACGGCCGACACCGTGAACAGGCCGACCTCGCTCTGCGTCAGCAGGAAAGCGATCATCGCCGCGCATTGCCACAGCGAGCCGACCAGCACAGTGGTCAGTCCGCCGATGCGGTCAGACACCGCGCCCCAGATCTGCCGGCTGAGAAAGGCGGTGCCGAGCAGCACCGACAACATCACCGCGCCGACCGAGCGGCTGATGCCGAGGTCGCTGCAGAAGGCGACGAGGTGGCCCTGCGGCATCGCCATCGGAATGCAGCACATGATCGCTGCCACGCACATCGCGCCGAAGACGAGATTAGGCGGCAGGCCGAGGACGCGCGCCGGGGCGCTGCCGGGAACCGGCGCGGGCGCGGGCTGAATGACTTCCGGCGGGTGCCTGAAAAAGATCAGCGCGATCGACACGACGACCGCGCCTTCGAGCAAAGCGTACCACAGCATGGTCTCGCGCCAGCCAAGCGCGGCGATGGCGCGCTCGAACACCGGCGGCCATAACGCGCCGGCAAGATAGGTGCCGCTCGAAATCAGCGCCAGCGCCGAGCCGCGGCGTTTGTCGAACCAGCGGCTGACGTAAACATAAAGCGGCGCATTGATGCCGCCGAAGCCGATCAGGCCGATGAACAGGCCGTGACCGATCCACAGCGGCCAGGACGGCCCCAGGCTCGACAGCGCCAGACCGACCGCGATCATCACCGCGCCGAAGGCAACGGTCCATCGCGTACCGATACGATCGGCGATCCGGCCCATCATGATGCCGCCGATGCCGGAACCGAACCAGGCCAAAGCGCTGGCCAGCGCCGGAATCGAGCGTACGCCGTCGACTTCCGCGGCGATATCCTTGAGCGCGACCGCCGCGATCCAGGCGGCTCCGGACGATAACATAAGTGCGCAAAGCGCCGCGCTGGCGACAACCCACGACGCCCTGGTTTCGATGGACGATGACGGCGATTGCAGCATTGAAAAAAGTCCCGGCTGGCGAACCCCTATTACAGAGCGCCCACGATTTGACCAGATGCTTCGTTAGGAGGCTGTATTGCTGCGGGCCGTTTGCTGCGTTGCGCCAAACTGCGTCAAATGCGATGCCGCTGAAACATCCTTCTCCGCCGCATGCTGCAAACGAAATTGACCGAAAGCCGATGCGGTGTAAGCTTTTATTCGAGTTCCAGCGGCTTTGCCTAACGCCGCCGTAGCCTATATGAGAGAGACGTCGACGCCGGTTCGATGGTCTTTTTCGACAATGCCGCATTGGCCAAAGGCCACCCAAAGGGCCCTCTGATGACGCTCAAACCGGTCAGTCTCGCCGACAAATATGACCTCAACCAGTCGCACGTTCTCGTGACCGGCTATCAGGCCCTGATCCGCGCCATTCTGATGCAGAAGGAGCGCGACCGCCGTGCCGGCCTGAACACCGGCGGCTATCTCACCGGCTATCGCGGTTCGCCTTTGGGCGGTTTGGACCAGCAGTTCATGCGCGCGGGGCGCGAACTGGCCGCCGCCGACGTCAAATTCCTTCCCGGATTGAACGAGGAACTCGCCGCCACCGCCGTCTGGGGCGCGCAGCAGGCCGAATTGCGCGGCGAAGGCAAGTTCGATGGCGTTTTCGGCTTGTGGTACGGCAAAGGCCCGGGCGTCGATCGCTCCGGCGACGTCTTCCGCCATGCCAATCTCGCCGGCACTTCGAAGAACGGCGGCGTGCTGGCGCTGATGGGCGACGACCACACCGCCGAATCCTCCACCACCGCGCACCAATCCGAATTCCATTTCGTCGACGTGATGATGCCGATCCTCAATCCGGCCGGCGTGCAGGAGATTGTCGACTACGCGCAGCTCGGCTGGGCGATGTCGCGCTACACCGGCACCTGGACCGCGCTCAAATGCATGCACGAGACGGTCGAGTCGACCGGCGTGATCGATGGCTCGCTCGAGCGTCTGAATATCGTGACCCCGACCGACTTCGTCATGCCCGAGGGTGGCCTCAATGTGCGTCTGGTCGACACCATCCTCGGCCAGGAAGCGCGCCTGCACGACTACAAGCGCGACGCCATGCTGGCCTTCGTGCGCGCCAACAAGATCAACAAGACGATCATGTCGGGCGGCCGCACGCCGAAGATAGGCATCATTACGACAGGCAAGGCCTATCTCGATGTACGTCAGGCCTTCGACGAACTCGGTCTCGACGAAATCAAGTGCAACGACATCGGCGTGCGACTGTTCAAGATCGGCTGCGTCTGGCCGATTCCGCGCGCGGAATTGCTGGAATTCGCCGCCGGGCTCGATCTTATCATCGTCGTCGAGGAAAAGCGCTCGCTGATCGAAGTCCAGGTGCGCGAGGAGCTCTACGGCACGGTCAATCAACCGGTTTGCATCGGCAAGAAAGACGAGAACGGCAACTGGCTGTTCCCGGTCAAGGGCGCACTCGATGCCAACGACATCGCCATCGCCATCGGCGAACGCATTCTCAAGCTCGGCGCCAATAACGAGATGGCGGCCAATGTCGCGCGGCTGAAGTCGGCGCAGCAGATATTGCACGATACCGGCGACGTCGCCTTGCGCGTTCCGTATTTCTGCTCCGGCTGTCCGCACAACACTTCGACCCGCGTGCCGGAAGGCAGTCGCGCCTATGCCGGCATCGGCTGCCACTTCATGTCGCAATGGATGGAGCGCAAAACGCTCGGCTTTACGCAGATGGGTGGCGAAGGCGCCAACTGGATCGGTGAAGCGCCGTTCTCCAAGCGCGACCATGTGTTCCAGAATCTCGGCGACGGTACCTACAATCACTCCGGCTATCTCGCCATTCGCGCCGCGATCGCCTCCGGCGTGACCATGACCTACAAGATTCTCTACAACGATGCGGTGGCGATGACCGGCGGCCAGCACCACGAAGGCGGCCTCACCGTGCCGCAGATCGCGGCGCAGGTGGCGGCCGAAGGCGCCAAGCGCATCATCGTCGTCACCGACGAACCGGATAAATATCCGAGCGATATTGAATGGCCGAAAGGCCTGACCATTCACCATCGCGACGATCTCGATGCGTTGCAGCGCGACCTGGCGACGGTTTCCGGCGTCAGCATCCTGATCTACGACCAGACCTGCGCCGCCGAGAAGCGCCGCCGCCGCAAGCGCGGCACCTTCCCCGATCCGGACAAGCGCGTCGTCATCAACGATCTGGTCTGCGAAGGCTGCGGCGACTGCGGCGTCAAATCGAATTGCGTGTCGGTGCAGCCTCTCACCACCGAATGGGGCCGCAAGCGCACCATCGACCAGTCGAGCTGCAACAAGGACTATTCCTGCGTGAAGGGCTTCTGCCCGTCCTTCGTCACGGTGCACGGCGCCAAACTGAAAAGAGGCGAGGGCATCGCCGAGCCGGCCGGTTGGCCTGCCTTGCCGGCGCCTTCCGTGCCGCTGATCAATCATCCCTACGGCATCATCGTCACCGGCATCGGCGGCACTGGCATTGTCACCATCGGCGCCATCGTCGGCATGGCGGCGCATCTCGAAGGCAAGGGTGTCGGCATCATCGACATGGCCGGTCTCGCCCAGAAAGGCGGCGCGGTATACAGCCATATTCGCATCGCCAATACGCCGGACGACATTCACGCCATCCGCGTCGCCGCGGGCGGCGCCGATCTCGTGCTCGGCGGTGACATCGTCGTGGTCGGCTCGAAAAAGGTGCTGGGCGCCATCAAACCGGGCAATACCCGCATGATCGTCAACACCGCCGAATTCCAGCCCGGCGATTTCACCCGAAATGCCGACTTCTCGCTGCCGACCGAAAAGCTCAAGCGCGCCATCGTCGGCACCGCCGGTCGTGACCGCAGTCATTTTGTCGACGCCACGCGTCTGGCGACCGCGCTTCTTGGCAATTCCATCGGCGCCAACATGTTCATGCTCGGCTATGCCTACCAGAACGGCGGTCTGCCGTTGTCGGCGGAGGCGGTCGAGAAAGCCATTGAGATGAATGGCGAGGCGGTGGCGATGAACATCGCCGCGTTCCGCTATGGACGCCGCGCCGCGGTCGACCCGGCGGCGGTCGAGTCTTTGATCGCACCGCGTCCGGCGGAAGAAAACGACTCGCTGCGGTTGTCGCAGAGTTTCGACGAAACCGTCGCGCGCCGCGTTGCTTTCCTCACCGCCTATCAGAGCGCGCGCTATGCGCGGCGTTATCGCGCCTTTGTCGACAAGGTCGTTGCCACCGAGGCGGAGAAGGCGGCGGGGCAGAGCGCGCTGTCGGAAGCGGTGGCGCGCTATCTGTTCAAGCTGATGGCCTACAAGGACGAATACGAAGTCGCGCGGCTTTATACCGACACGTCATTTATCGAGCGCGTGAAGTCGACTTTCGCTGCCGGAGACCTGCGCTTTGAATTCCACCTGGCGCCGCCGCTGCTCGCCAAGGTCGATCCGGCAACCGGCGAGCCGAAAAAGATGTCGTTCGGCCCGTGGATGCTGAAAGCATTCGCTGTGCTGGCGAAATTCAAGTTCCTGCGCGGCACGCCGCTCGATCCGTTCGGCTACACCGAAGAACGCCGGATGGAACGCAGGCTGGTGGTGGAGTACCGTGACAAGCTAGAGACGATCCTGGCCGAGCTGACGCCGCTCAATCATGCGACGGCGGTTGCGTTGGCCTCAGTCCCGGAAAAAATTCGTGGCTTTGGACCAATCAAGCAACGCACGCTCGCCGTCGCCAAAGCCGAGGAACAGGCGCTGACCGAGCAATTCCGTGCCGGTGCCGCGTCCTTCCTCAAGGCGGCGGAATAGGCGAATTATTGTTCGCCTCGGCCTGATAGTTACAAAAAAAGTGAATTGGTAGCGCTTGCGACCAATTACTGAACCGTCGAAGGCTTGACCCGCCTTCGGCGGTGATTTCATATCAATACAAACAAGACCGTCCTGAATGGCGGCTGAGGGGAAGAAGACGCGGGCCGGCGTCGATGGCGCCGGCTGAGGGGGAGGATATGGCTGTGGCGTTCGATGCCGCCGCGAAAGCGGATACGTTTCCTAAATTGCTGGTTCGCAATGCCCGCCTGTATGGCTCCCGGCCATCGATGCGGCACAAGGACCTCGGCATCTGGCAGACCTGGACCTGGGCCCAGGCGCTTGAGCTGGTGCGTGCCTATGCCGTCGGCCTCAGCCGGCTCGGCCTCAAGCGCGGCGAGACGATCGCTATCGTCGGCTCCAACCGTCCCAAGCTTTACTGGTCGGTGATGGCGGCGCAGATGCTCGGCGCGGTGCCGGTGCCGGTCTATGCCGACGCGGTCGCCGACGAACTCTCCTTCGTGCTGGCGCATGCCGATGTGCGTTTCGCCGCGGTCGAAGATCAGGAGCAGATCGACAAGATTCAGTCGGTGCTGGACCGTCTGCCGAAGCTCGAACTGATGGTCTATGACGAAACGCGCGGCCTGCGCGACTATGACCACGCCAAACTGCGCGCGATGGACGATGTCATCGCCGACGGCCGCAAGGCGCTGGCCGCCGATCCCAAACTCGGCGAATGGCTCGATGGCGAGATCGCCGCTGGCAAGGGATCCGACCCGTCGATCATTCTCTACACCTCCGGCACCACGGGCGCGTCGAAAGGCGTGGTGCTGTCCGGCGAGCGATCGATCCAGGCGGCGACCGACACCGTCAAATTCGACAGACTGACTGAGAAGGATGTCGCGCTGGCCTATTTGCCGCTGGCCTGGGTCGGCGATCATTATCTCAATTACGCGCAAGGGCTGGTGGCCGGCTTCTGCATGGCCTGCCCGGAGAGTGCCGACACCGCGACCTCCGATCTGCGCGAGATCGGCCCGAGCTTCTACTTTGCGCCGCCGCGTACGCTCGAGGTCCTGCTGACGCGGGTGATGATCCGCATGGAGGACGCCAGCGCGCTGAAGCGAAAGATGTTCCACTACTTCATCGGCGTCGCGCGCAAATACGGCGAGCGCATTCTCAATGGCGACAGCGTGCCGCTGGGTGGCCGTCTTCTCTATTGGTTCGGCAATATTCTGGTCTATGCGCCGCTCAAGAATGTGCTCGGCTTCTCGCGCGTGCGCGTCGCCTATACCGCCGGCGAAGCGATCGGCCCGGACCTGTTCGCCTTCTATCGGTCGATCGGGCTGAACTTCAAACAGCTTTACGGCCAGACCGAAGCCTTCCTCTACGTCACCGCTCAGCCGGACGGCGAAATCCATTCCGACACGGTCGGTCCGGCCTGT
This sequence comes from Rhizobium sp. Q54, assembly GCA_945861265.1. Lineage (GTDB taxonomy): Bacteria > Pseudomonadota > Alphaproteobacteria > Rhizobiales > Xanthobacteraceae > Pseudolabrys. Next base: position 50,219 of record CAMAUC010000005.1, on the reverse strand, counting down.
CCGCATGTCGATATCCGCATCGCCGACAATGGCGAGGTTCTGTTTAAATCGCCGGGCATGTTCATCGGCTACTTCAAGGACGCCGACAAGACCGCCGAAGTGATGACGCCGGACGGTTACGTGAAAACCGGCGATGCAGGCTATTTCGATGAGAAGACCGGCCATCTCAAGATCATCGACCGCGCCAAGGATGTCGGCCGGCTCAATGATGGCACGATGTTTCCGCCGAAATATATCGAGAACAAGCTCAAATTCTTTCCCGACATTCGCGAAGCCGTGGCTTACGGCGACCAGCGTGACTTCGTCACCGTGATGCTCAATATCGACCTCACGGCGGTCGGCAGCTGGGCCGAGCGCAACAACGTGTCGTATGGCTCTTACCAGGAACTGGCTGGCCACCCGCAGGTCTACGCGATGATGGAAAAGCACATCGCCGAAGTGAATAAATCGCTTGCCGACGACAAGGTGATGGCCGGGGCGCAGATCAAGCGCTTCCTGGTCCTGCACAAGGAACTCGACGCCGACGACGGCGAACTGACGCGCACGCAGAAGGTGCGGCGTGGCTTCGTCGCCGAGCGCTATGCGCCGCTGATCGATGCGCTTTATAACGGGTCCAGCGCAGCCGATATCTCCACCGAAGTGACGTTCGAGGACGGCCGCAAGGGCACGCTCAGCGCGCGCGTCAAGATCGCCGACATGCAGCCGGTCGCGATTTCCGGGACCTTGGGGAAAGCGGCATGAGGGCGCCCGACGGACCACCGGTCACAGCCGGCGACGTACTGCTGTCGATCGATAACGTTTCGCTGTCGTTCGGCGGCGTCAAAGCCGTGAGCGGCGTGTCGTTCGATATTCGCAAGGGCGAAATTCGCGCCATCATCGGGCCGAACGGCGCCGGCAAGACGTCGATGCTCAACATCATCAACGGGTTCTATCACCCGCAGGAAGGCGTCATCACCTTCAAGGGCGAGGCGCGCTCCAGGATGCGGCCGCACGACGCCGCCGACGGTGGCATTGCCCGCACCTTCCAGAACGTCGCGCTGTTTCGCGGCATGACCGCGCTCGACAACATCATGGCCGGCCGTACGCTCAAGATGCGCCGCAACATGTTCTGGCAGATGCTGCGAGTCGGGCCGGCTCTGGCCGAGGAAGTCGAGCATCGCCACCGGGTCGAGGAGATCATCGACTTTCTCAAGATTCAGGAAATCCGCCGCACGCCGGTCAGCCGGCTGCCCTATGGCTTGCAGAAGCGCGTCGAACTCGGCCGCGCCCTCGCCATGGAACCGGAATTGCTGCTGCTCGACGAGCCGATGGCCGGCATGAACATCGAAGAGAAGGAAGACATGTCGCGCTTCATTCTCGATGTGAACGATCATTATGGCACCACGATTGCCCTGATCGAGCACGACATGGGCGTGGTGATGGACCTGTCCGACCGTGTGGTCGTGCTCGATCATGGCATCAAGATCGCCGACGGCACGCCGAACGAAGTCAAAAGCAATCAGGCGGTGATCGACGCCTATCTGGGAGTGGCGCACTGATGATCGCCTTTGGCCAATTCCTCGAAGTCCTCGTCAGCGGCCTCCTGGCCGGCGTGCTCTATTCGCTGGTCGCGCTCGGCTTCGTGTTGATCTTCAAGGCGTCCGGCGTGTTCAACTTCGCGCAAGGCGCGATGGTGCTGCTCGCCGGCCTCGCTTTGGTGCGCTCGCTCGACTTCATGGTCGGCAAAGGGCTGCCGTTCTGGGCGGCCATCGTCATCGCCTTGCTGTTTGCCGCCGTCGTCATGGCGATTACCGCCTGGATGGTGGAGCGTTTCGTGCTTGGTCCGCTGATTAATCAGGATGGGCTGACACTGTTCATGTCGACCATCGGCGTCACTTTCATGATCGAAGGCGGCGCGCAGATGCTGTTCGGCTCGGACGTCTATCCGCTGCGGTTGTTTCCGAGCGACGCCTGGTTCCTGTTCGAGAGTTCGTTTCCCGGCGGCATTCTGGTCAGCAAGATCGACGTCTGGGGCGGCATGATCGCGGCGGTGCTTGTCGTCGGCCTGGCGCTGTTCTTCCAGAAGACCAAGACCGGTCGCGCACTGCGCGCCGTCGCCGACGATCACGCCGCGGCGCAGTCGGTCGGCATTTCGCTCAATTGGATCTGGTTCATCGTCTGGCTGGTCGCCGGCCTGGTGGCGCTGGTTGCCGCCACCGTCTGGGGCACCAAGCTCGGCGTGCAGTTCTCCATCACCTTCCTGGCGCTGAAGGCGCTGCCGGTGCTGATCATCGGCGGCTTCACCTCGGTGCCCGGCGCCATTGTCGGCGGCCTGATCGTCGGCGCCGGCGAGAAACTGGCCGAAGCCTATCTCGGTCCGTTCATCGGCGGCGGCATCGAATACTGGTTCGCCTATGTCCTGGCGCTAGCCGTGCTGATGGCGCGGCCGCAAGGACTGTTCGGCGAGCGCATCATCGAGCGGATTTAGCGCGCATGATCCCGAAAAGTGGGTACCGGTTTTCGGATCATATCATGCGCAAAATAGGATAAGGACGGCATGTTCTATCGCGAGACCGGCCAGTTCAAGAGCAGTTACGCCGCCGACATGCAGATCTTTCCGATCAGGCAGGATCGCATCGCGCTGTGGGTCGTTTTGGCCTTGGCCTTCATCGGCATTCCGCTGCTCAATGCCTTTCACATCTGGCCGTTCGGCAGCGAGTATATGCTGCGCGCGATCCTCATTCCGTTTTTGATCCTTTCGCTTGCCGCTATTGGCCTCAACATTCTGACTGGCTATTGCGGCCAGCTGTCGCTCGGCAGCGGCGCCTTCATGGCGATTGGCGCCTACAGCGCCTACAAGTTCGCCACCGGCGTGCACCTTCCGTTCGGCCTGTTCGATCTTTCGATTCCGCCTTTGCCGATGCTGCCGTCGATCCTGCTCGGCGCGCTGATGTCGGCTGTCGTCGGCATCCTGTTCGGCATTCCGAGCCTGCGCATCAAGGGGCTCTATCTGGCGGTGGCGACTTTGGCCGCGCAGTTCTTCTTCGACTGGGTGTTCATCCGGGTGAAGTGGTTCACCAACTACAATTCGTCCGGTTCGGTGAGCGCGCCCGATCTGAATTTCTTCGGTTTCGTCGTCAATGCGCCGATTGAGCGCTATCTGTTGTGCCTCGTCTTTGTCGCCATCTTCGCGCTGCTGGCGAAAAACCTGGTGCGCGGCAATATCGGCCGGCAGTGGATGGCGACGCGCGACATGGATATCGCCGCCGAACTGATGGGCATCCGGCCGCTTTATGCGAAGCTCTCGGCCTTCGCCATCTCGTCATTCATCATGGGTGTGGCCGGCGCGTTGTGGGCTTTCGTCTATCTCGGCGCCTGGGAGCCGCTGGCCTTCAGCATCGATCGGTCGTTCCAGATTCTGTTCATGGTCATCATCGGCGGCCTCGGCTCGATCCTGGGCTCGTTCCTCGGCGCCGCCTTTATCCTTGTGCTGCCGATCCTGCTCGATCAGGTGCCGCATGCGCTCGGCGTGCCGATCTCGGTCGAGACGGTATCGCTGCTGGTGTTCATCATCACCGGGGCGCTGATCTGCTGGCTTTTGATCGTCGAACCGCGTGGTTTTGCGAGACTTTGGTTGACTGGAAAGGAAAAGCTGAGGCTCTGGCCATACCCGTATTGAAAGCATAGGCTTGAGGCTTCGAAGGTGAGGTGCGCAAACGGAGCGGCGCACCGGCACCTCAAAAGCAATAATCGCTTCAACGACCCGGCTTCACAGGCCGACTCACAGGGAGGACGACATGAGAAAGCTTACTTTGGCTCTCACCGCTCTAGCACTAGGTGCGACGGCGATGACCGGACCGGCGACGGCGCAGACGAACGAGCAGTTCATCCCGGCGCTGGTTTACCGCACCGGACCTTACGCGCCGAACGGCATCCCGTTCGCCAACGGCGTTGCCGACTACTGGACGCTTCTCAACGAGCGCGACGGCGGCATCAACGGCGTCAAGATCGTGTTCGAGGAATGCGAGACCGGCTACGCCACCGACAAGGGTGTCGAATGCTACGAGCGTCTGAAGGGCAAAGGCCCAACCGGCGCCGCCTATTTCTCGCCGCTCTCGACCGGCATCACCTTCGCGCTGACCGACAAGGTGCCGGGCGACAAGATCCCGCTGCTGACCATGGGCTATGGCCGCTCGGAAAGCCGCAACGGCGCGGTGTTCCCGTGGAACTTCATCGCCGTCGGCAGCTACTGGACCGCGGCCGATGTCGCCATTCAGCACATCGCCAAGGAGCTTGGCGGCTTCGACAAGCTCAAAGGCAAGAAGATCAGCCTCGTCTATCACGACAGCCCCTATGGCAAGGAGCCGATCGCGGCGCTTGAAGCGCGCGCCAAGGTCAACGGCTTCGATTTCAAGGCGATCCCGGTCACGCATCCGGGCGTCGAACAGAAGTCGCAGTGGCTCGCCATCCGCCAGGATCGTCCCGACTATGTCCTGCTCTGGGGCTGGGGCGTGATGAACTCGACCTCGATCAAGGAAGCGGCAGCGGTCGGCTTTCCGCGCGACAAGGTCATCGGCGTGTGGTGGTCGGGTGCCGAGCCCGACGTGACGCCTGCCGGCGATCAGTCGACTGGCTACAAGGCGCTGATGCTGCAGCATGGCCCCGGCAAGTTCGCCGTCCATGCCGACCTCGAAAAGAACGTCGTGTCGAAAGGCAAGGCGGCAGCCAAGGAAGACTTCGCGCAGGTGCTCTACAACCGCGGCCTGATCAACTCAATGATCGGCACGGAAGCGATCCGCACCGCGATGAAGAAGTATGGCAACAAGCCGATGACCGGCGAACAGGTTCGCTGGGGTTTTGAAAACCTCAACCTGACCGCCGCGCGCATCAAGGAGCTTGGCTTCGAAGGCATGCTGCAACCCCTGCGCTTCTCCTGCGAAGATCACCAGGGCGCGGACGTTGCCCGCATGCAGCAGTGGGACGGCAAGGCCTGGAAGACGATCTCGGACTACTACAAGGCCGACGAAAAGATCCTTGCGCCGCTGGTCAAGGAAAACGCCGCCAAGTATGCGACCGAGAAGAAGATCACCGCGCGCGACTGCTCGAAGGAGAGCTGATCGCCTGACGACAATCGGGAGGCGGCATGCCGCCGCCTCCCACTTTTTCTGACTTGAGATCGGAGTTGATCGCGTGTCATCCGTCGCCACCGCCGCATCGACGTTGCCGAAGAAATCTCTGCTCTCGGTGAATAACATCGAGGTGATCTACAATTCCGTCATTCTGGTGCTCAAGGGCGTGTCGCTCGACGTGCCGGCGGGCGGCATCGTCGCGCTGTTGGGGGCCAACGGCGCCGGCAAGTCGACAACGCTGAAGGCGATTTCCAATTTGTTGCGCGCCGAGCGCGGCGACGTCACCAAGGGTACGATTTTGTTCGGGGACAACGAGGTGCAGAACCTGTCGCCGAACGAACTCGTTCGGCGTGGCTGCATCCAGGTGATGGAAGGCCGTCACTGTTTCGGCCATCTCACCATCGAGGAAAACCTGATGACCGGCGCGTTCACGCGCACAGACGGCAAGGCCGCGGTGATGCGCGACCTCGAACTGGTCTATGGCTATTTCCCCAAGCTGAAGCAGCGCCGGAATTCGCAGGCCGGCTATACCTCCGGCGGCGAGCAGCAGATGTGCGCGGTTGGCCGCGCGCTGATGTCGCGGCCAAAGATGATCCTGCTCGATGAGCCGTCGATGGGCCTGGCGCCGCAGATCGTCGAGGAGATTTTCGAGATCGTGAAGCATCTCAATGAAAAGGAACAGGTATCGTTCCTGCTGGCCGAACAGAACACCAATATGGCGCTGCGCTATGCGCGCTACGGCTACATTCTCGAAAACGGCCGCGTGGTGATGGATGGCGACGCCAAATCGCTGTCCGAGAACGAGGACGTCAAGGAATTCTACCTCGGCATCTCCGATGGCCGCCGCAAATCATTCCGCGACGGCAAGCACTATCGCCGCCGCAAGCGCTGGCTGGCATAGCCGAAATGACCGACTACTACGATCAGCTTGAGGTCCGCGAGACGGCGCAGCGTGAGCGCGCATTGTTCGATGCTATGCCGGCTATCATCAGGCACGCGCTGACCGCGCCCGGCTGGACGAGGCATTTATCCGGCGTCGATCCGGCATCGGTGACGTCGCGTGCGGCGCTGGCCAGGCTGCCGGTATTCCGCAAATCCGATCTGGTGGGCCTGCAAAAAGAGCATCCGCCGTTCGGCGGTCTCAACGTCACGCCGCCCGGCAAGGCCAAGCGGCTACTGATGTCGCCGGGGCCGATCTTCGAGCCGGAAAGCCTGAGCGCCGATGGCTGGGGCGCCGCGCGCGCTTGCTACGCCGCCGGCTTTCGCGCCGGCGACATTGTTCATAATTCGTTTGCCTATCATCTCACGCCCGGCGCCTTCATGCTGGAATCCGGCGCGCATGCGGTCGGCTGCGCGGTGATCCCGGGCGGCGTCGGCAATACCGAACAACAACTGGAAGCCATCGAGCAATACAGGCCGACTGGTTATGTCGGTACGCCGGACTTTCTCAAGATTCTGCTCGATACCGCGCTGAAGACGGGCAAGGACGCCACTTCGCTCACACGCAGTCTGGTGTCGGGCGCGGCATTGCCGGGCTCCTTGCGCGATGAATTGCGCGGGCGCGGCGTCGCGGTGGTGCAGTGCTACGCCACCGCCGAACTCGGCATTGTCGCTTACGAGAGCGATGCCATGCAGGGCATGATCGTCAACGAGAATCTGATCCTTGAAATCGTGCGGCCCGGCACCGGCGACCCGGTCGCTCCGGGCGAGGTCGGCGAGATCGTGGTGACGACGTTCAATCCCGATTATCCGATGGTCCGGCTTGCCACCGGCGACCTGTCGGCGCTGCTGCCGGGCGTGTCGCCCTGCGGCCGCACCAACATCCGTATCAAAGGCTGGATGGGTCGGGCCGATCAGACCGCCAAGGTCAAGGGAATGTTCGTCCATCCCAAACAAGTGGCCGAGATTGGCCAGCGCCATCCCGAACTGGCTCGCCTGCGTCTGGTGGTGGGCCGCGAGGCCGAGCAGGACACCATGACCTTGCTGGCCGAATCCGCCACCGCCAACGCTGCTTTGGCCGAGGCTGTCGCCGCCACCTTGCAGTCGGTTACCAAGCTCAAGGGCGCGGTGACATTGGTAAAGCCGGGCGCGCTGCCGAATGACGGCAAGGTGATCGCCGACGAGCGGCCGGTCGGCTAAGCGGCTCTTGACCGCGCCCGCCATTTCCCGCTGATAGCCGCCATGACATCCGTATCCCATTTGCCGCCGGGCCATCCGGTGCTGCCGGCCCGCCGGATCGGCGTGCTGCTGGTCAATCTGGGCACGCCCGACGCAACCGATTACTGGTCGATGCGGCGCTACCTGAAGGAATTTCTGTCCGACCGGCGCGTGATCGAGGAAAACCGGATCAAGTGGTGGCTGGTGCTCAACCTGATCATTCTGACGGTGCGCCCCGGCCGAAAGGGGCGCGACTACGACAAGATATGGAACAAGGAGCGCAACGAGTCCTTTCTCAAGACGATTACCCGTTCGCAATCCGACAAGCTCGGCGCTGCGCTCGCCGGCGAGCCGCGCATATTGGTCGACTGGGCGATGCGTTACGGCAATCCGTCGATCCGCTCGAAGCTCGATGCGATGCAGGCGTCCGGCTGCGACCGTATCTTGATCGTGCCGCTCTATCCGCAATACGCGGCAGCGACCACGGCGACCGTCTGTGACAAAGCCTTCGAGGCACTTGCCGCGATGCGCTGGCAGCCGGCGCTGCGTGTGGCACCGGCCTATTTTGACAACCGTGTCTATATCGACGCGCTGGCGACGTCGCTCGAGCAAAGCCTTGCCAAATTGACCTTCAAGCCGGAGGTTATCCTGGCTTCATTTCACGGCATGCCGGAAGAATACCTGCGCAAGGGCGATCCGTATTATTGCCAGTGTCACGCCACGGCCCGGCTGCTGCGCGAGCGCCTGAAACTCGACGACAAGCAACTGATGCTGACATTCCAGTCGCGCTTCGGGCCGGCGGAATGGCTCAAGCCCTATACCGATATGACGGTGAAGGCGCTGGCCGAGCGCGGCGTGAAAAATCTCGCCGTCATTACGCCCGGGTTCTCCTCCGACTGTCTGGAGACTCTGGAGGAGATCGCCATGGAGAATGCCGAGATCTTCCGGCATGCCGGCGGCGAGAATTTCGCGGCGATTCCCTGCCTCAACGACAGCCCGGGCGGTATTGCGGTCATCCGCGACGTGGCGATGCGCGAACTGCAGGGCTGGCTCTGAACGGCCCAAAATACGGGGCATTGCCGCCATCAACGCCTCATTAACCATAGCCCTTTAACGTCCGTTAACCACTTCCCGCCGGTTCCGCGGGCCGTGTGCCATGGACGGAGGCTATCGACTGAGCGTGCCGCGCCTTTCTCGCCCAATGTCGGCCGCGCTTTACGGCGCAGGCCTGATGACGGCTGCCTGCGCCCTGGCGCTCGGCTGCGGCGCGGCATTGGCGCAAATGTCGGCGCCGGATTTTCCCGACCCGCTGGCGCCGAAGCTGCAGACCGATCCGCGCAAGCCGCCGCGCTTCCAGCAGTTCGGCCAGGCGACGCAGCCGCAACTCGGACCGCCGACGAATTTCACGCCGCCGCCTTCGGCTGCCGGCGATACGGGTTTTGACTCGACCAACAAGAACAAGGCCAAAGCGAAAGCCGCGGCCAAAGCCAAGCCGAAGCCGAAGACCGCCACCGATGCATTGGCCGCGACGCCTGACGTCGCGCCGGCACCGGCGATCTCGCCCTATCAGAAACCGTTTCAGGCATCGGGCAAGGGCGCTTACGCCGCGGCGCCGCCGGGCGCCCCGCCAGTCGAGATCGGGCCGATCCGCAAGCCGGTCCAGAAACGCAAGGCGCATAGCGAGCCCGACGATCCTTACGCGCCGCTCGGCGTGCACGCCGGCAGCTTCCTGCTTTATCCAGCCATCGAAGTGATCGGCGGCTACGACACCAATCCGGCGCGCGCGCCAAGCGCCAAGGGCGCGACGCTTTACGCGGTCGCGCCGGAGCTGCGCGCGCAATCGAACTGGTCGCGCCACGAACTCAAAGGTGAACTGCGCGGCAGCTATACCGGCTACAGCCCCGATGCCGAGCCAACATTGAGCCGCCCGAACGTCAACGGCAAAGTCGATGGCCGTGTCGATGTCACCAGTATGACGCGCATCGACCTTGGCGGCCGGCTGCTGGTGGCGACCGACAATCCGGGCAGTCCGAATTTGCAGGCCGGTCTTGCGAGATTGCCCGTCTATACGACCGTGGGCGGCAGCGCCGGCGTCGGGCAAAAGATCAACCGCTTCGATCTGTCACTGAAAGGCGATGCCGAACGCACCGCCTATCAAGCCTCCAGACTGACCGACGGTTCGACCGCCAGCAATGACGACCGCAACTACGATCAATACGGGGTGAAATTGCGCGGCGGTTACGAATTGACTCCGGGCGTCACGCCCTTCGTCGAAGCCGGCACCGACACGCGGCGCCACGATCTCGTTACCGATTCCTACGGCTATCAACGCAATTCCAAAGGCATCACCGGCCAGGTCGGCTCGACATTCGAGTTGTCGCGCCTGCTCACTGGCGAGGTCGCCGCCGGCTATACGCGGCGCGATTACGACGATGCGCGGCTGGCACAACTCGGCGGCCTGATCGGCAATGCCTCTTTGGTGTGGACCGCCAATGCGCTGACTTCCGCCAAGTTCACGGCGGCGTCGGCGATCGGCGAATCGAACGTGCCCGGCGTGTCCGGCTCGTTCTACCGCGACGTTGGATTGCAGGTCGACCATTCGCTCCGGCGCTGGTTGATCGGCAGCGTCAAACTCGGCTTCGGCCTTGACGACTATGTAGGCCTGTCGCGCGAGGACAAGCGGTACTCGGCCGGCTTCGGACTGACCTACAAGCTCAACCGCACGACCCAGATCAAGGGCGAATTCCGCCAGGACTGGCTGCGCTCCAATGTCAGCGGCAACGACTACACCGCCAGCATCTTCATGCTCGGCCTGCGTTTCCAGCAGTAGAGCATGATCCCGAAAAGTGGGAACCGGTTTTCGGAAAAGATCATGCTCAAGTCAGAAAGCTATTGCTCGCCGAGAATACGCTTCAACTCGCTGCGAAACTCCGGCGCGAGGTCGGGCCGGTCGAGGGCATAAGCGACGTTCGCGGTGAGGAAGCCGATCTTCGATCCGCAGTCATAGCTGCGGCCGTCGAATTTGAGGCCATAGAACGGCTGGGTCTTCGCCAGCGCCAGCATGGCGTCAGTCAACTGGATTTCGCCGCCGGCGCCGGCCGCTTGCTTGCCGAGCAGTTCGAATATTTGCGGCTGCAAAATATAGCGCCCCGTGATCGACAGATTGGATGGTGCGTCCGCCGCCTTCGGCTTCTCGACCATCTGGGTGATTTCAAACGCCTTGCCCTTCGGCTTGCCGACGCCGACCACGCCGTACATATGGATGCGGTCCATCGGCACTTCCTCGACCGCGACGATGTTGGCATTGGCGTCGAGGTCCTTGGCCGCATCCATCATTTGCGCCAGACAGCCACGCGGGTTTTTCACCAGCACGTCCGGCAGGATGACGGCGAAGGGCTCGTTGCCGACCAGGTCGCGCGCGCACCAGACGGCGTGGCCAAGGCCAAGCGGCGATTGCTGACGGGTGAAGCTGGTGCCGCCGGCGTCGGGCAAGTCGGTTTCAAGGAGCTTGAGTTCGTTCTTCTTGCCGCGCTCGATCAGGGTCACCTCAAGTTCGAACTGGCGGTCGAAATGATCCTCGATCACACTCTTGTTGCGGCCGGTAACGAAAATGCAGTGCTCGATGCCGGCCTGACGCGCCTCATCAACGACGTGCTGGATCAGGGGCCGGTCGACCACCGGCAGCATTTCCTTCGGCATGGCCTTGGTGGCAGGGAGGAACCTGGTGCCCAGACCGGCAACGGGGAAAATGGCTTTGCGGATATGGCTCATGATGCGGGAAAACTCGTTGCGGAACCGGGAAACGCCGGCGCGGATAAAAAGCACGGCCGCGTCCTAAGGTCCAGATTAGTCCACATTGCGGCGGGATAGGTCGATAGGCCAAGACTGTTAACGTCCTCGCAACGAAATCGCGGCACCCCTATATGTGGGCCACATTCAGAAAAACAGGCCGGCTGTATCGATGCGAACAATCCGAACCTTATTCCTGGCCACCACGCTGCTCGTCGCCGTTTGCGGTGGCGCCCCGGCGCAGGACGGCGGCGACAGGACAGGTGCGATTCCATCGGCGGCGCTGCCCGGTCCGCCGGATGCGCGCGAATGGAGCGGCGAGGGCGGGACTTCCGGCCATCCGCTGATGACGGCGACCGCGATCCGCCAGGCGGCCGCGGACTTTCCCGCCTGCCTTGAACGGCTATGGCCGCAGGCCGCCCGGCGCGGCATATCGCGCGCCACGTTCGAGCGCCTGACCGCGTCGCTGTCGCCGGACCTGCGCATCATGGATCTGCTCGACAGCCAGCCCGAATTCACCAAGGCGGTGTGGGACTACCTGGACGTTCTGGTCAACGATGCGCGCATTGCCAAAGGCCGCGCGGTGCTGGAAAAATACCGCACTACCTTCGATGCGGTCGAGCGGGCCTATGGCGTCGACCGCTTCATCATCGCCGCGATCTGGGGCGTCGAAACCAATTACGGCACCATTGGCGGCGACCGGCCGGTGTTGCGGTCGACCGCGACGCTCGCCTGCGTCGGCCGGCGCCAGCGCTATTTCAGCGACGAATTCCTGGCCGCGTTGGATATCGTCAATCGCGGCGATGTGCCGGCGGGCCGGCTGGTTGGCTCCTGGGCCGGCGCTTTCGGGCCGACGCAGTTCATGCCGACGGCGTTCAAGCGGTACGCCGTCGACTTCGACAATGATGGCCATCGCGACGTCATCGACTCGATGCCGGATCTGATCGCCTCGACCGCCAACAACCTCAAGACGATCGGCTGGGCCAGCGGCCAGACCTGGGGCTACGAGGTGGTGATCCCGGCGAATTTCGATTTCCGGCTGGCGGACCAGCACCGCAGCATGACCGTTGCGGAGTGGGAACGTCACGGCATCACCCGGCCGGACGGCAAGCCGCTGCCGCATCCGGGCAACAGCGCGTATCTGCTGGTGCCCGCCGGCGTGCAGGGGCCGGGATTCCTGATGCTGCCGAACTTCAAGGCGATCATGCGCTACAACCCGGCCGAGGCCTATGCATTGGCGATCGGCCATCTGGCCGACCGGCTGCGCGGCGCCGGGCCGTTCGCACAAGCCTGGCCCCGCTATGAACGGCTGCTGACCCGCGCCGAGCGGCTGGAACTCCAGCAACTGCTGGAACGCCATGGTTTCGAGGTCGGCGAGCCGGATGGCCGGCTCGGCCTGAAAACCCGCGACGCGCTGCGCGATTTCCAGTCCCGGATCGGCCACGTCCCGGACGGCTTTGCCTCGGCGGATGTGCTGGAGCGGCTGCGCCGGCGTTGATCTTATTGGCGCATGACCTTGCCCGACCTTCCTTCGCCCGCCGAAGCGGGCTTCGCGAAGGCGGGAAACCGGTTCCCACTTTTCGGGGTCATGCGCGCGCAACTAACCAACGCCCGACCTTCGAGTTGACATTTTTGGCTGGCTATTGGTCCATGCCCTCTAGGCACCATTTTCCAGGCTTGTTTCAGATTTGGGTATCGGCATGACGCGGAAAAACCGGTTTTTGCAGCGTTTGGCGATCGTCGCCATTCTGGGCGCCGCCGACTACGCAGGACTGGCCGTCCTGGGCCTGGCCGGCCCGGCGATGGCGCAGGATTATCCATTCCTCAGCCGTCAGCGCCCGGCGCGCAGCGAGGGCTTTTTCCAGCAGTTGTTCGGACCGGCTAACCGGCGGCAGGACGATCGCGATGTTCAGCAACAGGCGCCGGCCGATAATTCGCGCGCGCCGGCCGCGCGCAAGGTGGATCCGAAAGCCGAGCCGGTGCCGACGACGACGTCGGTGATGGTGCTCGGCGACGGCATGGCCGATTGGCTGGCCTATGGTCTTGAAGATGCATTCGCCGACGCGCCTGAGATAGGCATCGTCCGCAAGAACAAGATTCATTCCGGCCTGATCCGTTACGACGTCAAAGGCGATCTCGACTGGTGGCACGTCGCCCGCGACATCCTCGGTGCCGAGAAGCCCGATTACGTGATCATGATGCTCGGCGTCGGCGACCGGCAGAATATCCGCGAAAAGGATGTCGCCAAGGAAACAGACAAAAAGGAATCGGATAAAAAAGAAGCCGCCAAAAAGGAAGCTGACAAAAAGGCCGACGCTAAAGGCGCCGGCGCCAAGGATCAGACCAACAAGGATCAAAGCAGCAAGGACGCGGCCAGCAAGGATTCCGACGCCGCCGACAAGACCGCCCTGACCAAAGAGGCCGATGACGACGAACCGCCGTCAATCGCCGCGCCTGAACCGGCGCCCGGCAAGAGAGCCAATGGCATTATCGAATTCCGCGGCGATGCGTGGGAAAAGATCTACAGCCGCCGCATCGACGAGACCGTCGCCGCGCTCAAGAGCAAGGGCGTGCCGGTATTCTGGGTCGGCCTGCCCTCCATCCGCGGCACCAAGTCGACCGCCGACGTCGTCTATCTCAACGATCTTTATCGCGCCCGCGCCGAGAAGGCCGGCGCCATCTATATCGATGTGTGGGACGGTTTTGTCGATGAGGCCGGCAAGTACACCAATTTCGGCCCCGACTATGAAGGCCAGATGCGCCGTCTGCGCTCGGCCGACGGCGTGTTTTTCACCAAGTACGGCGCGCGCAAGCTGGCGCATTATGTCGAGCGCGAACTGCGCCGTACCATGAGCAATCGCGGGCCGGTGGCGCTGCCGTCCGGGCCGATGGGGCCGCTGACGATCGATCCGAAATCGGTGGCGCGGCCGTTGGCCGGGCCGGTGGTGCCGTTGACGCTGACGCCCGGCAATTCCGACGAACTGCTCGGCGCCGCGGGCGTCACGTCCGCGCGCGCCGACGCGACCGCGGCCGGCGTTCTGGTGAATGGCGGCGCGGTGGCGGCGCCATCGGGTCGCGCCGACGATTTTATCTGGCCGCGCGGCGGTGCCGCGCCGCAAGCCGCCGCCGTGCCGCAAGCCGGTGCGTCGGCCGCGATTGCGCCGACGGGCCAGGACACGGTGAAGCGCGAACCGGCTGTGAAACCCACGTCAACGACAGAGATTAAGCCGAAGCCGGGGCAGCCTGCCGCAGCGCCCAAACCGGCCGAAGCCAAACAGCCGCGCGCGGCGGCGTCGACCGGCGGTCCGTTCGGCTGGATGCGGTAAGCCGTCGGTCGGCGGTTATAGCGTTTTCGAGCGAAGTGGGTACCGGTTCGCGTGAAGAAAACGCGACAAAACAAATGGCTCGAGCCCCGGCTTTGATTTCATCAAAGCCGGAAGGGCTCTAGCGCGGCAGCGTCGTCTTGCCCATCAGGAATTTGTCGACCGCGTGCGCGCACTGGCGGCCTTCGCGGATCGCCCACACCACCAATGACTGACCACGGCGCATGTCGCCCGCGGCGAACACTTTCGGCACCGAGGTGAGATAGGCGTTGGTATCGGCGCTCACATTGCCGCGCGGGTCGAGCGCGACGTTGAGTGACTTGAGCATGCCTTCGTGCAGCGGATGCACGAAGCCCATGGCCAGCAGCACCAGATCGGCCTCGATGTCGAACTCGGTGCCGGGCACCGGCTTGAACTTGGCGTCGAGCCGGGCGCAATGCAATTTCTTCACCTGGCCGTTCTCGCCGGAAAAGCTCTGCGTGCCGACCGCGAAGTCGCGCTCGACGCCTTCCTGATGGCTCGACGACGTGCGCAGTTTGAGCGGCCAGTCCGGCCAGGTCAACTGCTTGTTTTCCAGCGCCGGCGGCTGCGGCATGATTTCGAAATTGGCGACCGACACCGCGCCCTGGCGGATCGAGGTGCCGATGCAGTCCGAGCCGGTGTCGCCGCCGCCGATGACGACGACCTTCTTGCCGGTGGCGAGAATCGGCTCGAGCTTGCCGAGCGGCTCGTTGCCGACGCGGCGGTTCTGCTGCGGCAGGAAATCCATGGCGAAATGGATACCCTTCAACTCGCGGCCGGGGATCGGCAGATCGCGCGGCTTTTCCGAGCCGCCCGACAGGATGACCGCGTCGTGCTCCTTCACCAACTTGGCGATATCGACATTGACGCCGACATCGGCGTTGTAATGGAAGGTGACGCCTTCGCCTTCCATCTGCGCAATGCGGCGGTCGACGTGGACCTTTTCCATCTTGAAGTCGGGAATGCCGTAGCGGAGCAGGCCGCCGGCCTTGGCCCATCGCTCGTAGACATGCACCTCGTGGCCGGCGCGCGCGAGCTGCTGCGCCGCGGCAAGGCCCGCGGGCCCCGAACCGATGACGGCGACCTTCTTGCCGGTTTTAACGGCGGCAACGTCGGCTTTGAGGCCCTGCGCAATGGCGCGATCGGCGATCTCGCATTCGATCGTCTTGATGGTGACCGGGTTGTCGTCGATGTTGAGCGTGCAGGACGCCTCGCATGGCGCCGGACAGACGCGGCCGGTGAATTCCGGAAAATTGTTGGTCGAGTGCAGGTTGCGCGCGGCTTCTTCCCAGTTGCCCCGATAGACCAGATCGTTCCAGTCCGGAATCTGGTTGTTGACCGGGCAGCCGGTCGGTGCGCCCGAGATGCGGCTGGTGCCGTGGCAATAGGGCACGCCGCAATCCATGCAGCGCGCCGCCTGCTCGCGCACTTCCTTGTCCGGCAGCGGTAGAACGAACTCATGCCAATGCTTGATACGCTCCTCGACGGGCGCGTATTTGCGGTCGTGGCGGTCGATTTCGAGAAACCCGGTGATCTTGCCCATACTACTCCGCCGCCTGCATCGTGGCGGCCTTTTCCTTTGCCATCTCAGCGAGCGCACGGGCGTATTCGACCGGCATCACTTTCTTGAACAGGGGACGATAACGCTTCCAGTCGGCGAGAATGGCTTCCGCCCGGCTGGACTTGGTGTAGCGCGCGTGATCGGAGATCAACTTGCGCAGCCGCGCGGCGTCGCCGTTCGACAGGTCGGCCATGACGTCGACCATGCCGTGCGATTCCAGATCGGTGCCGTATTCGGCCTCGGCGACTTTTTCTTCTTCCGGCACCGGTTCGAGCGCGACCATAGCCATGTTGCAGCGGGACTGGAACGTGCCGTCTTCGTCGAGGACGTAGGCGATGCCGCCCGACATGCCGGCGGCGAAGTTGCGGCCGGTGCGCCCGAGAACGACGACGACGCCGCCGGTCATGTATTCGCAGCAGTGATCGCCGGTGCCCTCCACGACGACAGTGGCGCCGGAGTTGCGCACGGCGAAGCGCTCGCCAGCGACGCCGCGGAAATAGCACTCGCCGGCAATGGCGCCGTACATCACGGTGTTGCCGACGATGATCGACTCTTCCGGCACGATGCTGGAATCCGCCGAGGGGCGGATGATGATGCGGCCGCCGGACAGGCCCTTGCCGACATAGTCGTTGGCTTCGCCTTCCAGCTCGAACGTGACGCCGCGCGCCAGCCAGGCGCCGAAGGCCTGACCGGCGGTGCCATCGAGACGCACGTGGATGGTGCCGTCCGGCAGACCGGTGTGACCGTAACGCTTGGCGACTTCGCCGGACAGCATCGCGCCGCAACTGCGGTTGGTCGAGTTGATCGCAGTCTGCAGGCGCACCGGCGCGCCACGGTCGAGGGCCGCCCGCGATTCGGCGATCAGCTTGCGGTCCAGAATGGCCTCAAGATGGTGATCCTGCTTCTCGCAGTGGAAAATCGGCGTCTTGTCGTCGGCATTCGGCTTGGTGAACAGCTTGGAGAAATCGAGCCCCTTGGCCTTCCAGTGTTCCACCAGCTTGCGCCGGTCGAGCATCTGGATCTGGCCGACCATCTCGTCGAAGGTGCGGTAGCCGAGCGACGCCATGATCTCGCGGACTTCCTCGGCGACGAAGAAGAAGTAGTTGATGACGTGCTCGGGCTGACCCTTGAAGCGCTTGCGCAGCACGGGATCCTGCGTGGCGATGCCGACCGGGCAGGTGTTGAGATGGCACTTGCGCATCATGATGCAGCCGGCGGCGATCAGCGGCGCGGTGGCGAAGCCGAATTCGTCGGCTCCGAGCAGCGCGCCGACGACGACGTCGCGGCCGGTGCGAATGCCGCCGTCGACCTGGACGGCGATGCGGCTGCGCAGTTTGTTTATCACGAGCGTCTGATGCGTTTCGGCCAGGCCGATTTCCCACGGTGAGCCGGCATGCTTGAGCGAGGTCAGGGGAGAGGCGCCGGTGCCGCCTTCGAAGCCGGAGATGGTGACGTGGTCGGCGCGCGCCTTCGACACGCCGGCGGCAACGGTGCCGACGCCGATTTCGGAGACGAGTTTGACCGAGACGTCGCCGGTCGGGTTGACGTTCTTGAGATCGAAGATGAGCTGGGCCAGATCCTCGATCGAATAGATGTCGTGATGCGGCGGCGGCGAAATCAGGCCGACGCCGGGCGTCGAATAGCGCACCGCGGCGATGGTCTTGTCGACCTTGTGGCCGGGCAACTGGCCGCCTTCGCCGGGCTTGGCGCCCTGCGCCATCTTGATCTGCATCATGTCCGAGTTGACGAGATACTCGGTGGTGACGCCAAAGCGTCCCGACGCCACCTGCTTGATGGCCGAGCGCATCGAGTCGCCGTTCGGCATCGGCTTGAAGCGATCCGACTCTTCGCCGCCTTCGCCGGTGTTCGACTTGCCGCCGATGCGGTTCATCGCAATGGCCAGCGTGGTATGCGCCTCGCGCGAGATCGAACCATAGGACATGGCGCCGGTCGAGAAGCGATGCACGATGTTCTTGGCCGGTTCGACCTCGTCGAGCGGCACCGGCTTGCGGCCGACGTCATGCGCGGTCTTGATGGTGAACAGCCCGCGAATGGTCAGCAGGTGTTCGTTCTGCTCGTTCACGATCCTGGCGAAGGCGCGATAATGGTCCTGCGAGTTGCCGCGCACGGCGTGCTGCAGCTCCTTCACCGTCTCGGCGGTCCAGACGTGATCTTCGCCACGCACGCGCACGGCATAGTCGCCACCGACGTCGAGCATGGTGCGGTAGATTGGCGCCTCGCTGAAAGCGGCGCGATGGCGGCGCACGGTTTCTTCGGCGATCTCCGGCAGGCCGACGCCCTCGATCTGGGTGTGGGTGCCGGTGAAATACTTGGTGATGAATTCCTGCCGCAGACCGACGGCGTCGAAAATCTGCGCGCCGCAATAGGACTGGTAGGTCGAGATGCCCATCTTCGACATGACCTTGAGCAGGCCCTTGTCGATCGACTTGATGTAGCGCTTGACGATCTCGTAGGGCTCGAGCTTGACCGGCAGCGTGTCCTTCATCGCCACCAGAGTTTCGAAGGCAAGATAGGGGTTGATCGCTTCGGCGCCATAGCCGGCCAAGCACGCGAAGTGATGCACTTCGCGCGGCTCGCCGGTTTCCAGCACCAGGCCGACCGCGGTGCGCAGGCCCTTGCGGATCAAATGATGATGCACGGCGGCGCAGGCCAGCAGCATCGGGATCGGAATGCGGTCGGCGCCGGCCCTGCGGTCGGACAGAATAATGATGTTGCAGCCGCCGTTGACTTCTTCCTCGGCGCGCACGCACAGCTCGTCGATCGCCCAGTCCATGCCGTCTGCGCCATGTTCGGACGGGAAAGTGACGTCGAAGGTCAGCGACTTGAAATGGTCGCCGGTCATTTCCGATATCGAACGGATCTTTTCCAGATCCTCATTGGTGAGGATCGGCTGGCGCACTTCGAGGCGCTTGGTGTTCGACATGCCTTCGTGGTCGAGCAGGTTCGGGCGCGGCCCGATGATCGATACCAGGCTCATCACCAGCTCTTCGCGGATCGGGTCGATCGGCGGGTTGGTCACCTGCGCGAAGTTCTGCTTGAAATAGGTGAACAGCGGCTTCGGCTTGTCAGACAAAGCCGAGATCGGCGTGTCGTTGCCCATCGAGCCGATGGCTTCCTCGCCGGTGGTGCCCATCGGCGTCATCAGCAGCTTGGTGTCTTCCTGCGTGTAGCCGAACAACTGCTGGCG
Organism: Rhizobium sp. Q54; assembly: GCA_945861265.1. Classification (GTDB taxonomy): domain Bacteria; phylum Pseudomonadota; class Alphaproteobacteria; order Rhizobiales; family Xanthobacteraceae; genus Pseudolabrys. Next base: position 31,052 of record CAMAUC010000005.1, on the reverse strand, counting down.
ATCGAGCAGCGCCAGGTTCGAGATCGGCGAGGCGCTCGGCGCGCCGGGCAATTCTTCCAGCACGATCTGGGTGCGGGTCAGCCACTCGCGGTACGGATGGCTCTTGGCCAAAGTGGCCTTGAGCTCTTCGTCGGGAATGAGCCGGCCTTCGTCGAGATCGACCAGCAGCATCTTGCCGGGCTGCAGCCGCCACTTCTTGATGATGTCCTTTTCCGGAATGGGCAGCACGCCCATTTCCGATGCCATGATGATGCGGTCATCCTTGGTCAGCAGATAGCGCGCCGGCCGCAAGCCGTTGCGGTCGAGCGTGGCGCCGATCTGGCGTCCGTTGGTGAAGGCGATCGCCGCCGGGCCGTCCCACGGCTCCATCAGCGCGGCATTGTATTCGTAGAAAGAGCGGCGCTCTTCATCCATCAGCGGATTGCCGGCCCAGGCTTCCGGGATCATCATCATCACGGCGTGCGCGAGCGAATAGCCGCCTTGCGTCAGGAATTCGAGAGCATTGTCGAAGCAGGCGGTGTCCGATTGGCCTTCATAGGAGATCGGCCACAGCTTCTTGATGTCCTTGCCGAACAGCGGCGACGACACGGAAGCCTGGCGCGCCGCCATCCAGTTGACGTTGCCGCGCAAAGTGTTGATTTCGCCGTTATGCGCGACCATGCGGTAGGGATGCGCCAGCGACCACGCCGGGAAGGTGTTGGTCGAGAAGCGCTGATGCACCAGCGCGATGGCGCTCTGGAAATCCGGATCGTGCAGGTCGGGATAATATTTGCCGAGCTGATCGGCGAGGAACATGCCCTTGTAGATCACCGTGCGGCACGAGATTGACACCGGGTAATAGCTCGAGGTGCGCCGTTCGCGACGGCGGTAGATCGCGTTCGAGATCGACTTGCGCAGGATATAGAGCCGGCGCTCGAATTCGTCCTCGGACAGCTTCTTCTTGCCGCGGCCGATGAACACCTGCATGTGCCGCGGTTCGGTCGGCTTGACCGACTCGCCGAGCGAGGCGTTGTCCTTCGGCACGTCGCGCCAGCCGATGAGGCTGAGGCCCTCGCGGGCGATCACGTCGGCATAGATGTCGCGGATGATCTGCCGCCAGGTGTCTTCCTGCGGCATGAACAATTGACCGACGGCGTACAGTCCGGGTTCGGGCAAAGTGAAACCGAGCCGGGTTGCTTCCTTGGCGAAAAACTTGTGCGGAATCTGAACGAGGATACCGGCGCCGTCCCCCATGCGCGGATCGGCGCCGGTGGCGCCGCGATGCTCGAGGTTGCACAGGATCTGCAGACCGTCCTGGACGATCTGGTGCGACTTGCGGCCCTTGATGTCGGCGACGAAGCCGACGCCGCAGGCGTCCTTGTCAAGGGCGGGGTCATAGAGGCCCTGCGCTTCCGGCGTGCCCGGATCGGCGGTCGAGCCCAAAAACGGCGCGTTGGCGTCATCGCTTTTCCGCGATGCGTCGATCCGGCTTAATCCCGCGCTGTTCTTCTGCTCGCTCATATCGTCCTGCCTCGCCGGCGCATCCGGCGTACTCGCCTTGTCCGCGGAGCCCATGTTCAACAATGCCAGATTTCACTAGCGCTATGGGTACCGCAGGCTCTACGTAACCAAACTCGAGAAGGGCAGCCAAAGACCGTTCACGTGCCCGGTCGTCTTAACCTGTGGCCGCTCCCTTTGGGCGCCACCGATGTCTGCCCCGAAACCGCAGGGCCCGCACCGGGGCCACCGCTATTAGGACAGCATTGCTGTCCTAATAGACCATGCCAAATTTTGCCTCGCCGCACAAGACGGGTCCACGCTGGAATTGACCAAACCTTGCGCTTTGTTGCGGCAGTGCCTTCCCAACAAGCAAGAACAGGACCACGCGCGCTCAATTTGCGCAATGGCATTGCGCCCGTCCGACGCCGACAAATCGCCAGCCCGATTAACCGTTTAACCGTGCAACGGGGAAATCGCCGCAGACCCTGGTGGGTTGGCTATGGTGCGGAAAATGAGAGATGGAGTGGCAATCATGACCAATAGCATTAGTCAGGCGAATCCGGCCGAAACCGCGTCCGGCGAAGCGGCCATGGAACGGCTGGCCGACCGGCTGATCGCGATAGGGCCGGCGCCGATGGACCATTCGGACAGTCCACATGAGCGCCATTCGCCGGCCGAAGCGGCGGCGTATTCGACCAGCGAGGCCATTGCCCGGCGCGCGGACGAGCGGGCGCGCCGCTCACGCTCGGTCATCGGGCTGACGGTCGACAGTTTTGTGTCGGCCTGTTCGTTCATCCCCTATGCGCTGGTGGCGCTGGCGCTGCGGCTGATCATGGCGCGGGTGTTCTTTCTCGATGGCCAGGCCCGGGTCGACGGCCCGCGTGTGCCGTTCAATATCCAGGACCTCGTCAGCCTCGATTTCCTGCGCAACATCGATTTTTCCGTCGTGCTGCCCTTGCAGGTGAAAGCGGAAACCTTCGCCGCTTTCCAGACGCAGTATCCGCCGATGCCGATACCGCCGGTCTTGGCCGCCTATCTGGTGAGCTATGCCGAATTCATCCTGCCAATCATGCTGGTGATCGGCTTCGGCACGCGCTTCGCCGCGCTCGGCCTGTTGATCATGACCGCGATGATCTCGGTTTACGTGATGCCGCAGGATCTCTTTACCGCGCATGTTTACTGGGCGGCGCTCCTCACGGTGTTGCTGTCGCTCGGCGCCGGACAGATCTCGGTCGATCACATCATCCGTTACATCGCGCGCCGTTAGACGACACAAAGGCAACGGCGGTGAAAAAGGCATTGACCCTCAGCCTCGTGTTTGCGGCTTCGGTCGCAAGCGCGCCGTCGGCTGTGGGGCAGTCGTATTCGCTCGATTATCAGCGCGGCCCGCGCATCATCCATGTGCCGCAGCCGGGCGAAGCCGCCCGGCCCGCAACCGGCGCCAATCTTGATCGGCGTCCCGAGCCGGCCGTGACCGATGACGACGATGATGACAATGAGGTCGCCGCGCCGCCGCCGCTGCCGCGCCCGCGCGTATCCGTACCGAAACCGCGGGCCGTCGCCACGCCGCCGCAGCCGCCCGCCGCGGTCGCCCCACGCTGGAAATTGCGCAACGAGCCGCCGCCTGCGTCCGAGCCGCCGCCTTCGGGGCCGAGCCGCGCCGTGTTAAGCGCACCACCGCCGTCCGCCGATGGCCCGACGCCGATGCGGCCGACTCCGCGTTTCGACGGCAAGGCCGCGTCGGGCGAAAAGTTCGCTATTCCGGGCGAGCCGGCAAGACCATCGCCGATGATCAGCGAGACCTCGCCGCCGATCGGCTACACGCCGCCGACGACGCCGCCGCCGGCGGGAAATTAAGTCCGCCAAAACAAAAAAAAGCGCCCCGGATATCCGGGGCGCCGACGTCTTCATGATGTTTTGGAGTTCGCCGAGGTTCAGGCGGCGACTTTATTCTCGACCACGTTGTTGTTCAAGGTTTGCGGCTTTGCCTGAGCGTTGCCGATCGGGATCTGCCGCGGCTTCTTCGCCTCGGGGATTTCCCGCACCAGGTCGACGTGCAGCAGCCCGTTCTCGAGCGCCGCGTTCTTCACCTGGACGTAGTCGGCGAGCTGGAACACGCGCTCGAAGGCGCGCGCGGCGATGCCCTGATAAAGCACCTCGCCAGACTGCTCGGCGGCGGTCTGTTTGCCGCCCTTGATGGTCAGCGTGTTCTCTTTCGTTTCGATCGAAAGTTCATCCGCGCCGAAGCCGGCAACCGCGACGGTGACGCGGTAGTCGTTCTCGCCGGTGCGTTCGATGTTATAGGGCGGATAGCCCGGGGCGGCGTCGACGCCGTCCATCATCGAAAACAGCCGGTCGAAGCCGACGGTGGAACGATAAAGGGGGGAAAGATCGAAAGTACGCATCGTGCAGGTCCTCCAGAGTTGAGCGACATGCGGGCAGTCCGCCGATTGGCCGAACCTTTAACGCCCGTGCGCAGCCGTTATGGCCTGCGCAAACAGGATATGGGAACGCCGTTTCGGCCCTGCAAGAGGCCTGCGTCGAATCATTAAGACATTGAAATTGCATATATTTTAGCGCCACCGGCGGCCGGGAGCCGAGGCGCCGGAATCCGGTTCACACTTTCCGGTGTCATGCACTATAAGGCGCACAGCCCTCGTCCAGCGGCTCATTCGCGGCGTCATGAAATTCATCTCTATTCCCGCCAATCCGGTGCCCGATCACGGGTTGGCCGGCGTCTTCAAGACCCCGGACGGGGTGACTTTGCGCTTTGGCCGCTGGCAGCCGCCGCCGAGCCGCAGGGGCACTGTCGTCATCCTGCAGGGCCGCGCCGAATACATTGAAAAATATTTCGAGACGGTGCGCGATTTGCGCGCGCGCGGCTTCGCGGTCGTGACCTTCGACTGGCGCGGCCAGGGTCTTTCCGAACGCGCGCTCGCCGACCGCCACAAGGGCCACGTCAAGAACTTCTCGCAATATGCCGTCGATCTCGACGCCTTCATGACGCAGGTCGTGCTGCCGGATTGCCCGCCGCCCTATTTCGCACTCGGTCATTCGATGGGCGGCGCCAATATCATTGCGTCCTGTCACGACGGTAGCCGCTGGTTCGAGCGCATCGTGCTGACCGCGCCGATGATCGCGTTGCGGCCCGGCAAGCTCACCCATATCGCCGGTCCCCTGGCGCGCTTCATGCGCATGATCGGCCGCGGCTCGGCCTATGTGCCGACCGGCCACGGCGACGCTTCCGGCGCCGAGAATTTCATCGGCAATGTGCTGACGTCCGATCCGGTGCGCTTCGCGCGCAACGCCGCGGTGTTGCAGGAGGCGCCGGAGCTTGGACTCGGCGCGCCGACCATTGCCTGGGCCGACTCCGCCATCCGCCTGATGAAGAAATTCGCCGAGCCGTCTTATGCAGCGCGCATCCGCCAGCCGATGCTGCTGGTGGCGGCGGGCTACGACGAGGTGGTTTCGACCTCGGCGATCGAAGCCTTCGGCATGCGCCTGCTGGCCTGGCGGCATCTCATTCTGCCTGGCGCCAAGCATGAGATCTTGCAGGAACAGGATTCGTTCCGCGCGCAGTTCTGGGCGGCGTTCGACGCCTTCGTGCCCGGCACGCCGCGCTATTAGCTTCGCCACGCCGGTTTATTGCCAGCCGGGCACGCCGCGCATGTCGGGCAACTGATGGGCGATGCCCTTGTGGCAATCGATGCAGGTCTTTTCCCCGGTAAACAGGAAGCGCTGGTGCGCGACCGAGGCGCGCGGCGACTGCTTGGTGATGTCCATCGACTGCGCGGAGTGGCAGTTGCGGCATTCCAGCGAATCATTGGCCTTGAAGCGCGCCCATTCGTGCAGCGCCAGTTCCTGGCGGTGATCGCGGAATTTGTCGCGCGTGTTTATAGTACCGAACAAGTGGCCCCAGACTTCCTTCGAGGCCTGCATCTTGCGGGCGATCTTGTCGGTCCAGTTGTGCGGGACGTGACAATCCGGGCAACTGGCCCGCACGCCGGAGCGGTTGGAGAAATGGGTTGTCGACTTCAATTCGGCGAACACGTTGTCGCGCATCTCGTGACAGCCGGTGCAGAATTTTTCCGTATTGGTGATTTCGAGCGCGGTGTTGAAGCCGCCCCAGAAGATGACGCCGGCGACGAAGCCAGCCAGCACAAGAACGCCTAGTCCGAATACCGAACTGGGGCGGATCAGGACATACCAGAGATCGACGACAAAGCCGCGGACCTGCGCGAGCTTTGACGGCTTGGTTTCGCCCGTGACACTCATCGGCGGCCGCCCGGCGTCGCCTTGTTCAGCATTGAGTCGATGTCGACGAAGTCATTGGTCACCGGCGGCGTCGCGACATGCTGCGGCACGTGGCATTCGGTGCAGAAGAAGCGGCGCGGCGACACGGTCGCCAGGAACTGACCGTCGCGGTCCATGAAGTGCGTGATGCTGATCATCGGCGCCAGCGACTCGGCGATGCGGGCGCGGGCGTGGCATGACAGGCATTTGTTGCCGTTCATGTCGATCTGGTAGCCCTCGATGCTGTGCGGGATGACCGGCGGCTGTTCCGGATAATTGCGCACTTCCTTTTCCGCGGTGTTTTTGAGCGGCGTCATCTGCGCCGCCGGGCCTTCCTGATCGAGCGGGGTCGGGCCGCGCAGACCGGTGCTGACCGATTGCGCCAGAAGCGAGGTCGAAAGCGCGGCGAAAACCGCCGCCAGTACCAGGATTCGCGGGCTAGCGATCATATCGTCCCCACTTTCTCGATGCGCACGGCGCATTTCTTGTAATCGGTTTGCAGCGAGATCGGATCGGTGGCGTCGAGCGTCACCTTGTTGATCATTTGCGCTTCGTCGAACCAGGGCACGAAGACCAGGCCGCGCGGCGGCTTGTTGCGTCCGCGCGTCTCGACGCGGGTGCGGATGAAGCCGCGCCGCGATTGCACGCGGATTTCGTCGCCGCGCCGAAGCTTGAGCGCGACCGCGTCATCCGGATGCATGAAGCACACCGCCTCGGGGAACGCCTTGTAGAGTTCGGGCACGCGGCGCGTCATCGTGCCGGAATGCCAGTGCTCGAGCACGCGGCCGGTCGACAGCCAGAACGGATAGTCGGCATCGGGAGATTCAGCCGCCGGCTCGTAAGGAAGCGCGAAGATGCGCGCCCGGCCGTCCGGGAAACCGTAGAACTCGACGCCCTTGCCCTGTTTTACATAAGGGTCGCTGCCTTCGCGGAAGCGCCACTTGGTCTCTTCGCCGTTGACGACCGGCCAGCGCAGACCGCGCACCTGATGATAGATATCGAACGGCGCCAGATCGTGGGCATGGCCGCGGCCGAACGCGGCGTATTCCTCGAACAGTCCTTTCTGCACATAGAAGCCGAAGGCCTTGGATTCGTGATTTTCGTAACCGGCTTCGATGTCGGTGACCGGGAACTTGTCGACCTGGCCGTTTTTGTACAGCACGTCGAACAAGGTCTTGCCGCGATACTCCGGCTTTTTCGCCAGCAGTTCCTCCGGCCATACTTGTTCGATCTTGAAGCGCTTGGAAAATTCCATGAGCTGCCAGACGTCGGAGCGCGATTCGCCCGGCGCCGGAACGAGCTGGTGCCAGAACTGGGTGCGCCGCTCGGCATTGCCGTAAGCGCCTTCCTTCTCGACCCACATCGCGGTCGGCAGGATGAGATCGGCGGCGCGCGCGGTGACCGACGGGTAGGCTTCCGAGACGACAATGAAATTGTCCGGGTTGCGGAAGCCGGGATAGATCTCCTCATTGGCGTTGGGGCCGGCTTGCAGGTTGTTGTTGACCTGAACCCAATAGGCGTTGAGCAGACCGTCCTTCAGCATGCGGCTTTGCAACACGGCATGATAGCCCGGCTTGTCGGGAATGGTGCCTTCCGGCAGCTTCCATATTCTTTCGGCGATATCGCGGTGCGCCTTGTTGGTGACGACCATGTCGGCCGGCAGGCGGTGCGAGAAGGTGCCGACCTCGCGCGCGGTGCCACAGGCCGACGGCTGGCCGGTCAGCGAGAACGGGCTGTTGCCGGGCTCGGAGATTTTTCCGGTCAGCAGATGAATGTTGTAGACGAGATTGTTGCACCAGACGCCACGCGTGTGCTGGTTGAAGCCCATGGTCCAGAAGCTGGTGACCTTGGTCTTCGGATCGGCATAAAGTTCGGCCAAAGCCTCGATCTGGTTCGCCGGCACGCCGGAAATCTGCGACGCCTTCTCGATCGTGTATTCGGAAACGAACGCGGCGTATTCGTCGAACGTCATGTCGGTCGAGTCATTGGCCTTGGCGGCGCCTTTGGCGGCCTTCTGCAAGGCATGTTCGGGACGAAGGCCATAGCCGATATCGGTCTGGCCGCGCCGGAACGTGGTGTGCTTGGCGACGAAGTCCTTGTTGACGCGGCCCGTCTTGATGATGTGATTGGCGATGGCGTTGAGGATTACCAGATCGGTCTGCGGCTTGAAAATGATGCCAAGGTCGGCGAGGTCGAAGGAGCGGTGCTCGAAGGTCGACATCACCGCGACGCGGACATGCGGATTGCTCAGGCGCCGGTCGGTGACGCGCGTCCACAGCAGCGGATGCATCTCCGCCATGTTCGAGCCCCACAGCACGAAGGCGTCGGCGGCTTCGATATCGTCATAGCAGCCCATCGGCTCGTCGATGCCGAAGGTGCGCATGAAACCCGCGACCGCTGACGCCATGCAATGGCGCGCGTTCGGATCGATATTGTTGGTGCGGAAGCCAGCCTTGAACAGCTTGGACGCGGCATAGCCCTCCCAGATCGTCCACTGGCCGGAGCCGAACATGCCGACGCCGCTCGGACCGCGCTTCTTCAGCGCATCCTTGAACTTGACCGCCATGATGTCGAAAGCTTCGTCCCATGACACCGGCGTAAACTCGCCGTTCTTGTCGTATTTGCCATTGGTCTTGCGCAGCATCGGCCTGGTCAGCCGGTCGTGGCCGTACATGATCTTGGAGAGGAAATAGCCCTTCACGCAGTTGAGGCCGCGGTTGACCTCGGACTTGATGTCGCCATGCGTTGCAACGACCCGGTTTTCCTTGGTCGCCACCATAACGCTGCAGCCGGTGCCGCAGAACCGGCAGGCGGCCTTGTCCCACTTCAACTCGTTGGCGGCGCGCTCGGTGACGAGGTTGGCGGCCGTTGCCGGCATGGTCATGCCGCCGGCCAGCGCAGCGACCGCGGCGGCTTCCAGCTTGAGCACCTGGCGGCGGTCCAGTTTTTCGGTCATCGGTCTTCTCCCGGAAAAATTCTTGAAGGCGCGGCGTCAGGCTTGGTCGGTATCGATGGCGTGAAAGACGAGCGCCGCCGAATAGACGTGCGGCAACAGAGCAATAATATTGAGCGTCGAACCGATGGCGCCGGAGCGCGGCGCGTCGATCACCACGACCAGCTTGCCTTTCGGGTCGCGGGCGTGGATTTCGCAGAATTCGAGCGCGGCGATGGTTGCTTCGACTTCGTCCAGATGCTCGGGACGCGCCTGCACCAGGATGCTGGCGATCTCGCCTTCCGGCGGCGCGACGACCTTGTCGGTATTGACGACTCGGCCGGTGATGAAGGCGCGGCGGTCGATGGTTTCGGGCGCGGACTTTGTCATGATGATCTCACTGGTTCGACGGCGGGCCCGGCGGCCCGGCGATCATCTGATAGATCCACACCGAAAGGCCGTAGCTGCCGACGGTGGCGACCGCGATGGCCGGCATCAGAACGACGGTGAGAAAAAGGAACGCGAAGATTTCCATGCGCCGGCGGCGCAGGTGATCTTTTCTGGGGCTTTCGAGGTCAGACATGTCGAGAATTCCGTCTGTGCGCGAAGTCCGGTGCATCGTCGATTCGCGTTTCCGCTGCCGCTAAGAGCGGCGATGCGGATGCGTCGTTGCATCGCAAAAATTCAAAGGCTGAGTCGGAAAAGGTCGGCGGTATCGAAGTGCTTGGCGCCCGTCATTGGACGCTACTTTTCCAAACAAGAAATTTTTGCATGAAAACTGGGCAGTGGACTTGATGTAGATCAAGCCGGTGCGGAATCCTGAGCAAAACCGCACAATTTACGGACATCCGGTGCCGCATTTGCGGTCCAGGCGTGAACGAAAAACCGGCGGCCATGACGACCGCCGGCTTTGCGGGTTGCGGATGCGCCGATCAGCGCGGCGGGATCTGGATCAGGTCGTCGAGCTGCGCCTTGGTCAGCTCGCTGGCGGTGAATTTGAGCGCCACCGCGTCCTTCACGATGGTATCGAGGCCGGTGATCTTGTCCGGCTCGACCGATGCGCGGGGGAAGAAGTCGTCGCGCGTGCGCTTCGCCTTGGCTTCGGTGATTTTCAGCCAGTCGGCATAGACTTTCAGCGCGGCGGGGTCGGTGTACATATAATTCACCGTCTCGCGATACGCCTTCATGTAACGCGCAACCACATCCTTATGGGTCTTGAGATAATCGGCATTGGCGATGTTGAGCCGCACCGTCTGACCCTTGAACACGGAAGCGTCGTTGCCGGTGGCGATGATGCGGATCTGCTTGGCGTCGAGCTGGTCGAGGCCGAAGGGCGGCGCCGCCCAGCCGACATCGATCTGTCCCGACATCACCGCCGTGATATTGGCGGCGGGACCGCCCATGGCGGTCAGCTTGGCCTTCAAATTGTATTCTTTCGTAAAGGCAGTGACGACGCCGTGCGTCGACGAGCCGTTGGTCGAATAGGCCAGGATCTTGTCGTCGGTGTCCTTCAGTGTCTTGATCGGCGAGTCCGCCTTCACATACCAGTAAAGGTCGCCGGCGCCGGTGGTCTCGGCGCCGATCACGCGCACCGGCGCGCCCTTGGAATAGGCGCTGAGCACGCCCATGACGCCGGCGGCGATGCCGATGTCGACGCTGCCGGAAATCACCGCCTGCTGCGTCTCGCCGGCGCCCTGCGTATAGACGATCTCGAGAACCAGACCGTGCTTCTTGAAGATGCCCGCCAGTTGGCCGACTTCGGACATCGATGTGTCCCAGTTGCCGCGCTGACCGACGGCGAGCTTGATGGTGTCATCCGCCGCCGCCGTTGAAATGCCGGCCAGCAGCGATAGTGCGGCAAAAGTGCAGGCAATTGTCTTGCTGTTCATCGTGTTATCCTCCCAGAGATTTATTTTTATCGGTTATTTGGCCGTCTGTTTGACCCGTTCGAGCGGGGCCTCGCTGCCGCCGCCGAGGCTGCGCCAGTTCGTCGTTTTCGGCACCACGCCTTCATAAGAGCTGATGGTGGCGTGGGCGATGCGCGGCTCGGTAGTGCCGATGGCAGTTCCGCTGCTTTGCATATTGCGGGCCGCTTCGACCATCAGGCGGCGGAAGGCGACCACCGCGGTATCGCTGGCGCCGACGCGGTCCTTCGAGCGGTCGCTGATCGGCCCCATCGATTCCCACATGGCGATATCCTGATTGGGAATGCCGCTGATGCCGGTGAAATTGCCGGCCTTCATCGCCGCGCGATCCTGGCCGTAGAGATTGTCGCGATTACGCACGCCGTTGAAATGTTCATCGACGTCGACGCCCCATTGCAGTTTGTTGAATTTGCGCCAGGTGTCGGCGTCGATGCCGGGCTTGTCGGCGCCGGCCCAGGCGATGAAATAGAAGATCGTCGTGTTGTCGTCTTCCGGCGTCAGCACGGTGGCGACGTTGTAGGAGCTGTTCGGCGGAATGAGCGCCGTATAGGGCGCAATATAGACCGTCGTGCGGATGTAATCGTGCGTTTCCTCGTCCCTGATCGGCCGGCGGATCGCCGCGTAGCGAAAGCCGTAGCTGGTGCGTTCGATCTGGAAGCGCGGCGCCTTGTCGGTCGAGGGCCGCAGCCAGCTGGAATCGGTTGCCTTGGCGACGTCGACATTCGCCGGCAACATGTCGGAGGAATGCAGACTGGACGAATGCGCCGAGTCGATCTGGCCTTCCAGAATTTGCGCCCAATTGCAGTTGACCCGCACCTTGGTGGCGCTGACCTTGGCGTCCCTCGTCGGCGCGAAGGCCGGCGGTTCGAAATCGCGCATTTCGTCAGCCGGCCCCATGTAGCACCAGACAAATCCGCCAGCTTCGCATGCCGGATAGGATTTGTGCTTCACGCGATCGGGAATGAGGCTGTTGGCCGGCTCCGACGCCATCTCGACGATGTTGCCGTCAACGTCGAACTTCCAGCCGTGATAGAGGCAGCGCAGGCCGCAATCCTCGTTGCGCGCGAACACCAGCGAGGCGCGCCGGTGCGAACAATATTCGTCGAGCACGCCGACGCGGCCATTGCTGTCGCGGAAGACGACGAGGTCCTCGCCGAGCAGGCGGACCTTGATCGGCGCGCCGTCGGCTTGCGCCACTTCCTCGGACAGGCAGGCGGCGATCCAGTGCCGGCGCATGATCTGGCCCATCGGCGCATCGCCCTCGACGCGGCACAGCAGGTCATTTTCCTCTTGCGTCATCATGGCGGCGTTACTCCCGGCGGCGGCGCTGATTTCGCTCGCGCATCTATTCTTAGATATCTAAGATAAACCACGGAAGGCATTCTTGTCGAGGTGGAGTGGACCTTGAGCGGCGTTGGCGGGCCTGCACTGAAACTCGGCGTTATCGGCCTCGGCCGCGCGTTCGGCCTGATGCTGCCGACATTTGCCGGCGATCGCCGTGTTTCGCTGGTCGCGGCCACCGATACGCGGGAGGCGGCGCGGCGGCGTTTTGCAGCGGATTTTGGCGGCCAAGCCTACGCCACGGCCGAAGAACTTTGCGCCGATCCCGCCGTCGATGCGATATATGTTGCAACGCCACATCAGTTTCATGCGCAACATGCGCTGCTCGCGGCGCGGCACGGCAAGCACCTGCTGATCGAAAAGCCGTTGGCGCTGACGCTGGAGGACTGCGCGGCGATCACCGAAGCCGCGCGCGCGGCGAAGGTTCATCTCGTCGTCGGCCACTCGCATTCCTTCGATGCGCCGGTGCAGCGGCTGCGCGCGCTGGTCGCAAGCGGCGTCTATGGCGCCGTGCGCATGATCAACGCCATCAACTACACCGATTATCTGTACCGGCCGCGCCGGCTGGAAGAACTCGACACCGCGCAAGGCGGCGGCGCCGTCTATAATCAGGCGGCGCATCAGGTCGATGTCGTGCGCTTCGTCGCCGGCGGCGAGGTGACGAGCGTGCGTGCCGTCACCGGCGCATGGGATCGCGCGCGGCCAACGGAAGGCGCCTATGCGGCGCTTATGACGTTCGCCGGCGGCGCCTTCGCCTCGCTCACTTACAATGGCTACGGCCATTTTGATTCAGATGAATGGCAGGGCTGGATTGGCGAGATGGGCCAGCAGAAACTGCCGGGGACAGCCGCACCGCGCAAGGTCTTCGCCAGCCAGAGTGAAGAGGCAGCCTTCAAGAACGCGCGCAACTATGGCGGCGAAAATTACGACCCCGGCATCGCCGCGCCGCCGGTGGCGCACAATCATTTCGGCACCTTGCTGGTGAGCTGCGAGCGCGCCGATCTGCGGGCACTGCCGAATGGCGTGATGATCTATGAGAACGGCGTTGCCCGGCTCGACGCTTTGCCGCCGCCTTCGGTACCGCGCAGCGAAGTCATCGATGAATTGTATCGCGCGGTCGTCGATGGCGTCGCGCCGCTGCATGACGGCGCCTGGGCGATGGCGACGATGGAGATCGTCTTCGCCATGTTGCGTTCCGCCCGCGAAGGCTGTGACGTCGCGTTAAGTCATCAGGTCGCTCTCGCATGAGCGCGCAACCCGATACGCAGGCGATCCTGCGCCATTGGCGCGAGGCGGTGCCCGACGATCGTCTGGCGCATCTGGTGAAGGATGCGACCCGCGCGCTGGTGCGGGCACTGCAAATGCGGCTTGCCGAGCACGCGGTATCGTTCGGGCATTGGACGTTTCTGCGTATCCTTTGGGAAGGCGACCGGCTGACCCAGCGCGAACTGAGCGAACGCGCCGGCGTGATGGAGCCGACGACATTCTCGGCGCTCAAGGCGATGGAGCGGCGCGGCTATGTCCGCCGCCGCAAATTCGCCGGCGACCGCAAGAAAGTTTATGTGCTTTTGACCGCCAAGGGCCGCGCCTTGCGCGACGTGCTGGTGCCGCTGGCCGAGGACGTCAACAACGTCGCGGCAAATGGGATAAAGCCTTCGGCGATCGCGACAACGCGCGAGGTCCTGCTCGCAATCATCGAAAATCTCGACCGCGACGAAACCGTCGCCGAATTGCATATGCCGTCGACGCGCGCTTTGGCGCGACTTGCGAAGAAACCGCCGGCGCGGCGGCCGCGCAAGCGCAAGGCGTCCCGGCCTAATTCCGTGTCCATGTCGTCGAACGGCAGATAAGGCCGGCGAGCACGCAGCCGGTCGTCGTCATGCTGTCGGCCGAGGCATGGAGTTTGGCGGACAGATTGAGCTTGCGCTGCGGATCGTAGCCCGTTCCGGACCAGCTATCCCCCGATTGCTTTATTTTGAAAATAAGTCGATCGCCGACTTTCTCGTTCTGCTGCGCCGGATCCTTGATCCAGATATTGGTCGCGCAAATCTGTTCGCCACAGGTGGCCATCTTGACGCGCGCCGCGTTGTCGCCGCGCGTCCAGGTCCCGAATATGTCGTGCGACGATGCCGTGGCGACCGCCGATCCGGACAGCAACAACGAAAGGGTAATTATGTACCGCAGATGCATGGCGCTCGGTCTCATCGTGGACGCATTATGACGAATACGCACCACAACGCTGTTTGGATCGGCGGCGGCGCATTAAATTTACAGCGGCCGCGCGTTAGCCCTTAAGCAGTTCCATCGCCGCGGCGTGCGTGCGTGCATCACCCGCCGCGATGATGCGGCCGCCGGCCTGTGGCGGGCCGCCCTCCCAGGTGGTGATGAGGCCGCCGGCGCCGAGGATGATCGGGATCAGCGCGACGATGTCGTGCGGTTTGATCTCGGTCTCGATCACCAGATCGATCTGCCCCGCCGCCAGCATGCAATAGGCGTAGCAGTCGCCGCCATAGCGCGACAGCTTGGCCTTGTTCTCGACCTTGCCGAAACTGGCGCGGTCGGTCGCGTTCATCAGGAGCGGGCTGGTGGTGAATAAAACCGCGTCGCTCAAGCCGTCGCACTTGCGGACATGCAGATCGCGCTCGCCGGCGGGCCCGCGATAATGCGCGGCGCCGCTGTCGCCGGTGAACCGCTCGCGCGTGAAGGGCTGATGCATCATGCCGTAGACCGGCTCGCCGAAGCGCATCAGGCCGATCAAGGTGCCCCAGGCCACCATGCCGGAGATGAAAGACTTCGTGCCGTCGATCGGGTCGAGCACCCAGACATATTCGGCGTCGGTCTGCTCGGAGCCATATTCCTCGCCGAGGATGCCGTGCTCGGGGAAGGTCTCGCGGATCAGGCTGCGCATGGCGTCTTCGGCAGCGCGGTCGGCGACGGTGACCGGGTCGAAGCCGCGGGACAGCTTGTTCTCGACCGCCAGCGCGGTACGGAAGAACGGCAGAATGGTTTCGCCGGACGCGGTGGCGAGTCTGTCGACGAAGCTGGTGAAATCGATGGCGGTCATGGAGGCCCTTTAAGTGTCCCGGCCTATCGGAGACTGGCGGCGGCGGCAACCGACGGCCAGTCCGGGGATGACCGACTAGGCCATTGGCCGGCTTGCGCGGGATTTATAATCGTATGTCTGCTTACGAATGTCGTTGTTATTTAATTGCGCGGGGTTCCGGCTGCTCGCAATTTATCGCATAGCCGGTGGCTGAATTCTCGAATTCAGCACTCAGTCATGCAAATAAGCATGGCAAAACGACTTCTCGTTCTTGATTTTTGTGCGCTGCGGTGTATCTTATTGCAATGCGGTAGCGATACCGTTGCCCTCCTTGGGCGTTTCCTCCCTAGACTTGGGCCGCTCTTCGTGAGCGGCCCTTTTTTTTGTGCTGGCCGGTTTGGTCTAAGCGAAGAAAGTGCCGCGCGCTATTCCGCCGCCGCGCGATAGGGCCGCAGCTCCTCCAGCGGGATCTCGCCAAGACGGCAGGCCAACGTCACCAGATCGGCCGCCAGCCGGTCGAAGCCGCTGGAGCGCAAATAGCGGCGCTCGTCCATATAAAGCGCGCGGTTGATCTCGAGCTGCACCGAATGCAGCCCGGCGGCCGGGTTGCCGTAGTGTTCGGTGATGAAGCCGCCGGCATAGGGCTTGTTCCGGCTGACCGTGTAGCCCATGCCGCGCAGGGTCCGTTCCACGGTCTCGGCCACGACGCCAACGCAGCTGGTGCCATAGCGGTCGCCGATGACGAATTCAGGACGCGGCCGTTCGTCCTTATGCCCGGCCGACGATGGCATCGAGTGGCAATCGACCAGAATGGCGGCGCCGAAATCGCGGTGCAGGCGGCTGAAAAGCTTCCGCAGCGCCCGGTGATAGGGCTTGTACAGGCTCTCGATCCGGGCGAGCGCGTCGTCGATCGGGATACGGCAATTGTAGATTTCCTGGGCGTCGCCGACCACCCGCGCCACGGTTCCCAGGCCCCCGGCCACCCGCATCGAGCGGGTATTGGCGAAGGAGGGCAGGCGGCCGTCGAACATGCGCGGATCGAGCTCATAGGGCTCGCGGTTCACATCGACGAAACAGCGCGGGAAATGCGCCCGCATCAGCGGGTAGCCCTGCGCCACCACCCCGGCCATCAGTTCGTCGACGAAACTGTCCTCGGAGCGCCGCAGCGTGCCGATATCGAGCCGGGACAGCGTCAGGAATTCGTGCGGGTAGGTCGAGCCCGAATGGGGCGAATTGAACAAAGCCGGACCCCGGACGATCTCCGGCTCGACGATTTCAAATGGCGGGTCTAGCTCGTCCTTTGAATCAGTCATGGCAAACGTTCATGGCGGGGACTTCCGTCAAACCGGCTGATTCCATTGGGAATAGACAGAATTTAGGCGCACTATACGTTCTATTGTCCATAGGCCGGGGGATAAAGCCAAGCCTTGGTTTTGGTTCACCCGTTATTTACCCGGCATCGTTCTTATGGGCGGCGAAAGCCGGTACTTGGGCCGGGCGTAGTGTGGCGTTAGGGGCGTTTTGAGACGATGTCGAAAATCCTGTTGGCTGAAGACGACACCGATATGCGGCGCTTTCTGGTGAAGGCCCTGCAAAATGCTGGATTCGATGTCACCTCCTATGACAACGGCCTTTCGGCCTATCAGCGTCTGCGCGAAGAGCCGTTCGAACTGCTTTTGACCGATATTGTGATGCCGGAAATGGACGGTATCGAGCTGGCCCGCCGGGCCGCCGAACTCGACCCCGACATCAAGATCATGTTCATCACCGGCTTTGCCGCCGTGGCGCTGAACGCCGATTCGAGCGCGCCGAAGCAGGCCAAGGTCCTGTCCAAGCCGATCCACCTGCGCGACCTCGTCAACGAGGTCCACAAGATGCTGGCGGCCTGACCCTCGGCGCCAAAATCTCTGCCCGACCGGCCTTGCTTCGCCTGTTTGGAGCCGATAAGACCACATCACTAAAGGGCGCGTAGCTCAGCGGGAGAGCACCTCCTTGACATGGAGGGGGTCACAGGTTCGATCCCTGTCGCGCCCACCATCCCTTTAGGCCCTATCCATAGAGCGGCAATCCTTCTTAGACGCATGACGCAACGACGATGGCTCATCGCGCTGATCGTCCTGCTGATCATGGCCAGCGGTCTGGCGCTGTTCTGGGTCTTTGACGGCGCGACCAGCGCCGCCGGCGTGCAGGCCCGCATATCCAGCCTGGGCGACTGGGCCCCGGTCGGTTTCATTCTGCTTTACGCGATCGCCACCGTCGCCATGATCCCGGGCGGTATCTTCGACCTCGTCGGCGGCGTTCTGTTCGGGCCGGTCTGGGGCAGCCTGATCAACTTGGCCGGTGCCACGCTCGGCGCCGCGGCCGCGTTCCTGATCGCGCGCTATATCGCCGGCGACTGGGTCGAGCGCCGCGCCGGGCCGCGCCTGCAAAAGGTCGTGCGCAGCGTCGAGACCGACGGCTGGCAATTCGTCGCCTTCGTGCGGCTGGTGCCGATCTTTCCCTACACCATCGTCAACTATCTGCTCGGCGTGACGCGCATCCCATTCCACCACTACATGCTCGCCACTGTGGTGTTCATGATGCCGTCGACGGTGGCCTATACCTGGATCGGCCACGCCAGCCGCGAAGCGGTGGCCGGCGACACCGCCAACATCCGCTACGCGCTGGCCGCGCTCGGCCTGATCGCCGTCGTGATCATGGCGCCGCGCTTTTACAAGCGCTTTCGCCGCAAGTAGCGGCTTGCCGAATTATTTCCAGAACTGCTTTGACGCGATCGCCGCGCCTTCGGCCATCGCCGCCAGTTTGGCGAACACCACCTGCGGATCGACCGCGGCCTGGCCGACCCAAGTGCCGTAGCCGCAATCCGAGCCGGCGATGACGTTCTCGCGGCCGACCAGATTAGCGTAGCGGCCGATGCGCTGCGCGATCAGTTCCGGGTGCTCGATGAAATTCGATTTGGATTCGAGCACGCCGGGGATCAACACCTTGCCGTCCGGCAGCTTGACGGTCTCGAACAAAACCCATTCATGCGCGTGGCGCGGATTGGCGGCCTCGAACGAAATCGCGTTCGGCTTGGCGCTAAACACGATATCGATAATGTCGGCCATCGGCACGTCGCGGTGATGCGGGCCTTCGTAATTGCCCCAGCAAACATGCATGCGCAGTTGCTCGGCTGGAATATTGGCGACGGCGTGGTTGAGCGCCTCGACGTGCAACTGCGCGCGCTTGCGGAATTCAGGGAGGCTGAGGTCGGCATATTGAATATGCCGGCCCATGCCGAGATCGGGGCAGTCGATCTGCAGAACGAGCCCGGCTTTGGCGACGACCTCGTATTCGTAACGCATCGCGTCGGCGATGGCGTAGATGTAGCTCTCGAAGTCCTTGTAATAGTCGTTGCGGAAGAACAGCGACACGACGCCGGGCGAGGCGGCGCTCATGAAACCGCCGGTCGATTTCACGCCGGCGAGCGCGACTTTGAGATTGTCGGCATCGACGATCGGCGCTTGCTTGTCGCGCACCGAGATCGGCGCATTGCAGGCCGGCGTCTTGCGGCGCGAGCGGCCGGGGTCGCCGAACACTTTCTTCTCCAGTGCCGGAAACTCGTGCACGTCCTGATAAACGAAAGTGTTGCCGGTGCCGCCGAAACCGTCGAGCCGGTCCTTGATATAGGTGGCGTAGCTTGGCTTCGACATCTCGCCGTCATTGATCAGGTCGACGCCGGACGCCGCCTGCTTCTCGACGAGTTCCGCCACCGCTGTCTTGACCCGCGCGGCGAGCGCGTCGGCCTCGACCGGGATGCCTTCCTCCTTGGCGTACATCATGCGGATGAGGTCGTCCGGGCGGGGCAGGCTGCCGGTATGCGTGGTCAGAAAGCGGTCGCGGCTACGGTGCATGGCTGGGGCTCACTGGTATCCTGGGAGGCCTTCGGGTGGCGGACTGTAATGCAGGGCAGGCGCGGCCACCACCGCCCGGGACACTTCGCGTTGACAGGGGCCCCCATGACCCTTATGAACCCTCCAAACCTGCATTGAGAGACTGTGATGAAAGTTCGTAACTCATTGAAATCGTTGCGTGGCCGCCACCGGGACAACAAGATTGTCCGGCGCAAGGGCCGCGTTTTTATCATTAACAAGACGAATCCCCGCTTTAAGGCCCGTCAGGGCTAAGGCTCTGGCTAAGGCTCCCAGCCGCCTGGCCTTCAGGCAGGCCGTAGCCGTTCAAAAGCCGTTGATTTGCCTTGCGGCGCGGAGCGATTAATCTCCGCCCATGGACATGCGATTCCTCGCGCCCATTTTCGCAGCGGCTTTGGCCGTGAGCTTTGCCGCGCCCGCTGGGGCGGAACCGGGCAGCTGGCTTGAACCGCCGTCGCCGAAAAATCTGCCCAAGGTCGCGCGTGGCGACCGCACCAAAAATCTCGATTTCCTGTTCGGCGCGCTGAAAGTGGCGCCCGATGAGACCAGCGCCAAGGCGATCGAGCAGCGCATCTGGGCGCTGTGGGTCGTGTCGCCGAGCGACACCGCCAATTTGTTGATGACGCGGGTGCGCACCGCGATCGAAGCAAAGGACACCGATCTCGCCATCAAGCTGCTCGACGGGATTGTCCGGATCAAGCCGGACTACATCGAAGCCTGGAACCGGCGCGCGACCATTTATTACGGCAAGAAGGATTACGGCCATTCGATTGCCGATATCCGTGAAGTGCTCAAGCGCGAGCCGCGCCATTTCGGCGCGCTGATGGGGCTCGGCATGATCCTGCAGGATGTCGGGGACGACAAACAGGCGCTTGAGGTCTATCGCCGCGCGCTCGCCGTCTATCCGAAGCTGCCGCGCATTCCCGATCTGGTGAAGACGCTGCAGGAAAAGGTCGAAGGCCGCGACATTTAGAGCGTTTTCGAGCGAAGTGGGTACCGGTTCGCGTGAAGAAAACGCGACAAAACAACAAAAGTGCGCGGGCCAAAAATATCGCGCGTCGAGTCATCCAATGTCATCGTTGGACCGTATTGACTGAATGTGGCCGGTCCCCTGCGTTTCCTCCGAATGCTAATCCTCCTGACCGTCGTCGTCCTCGCGGCGCTCGCCGCGCTGACTTTCGCCGGCACCATTGCGATCGAGCTCGCCAATCCGCCGGCCGGCCGCTTTGTCGATGTCGCTGGCGGCCGCCTGCACGTCGTGGAACTGGGGCGCGCCGACGCGCCGCCGGTCGTGTTGCTGCATGGCGCCAGCGGCAATCTGCGCGATATGCAGGTCGCGCTCGGCGACCGGCTCGCCGCGCGCTACCGCGTCATTTTGATTGACCGGCCCGGTCACGGCTGGAGCGACCGCCCCGGCGCCGCCGCCGATGCCTCGCCCGCGGCGCAGGCCACGCTCATCCATCAGGCGCTTGTCGCGCTCGGCGTCGCGCGGCCGATCGTGCTGGGTCATTCCTGGGCGGGCGCGCTCGCCACCGCCTATGCGCTGGCCTATCCGGCGGAGATACGCGCGCTCGTTCTGCTCGCGCCGGTCACGCACCCCTGGCCCGGCGGCATTGGCTGGATCAACGATGTGGTGGCGCTGCCGGTGTTAGGACCGCTGATCGCGCACACGCTCATTCTGCCGTCCGGTTATTTCATGCTGAAGCCCGGTGTCGCCGGCGTGTTTCGCCCGGACATACCGCCGACGGACTACGGACCGGACACCGGCGTTGCGCTACTGCTGCGGCCGAACGAGTTCATTGCCAATGCGCAGGACCTCGCCGGCCTGAAAGCTTTCGTGCGCCAGCAGGCGCCGCGCTACGGCGAATTGAAAATGCCCGTGACGATTATCTCAGGCGACAAGGATCCGGTCGTCTATACCGACATTCATTCGCGCGCGATCGCGCGGCAAGTGCCGCAGGCCACGCTCACTGTGCTGCCGGGCGTCGGCCACATGGTGCACTATGTGGCGGCGGATGACATCGTGCGGGCCATCGATGAAATGGCCGCGCGTTAATGTGCGATTTGAGACCGCTCGGCCTCGCGCAACAGGTCAAGCGTTAGCCAGGGCTTCGGCATGAACAAAGCCTGATGCGGGAGGTCTTTCGGGAGGGCTTTGCCGGATGTCACAACGATATGGATGTCCGGGTATTCCTTTGTTGCGATGTGCGCGAGTTCCACGCCGTTCATGTCGCCGCTCAGATTAACATCGGCGTAGAGCATCGACAGCGACGTTCCGAGCTTGTTGAGAACTTCCAGCGCGGTTTCGGCGCTTCCACACTGAATTACCCCCATGTCGCATTCTTCCAGCAGCAGCGCGACCAATTCTCGCTGGATTTCGTCGTCCTCGACCACCAACGCAATCGGCTTGAACGGTGTTGCTTGTTCCATCGGTCGCCCTCCGTCTGGTATTAGACATTAGGGCAATGCGGGTCGCGCAAGTTCGTTCACCCGAAACTCGCCATATCCGGCGCGGACGTGAATTATCCAGGCGCGGAAGTGCAATATTACCCTCAGGGCGCCGTATTTGACGGTGGTCGCGTCTTACGGCGCACGGCATAAGTATTCTCAGCCTGAACCTTGCCGGCGGCCTGCTGCAACTCGCGGCGGAATTCGTCGCGCTTTTCATGGATCGAGGCGATGACCGGTCCGGCGGCGCGGCCGAGCCCGAACAGCGCGGCTTCGGACAGTTGCAGGCTGGCTTCGATGGTTTCTGGCACCGCGTCGGTGACGCCGATGGCATAAAGATGGCGCGCATGAGCGGCGTCTCGGGCGCGCGACACGATGACGATGTCGGAGCGCAGCGCGCGCACCTGTTGCACGATTTCGTCGATCGCATCGGGCGCGGCGACCGTGACGATCACCGCCTTGGCGTCCATGACGCCGCAACTGCGTAGAAAATCCGGAGTGCTCGCATCGCCGTAATAGACGTCGCGGCCGCTGCGGCGCTGTTCCGGCACCGCCCGCGCGTCGTTGTCGACGGCGAGATAGCGAATGTCGTGCTGGTCGAGCAGCGCGCAGACGACCTGGCCGACGCGGCCATGGCCGATGACGATGGCATGTTGGGTCAAGTATTCGGGCGCGACCGCCAGTTCCGGGTCGAGCGCCTTGGCCTCGCTGAATCGCGGCGCCATTCGCCGAGCGAGCAAGGACAAAGCCGGAATGAGCGCCATCGTGATTGACGTCACCGCCAGAACGAAACTCGATACCCGTGCGTCGATCACTCCGAGAGCGGCCGCCATGCCTATGCCGACGAAGGCGAATTCGCCGCCCGGGCCAAGCAGAAATCCGGTTTCGATGGCCGCTGGCCAGGGCAGGCGAAAGAGACGGGCGAGGCCGGTCAGCAGAACCGACTTGATGCCGATCAGTCCGGCAACGGAGGCAAGCAGCAAGATCGGATCGCGGGCCAATTCGCGCACGTCGATGTTCATGCCAACGGTAAAAAAGAAAAGTCCGAGCAACAGTCCTTTGAAAGGGGCGATGGTCGCTTCGATCGCCTTGCGGAATTCGGTTTCGGCCAACACCAGACCGGCAATGAAGGCACCCAGTGCCATCGACATACCGGCCATGGCGGCGGCAACGCCGGTGCCGATAATCACGAACAGCGCGGCGGCTACGAACAGTTCCGACGACCCGGCAGACGCGACCATGCGAAATAGCGGCCGAAGCAGCAGGCGGCCGACGATGACGATCGCGCCGACCGCTATCGCCGCGTTCATCAACGCGAATAGCAGGCTTGTTACGACCGAATCGCCGGTGCTGACGCCGAGGATGGATACGAAGAGCAGGATCGGAATGACAGCCAGATCTTGCGCCAGCAACACAGAGAAACTGGCGCGGCCCGCGATGGTCGAAAGGCGGCCCTGGTCAGAAAGCACCTCGATGACGATCGCGGTCGACGAGAGAGCGAGACAGGCGCCGAGGATGATCGCCACCGCGGGCGAATTGCCGAACTGAAAAGCAACGGCGCCGATGACGGCGCTGGATAGTACGATCTGCAGGCTGCCGAGCCCGAACACCAGCCGACGCATCGCCTTGAGGCGCTCGAATGTCAACTCCATGCCGATCAGGAACAGCAGGAAGACGACGCCAAGCTCGGCGATGCCGGCCACATTCTTGGCGTCGACGACGGTCACCCAATACAGGAACGGCAAGACGCCGATCAGCGAGCCGAGACCGAGCGGGCCGAGCAAGGCGCCGGCGGTGAGATAGCCCAGCACCGGACTGATGCCCAGCCGGCGGACAACTGGAACAACGATACCGGCCGTCCCCAGCACGACCAGCGCGTCGCTATAGGCGTCGATATTGATCGGCGCTGCCATCGAATTTCCTCCGCGCCGGCCGGGCCTGGCGAAACCCGGCATACGGCATTGCCATACCTCAACCCTGATACTCCAGAATGTACAGGCCGCCGTTGAAGTCGGTGCTGTAAACGACGCCGTCGGCGGTCACCAGCACGTCGCAGGACTGAATCACTTTGGTCCGGTTCAGACGCCCATCGACCAGACGATTGGGTGTCGGCGGAACGAAAGCCGCGATTTCCTCCGGCCTGAACGCATCGCGGATGTCAAACACGCGAATGCCGGCGTTCTGATAGGTCGCGAAAATCAGCTCCGAACTGACAAAGGTGTCAGGCCGGTTCTCGTGAATATTGTGCGGGCCGAAATGCGCGCCCTTTTTGCAGTAGTCCGCCTCGTCCGGCGTCGGGAAGGTTGAGATGCTCACCGGATTGGTCGGCTGGCGGATATCGAACATCCAGGTGTATTTGATGCCGTCCTCGCAATTGTCGAGCACGGCCTCGTCGGCCACCACCAGCAGATCGCGGTCGGGCAACGGCAGGCAGTTATGCGTGCCGCCGCCGAAGGGCGGCGACCAGTTGTGATGCTTGATGAGCGTCGGCTTGCTGCGGTCCGACACATCCATCATCACCAGCCCGCCGTCGCGCCAGGCGCCGTAAGCGGTGTCGCCATGGACGATGGCATGATGCAGGCCGAAGCGCCGGTTCGCCGCCCAGGTCGGCGTCTCGCCGGCGGCGGTGTTCATGCCGGGCAGCCAGTAGCGGCCGGCTTCCTTCGGCTTGGTCGGATCGGCCATGTCGATGGTCATGAAGATGTAATCGGTGAAGCCGTCGAGCATCGCCGAGACATAGGCCCAGCGGCCGCCCGTATACCAGATGCGATGAATGCCGCCGCCTTCCACCGGCATGAAGCCGATCTGCCGCGGCTCTTCCGGCCTGGAAATATCATAGACCACCATGCCGGCGGTCCAGTTGCGCTTCTTGGGCTCGGCGTAGGTATGCTCGGCCTTCTCGGCGTGCGAGCCGATGTAGTACGCGCGCTCGTCCTGGAATTCCTCCGCCGCGAACATGTCCATGGCGTTGATCACCAGCAACAGGTCGCCATGCGTCTGCAGATGAATGGTCCATGTATTGGGCGGCGCCGGCACATATTTGACCGGTTTTGGATTGCGCGGATCGCGCACGTCGATGACGCTGAAGCCCTTGGAAAACATGTGGCCGACATAGGCATGGCCCTTGTTGACCATCACCTGCACGCCATCCGGCCGGCCGCCCTGATCGGTGTGGCCGATCAATTTCATGTTTTTGGCAAAGTCCGGCTTGGGCAGATCTTGACTGGACATGTGTGTCGTCCCCGATATCGCGCGGCGTAGCGGTGTTACAGAAATTCGCGTTCTTTGTTGAAGGGCGCATCCATGGTGTAGCCATGCGCCGCGCGGTAGCCGTCGTAGCGGTAACCTTTGTATTCCAGCACGATCGACACCAGAAACGCGATGACTACCATCGCGACGATGAATTCGCCCAGCCCCGGCATCGGATATTGCATCAGGCCGCTGGTGACCGCGCCGGCCGCGAAGAAGAAAACGAAATAGCCGGCGGTCTTGTGATAGGCCTCGAAGATGCGCCGGCGTTTGGTCATGTTGTAATGGTCGCCGAACCAGGTCTTCGGATCGTTCGGATCGGCGAGATAGTAGTTCTTGCCGCCGTGCCTGCCGCGCAACCAGCCGCCCATGATCTGCAAACATCCCAGCGCAACGGTTGCAAGACCGAACAGCGAATGCAGCGAGCCGCTGAAGCCACGGCTGACCGTCACCGCCACGATCGCGCCGGCGAGCGCGAGGCTGATCGAAAAAATCAGCCCGTATTTGTGAATGCTGAACCACCACCACTCGATGTGTTTGACGGCGACCTGCCGGTGCAGGCCGGTCAAAGTCGGCTTTGGTTTGCCGAAGCGGATGATGATGATGCAGATCGGCACCAGCACGAACCAGACCGAGACCATCAGGATGGCGTGGTAATCCCAATGAACGGGAATCGTCATTCCCAGAAAATCCAGGGTCACTTCGGTCGGAATGTGAAGTTGAGTTCCAGGCACTGTCCTCTCCATCCAACTGTCTGGTCGAATATCAATATTAACAGTTCGGCGAGCTTTGATTGCTATCAGCTAACTTCGGGCGGCGACGGTTTTGGCCCTGTGAAAACTGGCGCGCGCGGCTTGTATCAGCGCATTGCTAGAGCCGCACCAGCCACAGGCTGAGTTCGGGCACGACCATTAACAGGAGCGATACCAGGATCATCACCAGGACGAAGGGCAGCGCGCCGGCGAATATCGTCGGCAGCGAAACGAAATCCTTCGGCAGCACGCCTTTGACCACATAAACCGACAGCCCGAAGGGCGGCGTCAGCAGCCCGATTTCGACCACGATGACGGTGATGACGCCGAACCAGATCTTGTCGCCGCCGAGTACGGCGAGCACCGGCATCATGATCGGCAGCATGATGAGCATGATCGAGACCGAATCGAGGATCATGCCGAGGAGGAACAAGATGACGAAGTAGACGGTGAGGAAACCGCCCATTTCGAGGCCGGCGCTGGCCACCCAATTCGCCACCTTGGACGGAATGCCGGTGAGCGCCACTTGTCTCGTGTAAAGATTGGCGGCGACGATCAGGAACAAAATGGCTGCCGAGACATAGCCGGATTCCAGTACGATCTCCCTGAAGGCCGTCCAGTTTATTCGCCGTTTTGCCAAAGCAATAATGAACGCGAAGGCGGTGCCGACGGCGGCGGCCTCGGTCGGCGTGAAAATGCCGCCATAGATGCCGCCGATCACCAGCACCACCAGCAGGGCAATCGGCCCGAGCTGGGATAATAGCTCCCGCGGTGTGGAGGACGGGATGTCGCTCGCTGCGCGCGTATTGCCGACGAAACGCGGCATCAGCCAGGTCATGGCATAGATTGCAATCGCGAAGGCAATCGCGAGAATGATGCCGGGGACGACGGCGGCGACGAACAGTTTGCCGACCGATTCCTCGGCCATCAGGCCGTAGATGATGAGCAGCAGGCTCGGCGGAATCAGCATGCCGAGCACCGACGAGCCGGCCACGCAACCGACCGAGAATTTCTTGGTGTAGCCGTGCGACACCATTTGCGGCACGGCGATCCGGCTGAACACGGCGGCGGAGGCGATCGAACTGCCGACGATCGCAGCGAATATCGCATTGGCGGCAACCGTCGCAATGCCGAGCCCGCCGCGCACGCGGCGCAGCAGGCTGGCGGCGGCGGCGAAAGCGTCGCGGCCGACATCGGCCTTTTCCAGCACCAGGCCCATCATGATGAACAGCGGGATGACGCCAAATTCGTAAGAAGAGACCGCCGACGACGCGGCGAGTCCGAGCGTGTTGACCGCCATGAACTCGCCGCTGCGAGCGATCCAGATGCCGATATAGGACAGGCTCATCAGGACCAGCGCGATCGGCATGCCGAGCAGGACCAAAACCAGCATGGCGGCCAGGCAGTAAATGCCAACTTCCAACGGGCGCGGATCGGCCAGGAACAGGAACGCGACGAAACCGGCGATGCCGGAGAGGAACGCCACAACGATCAGGATGCTGCGGCCGTCGTCGTGTGAGCCGGGCTTCGTCGGGCCGAACAGGATCATCCCTTCCAGGACAAGCTGCCGCGCGAATTGCAGAAAGCCGAGACCGCAGCCGACGATCAATGTCAGCTTGAATGGCCAGACCGGGATCGTATAGGCGCCTTGCGCGCCGGCATATTCGCCGGAACTGAAAGCCTTCTCGAAATCCGGCCAGGCCCAGACCAGAATCTTCCAGAACACCAGCATGCCGATCAGCATGAATACAAAGTTGAAAACAGAGGCGGCCCGCGGCCGGGTCGCTTCCAATTGGTCGATCGCCAATTCGGCGCGCATCAGGCGGCGCTGCGCGATCGAGCTTGGCAACTGCAGGAAAACGCAAGCCGGAACCGAAAGCGCGATGAACTCGGCGACGCCGGAGATCGGCGCATTGAGGATGTTGCGCATGGCGACGTCGACGCAGACCAGCGCCATGATGGCGAAGATCCAGACCGAACTGACGACCGACAGACTGAAAGTGAAGGCGCCGTTGCAGCGGGTCACTAATCCGGTCGCTGAAGCGGCCGCTAACTCAGGGGAAGAAACCTGCATCGTCTTGATTGCCTTTAGGCCCGGCCGGTGTGGTAGTGAAACCGCGGATTAGAACACGAGCGTCGCGCATGCGTGGCGCCCAGACGGAAACTATCACAAAAAGTTCGGGCGCCCGAGGGGTCGGGCGCCCGCTTGTCTTGCATGGAGTAGATCAGAGACCCTTGTCCCAATCGCGGGCCGGTTTGGCACCGGCGGCGCGCATTGCGGTCATATAGTCGATCATGATCTGCCGCGCCGGCAGGCCCTTCTTCTCGTTCTCCTCGACCCACTTCTTGGCAAGGTTAGGCATCGCCGCGGCCCAGCGTTTGCGCTCTTCCGGCGGCAAGGTCGAAATCTTGGCGCCTTCATTCTTGATGCGCTCCAGGCCCGCCGTTTCACGCGCCTTGACGATCTTGATATTCTCGGCCGCGTATTCCATTGCGAGCGGCCGCAATACGTCCTGGACTTCCTTCGGCAGGCTTTCCCACCGCTTTTTGTTGACCGCGAAAGCGCCGAAAGTGACGGAGCCGAGGTCGACATAGGTCACGTAAGGCGCGACCTCATGCAGCTTGATCGGAATGGCGCCCGACGGGATCAGTGCCACACCTTCGCCGACGCCGGTCTGTACGCCATTGTACATCGCCGGAATGCCGGAGTTTACGAAAGTGCCGCCGAGGGCTTCGACCCAGGTGCCGACCGCGCCAGCCGCCAGAATCTTGCGGCCTTTTAGGTCTTCCAGCGTCTTGACCGGGAATTTGGTGAAGAGCTGATAGGAATCGGACGTCGTCGCGGAGAAGTAGATCGCGTTCTGCGACGACCACTCCTTCTGGAATTCCGGCTTCTTCATCATCTCGTCCATTACCTTGACCGAGATGGTCGGATCATCGTTGACGAAGGGCGTCGCGAACATGATGTTCTGCAGCGGCATCTTGGCTGGTTCCCACAGGGTGCCGACCCAGCCGAAGTCGGTGATGCCCTGTTCGATCGCCTCGATCGTGTTTTCGAAATTGTAGAGCACGCCGCCATAGGCTTCGTTCCACTCGATACGGTATTTCGATCCCTTCGCTTCGAGCGCCTTATTGGATTTTTCCACAACGGTGTTCTTCATCGCAAGCACCCACGGGATCACCGGCGGATGGCTCGATGCGATCGTCAGTCGGATTGTTTCAGTCTTCTCCTGTGCCGAGGCCGGCGCGACCGACAATAAAATTGCCGCGGCCAGCGCGTATGCTCCCACTTTCATAATTTCACTCCCAAGTTGATCGAATTCTTTCCTAGGATACATTCGAGAGCGGTCAGCTCGAACTCACCATTAATCCCGACATCGATCATTGCAACGGGTTAAGAGGCAGCCTACAGCATCCGACGTCGCGGTACGAGCGCAATTGATCGCCGCACGGTCCGAATTGATCCGGCGGTTAGGTCGGGGCGTTTCGGCATATCATCATTTCAGGATGCTAAATTTGAGAAAATGGCGCGCGCCGGATTACGCCCATACGTTGTGCTTTTCTGCGCCCATTTGTATCGCACGCAAACAGAGCTTCTAATTGGGTCGACGATTATTGTAGGTTGATTAAATGACTGAAACGCGTTCGCCGAATGGCGTCAAAACCCTTTCACCCACAGGTGCGATCAAGCCGACAGGTCCTTGGAGCTTGGGCTCCCGTGCGGGCGATTTTGTCTTTGTCGCCGGCATGCGCGGTATCGATCCGCTATCCGATACTCTGGTGGAGGGCGACGAAGCCCGTATCCGCCAAGCCTTCCTGAATATGCAGCAGATCGCGAAGACCGAAGGCGCGAGTCTGCGCGATGCGGTGCGTCTGGTGGTCTATGTCACCGACATGAAACGCATTCGCCCACTGGTCAACAAAGTGCAATCGGAACTGTGGGCTGACGGGCCTTGTCCGCCCCGTTCGATTATTGAAGTGGCTGCGCTCAACCAGGATGACTTCTTCGAAGTGGAGGGGACGTTTTACGCTCCCTTGCCACGGGCCTGAGGCTCAATCGCCCGTCGTCTCCGCCCCGACATAGGCAATGCGCAGCATGTTGGTCGCGCCCGGTGTGCCGAGCGGCACGCCGGCGACGACGATAATGCGCTGGCCCGGCTTGGCGAAGCCCTCCTTGAAGGCGATGCGGCAGGCGCGGTCGACCATGTCGTCCTGATCGTGCGCGTCCTCGGTGACGACGCAATGCACGCCCCACACCACGGCGAGCCGGCGGCCGGTCGCGATATTCGGCGACAGCGCCACGATGGGCGGGCGCGGCCGCTCGCGCGCCATGCGCAGGCCGGTCGAGCCCGATGAGGTCCAGCACACCACGGCGGCGAGATCGAGCGTATCGGCGATGTGGCGCGCCGCATCGGCGATGGCGTCGGCGCCGGTCGGTTCCGGCACCGATCGCTGCGCGTCGATGATGCCGCGGAAAAGCTGTTCGCTTTCGATTTCCTCGGCAATGCGGTTCATGGTGCCGACCGCCTCAATCGGATATTGCCCCGCCGCGGACTCCGCCGACAACATCACCGCGTCGGCGCCTTCAAAAATCGCCGTGGCGACGTCGGACACTTCGGCGCGCGTCGGCACCGGCGAGGAGATCATCGACTCCAGCATCTGCGTCGCCACCACCACCGGCTTGCCGGCGGCACGGCCCATGCGCGTCATCAGCTTCTGCACGCCGGGCACCTTCTCCAGCGGCATCTCGACGCCGAGATCGCCGCGCGCCACCATCAGCGCATCGGCGACTTCGAGAATTTCGGCGAGGCGATGCACCGCCTGCGGCTTTTCGATCTTGGCCATCAGCAGCGCGCGGCCGCGAGTCAGCTTCTTGGCTTCGGCGACGTCCTCGGGCCGCTGCACGAAGGATAAAGCGATCCAGTCGATACCGGCCTCGAGCGCGGCTTCGAGATCGGACAGGTCCTTCTCGGCCAATGCGGACAGGGGGATCGTCGAATCGGGAACGCTGACACCCTTGCGGTCGGACAGTTTGCCGCCGACCTCGACGCGCGTCGTCACGCGGTTCGGCTCGACCTTGGTCACGGTCAGCCGCACCTTGCCGTCGTCGATCAGCAACGTATGGCCGACCTGCACGGCGGCGAGAATTTCCGGATGCGGCAGATAAACGCGCGAGGCATCGCCGATCGCCGGATTGGAATCGAGCACAACGGTGTCGCCAGTCTTCACCGCTATCGCGCCGCCGGCAATGGTGCCGAGCCGCAGCTTCGGTCCCTGCAAATCGACCAGAATGCCGATCGGCCGGCCGGTGTCGGCCTCGACGCCGCGGATCATGGCGATCAACTCGCGCATGCGGTCCTGGCTGGTGTGACTCATATTGATGCGGAACACGTCGGCGCCGGCGGCGAACAGTTTGCCGATCATCTCCGCGCTGGACGAGGCGGGACCGAGGGTGGCGACGATCTTGGCGCGGCGCAGACGTCTCATCGCTTCAAACCTTCTCTGCCGTCCGCCGGCGCCTGTGGCGCGTTGGACGGCGGTCGTGATGGACCGCTCGGAGTGCGGGATGGCAGCGGCCGGTCAGGCGGTTGTTCCGCCGTGTCGGTCAACTGCACCGTCCAGGAGCGCTGTTCGTTGGTATCGACTTCAAAATAGCCGGTCCGGTCATAGCCGCGCGCC